>NZ_JBFTQW010000007.1:0-310700 GCF_056399205.1 Bacillus sp. 01N45
CTGGATCCGTYGTTTCTGGTTTTTCTGGATCCGTCGTTTCTGGTTTTTCTGGATCCGTCGTTTCTGGTTTTTCTGGATCCGTCGTTTCTGGTTTTTCTGGATCCGTCGTTTCTGGTTTTTCTGGATCCGTCGTTTCTGGTTTCTCTGGGCCTGGTGGTGCTAAAGAAGTCAATTTGTTTAATACTTCTAATTGAACTGGACTTATCATTCCTTTTGTAATTTCAAATGGAATTGGATTAGTTAATTTTTCATAACCCTTTGGTGCTTCTACTTCTACAAGTGTGTAGTGACCTACAGATAAGTCTGAGACTTTCGCTTTTCCTTCTTTATCTGTTGTTACTTTCGTTACTACTTTTCCTTTTTCGTCATGAACTTCAAACACTGCCCCTGATAATACATTCTTACTTTCAGCAGCCATTTTTGTAATTTCTACTGAACCTTTGTCTAACTGTTCATTCTCTACTTTTAGTAATAAAACTTCTGTCATACCTTTTTTGATTTCGAATGATACTGGTTCTGTTAGTTTTTTGTAACCTGGTAAACTCTCCGTTTCTACTAATTTGTATTTTCCTACTGATAGATCTGAAACTTTCGCTTTCCCTTCTTTATCTGTTGTTACTTTCGTTACTACTTTTCCTTTTTCATCTTGCACTTCAAAGACTACGCCTTCTAATGCTTTCTGACTGTCTTTATCTACTTTTATAACTTCTACTGAACCTTTATCTAACTGTTCATTCTCTACTTTTAGTGATAAAACTTCTGTCATACCTTTTTTGATTTCGAATGATACTGGCTCTGTTAGTTTTTTGTAGCCTGGTAAATTTTCTACTTCTACTAATTTGTAACTCCCTATAGATAGGTCTGAAATGTTTGCTTTTCCTTCTTTATCTGTTGTTACTTTCGTTATTACTTTGCCTTGTTCATCTTGCACTTCGAAAGTTACGCCCGCTAACACTGTTCCACTGTCTTTATCCACTTTTGTAACTTCTACATTACCTTTGTCTACCCATTCATTCTCTATTTTCAATGATAAGACTTTCGTCATACCTTTTGTAATTTCAAATGATACTGGTTTTTCTAGCTTTTTATAACCTAGTAAACTTTCTACCTCTACTAATTTGTAACTCCCTACAGATAGGTCTGAAATGTTTGCTTTTCCTTCTTTATCTGTTGTCACTTTCGTTACTACTTTTCCTTGCTCATCTTGCACTTCGAAGACTACGCCTTCTAATGCTTTTTGACTGTCTTTATCTACTTTTGTAATTTCTACTGAACCTTTATCTAACTGTTCATTCTCTACTTTTAGTGATAAGACTTCTGTCATACCTTTTTTGATTTCAAATGATACTGGTTTTTCTAACTTTTTATAACCTGGTAAGCTTTCCGTCTCTACTAATTTGTATTTTCCTACTGATAGATCTGAAATGTTTGCTTTTCCTTCTTTATCTGTCGTTACTTTCGTTACTACTTTGCCTGCTTCATCTTGGATTTCAAAGACTACACCTGCCAATGTCTTCTGACTGTCTTTGTCCACTTTTGTAATCTCTACTGAGCCTTTATCTACTTGTTCGTTTTCTACTTTCAGCGATAAAACTTCTGTCATACCTTTTGTAATCTCAAATGATACTGATTCGCTTAGCTTTTTGTAACCTGGTAAGCTTTCCGTCTCTACTAATTTGTATTTTCCTACTGATAGATCTGAAACGTTCGCTTTTCCTTCTTTATCTGTCGTTACTTTCGTTACTACTTTGCCTGCTTCATCTTGGATTTCAAAGACTACACCTGCCAATGCCTTCTGACTGTCTTTGTCCACTTTTGTGATCTCTACTGAACCTTTATCTACTTGTTCGTTTTCTACTTTCAGCGATAAAACTTCTGTCATACCCTTTTTGATTTCAAATGATACTGGTTTTTCTAGCTTTTTATAACCTGGTAAACTTTCTACCTCTACTAACTTATATTTTCCTATGAATAAACCTGAAACGTTTGCTTTTCCTTCTTTGTCTGTCGTTACTTTTGTTACTACTTTCCCTTTTTCATCTTGCACTTCGAAAGTTACACCCGCTAATACTGTGCCACTTTCTTTGTCCACTTTTGTAACTTCTAAAGTACCTTTGTCTACCAATTCATTCTCTATTTTCAATGATAAGACTTTCGTCATACCTTTTTTGATTTCGAATGATACTGGTTTTTCTAGCTTTTTATAACCTAGTAAACTTTCTACCTCTACTAACTTATATGTTCCTATGGATAAACCTGAAACGCTTGCTTTTCCATCCTTGTCTGTCGTTACTTTCGTTACTACTTTTCCTTGCTCATCTTGCACTTCGAAGACTACGCCTTCTAATGCTTTTTGACTGTCTTTATCCACTTTTGTAACTTCTACATTACCCTTGTCTAACATTTCGTTTTCGACTGTTAAAGCAAGAGATTTTGTCATGCCTTTTTCAATTTGGAAAGTAATCGGATCTACTAATTGCTTATATCCTTTTGGTGCTTTCACTTCTACTAACTTATATGTTCCAACTGATAAATTAGTAACTTTTGCTTGTCCTTTTTTATCTGTCGTTATTTTAGCAACTACTTGTCCTGCTTCATCTTGAATATCAAATACTGCATCAGCTAAAGCATCTTTATTTTCTTTGTCTACTTTTGTAATTTCTACATTTCCTGTATCCACTAATTCATTTTCGACTGTTAGCTTTAACGCTGTTACTCTACCCTTTTCAATTTCGAATAAAATTGGTTTTTCAAGTGGTTTGTATCCTGCTGGTGTTTCTACCTCCACCAACTCATACTTCCCAATAGATAAATCTGAAACGTTTGCTTTTCCTTCTTTATCCGTTGTTACTTTTGCAACTACTTTACCTTTTAAATCACGTACTTCAAATACAACATTTTCTAATGGTGCTTTACTATCTTTATCTATTTTTGTTATCTCTACATTCCCTGTATCCACCATTTCATTTTCTACTTTTAATGATAGAACTTCGGTCATGCCTTTTTTGATTTCAAATGATACTGGTTTTTCTAGCTTTTTATAACCTGGTAAACTTTCTACCTCTACTAATTCATACTTTCCTACTGATAAATCTGAAACATTTGCTTTTCCTTCTTTATCTGTCGTTACTTTTTTAACTTCGTTACCTTTCTCATCTTGGACAACGAACGTTACTCCCACCAACGGTGCTTTATTATCTTTATCTATCTTTGTTATCTCTATATTTCCCGTATCTACCATTTCATTTTCTATTTTTAATGATAAGACCTCGGTCATGCCTTTTGTAATTTCAAACGATACCGGCTCTATTAATTTCTTATAACCTGGTAAACTTTCTTTTTCTACTAATTTATACTTTCCTACTGATAAATCATCAATTGTTGCTTTTCCATCTTTATCTGTTGTTACTTCTTTTACTACTTTATCTTTTTCATCTCGTACTTCGAAGACTACGCCTTTTAATGCTTTCTGGCTGTCTTTATCTACTTTTGTGATTTCTACTGAACCTTTATCTAACTGTTCATTCTCTACTTTTAATAATAGGACTTTCGTCATACCTTTTGTAATTTCAAATGACACTGGCTCTGTTAGTTTCTTATAACCTGGTAAGCTTTTCGTCTCTACTAATTTGTACTTTCCTACTGAAAGATCTGAAACGTTTGCTTTTCCTTCTTTATCTGTTGTTACCTCTTTGACTACTTTATCTTTTTCATCTCGTACTTCGAAAACTACGCCTTTTAATGCTTTCTGGCTATCTTTATCCACTTTTGTAATTTCTACTGAACCGTTTTCTAACTGTTCATTCTCTACTTTTAATGATAGGACTTTCGTCATACCTTTTGTAATTTCAAACGATACTGGCTCTGTTAGTTTCTTGTAACCTGGTAAGCTTTTCGTCTCTACTAATTTGTACTTTCCTACTGAAAGATCTGAAACGTTTGCCTTTCCTTCTTTATCCGTCGTTACTTTTCTTACTACTTCACCTTTCTCATCTTGGACTTCAAATTCGACACCCGCTAATACTGAACCGTTTTCTTTGTCCACCTTTGTAATTTCTACATTACCTTTGTCTGTCATTGCATTTTCTACTGTTATCGGGAATATACCGTCCCCTGTTACATTTACTTCGAATTCTGTTTCTTTTAATTGGTATCCTTCAGGCGCTTTCGTTTCTTTTAAAATATATTTTCCTGGCGCTAACGGTTTAGAAATTGCCTTACCATCTTTATCTGTAATAATATGCTCAACTACTACACCGTCTTTTACTATATCAAACTCTGCATTTGCTAATGGTTTTTCACCATTTTCTGAATCAATTTTCTTTAATTCAATTTGACCCTTTTGCAAAGTATTTTTAATTTCAATTGCTTTTGTTTCTCCAGCTTGAAGTGTAACCTCTACCGGACTTGTTAATTTTTGATATCCCTCAGGTGCTACTTTTTCATAAACTTTATACGTCCCAGGAGCTAAAGTTTGAGGTACTGAAAAGCCGTTTTCGTCCGTTATCAGTTTTGCAACAACTTCATTTGCACTATTTCGAACTTCAAATTCGGCACCTTTTAACCCTTTGTTCGGATTCTCAGCATCTATTTTATGAATCGATACTGTACCTTCTTTTGGAGCTTCAGGCGGTGTAACATTTACTTCTTTCGATGTTAATGTTTTATCATCAAAATGTAATTCTGCCTTATTAGGAATCTTCTTATCTACGTAAGAAGATAAGTCTGCATTAGCTTTAATTTTCGCCTTAATACTAAGGTTAATTATCTGGTCTTCATATGACTTATAGTCAAAACTCTCACCGAACGTAAATGTTACTTCACTTTTTTGTTTATCTATCTTTAGTGTTCCTTTAGAAGTAATATCTTGGCCATTTTGATCATACACTTTTGCCTCTAATACTTCTAATACATCTTCTAAATCATCACTAATTACCATAGATGTGTATTTAGGAGGATCGTTTGGTATATGTGTACCAACTTGATATTGAATAGGTTGATCCATTTGCGCTAACTGCTGATTCTCTACAAGCTTACCACTCTCATCAACTATATTCTTTTCAATACTAGGTGGATGATCGTCGCCTGAACCAGTTCCTCCCCCACCACTTACGAATACTTCTCCTACTTTTTCTTCAGTTTTAATATTTTTGCCTTCTAATTTCACTGTATTTTTATGAGGCTTTGCAGCGGGATTGGTAATCTTTGTTTTATATCTTAAAATATAACCTTTTGAACTGTCTGGAAATTCAATTGTAAATCCAGTTTTCGTTGCATTGATTTTAATTTTAGATAAATCTGCTGGCTTAATATTTGTTGGTGCATAGCCATCTTCAAATACAGCCTCTTCTAATACTAAGCTATCTGTAATTAATTCATGCCCAGGTCCTAATGTGTCTGTTAATTTAAGATCTTGCATTTCTGTTCCAGTTGCATTTACATATACAAGCCAATCAGCAATGGATGGATCTTCTTGATTATAAGAACCCCATTTCAATAGATTATCTGTATTGGGATGTGGCTTCGGTCTCTCTGTCGTATTATTTACACTTACTTCTTTATTTACGATTTGACCATCAACGTTAAATTCTAATGGAATTTCTTTGACACCATCATATGCTTCTAGCCCAAAGTAGAATTCTACGAATAAAGAACCTTTAACGTTATTCTTTCCTTCTACGTAATCACCCATAGTACATGTCAATAGACCTTTTTTCATCTCACATGTACCAACTGTTTTTCCTTCAGCATCTTTTAAAGGAAAACTCATATTCATAAGATCTTTTCTAAATTCTTTTGGCATATCAATTGTGAATTGATCTCCACTTTTTATTTTTTCTTTAGCTGACCACTTCACTTCTACTTTCATGCCATCTGAGGCTTGATATGGTTCAGACGTTGTACCATCAGTACGGGAGATATTAATCTCGTCCACTGGATTTTTTATCACAGCGGCTTGAATAACTGGAGCCCACACATTTAGCACTGAAAATAATACTAGAAAAACTAATGAAACCATCGAAATATGCCTCTTAGTACTTTTCATTTGCATAATTCCCTCCTATTTTTTATATTTATATAACAAAAAAAGACCGTCCGGTTGCATCAAAAATGTGCAACCAGACGATCTTAGTAACCAATATGTATTACCGTAGACTCTAAGCTTTGCGGCCTATCCTTTCGAATAGTGTGCTAAAAATATTTTTTATTCTTTTTTTGTTTCATTTTCCTCTTAAACCAAATATTACTATACCGTCTGGACGGTTATAATTCAATACTCTATGAAATTGTTCTATTTTTCTAATAAAAAAAACAATTCACCAGTGCATTAAATAAGCAATGGTGAATTGTTTTACATTATATAGTTCATATATTCTATTTATATGAATTAAAAATAAGAGCTTGAATCACTTTTTCTCTTAATTCGGGGCTTAGTCTTCCAACCCCTAAATATTCCGAATACCATAATCCATCTGCCGCTAATCTAATAATTGTGGCACAAACTGAATCTATCTCATCATTTTCTATTTTATTTTGCAGTTGCTGAAATGATTGTTTTAACGGTTCAAGTAATTCAGGCTTTAGCATTAATGCTGCCATCATACTACTACCCAGCTCTTCTACTCTTCCCTCATTACTTAATCTTTCCTCTACAAAAGAACGTACCCACCTTCCTTTCTTCTCTAAGTCCTCCGCTACTTTATTGTGAATAGCGTCTTGATACTCCTCCGTCCCTTTGAGTATCATGCCCTCTATTAAAGCTTCTTTAGTTGAAAAGTGATACAACAATCCACCTTTACTTATCCCCGCCTCTTTTGCTACCGCTTCTAAGGTTAACTTAGCAACCCCTTTACATTGCACAATTTGAGAAGCGGCTGCTAAAATTTTTTGCCTTGTTATACTTATACTCATTCCTTTTTAAAACCCCCATTTCTACTAAATTTATATAAATATGTATCTTATTTTTAATATCGCTGAGTAATAATAAATATTTTCTTTATACCACAAAGGCTTCATTACCTTTGAATTGTTCGTTGCTTCTTCTATTAAAAATTTCCATATCATTCAATATGATAACATCAAATACTCACAATTGACTATACATCTATACATTTATATTCGTTGAAAATATATCCATAAACATGAAATGCATACAAATTGATTATCCTTATATATTTAATCTATAATTCAAAGAGGTTTATATGTTCATAAAAATAAAGTGAACTTTTATAAGGATGATTCCATTGAAAAAATTTTCTATTAGTTATTTAATATGCTTACTGGTTTTTTCTATCATTGTGAACGTTTTACAGTATACACTAGTTCCAAATTATGCGGATTCATGGGGACCGATTTGGGTATCTATTATTATGTTTTTAATTCTTGGAAGCATTCCTGTTCTTATCGGTTGTTTATTAGGTGAATTTTGTTATAGAAAAATAAAAGGAAGTCACGAATTAAAGATCGGTATTCCTTTATTTATACTGTTAGGTATTTCCTACAATCATTTATTCTTTATGTGGTTTAATGACAGAGATTTTCTATCCTTTTATTTAGAAGCTTTTCTGGATACTGGCCTTCCTATTACTGTATCATCTTTACTATTTTATCTTATAAGACGGCGTTAATTCTTTCATCATTGCATAAAAAAAATGTTATTACTCCTGATAAATTGAGTAATAACATTTTACTTACTAAATTTGCTTCCAACTAGCGTCCTTCACATCTTCACTATTTGGCTTTCTAACTGATCCAACAAAACATTCCTCGCAAGCACCCAATGTAATGAAATTTTTCTGTGCTTGTCTTAACGAAACTTCATTCGCCCCGCCTTCAAAGTCAGGATCGTTAAACTGGACCTCATCATCTTCCCAATAACATATATTACAAATTTCATATGTACCTGGTGGTTCTTCTATTGTTCTATACCCGCAGCACGGACAAGTGTATTTCATTCTGTCACTCCATTATTAACTTGTTTTTTCCGATATATTCCGGCCCACAAAGAATGTAACAGCGCAAATCATAGTTATTCCCATGAAAAAAATATTAGAATCTTCATATGTAGTTGGAATCCCAACTGTTACTGAAACAATACTACAAGCTAAAAGTAAATATAATAATAAAGATATAATATAGCTTATTTTAAATCGTAAAATGATACCTCTAAACAATAATTCCCCAAGTAGACAGCCACCTAAAATGATAGGTACTCCGAAATATAATGTAAGGACTCCCATTTGCGCAGTAGATTGAATTATCTTTCCAATTATGTTTGGCGAAGTCATCTCATCATTTTTTCCTATCCTATCATATAAATCAAGTGCCGTTACTGAAATAAAGAAACTTAATATAGAAAATGAATACGGAATTAAAAACTTGCTCACTCTCATTCACCTCGCTTTTTTGTTTCACATATATTATTCATTATTTTTACATGAAAAAATAGCCCTCTATCCTAAAACATAGAGGGCAGAATTTTTATATAAAAACCTATACCTTATCCTGAAGTGCTCCCCATAAACAGAACATCTAAACTATCTGTGCCCTATATTCTTTAAGGGACAGGTGGTTATTAGAAATTAGTGTCTTCTTTTTTATAATATTCTTTTGAAATCTCTTCATAAAATGCAGCTGATGTCGTGTAGAAATATGGTACTAACCATAAGAAACCGATTCCTAAAGTAAGAATACTTAAAATGAACCAACCTAAGAAGCTTAAGCATAATAAAAAGTAATCCATTTTATGTCCATTCATCATACGACGACTTTCAGTAATCGCTTGATTCGCTGTATATTCTGGATGATCATTCAAAATAAAATATGTCATAGAATAAGAAAATGATTTAATAATACCTGGAATAATAAGAAGTAATGTCCATAGAATCAAGTACACATTCATTAGTAAATATGTTAAAAACGATTTCATAAACTTACTTCCATCGTTAAACCATCTAAATATATGACCAATACGAGCATTAGTCCCGCGAATTACATTTAAAACAAAATAAGAAGCACCCACTGTTAACGGACCGATAATAAACATTGCAATAATAGTTACCGTAAGCGACTCATTTGCTTCTTCCCAACCCCAAAATATCGAGAAAATACCTGTGGTTAGCATTTCAACAGCTCCAATAAGGATTCCGACTAATAAGGTTGCCCCTACCGCTAATCCCCATTTTCCTTTTAATGCATCAAGTGCTTCTCTTTTTAACTGACTTATCATATATAGCCTCCTAATACTTTTTCTATATTAGTATACCATTCATATCAAAAATTCCACAGATTTTCCTGAAAATAGAAGCATACTACCTTTTTTGATATGTATTGATATATGTGCGCTGTAGCTTTACTAATATATGAATTAAGTCACTCATTTTCCTATAATAAAAAAAGCCTGCCTTTCATAATAGGCAAGCTTTTTCAAGTTAATTCTCACTCATTCTCTTCTTATACCAATCCTGCATTCTCTCCGCATCTTCTACTCTCGTATGCTCTAATTTATAATCCGATGATGCGTTAGAGAATTTGTACGTACATAGATTTGCACGGCGCTGGAAATAGGATTGTGTCTTTTCCATTGATTGGACGTGCCTTCTTCTAACAAGCCCTGTATATTTGCCGACGCTGCGATATACAAGCGTAATTTGCTCTCCATTTACACTGTAGCCATTTGTTTTAAATGTTGCGTATCCAAGTGTAAAGATGAGGATCGCGAGCGGAATCAATGCCCACATGATGAAGTGCTTTTCAAAGTATATACTTATTCCAATAAGCGGGATTGCTAGCATTGCGAAGAATATAAAACTATCAATTAAGTAACGACGTAATGCTACTTTTGGTAATGAAATAATGTTTGTATTCAGTTCGTATGGTAATTGTAAATGTGCGAGTAACTGTTGTACGCGATCTTTTCGAATGATAGGATGCAGTGTAACTTTTTCTTTCTCGTCACCCAGTCCTTTACCTTGAATCACTTCTACTTGTACAGCACAATAACCGAATGGCTGACGTAAAATACTTTCTTTTATCGTAATACCTTGAATGCGGTGCAATTTTAGGACGAGTTCTTTTTTCTCAAGTAATCCTTGCGAAATGCGGACTTCATCATTTCTTCGATTCACTGTGAAATCTCCATGTTTTAGCGCATAACCGATTGTCGATATAATCCATGAAAGGACAATCAAACTAGCTATCATGAAAATCCAGCCATATATATCATGTTCCATTACATACGACTTGACGCCATTCTCTATCCATTTCGGAATGTACTCATCTACTTGGTGATACACGAAAAAGATTAATGAGAATAATAGTCCAAACTGACCAGATGTAACAGACGCTAGCAAAATTTCTTTCCAAGTTAATTTATATTCAGTCGCTTGTTTTTCTTCTGTAACGATTTCTTTTTCTACTACTTCTTCTGATGTTTCTTCTGCGTTCACTTCTGGAGTTGGATCATTTAGCATTGCAATAAGCTCTGTTGCTTCTTCTACTGTAATACCAGCTAAGCTTACTTCTGCATCGTCGCCTCCCCCTGCTGTTTCAATTTGAATCTTTTTTAAGCGAAGCATTTGATATAACACGTTAGAACTTGTATTAATCGTTTGAACACGTTCTTTATTTAAGTAGCTCTCCTTCTTCACAAAGAGCCCTTGTTTTACGTGTAATACGTTATTTTCAACCCAATACGTTGTGTAATACCATTTTTCAAACGCTGAAAAAACAGTGAGTAAACCGAATGCAGCGGGAATTAAATACCAAAACGGGAATTTTCCATTTAAGCTAAACATGAAAATAATGAGTGGTATAAAGTCTGTTATTTTTAATTCTAATAACATCGTGATTGGATGCTGTCTCTTATACATCCTCATCACTCACTTTCGCTAATTCTGCGATTTTCGTTTTCAACATTTCTGCTTCATACATCGTTAAGCCTGGGATGCTATGAGAAGTTGCTGCTGTTGAAATGTGCAATTCTGCTAAGCCATATTTCCTCATAATCGGACCTTGTTCAATCGTCACGTGCTGTACACGAATCATCGGTACTAATACGCGCTTTACGACGAAAAGACCGTGCTGAATTTCAAGTTCTTCTTCATTTAATTGATAACTGTAATAACGTTGACGAAGTTTTGGGAATACGAAGTACTCCAATGGTGCTAGTGCAACCGTTAACCCAATTAACACGTACAAAATCCACGCCCACCAATCAAACTTTATCATGAGGAAAAGGTAAGCTAAAATGACGAGAATACCGATTCCTTCTTCAATTACAGCACGAACTTTCCACACCTTGACCATGTCAGGGTTAATTTCATTTTTCAATGGATCCATGTAACCACTCCAAATCTAGTAATCTAATATACGAATACTCTCAATCTATATTTTACATAACTTTACATAAAATTGAAATTTAATCTTCTTTCTTCTCAGGAATAAAATATCCGAACCAAAGTAGCCAAATGAAGCCAATTAACTTCATCCAACTTCCATCTGCTTGAAAAGCTTCAATCATACCTGGAATTTTATAAATCCCAATAAATCCGAGAAAACCGAGCCACCAGTTTTTTTGCATTTTCACTTTTATTCCTCCTTCAAGACGTTTTTCACATTTCGAATCCAAATTTCTTTATACTTTAACTGGAATCCCATTAACATGTAATTACTCATATTATCGATTACGAGCGCTAACGTATGAGCATTTTCTTCCGTTGCCTGTTGTGACACAACGTCAAGTTCCACACCTTTCTTCAATAAATCGTGGAAACCATTTAAGAAATCTTCTTGTATTTCAAATAAGCGTTTCTGATACTTTTCATTTCGCGATGCAGTTACGATGAATTCATTTATAACGCGTAATATTCCTTCTTGCCCTTCATATTCAGAAAGCATATGTAAACCATCGGCAATTAACTTTTCTGCAAAGTTTTCTTTCGTATATTGTTCTTTATCGAAATAACTCACGAAATGATACCCAGAAAAAATTTCTTCAAATAAAAAATCGACTAACGCTTCTTTAGAAGAAAAATGATAATAAATAGCCGGTTTTGAAATACCTACCTCTTTCGCGATCATGGAAAGACTCATCTTCTCAATGCCGTGCTCTGCCATAAGTTTAAATGATGCCTCTACAATGTTTTGCGATGTTTGTAAATTCTTTGTCATACTGTACCTCACTTATTTTTACTTACCGGTCGGTAAATAAATTGTAAAATAAAAAATCATCATTTGCAAGTTTGATTCAAAACTGTATATTACTTTTCAATCTACATTATGGATCTAGGATCATATTCCTTAATAATGACTACAATAACCTTTAATCCAGTTAAACTACAAAAAGCACCTTTGTGAGTGCTTCTTGTAATTTAATATTTAGGACCCATATAATCATAGCTTTGGTCCAGCGCTTTTAATAAATCAATCGCACCCTTTAACTCTCTTTTATCAGACTCTAATTCTTCCATCCTTCTTTCGATATCTTTTTTAAAAGATTCTAAATCGCTAATAGCCTTCTTCCCCACTCCAAGTTGCGACCAGCTTGATAAGAGTAAATTATGTACATTACTTACAACTCTTTTATTATGATTTAAGTCTTGAATCATATGGTCAAATTGTTGTAAAGCTTGGTTCAATGCTTCTTCATTTAAGTAAATTCTCGGCATCCTAATCTTCTCCCTTAATATTGTTGATCCGTCTTCTTATAATCATCGGCTTTCTTCTCAATAAAATCTGAAATTTCCGTTGCTGTTCGTATGTACCAAAAACTTAAATGCTCTACATGTGCACGTATATTATTTACTTTAGCTTCTACCCGTCTACTTTCAGCCGTTTCTAATAGTGTCATCATATTAGAAATTAACCTCGGTACTCTATCTTGAAATTCTTGTGCGTTTCGCTTCATATCTCTTACGGCTTGTTCTAAATTCTCTACCACTACACGAATTTCTCCCCCGCCTAATAACGCGCCTGGTGAATCATAAACTCTTTCATTCGTGTCTACATTTAACAAGTATTTATTGGATAAAGACCCATTCTCTCCAAACCGGAAGTTCTGATCTGTTTGATAATGATAACCAGGGCCACTTATCGAATTCAAAAATCGAGTAACATCCATCCCAAGCTTTTGCTGTAATGATAGCTTTGACATTTCTTCTTTCGAAATTGGTGGGGTTACCGCATAAGTAGAGCCTATATGACTTTCATATGCACCAAATGGTCCATAGCCAATTGAATCATTTCCGTGAACAACACTTACAATTCTATTATTAAACTCACCATTATTTGCTCTTTCTTGTAAATCAGGCGGTAACAAATGTTTTGCACTCGGCGCATTCCATGACATACATCTTACATTATCATTAGATGCCGCTGCATATTCCGCTAAAGCTCCCCCTAACGAATGACCCGTCGTATATATCTCCACATCATCCCTGTCCTTGTATGTATCCGTTACTTGTTTCATGACCCTTTCAGCTTGTTCGAATTGATTATGTGTTTCCCAGCGCTGATTCTCTTCATTCCAATATTTCTTTGAACCTTCATTCTCAGTCCCTGCTACAGGAGGTGCTGCTGGTTCATGAACACCTTCTCGTAATACAAAATGATTAGTATCCGTTTTTAAATCCTTCATACCTTCCCCTGGCTTCATCGGAATGCCTAAAGAGTTTTTCTCTATAATTTTGTCCCCTTCTGTACCTCGGAAAGCTACCATAACTTGCTTTTTCCCATCGACATCTCGTTCAAAGGCTACTGCATCCATTCCGGTTTGTTTGTCGTGGAACGTCTCGCTTACTTCCCATTTTTGTAAAGGATTACCTTTGTTGTCGGTGACCTCAATACTGTTTCCTAACTTCTCATCACCACGATAAGCAAACCTTGACATTTGATAATAACTAGAATCTAAAACTTTATCATTTTCATTCAAAACATTTCCCCTCCCAGATAATTTAATATATTCTAAATATAGAATAACATTAATGGAGGGATTTTGATTGAAAAAATATGGTATAAGATTATTCATTATCCTTACACTTATACTTTTAGGGGGATGCAGTATGAATAATAAAACAAATGAAGAAAAAGAAATAGTAGCAAAGGCAGAAGAGATAACCATTAAATATTTTAAAGAAAGAGAGGAGCTAGATGTAGTAATTACAGGACATGAGTTCTCCCCCAATGATTTTCAAACTGTTTTTATAGATGGACATGTTAAAGGAGATGAAAGCAAAACGTTTGGAGTAGGTGTAGAATATGGGGGTGGAGAGTATAATATAAGTTCTAGATCATACTCTAAAAATCTAAAATTAAAAGAATAATTATTAGACACTCACTAGAGTGTCTTTTTTACGTAAAATATTTTAGCATATAAATTTTTTTATTAACAAAATGATTTGTATCTGTTTTTAAATCCCTCATACCTTCCCTAGCTTCATCGGAACGCCTAAAGAGTTTTTCTTTATAATTTTATCCCCTTCTGTTCCTCGGAAAGCTACCATAACTTGCTTTTCCCCATTCACATCTAATAAAAAGACTACTGCGCCCATTCCGGTTTATCGTGGAATGTTTCTCCTACTTTTCATGTCTGTAAAACTTTTTTTGATCTATATAATCCTTTATCTCATAATTTTCACCTAAATTATTCCTACAAGCTCCCTTTGCCAAATCATAATAAGTTTGATCTAAAACTGCACTTTCTTTCATTCTTTTACCCCTATAATAAATAGTTTATTATTAGAAGAGGGTGATTTTTTTGAAAAAAAAGGGATTTTTGTTAATAGTAATTATAATAATACTTTTTATTGGAGGGTTGATGTATATGAACAAACAAAAAAATGATGAAGAAATAGCATTAAAAGAAAAAGCAACAAAGATCGCAATCCAACATTTTAAAGAGGATAAAAAACTAGATGTTACAGTGACAAAAGTCGAATTCGGCCCTGCAGATTTTGGAGTAATTTTTGTATCGGGTCATGTAACCAATAATCCAAATCGTAAAATAACTGCAGATATAAATTATAAAGATAAATATAAGGTTGAAAGTATTAGTTATGATGAGTGAAATTAATATAAAAATACAATATATTTTTGTTGGGAATTTATATTAATTCTAATTATTTCATGTGCATATAAGCTAGGATGACTATTCAATAAGCCTAACTCCCAACATTAAAAATTTAAAACTTAAAAACTAATAACCTTTTTACTTTAGAGTCCCGTTTCTTTATACCCAGCCACAACATATTCTGTGGATATACAATTTAGTGAAGAGGAATATAACGCAACATTCATGGAGTGATTATTCTTGAAAAAATATGCTATAAGATTATTCTTTACTTTCACACTTATCCTTTTAGGAGGATGTACTATAGATCAAAAAAATACTGAACAACAAATCGTTAATAAAGCAACAGAAGAAACCATTCAGTATTTCAAAGAAAAAGAGAATTTAGAAGTGACTATTACAAATCATAGATTTCCTTCTAATGATATCGAAACTATTTTTATAACGGGTCATATCAAAGATGATACAAATAAGAAATTTACTACTTCAATTGATTATAAAGATGATTATCACATCGGTTCCATTTCCACATCTGAAGGTTTTGATTTAAAACACTAAATCTAACGGTTTCACTTCAACATAACTATTTAAGTTTGTTTCTTTAATTCAGGAGTATTCCTTATAAGAAAGAAAACTAAAAAGCACCCGCTACCAGAAAAAGTGAGTGCTTTTTTCACTAAAAACATTCCTTCTATCACGATATTTTATATAATCAAGATGCCATCATTGGAGGATAAATATGGATATTAAAATAATAAAATAAGGAACAACAAATCGTTAATAAGGCTAAAGAAGAAACTCTTAAATACTTCAAGGAGGAGGAAAACGTAGATGTAACTATTACTAAACATAAATTCACTCCAAATGATCTTCAAACAATTTTTATATCTGGTTATGTAACGGATGACAAAAACAAAGAATTTAGTGTTGCAGTTGAATACGCTAATAACTATCATATCAGTACCATTTCAACCACCAAAAATTTCGAACTAAAATACGATTAGTTCACGATTTGTTTTATATTATTTCTTTATAAAAAATAATATAAAGAAATTTCAGGAGATACATATGGATCAATCAAAAAAGAAAAGGATTATAATTTTAATCATTGTAACAGTTATAATTTTTGCCATAGGCTGTACTGCATCCTTTATTCACGATAGAAATATAACAAAAGAAAGAGCTGCTGAAGCTGCTATACAACATATAAAAACAAAAGAAAATATAGATGTTATAGTAACTAAAGTCGATATTAAATCCGCTTTTCAAGGGGGGGTTATTGAGGTTAGAGGATATGCGGAAAATGATAAAAAAAGAAAGTTTTATGTCACAGTAAGCAAAAAACAAAATTATTCTATCATGGGTTGGAATTTAGATGATTCTCAATAAGAAACAAAATATTTTCATATTATTATCCGTAATAATTATGATGTTAATCATAGGTTATATAGCAAAGTTTATTCATGACCAAAATGCTGCAAAAGAAAAGGCTGCTGAAGTTGCAATAGAAACTATGAAAAAAGAAAAAAATAGATTTTGTGGTAACCGATGTAAAAATTCAACAATTAGAACTTGCGGGCTTTATTAGAGTTAGAGGGTATGATAAAAACAATAACCAAAAAAAACTTTACGTTGTAATAAATAAATCCCAAAATTATGAAGTTGCATATTGGGGCGACGAATAAAGTAAAATTTTTATCAGTGGGGGTTTTGTTCGTCCCCACCTAACTTCTGTGCTCCAGACGAATTTGGGGCGAGATAAGATTATAATGAACGCCTAAATAAACCCATACCACCAAAAACACTCATAGATTGTATCTATAAGTGTTTTTTGCATCCCTTAAGTACAGTCGAGAAACATACAAACTATTAAAAAACGTAAGGACACCTAGTACATCAAATGTGTCCGCATCATAAAGCAAACTCCGAAAAGCAATAACAATTTATTTTGATGCAACTATTTATAAAATTATGTAATGATACAGAACTAGGTATTTCAATAGCTTCCCAAGTTTCTTTATGATTCCAAACTTATTCTTGATAAACGAACAAGAAATTCACCACTAACCGTATTACTTATATTTCCCTCTCCTTAAAAATAATTTATAGTATTAATTACAAGATAATTCCAGGAGGGATTGTATGAGGGAATTAAAAAAGAAAAACATCATAATTTTAATCATGATCACAATTATAACTTTAACTATAGGATGTACACTAAAAATTATGCATGATAGAAATATAGAAAAAGAAAAAGCTGCTACAGCTGCCATAGAACATATGAAGAAAAAAGAAAATATTGATGTTATAGTGACTAAAGTTGATATTAAACCTGCCGCTAGTGGTGGTATGATTCGAGTTTCTGGTCATGTAAAAGACCAGAAAAACAGAAATTTCTTTGTTTCAATTATTAAACGTTAAAATTATTCAGTTGTTGGATGGGAATTAGATCATCTAGAGTCATAATTACCTTATTACATGTCAACTACCTCCACTACTAATTTCAGCCTAAAACACTGAAAAGACAATCTGAATTATACCTTCTTCTTTTGATGCATTAATCATTAAAACAAAAAAGCATCCTAAATCACACATTTAGGATGCTTTCTTTTTAATTCCTATTCAGCAATCGCATACGATAACAATTCATCGTTACTTCCCCAAGTCTTTGCAGTAATTGATAGTTCGCATACGCGCCGACCGGGGCACCGATTATTGGTACGAGCTGAAGCATTTTTGCTAAATCGATATAGTCTCGGTACTCTGTTTGGAACTTTTCCCAGTCCATATGGTTTTCTTCTTCTGTATCCCACGTTTCGATGGCTTTCCATATTTCTTTTCGGTGGTCGTCACTTGAAAAGGCAAGTTGGAAAACGTGAAGGATAAAAAGGCGCTCTTCTTTGTCGCTCGTATCAAATCCGTACAATGTTGCTGCATCGAATAAAAATTTAATTTTAATGCCGAGTAAAAGCGGAAAGTCAGCAAGGCCAAGGAGAATACCGCCTGCTCCCGTCCCCGCTCCTTCTGCCGCTGCTATTTTTTTGTACTCATCCATTTTTTTACGTACTTCGTCGTCTCTTCTTTGCAATGACCAGTTCGTCTCTTTTAATTTCGGCTTTATAAAGTTTGATCCGGCACTAATCGTTTGCACCATCATCCGAATCGTTTCTGTTAATACTTTTTGCACTTTCGCCGGAATAAGCTGTTGTACTTTCGTCTGCACTTTCTTAGAGAACCGTGTCATCATAGAAGAATCTTTCATGAATGTAGCTTTCCACTGCTCCAATTCTTTTATAACCTTCTCTTCGTATGTAATCATAGGTTCATTCCCTTCAATTTAAACGCTCAATACGTTTCGCCCCGTATTGATAAACGAAACCGATACTAAATACTATGCTTACGACTAATAAAATGCCCGTCATCATGAAATCTTTCGTCGCAAGGGCGAATATAACTGTAAATATCACGCTACCGATAATAAGGATTGCATTTAATAAAGTAAGAAAATCTTTCTTCTTCTCTTCTCCCCCGACCGGATACAAATCAAGCCAAATCTTCATGCGGTGATGCTTCCATAAAGTTAAGAGCTGATAACCGATTAAGTATAGGAAGATAAGGCTTACGATAAATCGTCCATATAAAAACGGAATGAAGTAAAGAATAACTCCTCCAAGAGCGAGCAGGCGCACATACAAGCCGAAATAGTTACCAGATCGTAAAAACGTTCTCGTATATAAGTATAAATAGGTACGTTTTTCACCAATCATCGAAAGAATGAAATCGAGCCATTTTCTCCGTGCTACTCTTTCTTTTAATGCCGGTACATCAACGAACATATTCGCTATGCGATACAGCAGCATCATCTTCTTACCTTCTTCAGAAATTAAATACTCCCAGTTTAGCGGCTTTCCCTTCACCATTTGATGCAGTACTACAAGGTATAACATCATGAGAAGGACGATTCCGCCAATAAACATAACGGAAGTACGCTCTACAAGGAAATAAACAAATAAGCCGTTTAAAATAAAACGAATGAACCAATCAGCTCTTTGTATATTTTGATCTGTTAAAAATGACTTTTCCCATGCTACGAATAAGTTCCACGCTTTTACGATAACAAACGCGAGTACAATCCATATGTAAGCCGCTCCTGTTTGTTTCATTTGCTGGAAGTATAACGGGGCTAGTGCTGCCGCTACGATGGCGATTATGTATAACTGAATCATAAACGTAAAGAGAAATGCCTTTGTGAAATAAGGTTTTAACTTTTCTTCCACTGGCAGTAAGTAAACGAGATCTGCTTCTTTTAATAACGTTTGTATCGATCCGGCCGTTAATACAAGTCCAAGCAACACTGCCATAACGAGTGCTGTCGGAAACGACGGTGTTAGCGTTTGTAACCACTGCTGGTAATAATACGCTCCTGCGCCGATGATAAATACAAAAATAAATTTCAAATGATCATTAAATACGTATTTACTATATGTACGAACTTCTTTTAGAAAGTGACGAAATCGTTCTTTCCATAATGCTGTGCTATTCATAATCTTCTTCCTTCGTTAATGCAATATAAATATCATCTAACGTTGCACCCGGCATATTAAACTGTGATTGTAGTTCAGCTAATGTTCCCTTCGCTCTTACTTCACCTTGATGCAGAATAATGAACGAATCACAATAACGCTCTGCTGTCGCTAAAATGTGTGTACTCATTAAGATTCCTGCACCGCTTTTTTTCATGTGATCCATCATTTGAAGAAGTGATTGAATCGCTAACGGATCAAGCCCTACGAAAGGTTCGTCCACAATGTAAAGAGATGGTTCCACTAAAAACGCACTCATAATCATTACTTTTTGTTTCATCCCTTTTGAGAAATGAGACGGAAACCATTTCAAACGATTTTTCATGCGAAATTCTTGTAATAGTTGTCCTACACGTTCTTCATATTGTTTTTCATCGACACCGTACGCCATCGCTGTTAGCTTCAAATGTTCTTCTAGCGTTAGCTCATCATATAATACTGGTGTTTCTGGGATGAACGAAAAGCTAGAACGGTACGCTGTCATATCATCACGAATTGTTTTCCCATTAATTGTGACAGTTCCTTTTTTCGGTTCCATTAAACCGATAATATGTTTAATCGTCGTACTTTTACCAGCTCCATTTAAACCAATTAAGCCGACAAGTTCGCCTTTATTAACAGAGAACGAAACATCTTTTAGTACAGGGCGCTTCGTATATCCTCCTGTAACATTTTCTA
This sequence comes from Bacillus sp. 01N45, assembly GCF_056399205.1. Taxonomy (NCBI): domain Bacteria; kingdom Bacillati; phylum Bacillota; class Bacilli; order Caryophanales; family Bacillaceae; genus Bacillus; species Bacillus sp. 01N45. Next base: position 20,329 of record NZ_JBFTQW010000007.1, read on the forward strand.
CACGCAATAACTCGCTCATACGACACCACTTTCTTCATTAGTATTTTCTATATTCATCTTACCAAAAATGGCGCTGTACTACATAGTATCGATGTCTTAAAAAAATTTTAAATTTGTTAGCATATATTTTTACGAAAGCGGACATCATAATTAGTGAAGAAGGAACACATTGAAAAAGCGACCACCAATTGATGAGTACAACAACATAGTTAAGTCATCATGAAATGGGGTGTCCATGTTGGACAAAGAAATTTACACATAACCAGATCATTTGTTTCATTTTAGAAACGGGGTGTCTCCGAAAGAGCATATACTGTTTTAAAAAATAAACAATTTCCTTTTATAAAGATTGCAATTCATTTCACTTGAAAATGGGGTGTCTACGGCAGAAACTTTAGCCGATTTACCGTGCATTTCTTAAATAAATGAGGTGTCTGCGAAACGTAAATTACGATAATGCTTTTTCAATCCCTCTTCAGAAAACAGGAAGCTGAGTCAGCTTCCTGTTTTTCGTGTTTGTTCTCTTATATAATTATGGTAAAATACGGCTAAGGCTACTTGAAAGGATGAGATCAATGAATCATACAGCAGATAATTGTATTTTTTGTAAAATTATTGACGGGCAAATCCCTTGCTCAAAAGTATACGAAGATGAACATGTGCTTGCATTTTTAGATATTAGTCAAGTAACAAAAGGACATACCCTTGTTATTCCAAAAGTTCACAAACAAGACATTTTTGCATTAACGCCCGAAATCGCATCACACATTTTTTCTGTCGTTCCGAAAATCGCAAATGCGATTAAAGCAGAGTTTAACCCAGTTGGCTTTAACCTACTTAACAATAACGGTGAAAAAGCTGGACAAACTGTGTTCCACTTCCACCTTCATTTAATTCCACGCTACGGTGAAAACGATGGTTTCGGTGCTGTTTGGAAATCACATCAAAATGAATACACAATGGAAAATTTACAGAACATCGCAAGTACAATTGCAAATAGTGTGAAATAGTGACACTATAATAAGAAGTAATACATAACAAGCCACTTTCCTAACGTGATTAAATATTGCAAGGCTTGTTTCTTCACTCAAGATGCCAGGGAACGTGCACCGCACAATTTTCTTTCCCTTATCTTAAAGATATGCATATTTTTCACATCATGAATACGAACAAAAAATAAGGAGGTTTCCTTTTATGTCAAAAGCTAAATCCTTTATTACAGGTGTCATTTGCGGTGGAGCAGTTGCTGGACTAGCCGTTCTTTTCTCTACTCCTTCTTCTGGCAAAGCTATGCGCGGTAAGTTAAAAGAAAAAGGAAATGATATTAAAAAGACTTTAGCTGATATTACAGCTGATACAAAATTATTAAAACGTCAAATCGTTGAAACTGCTTCAGAAGGTAAAGAAGTGTTTCAAGAATTAAAAGACGATATGCACGATACGATTTCTAACTGGAAGCAAGACATTTCTCAAAACAAACGCCATATTGAGAAAGAGATTTTGGACATTCAAAAATCAATTGAGAAACTACAAGAAGCTGTTCCGGAAAAGGCGTAAACAAATTCCTGCTTAGTTTTTTGCATATAACAAATATTTTTTATATAAATCGACCTTAACACGGCATATCACACAGATATGCCGTGTTTTTATGCATTTACAATATATGTTATCACTTAACATGTAAGGACAACACATGTATTCACGACTCATAAAACGCTTCCATAGTTATGCATGATTTGTATAGAATGTCATTTTTCCGAAAAATTTTCACAATTCTCACAAAAAGACTTTATTAATTTTTACTTTACTGGCATAATAGATAGTAATGAAAAAGAATGTTAAAGTGGGTGAGTAAATGAAAAGTGGAGAAAAAGATTACTCGGTAAAAGAAGCGATGATTTTCAGCCAACGCATTGCTCAATTATCGAAAGCGTTATGGAAATGTGTAGAGAAAGATTGGCAACAGTGGATTAAGCCTTACGATTTAAACATTAATGAGCATCATATTTTGTCAATCGCTTATCATTTAAAAGGGGCTTCTATTTCTGAGATTGCTAAGTTTGGAGTTATGCACGTATCAACGGCGTTTAACTTCTCGAAAAAGCTGGAAGAACGCGGCTATCTTGTATTCTCAAAAAAAGAAGATGATAAACGAAATACGTACATTGAGATTACAGACAAAGGGGAAGAATTACTACTTCGCTTAATGGAGGAGTATGATCCTGAAAATAACTCTGTATTTAATGGGGCTCTTGCACTTCGTAATTTCTATGGTAAGTTCCCAGAAAATATCGAACTTATCGCTATCTTGCGCAACATTTACGGACAAGACTTCATCGATATTTTTGAGAAATCATTAGAGAATATTGAGGAGAATTTTACGGAATCCGATCAGAAGTTAGTTAAGAAGTAATCTATTTATTGTTTCGCAATCATGCTTAAGAATTCATTCATAAGCGGCTTAAATAAACCTTGTTTTGCTAGCGCTTCCGCAGTTTCGTGTACTTCGAGCTGATGTGGAAGCGCTTTTTCAAATTGATCTAACAGCGCATCGAACAAAAGAAGCCCTTCTGCTTTCTCCACTACATATTGCTCGTTCAATATTTCACAAAGATTTAGTATACGTTCAATATCTTTTTTACGAGCTTTTTTCTTTATGATCAAAGAATAAAATGGACACTTTTCTTCATCAATCATTTTAAATAGTAGGTCTACGTAGTATTCAGCTTGTTCTAATCTTCTAACAACGTCCATTTTCTCCCTCTCTTTCTAACACAAAGTCTTCTATTTCTGAATTTTATAACACGAACAAAATATCGTATGATACAATATATAAAGTATATGTATTTTACCAAAAGGAGGTCTCGCCTCATGACACTTATAACAGTTGTTTTTGTCGCATTCGCACTTCTTGTTATATTTTACACGAATTTCATGACACATACACTGTGTGAACGAAAACAAATAGCTGCGAGCCGCCAACCCGGTGTCTTTCGGGTTATTAATGTATGTATAACAATTTTATTAATTTCTAGTTATATAGAAATTATATTTCATGGAAAGTGAGGAAGGAAGCCCCTTCCTCACTTTTTTCCTCTATAAGCAAATTATACCTACTATAACCAATAAAATAAACAGTACAAGTAATAAAATAAGTTGAGAATTCATCCCCATCCCCTCCTCTTTTCTGTATATGCGGCATGCGCCCAATATGGAACACCTTCAAAATCTGACACGCACTGGTTAAATTTTCTTTATCAATATGAAATCGAGTCGAAATATGATATATTAAATTTTGTACATATTGCTTATACTATGAAATAAATGACACGCATCTTAACTTTATCCTCAGCCTCGGTAAGCCCTGTTAAGCGCGCTTTACCAATATACAAAGCAAAAGTATCAGTGAGACTTAATCGGGCTCTTATGAACTAAAATTCATTGGTGTAGGATAAATTAAAAATACATAATAGTAGGAGTGTTTATCGAATGAAGAAAGCTATGCTTGCCTTAGCCGCAACAAGTGTAATCGCATTATCAGCATGTGGAACAGGATCATCATCAGACAAAATCGTTACATCTAAAGCTGGTGACATTACAAAAGACGAGTTCTACAATCAAATGAAGACACAAGCTGGTAAACAAGTACTAAACAACATGGTTATGGAAAAAGTACTTATTAAAAACTACAAAGTTGAAGACAAAGAAGTAGACAAAAAGTTCGATGAAATGAAAAAACAATACGGTGATCAATTCGATACACTATTAAAACAACAAGGTATTAAAGAAGAAACTTTAAAAACTGGTGTGCGTGCTCAATTAGCTCAAGAAAAAGCTATCGAGAAAACAATCACTGATAAAGAATTAAAAGATAACTACAAGCCTGAAGTTAAAGCAAGCCACATTCTTGTAAAAGATGAAGCGACTGCGAAAAAAGTTAAAGAGGAACTTGGACAAGGTAAATCTTTCGAAGAGTTAGCGAAACAATACTCTGAAGATACTGGTTCAAAAGAAAAAGGTGGCGACTTAGGATTCTTCGAACATGGTAAAATGGTTAAAGAATTCGAAGATGCTGCTTATAAACTGAAAAAAGATGAAGTAAGCGAACCTGTAAAAACACAATTCGGTTACCACATCATTAAAGTTACAGACATTAAAGAGCCAGAAAAATCATTCGAGCAATCAAAAGCTGACCTGAAAAAAGAGTTAGTTGCGAAGAAAGCACAAGACGCTGAATTCATGAACGATCTTATGATGAAAGAAATCAAAAAAGCTGACGTAAAAGTTGAAGATAAAGATTTAAAAGATCTTTTCAAAGAGCAAAAAGCTGACGCTAAGAAAGACGAAAAGAAATAATGAAAAGCTCGGGATTAGCCCGAGCTTTTTTATGTATCCTCTTCATTAACGAAAGTTGATTTTGTCATTCATTTAACTAAAACCATCTTTTATGCATTTCACTTAAAAACGTTTCTTTTATTTTAAATCCAGAACTTTCTCCGATAATAGAATCAATCCCGCAATGCGGACAAACTGCTGTGTTATCATCATCCCACCACTCTGTAATTTTTTCTGGATGGAAAATTTCTAAACAATAGAAACAACCACATATAACATCCTTTTCTAAGTGCTTTCTATTACAAGAACAAAAACGATGTGCTTCCTCAAAATATTTTTCCATCAGTATCCCCCTATTCCCGATTTTCTCCTTTGGTTTACTTACATTCTTCTCAATAAAATTACAATTCTCCCTTAAAGAAAAACACAAAAAAACCTCGATTCACGCCACACGGAACCAAGGTTTATCTTATTATCATTGATTAAATTAAGAAACTATGTTAAATTAGTACAGAAACACGTTTCCGAAAATACACAGAACGTATTTATCCGTATCTTAATTGTACACCAAAACACATCTTCAGTCAACCTCTATTTTTCACTTTTAAAGGAGTGCTTACGTATGAACAAAAAACTTGATTTAGAGCAAAAACGATTGGATACCGTAATAGAAACGATTACGGAGCAAATTGATAAACTGGAAAACGAAACTGGCAGACGTCGGGCAGAAGTAATCAATATTCGTAAACACTTTTGGGATGACGTGAAAGTGAATACTGATACTTTCGATGATTATCTTGAAACAGTTATCAACTTGAGACAACAAGCTCAGTCACTAGCTGTCACACAAATTACCCATAAGCACACCTTTAATCGACTTGCCGCATTAAGACGTATGCATAAAGCACCTTATTTCGGACGAATTGATTTTAAAGAAGAAGGAGAATCTGCTGCGGAGAAAATTTATATCGGCGTAGCTACACTTACTGATGCAAGCGGAGAAAACTTTCTTATATATGACTGGCGCGCACCTATTTCGAGTGTGTACTACGATTATCCACCAGGACCGGCTGAATACAGTACACCAGGAGGCGTAATCCACGGTAATGTGGAGAAAAAATTACAATACATTATTCAAAATGGCGAGATTGATTCTATGTTCGATACGAGCCTTACAATTGGTGATGAAATCTTGCAACAAGCGCTTGGAAAAGGTACGAATAAACATATGCAAAGCATCGTTGCTACGATTCAGCGCGAGCAAAATGAAATTATTCGTCACGATGAAGGCCGACTCCTTATCGTGCAAGGAGCTGCTGGTAGCGGTAAAACGTCAGCTGCCCTGCAACGAATCGCTTACTTACTATATAAATATCGCGAATGGTTAAAAGCTGATCAAATTATTCTCTTCTCCCCTAACTCTATGTTCAACAGCTACGTATCTAACGTACTACCTGAACTCGGTGAAGAAAATATGCAGCAAGTGACATTCCAAGAATATTTAAACCATAGACTCAGTAAGTCATTTGATGTTGAAGACCCTTATGAACAATTAGAATATATGTTAACTGAAACGAATAGCCCTACCTATAAAACGAGAAATGCGAGCATTCGCTTTAAAGCATCCACTCAATTTTTTGAAATGATTAGAACGTACAGACAATCTCTTGAATCTTCAGGCATGTTATTTAGAGGAATGAAATTTAGAGGAAAGTTAATTGTTTCTGCTAAAGAAATTACAGAACAATTTTACAGCACTGACTCCTCCCTCCGTTTCCATAATCGAATTGAAAAGTTAACAGATTGGCTAAATAAACAAATAGATGCAATTGAAAAAACAGAGCTGAAAAAGCCTTGGGTAGAAGAGGAAATTGAATTACTGAGTAAAGATGAATATCAAAAGGCTTATAAATATTTACAGAAAAAAGGCGAGTTTGACGACAACTCCTTTAATGATTTTGAGAAAGAAACGAAAGTACTTGGACGTATGATTGTCCGTAAAAAATTGAAGCCGCTTCGTAAAGGTGTTCAAACATTGCGCTTCATCAACTTCACAGGCATATATAAACAACTCTTCACAGATGCATCATGGGTTGCTGGGGAAAAACCGAAAGAGTGGGACGATATTTGCTCCTTAACAGTAAACATGCTTGATGAAGGAAAGCTATATTACGAGGATGCGACTCCATTTTTACTGTTAAAAGAATTAATTGAAGGCTTCCAAACGAATAGATCGATTAAACATGTACTCGTAGACGAAGCACAAGATTATTCACCGTTTCAATTTGAGTTTTTAAAACGTCTCTTCCCTGCTGCAAGAATGACTGTACTCGGAGACTTTAACCAAGCGATATTTGCCCATGCGAGTGAAGCAGTGAATTTCAACACACTTACTAGCTTATACGGACCAGATGAAACGAACGGCATCAACTTAACTCGTAGCTATCGCTCAACAAAACCAATTATTGAATTTACACGCACTCTCGTACCGGAGGGCAAGAACATTCACGCCTTTGAACGTGACGGTGAGAAACCTACAGTGACGAAAGTATCAAATGACAGCGAACTGCACGAGCATATTACTGCCAAAGTTGCTGAACTACAAAAAGAGCAGCACAATACGATCGCAATTATATGTAAATCTGCAGCTGAAAGCGCCGCTGCCTACGAAGCACTTCGTCATATCGACAATATTAAACTTGTGAAAAGTAACTCAGCCGAGTATGAGCAAGGCATTGTCGTGATCCCTGCTTACTTAGCGAAAGGTATCGAATTTGATGCTGTTATTATTTACGATGCTTCTAAGGATGTGTACAGCGATGAGAGCGTTCGTAGATTGTTCTACACTGCTTGCACGCGCGCAATGCATGAATTGCAACTTTATAGCGTTGGCGAGGTTAGTCCTTTTATACTTGGGGCTGATTCGGAGAGTTTTGAGCTTATTACACCTTGATACTAATCAAGGTGTTTCTTTTTTGTGCAGGATTTATACCTTAAAAGTAGAATATATCAGTTTAGAAAAAGCTAAGGAGTGACAAGATGAACCATTATTTTATTGCTATTTATGACGGCGTGTTTCCTACCGAAAAATTACATAACATTTTACAATCTAATCCTACTTTTACCGCCCTAAACATCCGCCCTCTCTCAATCTCATCACCAAGACCTATCACATTATTAGTTGGCGCAGAACACGATGCACTCACAACCGGTCTTACAGATACATACCATTTATTAACGAAAGAATTGCAAAAACTAGAAGAACAAGAAAAGTACTATTACGTATACGATTATAAAATTAGAAAGACTATCGATAACCCTAGCGAAAAATGTTTTCCACTAGCAACAATCCGTATAAGTGTTACGAAATTCCATAAAATGATTCAAACAGTAAAAGACTTAAAACGCCCAGTATTTGCAGGTTATAACATCACTTCTCATGATGCAGACATACTTACACTGAATGTACTTCTATCTTCACCTTTATTAGATCCTAACACTTCCGAAAAAAATGCGGAAGAATACTCCTATTTACAACAACTAGCTGAATCAATCTCTCGTTCTGAATTATGTATTTCTATTAAAGAGAGTGCACTTATTTAAACACGAAAAGAGGGTTATTTATCATAACCCTCTTCTACTATCTATTTACGTTTGTACTTGATCATAATAATGAATACTTTTATAGACAACTTTTATAAATATTAAGGTGTTTTTCTCATTCTAAATGAAATATCCTTACGCCGATATACACTCAGCACGATCCCCATTATAAGCGCATGAAATACAGTCGGCGTTAATCCGTAACTAATAAAAGGTAAGGATATAGCAGCAATCGGCAATAATCCTAGTATCATTCCAACATTATAAATGAACTGAAATACAAAAAGAGTCACTCCACCAACAAGCAGCAATTTACCATACCGATCATTTATTTTATAAGAGATGACTATTAATCTTACTACAAAAAGCGAAAGAACGAAGACAAGAATTAGCGCAAGCCAATACCCATAATAGTAAGTCAAACTTGCAAATACAAAATCAGTATCTCCAGCAGGGATGAACCTTGTATCTCCAGCTGTACCAAACCAACCTGCTGACGACACCGCCTCTTTTAAACGTATATACATAAACCCTGCGCCACGTGCATCACGCTCTGGATTTATATATGCTAAAAAGGTAGGCCAGTAGTAATTTTTCACTGAATGTAAGGAAAAGGACATCCTAATAACAAATAAGCAAATGGGCACAGCTGTAATAATCACTGCCGTTTTCTTTCCTAATTTACTCCACCAAAGCATAACGAAGACCATCGTGATATAAATAAACATCGTTGAAAAAGCGGCTCCAATTAAGAATAAATACAGAGAAAATAAATATAGGGCGACAAGATACCTAACTTTCAACCTACTATTATTGAAAAAAGAAGCCCAAGCTAGAAAAAAGAACGGCACTGCCATTAAACGACTAATTGCAACGGGACCAATTTTTATTAACGGTTCTCCAGCCACCAAAACGTTCGGAAAATAATTTAATATTAGCAAGATAAGTGCCCCAATTGTATAAAACAGCCACCCGAATCTTTCTAACTTCCGATAATCAGTCAGCATCATAACTACAACTGTTGCAATACCGAGAATAACAGATATCACTTTATTCATTAGTAAATCATTCATATATCCAAAAGCTATAACCGGTAAAAACCCTAACCCCATAGCAGCCACTAATAAAATAAGTAAGAACCAATCCACCTTTGGCTTATGCAGTTTATTAAGCTCCTGCCCTAGTTTAATTGGACTTCCCATTTGTTCCACAGCTTTATTTTCAGCAACTTCCTCACTTAATCCTTTTTCTATCCATGTGTTCTTTGCCTGTTTTAAGTGAAACTCTAGTTCAGTTGCTACAAAATCTTTCGCTTCTTTTGATTTAATATGATTCGTAACCTCGCTTACAAAACGCTCCCCTTTTTTATTCAATTTCTCCTCACTCCTGTACTAAGCCTTTTAATATAAATTGTACCTTCGTAACATTTTTTTCTGCCTTTCGCAGCATCTTTCTTCCTTTATCATTTAATTGATAATATTTTGCTCCTGCATGATCCCAGCTAGATTGAATAAAACGATTCTGTTCTAGACGATGTAATACGGTATATAAAAAACCTTCATTTCCTTCGAATTTTCGAATCCCTCTCCCTCGTAACAGCTGTGACAATTCGTATCCTGTTTTTTCATTACTGAGGAGTTGTAAAATGGCTAAAGAGATGTCCTCTTCCTTTTCGTGTGATGCATTGATTTTTTCGCGCACCCGCTTTCGGTGTTGATCAGAAAAACTCAAATGTTTAAACGTTGTATTCTCCATTGATTTTCGCAGGCCTTTTAATCGATCTTCCATTTGATTATTCCTCCAATCCTTTCTTCACAAGCTCCTTCGCTTTTTTCAGTCTCGTTTTTATCGTGTTTTCTTTCACGTCTATTACAATAGCAATCTCTTTAATTGATAATTCTTCATAATAAAATAGATAAATAACTTCTCGATATTTTATCGGTAAATTCATTACTGCAGAAGCGAGCTCACGGTCCTCCGCATTTTGAATGACAATTTGTTCGACACTATCATTTTGAACCCCAATATAAGCAGATTCATCCTCTGCCACGATCACCTTTTTGTTATACCAACTCTTTATATAGTCCTTACATTGATTAATCGCAATTCTCCATAACCACGTTTTCACATTCGACTTCCCTTTGTATGTATGAAGAGATTTATAACATTTCACAAATATATCTTGCGTTACATCCTCAGCAACCTCTTTATTATTTACATATGAATACACAAGTTGTAAGACTTCTTGTCCATACTTGTTCATGATTTCATCGATAAGGAGTTCCTTATCTTCTATTTCAAACGCTTCTACCGTTAATTCATCCACATCATTTCCTCCTTCCCATATATTAGACGACGTACTGTATGGAAAAGTTTTATAAATTTATAAAAAAAATCCTTATTGCAAACTTAAAAAGCGCCTCTCTCCCAAGGCGCTTTTTAAGTTTGCAATAAGGATTTTGTGTTAGTTTTCTATCGTCAAGATTCCCCTCATCGCTAAATGAAAAAGAGAACCCATTCAATCGAGTCCTCTTCCCTCCTAACACTCACTTAAAGAATCTAATATTTCATGGTCATACAAAGATGGCTTGATAATATCAAAACCAATAAATTCTTCATACTTCTTATCTGCAAAATAAAATACAACGTTTTGAAATAACACTTTTTGCAAATGAATATCCTGAGAAATTCTAAATGAGTATATGTATTTATTATCATTTGAAGCTTTCTTTTTATATATTTTACTTCTATTTGTTAATCCTTTTAATTTACGAGCATTTTCTCCAAAAAACTCAATCCCCACTATACGATCAAATTGATCTATATCTACATTCAGTTTTGGATTTTCTTCCAACTCTTCAGTCGATTCAATCTCAATTTCTGAAGTGAATGGAATTACATACAGATATGCCATCTGGATTTCAGGGTCATAAGTAATTAATTTTTTCATGCTGCACCTCATATCCGTATTCATTTGTCTTGTTCCCTATTTTAAAACATAATACAATTGAAATGTAACTTAATAAGCTATAACTAGTAGGTGTGATAATCATCTCTTCCATTTTGAAAAAAGGGGGGAGGTGATAGAATGATCGCGATGTTTGTAATTAAATTAGTGTATGGTATCCTAACCGGAGCTGGCGTTGTCATCGGTAGAAGATACGTCGGTCCGTGGCTAATTTCTGTATACAAAAAAGCGAGAACCACCCTGCTTCGTGGAAAAGGTAAGGGCGGTTCTCGGCTAAAACGTTAATGTAATTGTCTTATAACCGCATCTACTACCACCACAATAGTAAGTTAGGTTACACAAGGCAGAAGTTTCTCAGGCTTCTGTCTTCTTTATTTTATGCAAAATTCATACTATATACTCTATCATCATTGTAACACATTTTATTTATTTTTAGTCAAGGTCAACAAATGATGATTATTATCCAATTTCGTTATCTTAAGATATATTCCCTCCTTATCTAAGGGCAGATTGTATCGTAAGACAAAAAAACAAAAGAGTTCAGACTACCTTCTGACGGCAATTCATCTCCACCTGAATTGTTGGGTTTCACCCGTAACACAAATCAGATGGAGCCTTCTTGCCGAAAAGGATAAAAAACACCTGAAGAGGTTCTCTTCAGGTGTTTCTCTATTTTACGCTAATGCAGCTGCTTGTTCTTGTTGATCTACAGGAATGACAGCGTCTGTTAATGCTTTTTCTAATTCAGCTGTGTATTTCATTTGCTCTTCTTTGCTCCAGCCTAGTTTCGCAGCCATGTAGTTGATTACTGCTTCTTTCCACTCGTATACCCAGTGGATGTTGAAGAACACAGCGCCTCTGCGGCGTACGAAGAAGTCAACTGGTTTTGCTGTCATTTCGTAATCCATTGCGTATACAAGTGGGATTAGAACGTCTAGCGGCATGTTGTATTCTTTCGCTTCGTCTTTATGTTTTTTCGCTAAGTCGAACAGTACGTCAACGTTAGAGCCATAGAATTTCGCAAATTCTTCTGCTTGTGCTTTCGTTAAACCAGATTTCGTACCCTCATCTGCTTTTTTCGCAACGAATGCTGGGAATCCGTGTGAACCACTTACATGTCCACCAGAGATTGGCATATGTTTCGTATCGCTCTTCGGATATGCACTATGACCTTCTTTTTGTAGTAGGTTCGTTACGTAGTCTACTACCATTTCAGCCATTTTACGGTATCCTGTTAATTTACCACCTGCGATTGTAATTAAACCAGATTCAGAAGTCCAAATTTCATCTTTACGAGAAATTTCAGATGCATTCTTACCTTCTTCATAAATTAACGGACGTACACCAGCCCAGCTTGACTCCACATCTTTTTCTGTAATTTTTACACTTGGGAACATGTAGTTAATCGCGTTAATGATATATGTGCGATCTTCTGTTGTCATGTGCGGTACAGCTGCGTCTTTATCATAGAACGTATCTGTTGTACCTACGTATGTTTTTCCGCCGCGAGGAATCGCGAACACCATACGTTTATCTGGTGTATCGAAGTAAATAGCTTGCCCTAATGGGAAACGTTTTTGGTCAATTACTAAATGCACACCTTTTGATAACTGAAGTACTTTCCCTTTTTTCGAGTTATCTTTTTCACGAAGTGTATCTACCCAAGGGCCAGCTGCGTTTACAATTTTCTTACCGTACACTTCATATACTTCGCCATCTAGTAAATCGATTACACGTACACCGCATACTTTTCCATCTTTATATAAGAAACTGTCTACTTTTGCGTAGTTAACAGCTTTCGCACCGTGTTCAATCGCTTCTTTCATTACTTCAATTGTAAGACGCGCATCGTCTGTACGATATTCTACGTAGTAACCGCCGCCCTTTAGTCCTTCTTTTTTTACAAGAGGCTCTTTGTTTAATGTTTCTTCACGGTTAAACATTTTTCTGCGCTCGCTTCGTTTTACACCTGCTAAGAAGTCATATACACGAAGACCAATTGATGTACTGAATGATCCGAACGTACCGCCTGTATGGAACGGAAGTAACATCCACTCTGGTGTTGTTACATGGGGACCGTTCTCATATACGATTGCACGCTCTTTCCCCACCTCTGCTACCATTTTCACTTCAAGTTGTTTTAAATAACGTAGACCACCGTGTACAAGCTTCGTTGAACGACTTGATGTACCTGCTGCAAAGTCCTGCATTTCAAACACAATTGTTGATAACCCGCGTGTTGCTCCATCTAATGCAATACCAGAACCAGTAATACCTCCACCAATTACGATCACATCTAACTCTTGTTTATTTACTCCGTTTAATACGTCTTTACGTTGTTTACTTGAAAATTTCATGGTAATTCCTCCCTTTGATAACGAAAAAAGAGACCACGAACTCCGCTATAGATTTCGCCTCTATAGCGTGTTGTGGTCTCTCCAAATCTCCTACCGAATTATTAACTTGTCACCATTATAACACTGTTTATGATTATTTGAAAGCTTTTGTTGCTTCAATCGCTTTTTTCCATCCAGCATATAGCTCTTCGCTTGTTTTCGCTTCCATCGTTGGTTCAAAGCGTTTGTCCATATGCCACTGTTCTTTAATTTCATCTTGGTTTTTCCAATATCCAACCGCAAGACCAGCTAAGTATGCTGCACCTAAAGCTGTCGTTTCATTGATTACTGGACGCTCTACAGGAACATCTAAAATATCACTTTGGAACTTCATTAAGAAGTTATTTTTAACTGCTCCGCCATCAACGCGTAATGTTTTCAGTTCAATGCCTGAATCTGCTTCCATTGCACATAATACATCTTTCGTTTGGTACGCTAAAGATTCTAGTGTTGCACGAATGAAATGCTCTTTCGTCGTACCGCGCGTTACACCAAACATAGCGCCGCGTACTTCACTATCCCAGTACGGTGTACCTAATCCTACGAATGCTGGTACCACGTATACACCGTCAGTTGATTCAACGCGAGAAGCATATACTTCACTCTCACTTGCATCTTTAAACATGCGCATTCCGTCACGTAACCACTGAATTGCAGAGCCTGCTACGAAAATACTTCCTTCTAATGCATAGTTTACTTTACCATCTATACCCCATGCAATTGTTGTTAATAGGCCATGCTCAGAAGCTACTGCTTTTTCTCCTGTGTTCATTAACATGAAGCAACCAGTTCCGTAAGTGTTCTTCGCCATACCTTCACCGAAACAAGCTTGTCCAAATAATGCTGCTTGCTGGTCACCAGCTACACCTGCAATCGGTATATTTTGACCGAAGAAGTGATAATCAATTGTTTCTCCATATATTTCAGATGATGGACGTACTTCTGGAAGCATGCTCTTTGGCACTGTTAACATGTCTAGAAGCTCATCATCCCACTGTAAGTCGTGAATGTTAAACATTAATGTACGTGATGCATTTGAGTAATCCGTTACGTGCGCTTTGCCGCCGGACAATTTCCATACAAGCCACGTATCAATTGTTMCGAATAATAGATCGCCGTTTTCTGCTTTTTCTCTTGCACCTTCAACATTATCTAAAATCCATTTTACTTTCGTACCAGAGAAATATGCGTCAATTAAAAGACCTGTTTTTTCGCGAACCATTTCGCTATAACCTTTTTCTTTTAGCTCATCACAAATTTCAACTGTTTGACGAGATTGCCATACGATTGCGTTGTAAATTGGTTTTCCAGTCGTTTTATCCCATACAACCGCTGTTTCACGTTGGTTCGTAATACCGATACCAGCAATTTGTTCTGGTTTTACATCTGCTTCACTTAAGCAAGTTGCGATAACTGCTAAAATAGATCCCCAAATTTCTTGTGCGTTATGCTCTACCCACCCTGGCTTTGGAAAATGTTGTGTAAACTCTTTTTGAGCTGAATGAACAATTTCACCTTTTTTATTGAAAAGAATTGCGCGTGAGCTAGTTGTTCCTTGGTCTAAAGAAAGAATATATTTTTTCATAATGGTTTCCCCCTATGCTACTTTTCTACTATTTGTAGTGCTTTCACTTTTTTTACTTGTCATATAAGAGATTGCTAGTACAATCACAGTTGCAATAATCACATAAATAAGTGCTGCATTTTGTTTTCCTTCAAATACAACTTGATGGAATAATCCTGCAAGTGATCCACCTAGAATTGGACCAACTACTGGAATCCATGCATACTTCCAGTTCGAACCGCCTTTTCCTGCAATCGGAAGGAAGAAGTGTGCGATACGCGGACCTAAATCACGAGCCGGGTTAATCGCGTATCCTGTCGTTCCACCTAATGATAAACCAATACTTACAATTAAGAAACCTACGATAAATGGATTTAAACCATCTGCAAATTTATTTGCTCCAATTGCTAATATACCAAATACTAAAACGAATGTTCCAATCATTTCACTTAAAAGGTTTGCAAATGTGTTCGGAATTGCTGGACCTGTTGCAAATACGCCTAACTTTGTTCCTGGATCTTCTGTTTCTTTCCAGTGTGGTAAGTAATGTAAATATACGATAACTGCCCCGATAATTGCCCCAATCATTTGTGCTGCGATATAACCTGGTACGTCACTCCATGGGAACGCTCCCTTAAATGCTAGTCCTATCGTTAAAGCCGGATTCAAATGTGCCCCACTAATTGATCCAACTGCATACGCTGCCATAGCAACTGCTAAGCCCCAGCCCATTGTAATAACAATCCATCCAGAATCTTTCGCAAACGATTTCTTTAAACTTACACCAGCACAAACGCCGCCACCAAGTACGATTAACAACGCTGTCCCTATTAATTCCCCTAAAAATGCTGACATAAAATCCCTCCACAATCAATTTAAATGCGTTCAAATGTGATAGAGGTAAAATGAATGGCCATTCGTTTTTTCAAAAGAAAAAGATCCACAGCTTACATGCTTCTATATAAAAATATATAGAAACAATAAAATGTGGATCTCTTCTTTTCTCCGTCACGTTTATTAACTTGTCTATAATGTTAACCTTTCATGAAAGCGGTGTCAACAGAATTTTTTCACATTTTCGTCACTTTTTTTGGTAATGTTTCCATAGTTCTTTTTTTGATGTCGTAATTGCTGTCGCACCAGCACTTAAAGCTCTTTCAACATCTTGCACAGTACGAATGAAACCACCCGCTAAAATCGGGACACCAGTACGCTCTTTCACTTCAGCAATCACATCCGTTAGCGCACCAGGAAGCACCTCTATATAATCCGGCTTCGTCTTTTCTAGCAAATTACAGCTCTTTTCCATCGCGCTAGAATCAATTAAAAAGATGCGTTGAATTGAGACGACACCCTTTTGCTTCGCCTTCATAATCACGCTCGCCTTTGTCGACAGTAACCCGTACGGTTTATATTCTTGGCATAAAAACTCCGTCGCATGCCCATCACTTTGTAATCCATGGATCAAATCAACATGTAAAAACACCTTTTTACTATGCTGCTTCGCAAGTGACACAACACTCTTCAATTGACCAACATGAATATCTAAAATAACAATATACTCATATGAACTATGTAATAGCTTTTCCAAATCTTTAATTTGCCTCACTGCCGGCAAAATCTTCTGTTCATGAAATTCCATTCTAAATGTCCCCTTCTTTATGTCATCCTATCCTTTATAGTACACAATTTGAGTAGAAAGAACAGCTAGTGCGGAGAAATTATTTCCTCTATCTATATATTTTCTTCAACTTATCAGAAGCCGTGCCACCTATAACCATTAATATGAGGGGTAAAAAATTCATTACATACGGTGCATCTGCTACAAGTGTAATGCTCGCTCCGGCAAACTTATTTAGCGTCCATACAACGATTTTTGTAAGAAATAAAAATACGCCCATCATAAATAAACTATCGAAAAACACCTTCCATTTTGGATATGCTAATTGTTTGCTATCGTTAATTACTTTTTGCGTCAACTCTTCATCACTCCTTAGCAACTCATCAATCGTAATACCGAACAGATCACTTAGATGAATAATAATTTCAATGCTCGGATAGTTCTTTCCCGTCTCCCATTTCGAAACAGATTGTCTACTTACATGAATTTTTTCAGCCAAATCATGTTGCGATCAATTTCGTTTTTCTCGTTCTCGTTTCAAGCGTTCACTAAAAATCATACTGTGTTTATCACCTCTCTACGTCTAGTATGGGCAAATAACTAATGAAGAGTAAAGCGAGTTGTCGTTGCGTAGGTAGTGCAACTTTTGCGTTACATAGTAAAATGGCGCTATTTCATACTTTATATCACGCTGGTTTTATATACTTTTCTTCTATAATAATTTCCCGAACAATAATACAACTAATGAACACTAGTAAATACAGGAGGAGACATAAAAAATACGCTATTCCTTCTTATCATTCTCCAGAAAGAATAACGCAAAGTTTCATTTTTAAACTTTTTCATCAAAAAGAAAAGAAGCTAACAATAAATTGTTAACTTCTCAGCTGAAAGTAAAATAGTATCTTTCCTTATCTTCTAATATCTAGGTTGTGATTGAATATTTGTAAGATGAGTATCAAACATATCAATTATTTCAAGAAATCTATCAGCTTCACGGAAAACGTGATCTGCTAATAATGGATGAATGATACTCTTTATTTTACATTGCTCAATTAAATCACGTGCTGTTTTCTTAAAATCCCGAAGAGATGCAACCGACACACGATTTTGATCTAAAAATTGATCTAAAAGTGGGACTGTTTGAGATTGTGGTTTCATAGATTCTAAGTCAATTGCTTGATACATCAATTCATCAAAATCATTGCTAAAATTCCGCGCTGTGTCTACAAGCTTTCTTTCCGATGGATCAAGAAGATGACCAATAAATTTAGCATGGTCTGCCATAATCCTTAAAAAGAAAACATTTTCTTTAATAATAGCATCAGGAAGAGCATCTAATTTACCTTCATTTAATTGTATTAAACGTTTTCTAAAATAATCAGCTTCCCTACTCGTATGGTCAACTAACAATGGAAAGTTATTTTGTCCTGGCAATTTACATGTGAGAATTAATCCTAAAATTTTTCGTTTAAATCCCCAAATATTAGTTGCGGCTTGTTGTACTTCTGAATTAAATCTTTTTATTTGCTCAGGATCTGTTTCATTTGTATAGGAATGCGCTATTTGTTCGATATGTTCAAACAATCGATAAAATTGATTAGCCTCTTCGATTAGTTGAGTATCCTCACATCTAAACCCTAAGCGAAGAAAAAAAGAATGCTCCTTCATGATTCTAGACCAAAAACGAATTTCATTTAATGAACGCTCAACAAACATTACAGATGTAACACCTGTATCAGGATGTAATGATGTTTCATCCCTATGCATTGTTAATCCCCCCCAGTAAATACTGCGCTAGTTCCATTCTTATGAGTAAAAAAATATATAAATACCATTTATAAAAGTTCATGATGAATCTCGTATACATGTAAAGTTAAACTTATATAACCTGCTCCCCCAGAAGAAAAAGGCTATCACCTAGATATAAAATTCTACTAGGTGATAGCCTTTCAAAATTTCTATTAAAGCAATACCGAATCCTTATCAGTATCCTGATTCCGTTTCTCTCGCTCTTCTTCTAAACGCTTCATATACACTTCGCCTTCTTTTTCGATAAACTCATTATCCATCTCTTGCTCTTTTTTTGAAGTATATAAAACCATGTAGCCACTTAATACGATCCCGACGATTACAAGATACACCCACCATGGTAAAGTTTCCACGCAACTTCATTCCTTTCCTTAGACAAGCCTTATTAGTTTCACTGTATGAGGAAAGAAGTGGATTTATGCTTAAAATTTATTGCGGATTCTTCGCGAAGAACGCTTGTACATATTCCATAAATTCTATTGGTTCCTGGCGAAACGGTGCATGGTATCCTTTTTCAATGATATGGAACGTACTATTCGCAAATAGCTCATGATACAGTTCACCATTTTTCCAAGAAACGCTCTTATCGTGTCGTCCCCATATAATTAAAGTCGGCACCTTAATTTTATCGGCCTCCATCGCGATGCGGCGCTCTCTCATTTTCGTAAGCTGATCATAATGCTCTTTATCGTCGCGACTATTTTTCACTGCATTTTTATTATAATCTGTAATCTCTGTTACAGTTTGTAAATCCGTTGATAGCGGCGGCACTTCATAGCTTTCTTTTTGCTGGAAAGACTCGATCCCTGTAGAATCCGCTAAAACGAGATGCGTTACTGCATCCGGATATAAATACGCTAAATTTAGAGACATCTCTCCGCCCATCGAATGACCAAGTACTGCGAATTGATCGTATCCGAGTTTCTTCATTAACTTATAATATAAATTCACTTGCGCAGGGAACGAATACTGAAAATCAACCGGCTTCGAAGAACGTCCAAATCCTAAAATATCAACCGCGATAATCGTGTGATCTCGTGCAAGTTCCGGATAAATATCACTAAACCCATCTGAAGAACCACCAAACCCGTGAAGCATAAGTAAAGGCGGCTTGCCCTCACCAATTTGCTTAAAATAAATCGTCTGTCCATCAATTTGCGCCATACTCTCTTTCGTATTCAGCTTCATCATAACAGTATTTTTCACTTCTCCAACCTTTGCAATCGGCTTATCAACGAAGTTACATACGATTAACAAAACGAGCACAATACCGCTAATAAAATAAAATTTAAACCGTTTCAAAATTCCCGTCTCCTTTCTCTTGTTGCTATTTAAAGTTTTTACATTATTTGGTTGTTTTATGATTAATTTTAATTGTAACTACGTTAGTTACAATTATACTAAAAAAATATTACTTACTTCTATTAGTGATGGTTATCTTGTAACCATTATAGTTACACATTTAAAGTAAGTCAATTCTTTTCTCTACATACCCTAATGATAAAGAAAGGGACTTCATGTTGAAGTCCCTTTCTTTATCATTATAGTTGGCTTACTCCGCCGTCTCCTCTATTATCTGCTGGTGCTCCGCCTGTGTCTCCTATATTAACGTAGTCTGGTTTTGCTGGTGCCCCTCCTGTGTCTCCTATATTAACGTAGTCTGGTTTTGCTGGTGCCCCTCCTGTGTCTCCTATATTTACAGCTTGATTTGTAAAAGAACTATTGAATCCAATTGATAATACCCCTACTAATGCAGTCCCAACAATAGCCAAACGAAATTTCTTCATTATTTTAACGCTCCCTTTTCCAATATATTTTTTTGAGCCTTATTATTCATATAAAAATATTTACTTGCCTTAACATGATCATCAAACTCATAAAATTTCAGTGCTAAAATTTCAGTGTATTCTTGAATACAATCCCATAATCTTTCTCTTTCAAAATAAGAAAGTCCTTCTAAAATTACATCTTCAATAATTGATACTGAAGATTTCCCATTGAGTTCTTTCAAAATTTTAAACCGATGTTGAAATTCTTTTTCTCCTAAATTAACACAAATATTTAAACCTTTTTCAACAATTGGATTCGCTAAATTATATCGTCCTAATTTGTAATATTCACGTGCTTCTACAAACAAGGCTTTAAAGTGTTCTGGGTAATTTTTGGTCACCTCAGATATATGACGAATCGCTAATTCTGAAAGATTTTGGCTAGCATAAAGCCAAGCTAAATTATGCCGAACCATTAGCATATATTTTTTTTGATCCGCTTTTTGCAATACTTCCATAGCAGAATTAAAGTTCTCTTCCGCTAATTCATAGTGATCTATGTCTACACAACATAGTCCAAAAGCATTTTCACATAATCCTACTTTTATTTCATAGCCTGGATATTGCAAAAATGCTGTTTTTGCCCTATTCAAGTAATCTATCGCATGAACCTGGTCATATTTTTGATAATAGAAATTCCCCATCCGATAATGAAACTCCGCATGTTCTATCGGATCTGCAATATATTTCAATAACTTCTCCGCTTGTTCATACTGTTCTTTCGCTTCGTTATAATTTGAAATTAATGTGCAATGAAATCCTTTGAAAAAGTGATAATAATAAGCTAAAAATCCTTCTGTTGGAATTTCGAAAGATTCCACTTTATCAAAGCTATCTTCTCTAACTGAAATCCAATCAACTAATGCATCATATCTAAAATTTAATAATGTATGATAAAGCAATACATCTTGCTCCACGTCCAAACCACTAATCTTACTATCAATCTCTTCCTTCATCTCCGTAGCTTTCTCTATATTTTGCTGCAACATTACACGATACCAATCATCTAAAGAATGTTTCATTTGCTCCCTTGTTACTACATCTGCTCCCATACACTCGCATCCCCTTTTCTTCAAACTTACAAAATTAGGATATTTATACAATTATCAAAATTGTATATTATCACCTCTTTTCTATGCATTGAAAAATAATTGTCAGAAAATTTATAATTTAAGTGGATTATACCAAATATTTCTATTTTAAAAACTTGAGAAACATTTTTCAGAAAATTTTATAGACCAAATAAAAAAGCAAGCAGTTCCAGCTATCAGCTAAAACTACTTGCTCTCCTACTTATTATTTCTATTGTTACTCTTTAATAAATTCCTTCGTACTTCTCACTGTATCAATTGGACGAACTAATTTTTCGATTTCTTCACGTTTTGGCTCTAAGAATGGAGGTAAAGATAATTTTTCGCCAAGTGTTTCGTATGGCTCATCCCCCATAAACCCTGGGCCGTCTGTTGCGAATTCAAATAAAATTTGTGGTGCAACTCTTGCATATAATGACTCGAAGAAGTGACGGTTTACATATCCAGATGACGGAAGTCCAACGCTACCTATTCTCTCAATCCACTCTTCTAATACAGCGCGATCTTCTACGCGGAATGCAGCATGGTGTACTGTACCAAATCCTTGTTGTGCTTCTGGAAGAACCGTATTATGTTCTACAATAACAGAGGCACCGTTCCCACCTTCATTTACTTCAAATAAATAGAATTCTCCTTCTTGAGCAATCTCTTTAAATAATAGAACTTTTTCTAACACTTCTTTAAAGAAACTAAAGTTCGCGATACGGATAAATACAGGTCCTAAGCCAGTAATTGCATATTCTAATGGAACTGGTCCGTTTTGCCAAGGTGTACCTGATTCCACACCTTTATCCAATTCATCTGAGATTAATTGATAGTGTTGATCATCAAAATCAACGAAAGAAAGAGTGTTCTTACCAAATTGCTCTTTAATTCCTGTATGCTCCACCTCAAGACGGTCGAAACGTTTCACCCAATACTCTAGTGCTGCATCAGTTGGAACGCGGAATGAAGTTTTTGAAATTTCATTTGTACCGTGTACTCCTTTTGGAACACCTGGGAAATCAAAGAATGTCATATCTGTTCCTGCACTACCTTTATCATCTGCGAAGAATAAATGATACGTTTGAATATCATCTTGGTTTACTGTTTTTTTAACTAGACGCATTCCTAAAACGTGAGTGAAAAATTCATAGTTCTTTTCTGCACTACTTGTAATTGCTGTAACGTGGTGAATTCCTTTTAATTGGTTCATTTTATATTCCTCCAATGGTTTTTAAATTTATCCCGCATTAACGGGCAGTAAGATCCCCACCTCAAAATTCAGAGAAAACAAAGAAGTTCGGTTGGGATCAACTGCCCGTAAAAGCCCGATTGGTTCAACTAATAATCATTGGAGATAAAGCCCCCACCCAATGATTAAAGTTTCACTTTATATTTTCTCTTCAATAGGTGCTAATTTCGCTTCAATTTCTGCTCGCTGATCTTCTAAGAACGGCGGTAAATCAAGTTTTTCTCCTAAATGTTCTACATCGCCATCAACTGTAAATCCTGGTCCATCTGTCGCAATTTCAAATAGGATTCCGTTTGATTCACGGAAATATAAGCTTTTAAAGTAGAAACGGTCGATAATGCCTGAAGAATGGAAACCTTTTTGTATTACCTGTTCTTCCCAGTAAGCAAGCTCTGCATCGTTCTTTACACGAATTGCTAAATGATGAATGCTACCGCGGCCTGGCTTTTCAGTAGGACCATCTAAATATTTCACAACGATTTCTCCGAAGGCTTCTCCTTTAATAGACTGGAAAATCGCTTCTTCGTCGCTTCGGCTAACTTCTGTATAACCAAATATATCTGTTAATGTATTCGCCAGTTTATCAAGTCTACGCACTGTCATTTCTACAGAACCCATTCCTTGAATTTGATGTTCGGCAGGAACTTCTGATTTCTCCCAAGTTTCCCAGTGCTCCACTTTTTCTCCGTTTGAAACGAGTAGCACGAGGCGAAGACCTTCAGCATCCTCAAATTGTAAAGCAGGACGATTTGCATATGTTGTCATTTCACTATGTTTCACATCAAATTTCTCAAATCGTTCTTTCCAGTAATGTAAGCTTTCCTCTGACGGAACGAGTAATCCGATTCGCGTAATTGCATTCGTACCACGGTACGTTTTTCCTACTAAAGGCATTTCAAAAAACGATAGTTCTGTACCTGGACTTCCTGTTTTATCTCCGTAAAATAAGTGATACATGGACGGATCATCTTGGTTTACCGTCATTTTCACACGGCGTAAACCAAGCACGTTTTTATAAAAATGGTTATTCTCACTCGCGTTTTTTGTAACCATTGAAATGTGATGATGCCCTTTAATTTCATACATTGATAATTCCTCCGTTTCATTTTACTAGTCAAGTGATACCTAAAAAATAATATGCTTCTTAGCTTTTCAATTTATCCTCATTATGTTTTTGTAAATTCATCTTAGTTTTTACTGAATAAGTTACTTTGTTTTTTAATCGAAAGCAACTGAGTGTATGTTCTTCATATGACTCAATCGCTTTCGTTACTATCACTTTACAACTCAAGTGATTAAAAAGCAAGAGATTTATCTCAAATTCGAGATATTTTTTTATTGCATAACATTTTGGACTAGAGAATGGTTTAGTAAATATAAAAAACATTAGTGGAGAAAAGAACCGTCAATCTAGATTAAAGTTGAAAACGTCATCTGCAAAACACAACATCAGCAAATCAGGATCTTTCTCCACTTATGAAACACCAGATGGGAAAATTAATGAAGTGAAAGGGTACCTTGATCGTAGTGGTCGGTGGTATGAGGTTAAGTAAGATAAGACCCGCCCTGTTGGACTTCTTTTTTTGTTCGTTTATTATGCTTCATACGCCATGCTATCTGGAAATTCTTCGTTCTTTCTAAGACATCGCACAATCCTAGTACACGTACAATTAAAATAATGTTCTCTCATATTTAATGAATCCACTGGAGCTTGCTCTATATCATAAAACATTCGTTCCTTTTTATTATAGTGCATCTTACCTATTTTAGTGGGTGATTCAGAAGGATAGTATTGATAAACAACTATCTCTTCATCCTCAAATTCTTTAGTCATTAATAAACATATTGCCATAAATAAGACCCCTTTATTTTTATTGAATTTCATGTTTGGAGTTGTCTGAGAAAAATAATTTCCTGATTTCTAGTTTGAAATTGTTGAAAATGACTAGTCTTCTTTTAAAAATTCAATGTTAATTCTATCAACTTCAATTTCAACATACTTGTTAAAGTATTTACTGCGTTCCGGGAATATTTCATCTTCATCTATAATAATAATCCCTGCATCAATAAACCCACGATTTAACATTCCACTAATACGATACTTAAAAGAATTATCAATTCTTTTTAAACTTTTAACTCCATCTATTCCTTCGTTTATTTCAATATTATCGAAAACTGTAATGTCGAGAATAACAGGATAACTTTTTCCTTCTTCAATTTTATATGAACAAACAGTGGAGAATCCCGTAAACACTACACCGTTAATATTTATTGTAACTTCCTCTTCAATTAGCTCATCGATTTTTTCTACATATGCCATGTATTTCATATTTTTTCCTCCAATTATTAATCAGCAGGGTTTATAGATTAATGATCTACGTTTCAATAATACTCTTCTCGGCAGGGTAAAGATGTTACTGTAAATGACGTCTATGTATAAGTCTATTAACCTAGTAACAGTATGAAAAAGAAACCGGCTCTTTATTTGAGCAGTTTTTTTTAACTTTGTTTGTTATGCTATACTCCGTATGTCATTTCTTCCAAAAATTCTCCACCACTCTTGATGCATTTCATTAGTCTACTACATGCACAATGAAAGTAATGTTCACTTGTTGCAGCTGATTTTATCGGAACTGGATCTATTTCATGAAACATTTGCTCTTTTTTATGAAAATACATTTTCCCTATTTTATCTGAATATTCCGAGGGATAAAATTGATATACAACTATTTCCTCATCTTCAAATTCTTTGTTCATTGTTATATGGATTGCCATAGTGTATCTCCTCCATTTTTATTCTGCATCTATATCAGGTATTTTCCAAGGGCGACCGGATCTTAAAGTTGCATCATGTGCTGTTTTATAATCCGTTTTAAAAATCCCTTCAAATCGAGATTCGAATATTTCATGACGAATTAAGTCCATATCTGATTTCAAAAATTCCCCACATACTAAATTCGTAACTTCATCATATGAATGAGCGCATCACCATCGATTAACTCAATGTTTTTGTTCGCGGCATATTGCCGTGTGTTTTTATTAAAATGAATTCAGAAACTTATATTGTGTGGGCTGAAAAAGGGAGTTACTTAAATCTTGATGCAGGATAAAGATGTTGCTAGCACTGTAGGTTTAGGTTTAGGTTTAGGATTGATGCAAAGGTAAATGTTAATGGAACACCACAATATAAAGTGTATAATAGTAAAGGCGAAACATTCTATATTACTGCAAGTCCGACATATGTAATAATAAAATAAAAACAAGCTCTCAATACTGAGAGCTTGTTCTTATTTTTACGATTGTGAAAATAAGAATTCAGGGAATTCAACTAAATCAGGTGAATTTCTTACATGTTTTTGTATAGCGCCAACTGCCTTAAGAAAATAATAATTTGCACCTTCGCCTTTAGCTGGTTCTAATTCTACAGATTTTTTTTCTAGTTTATTAAATTGAATTTTCCCTGCTTTTTCTTCATCTTCACAAGGAAAAAAACGATAAACGACTTCTTCTTTATTTTCATATTCTTTAAATAAGTCTACACAAACTCCCATATTTTCAATCTCCTTACTGGTTAAAATTATGAGACAAAAAGAAAAAAATGTAAATACAGAAATTTTAGATTAGTATAGCAATGTTTGTATGAAATAAAATCTGCTTAATTGCAAATAGAACCTATGTGTGTGCAATTACGCTAATAAAATAAAAGGGCATCCCCAAACGGAAATGCCCTTTTATTTCAGGTTTAAATTACACCCATTCCTTTAACATCTCAATTAAACTAGTATAGAAGTATTCACATGCTTCTGTCTCAGAATTAAATGTCTTAAGGTTACTCTTTGTTCCTCGCTCATTATAATATTTCACATTCTTTTCAAAGATATTTAATGAACTCACACTTGTTAAATTTACATCTCCTCGAACCATTTTACCTTGTTGTCTTTAGATTTTCGTATCCTCATCAAACTTCTTTACCAGTTAAATTATCAATAAATCTTATTTTTCCATTTTCAGAAACTAATTGTAAATCACTACCTATTGGTAGTTCGTATATTCCCAGAATAGCCGGTTCAATATTTGCTACAGTATTAAAATCACATACTACTAAATTATCAGGATTATTAATGTAATCATCATCATCAATTTCTGAAAAAAATCTCCAACCATTATCTACCGCATCTATTGATTGCTCTCTCAATATCCATTTCAATTTTCCTGTTTTATTTATTATATTTTTTGAAACAATACAGGCCCCAGCTTTTTCAATAAATTCAACAGGCTCTTTTTTATCCATATTTTCTCACCCCTTCAATTAAACTTGATCTATATGGGAATTTTCTAGCGTATTCAATAGCTGAAAATCCTGTACTATCTTTTTAACTATTTCATTTTTAATAAAGAAAACAGCCCCACTAAGCTTATTAACACTTAATGAGGCCACTTTATTCACAATCTTAATTATGGAACGTCGGTTTATAGAACGAACGATTATCAAGTGCAAAGACACGCTCTGTGTATTCACCTGGTTTTGTGCGTCCTAATGCACGGTCCATCATGTTCATTTTTGCATCTAAGTTATCGATGTAGTGCAGAATTTCTGCTTCTTTTACTAATGGTGGTTTTGGGCTACCCCATTCTGCTTTTCCGTGGTGAGAAAGGACGATGTGTTGAAGAATTAATACTTCTTCTGCATCGATTTGTAGCTCGTCTGCTGCTTTACCAATTTCGTTCACCATAATAGAAATGTGGCCTAATAAATTTCCTTCTAACGTGTATGTTGTGGAAATTGGGCCAGATAATTCGATTACTTTACCAAGGTCATGTAAAATAACGCCTGCATATAGTAAGTCTTTATCTAACGATGGGTATAAAGCCGCAATAGCTTTCGCTAAATCAAGCATCGATACGACGTGATAAGCTAGTCCAGATACGAACTCGTGATGGTTCTTTGTCGCTGCAGGATATTCTAAAAATTCGTTTTGATGCTTATTTAACAAATGCCTTGTTAGACGCTGAATGTTCGGGTTTCTCATTTCAAATATGTATTGCGTAATTTTTTCAACCATATCTTCTTTTTTCACTGGTGCTTTTTCTACGAAATCCGAGATATCTGTCACTTCATTTTCATTCGCAACACGGATTTGTTTCACACGTAATTGAATACGTCCTTTGTAATTTAAAATATCACCCGCTACTTTAACGATTGTTTCTGCTACATATTGTTTCTCAACTTCTGGTGATACGTCCCATAGCTTCGCTTCAATATCTCCACTTGGATCTTGTAAGATTACTGTTAAAAATGGTTTGCCATTGCTTGCTAAACCTTTTGTCGCTGTTTTAATTAACAAGAAAACATCGACTTGTTCACCAACTTCATATTCTGCAATTTTCTTTTTCATTCGAATTCCTCCACCATATCAATTACTTTTAGTATAGCATACTACAACTCATTTTCTTTACGCTTATGCGTTAATTTTATAATCTGTTTTTCTGTAAAATACGTTAATAAATGCGCATGGCATGTAAAGAAGATGACTTGTCTATCTTTCGCAATTTCCTTTATTAGTTCAATTGTACGATTCGTCCTTACCGCATCAAAATGTACAAAACTATCATCAATAATGAACGGATAATCATGCTCAAATGTTTTCGCTAATGCAAATCGTAACGATAAATATAACTGCTCTGCTGTCGCTTGGCTTAGTTCATGACTGTAAAAACGCATACCGTCGTTACGCTCAACGATGAACGGTTCTGCCTCTGACGGTGAAAAGATTTTACTATATCGTCCGCCTGTTAAATAGACAAAATACTCTTCTGATTTTTGTAAAATACGCGGAAGATGTACTTCATGATAATATTGCTTCGTTTTCGTTAATACTGTCTTTGCGGCCGCATAAGCAGCCCACTTCTTCACTTGTTCACGCACTTGCGCTTTTTTCATTTCCCATTCGTGCAGTAAATCACCGTACGTACTACCTTCTTCTAAATTCGCGATTTCCATACGATGTTTCGCAATACGCTCTGTCAGTTCTTTCTCTTTCATAAGACAATTTTGCGCAGCTGTCATTTCTTGCTTTAATTTTTCATCATAACCGTCAGCCTCATAATGTTCAGCTAATGATAAACTCGTTAAACGCTGTTCTAACAGATCAATTTGCGGTAATAAACGCCCGACTTGCTGCTCAGCATCTTCACGTTTTTCTGCCAGTTTACCTGCTTCTAAAAACATCTCTTCATCTGTAGAATGTGCGATATGCCATAAACTATCTCGTTCTACTAACAGTTGTTTCAATTGCTCTTGCATGAACTCATATTCTTCTTGCCATTCCACAAGCTTCTCTTTTAACTGCTTACAAGTTTGGCGCTTTTCTTTCTCATTTTGCATACGGCTTTGCGCCTCGTGCAGCTTACTATATTCCACACTACCGATAACAGTTTCTAGTTTATGTTCAAATTGCGAAATCATTTCATATAATGAAGATTTCCGCTCACTTTGTTTCTCTAACTCGCGATATAATTGCTGCATTTTTTCCATACGCTCAAACGCCGGCAATATGTGTGCATACGTATAAAATTCAGGGAACATATAGCGCACTTTATACACATTTACTTGTTCGCTAATGCGGAACGTTTCTCTCTCCCATTCCTCATACGATGAAACGACTTTATCATAAGCTCGCTCCATTTGCTGTAACTTATACGACTCACGCTCAAATAATTTACGTATCTCTTCATCTTTTTCTAATTGATAACGAACTGACATTGCTTCTTCACTTTGTCTCCCACCAGCACTTTGCTGAAGAGTAAGAAGCTCTTCTTGTAATCCACTTGACGGATCTTTATATAAAACGAGGGCAAGAACAATCCCTACAAAAACAATGACACTAATAAATAAGAGCGGGCGGTTGTCTATAAATAAGCTTGTGAATAAAACGACTGTGTTAATAAGAAGTAACAGAAGACAAACTCTTTGCCACTGTTTTTTCTTTTGCACTGCCGCTCCTGCCTTCTCTTCATACTTGCGCTTCATTCTCTCTGCGCCCATACCGATAAACGCCGCATCTTGGAATGACTTTTCTTTCTCAACTAGCGTATTTCGTTCTTCATCCGCTAACATTTGGTGCTTAACCTGTCTTATGTTTTCTTCTTGTTCTTCTAATTGCTCCTGCGCTACTTTGAAACGATCGTCAAGCTGTACTTTTTGCGTTTCTAGTTCGCGCGCCTTTTGCACCGTTTGCGTAATTAACTCTTTCGTTGCCAAACTCATATCAAACGAAAGAACTGTTTCTTTTTCAAAAGTAGCACCAATTTGTTGCTCTAATTCTGTCAGTTCTTCTTTTATATTCGTAATCGTTCCTGTTATATCACGCATTTCTTGGCGTGCATTTTCGTAAGACATATGCTGCATACGAAGTTCTTCTACATAACTTTCTTTTTGTAAAAATTCTTCATCTATTTGAATCGATTCAATTTCCGTTTGCACAGTCTCTATTTTCTTATGGAGTGAATCCACTTGTAATTGAAGCGGCTCAATCTTCGCCTTAATCGCTTCATAGCGCGCCATCCCGTTTACAGGAAATTGTCCGCCCTCGTTTTCTAACACTTTCTCATGCGCACGCTTTTCAATAACGAGAGGCTCTAGCACTGCTAATATTTCATAATCTTGCTTTCGCTTTTCTGCACTCTCTTTTTCCACGCGAACAAAAGCTAGCTGCTCTTCACTTTCTTTTAACTGCTCCACTTGCTTTTCATACGTGCCAATTTTCCCTTGCCACTCTTTCATCTTCTCTTCAAGCTTCTTCATTTCTTGCAGTGATACGTTAATTTCAGGTTTACGCCCACTCGGCTTAAAACGCTGATCCATTTCTTTTTCTAGCTTTTTATCTAGCTGTAATAACGCATCGCTTCCGACTGCGCTTGCTGAAAATAAATAATTTCCGATATCCGCTTCGCCGAGCTGATGAATATTTTGAAGGCCGTGCATATCAAATGAAAAGACAGATTCAAATAAACTTTCATTCATCCCGCTTAATATATCGTGTAAAATTTCCTCGTTGCCCGTTTTCCCGTCTTCAAAATAAACGGTCACCTCACCAGCTGCCGTCTTTGGCAACCGTTCAATTTTCAAACGGCCGTACTTCTCTGTTTGCACAGTCATCGCACCGCCATACTTGCCGCCTTCTTTCGGCTCATAACGGCGCTGTCCTCTCGTTGGAAAACCGAATAAAATACTTTTCATAAATGAGCGAATTGTCGATTTCCCCGCTTCATTTTCACCGTATAACACTGTCAGCATTGACAGATCCATTTCCACATTTTCTAATTTTCCGTACCCATAAATATGGAGTTTTTCAATTCTCATTTCTTATCCCTCTCTTGCTGGAATAATTGCTCTAAAATAATATTTTCTGCTTCCTTTTGAATCTCTTTCTTCTCTTCTTCTGTAAAAGATTCAATACTATTACGCGCTACAGGAGATGTCCAAATACTGCGCAATACGCCGTCCATATTGGTGAAAGCTTCTAACTCTTTCAGCACACTACCGACGAAATGATTTTCCTCTTTCAAACGCTCGATTTCCGCAAAAGAAACCGTCTCATTTTTCCACTTCATCGCATATACGAAGTCTTTTCGCTCTTCG
This sequence comes from Bacillus sp. 01N45, assembly GCF_056399205.1. Classification (NCBI taxonomy): domain Bacteria; kingdom Bacillati; phylum Bacillota; class Bacilli; order Caryophanales; family Bacillaceae; genus Bacillus; species Bacillus sp. 01N45. The sequence goes on from NZ_JBFTQW010000007.1 coordinate 51,423, forward strand.
CCAGCTGCTAAAATATGAAAGATCTCTTCCACACGTTTTTCATCACGTAAATAAGGAGAAAGTGGGCCTTGTCCTGTAAATACGACAGTAAGTAGCGTCCCTTCCTCTTCTCTTCGGCACTCATTCATCGCACTCGATGCGCTCGTCATAAGTTCATCAACAGTTTCAAGTCCATCAATATTCACTTCTATCTCATCCCACACAACATCCGCCGTATGGAAAAATGAACAGTGCGTTCCTTGTTTCGTGAGTTCAATCAGGTATGAACCCTTTTCCCCTGTCTCCTTACGATGACGTCCTTGTATATTACCTGGATAAATAATGCACGGCTCTTCTGATAAAATTTCACGTTTATGTATATGACCAAGAGCCCAATAATCAAACTGCTTTTCTTTCAGCTCACGAATTTGAAACGGTGCATAACGATTATGCTCTGCATCTCCTTCCACACTTCCGTGAAGCATGCCAATATGAAAAGGCGCATCACTCATTTTCGTAAACTGCGCTGTCATATTATCCGTTACCGCTTGCTGCAAATAACTAAACCCGTAAATAGAAGCTAACAACTCACCATTTTTATAAAATGATTTCTCTTCTACATAAGGCTCCGTAAACACATGAACATTTTCCGGAAACTCAATTGCTGTCCAGCTTCCCCCTAAATGATCGTGGTTACCGTGAATAATAAAAACAGGGATATCATACTGCGACAGTCTCTTCATTTGCTCGCGCACAAACACTTGCGCTCTCAAACTTCTCGTCTCCGCATCATACAAATCCCCGGCTAGTAATACGAAATCAACGCGCTCTTGAATCGCTTTATCAACAATACGCTCGAACGATTCAAACGTACTCTGCTTCATTCTCTCCCAAACAGACTGCGGTACATTCATCTCCATTCCTTTAAACGGACTATCCAAATGCAAATCAGCCGCATGTATAAACTTCACTTGTTTCACAAATAACGATCCTTTCTATATTTCAAAAGTTTCATTTTATCCGCATGAACACAAACACTACATGCTCAATTGGTGAAAACTAGTAATAAGCAGGAAATAAAAAACTCCCCACTGATTAAAGTTTCACTTTACCCCGTATTAACGGGCAGTAGGCAAAGAAGCCAATCTGAAAGTAAACTGCCCATAAATACCCGATTGGTTCAACTAATAACTAGTGGGGATGAAAAGACTCCCCACTAGTTAAAGTTTCACTTTATTGTAACACGCAATGTCATATATTTCTTTGCATATTCTAGCGATTTATGCCAAAATAGTTATAAGATTCTGATTTTTATTATTGGAGGGAATTTTCATGGGAGTATACGTTCTAACAGTCTTTGAAAAAGATGGTTCTAAAGCATTAGACGAATCATTCGAGGCGGCAACTGAAAAAGAAGCGAAAGCAAAAGGTGAATCTATTTTACAAGAAAAAGGATTGTATGAAAAAACACATCGCTGCACATCTTCTGCAGGTAAGCTCGTTTTATTCCAGCGCTAAAAAAAGAAGCGTCATCCGCTTCTTTTTCACTCTACTATATCTTCGTCACACCACGTAAACACCACATCTAGAATGCGATTACCGATACGTACGCGCTTATTCCATTTTCCTGTTTGGATCTGATGTTGCAATTCTGCTTTCATCTTTTCCGTCCAGTCGTGAATCGTTTCACTACCGTTGTACGGATATACGCTCGGAAACTCTTCCTGCAGTAGATGCAAGCTCTCTGCATCAAAATGAAAATGGAAGAAGTAGTTTGCTGTAAGCGATGGTTCTTGCAATCGTAAAAAATGATCATCAACTTGCTTTCTATTCCTATAGAAAGTAAAGATATTCACTTTACCGCTCGTAATTTGGTCAATTTGAATTTCGTGCTTCTCTATAATCACGTCTTGCCCACCTCGTTATATACTATCCTTAGTATATATGTCTTTTGCAACAAAGTTAACCATTTTCGCGCGAAATTCATTTCCTTCATTATATTACCTGTACCTCCATATGCAATCAGAACAAATAAAAACAAAGTTGAAGGGGAGCGATCACATGTATTTCGGAAGCAAAGGTTGGTATGTAAAAGAACTTAAAAAATTAGGTATTCGTACTTATGAAGGTAAAAAACTAGAATCATATCGTACGCATGTGTTATCTAGTTTACTTGAGAGAATGAAGAAGGCTTCGGCTTAATAGATGTAGGAAGCAGCTGCGGTTGCTTCCTTTTTATTTTGCACATATCCCCTCCTACATGTAAATCAAACAAGCAATTGAACTACAGGTGTTATAATAAATCCAACTACACTAAGGGGGAACATTACTTTGCACGGAAAACACATTCAATTTCACAAGTTTGGTAACCCAAAAGATGTATTACAAGTTGAATATAAAAATATAGAACCATTAAAAGATAATGAAGTTTTAGTTCGTATGTTAGTTAGACCGATTAATCCATCTGACTTAATTCCAGTAACCGGAGCGTACGCACATAGAATCCCTTTACCTAGCATACCTGGTTATGAAGGTGTTGGCATTGTAGAAGATGTTGGCTCTTTCGTTTCTAGAGACCTTATCGGTAAACGTGTTTTACCGTTACGCGGAGATGGTACCTGGCAAGAGTTCGTTACAACATCAGCTGACTTTGTAGTCCCTATCCCTGATTCTATCGATGATTTTACAGCGGCACAAATGTATATTAATCCCCTTACAGCTTGGGTTACATGTACAGAAACACTAAATTTAAAACAGGATGACGTTTTATTAGTGAACGCTTGTGGATCCGCTATTGGTCATCTTTTCGCGCAGTTATCACAAATTTTAAACTTCCGATTAATTGCTGTTACAAGAAATAATAAGCATACAGAAGAATTACTACGCCTTGGTGCTGAGTATGTAATTGATACCTCCACTGCCCCGCTTTATGAAACAGTTATGGAATTAACAAACGGGCTCGGTGCAGATGCTGCGATTGACTCTATCGGAGGACCAGATGGAAATGAATTAGCTTTTTCCTTACGTCCAAACGGGCACTTTTTAACAATTGGTCTTCTATCAGGAATACAAGTGAACTGGGCAGAGATTGTCACGAAAGCAAAAGTGTACGCGAACATATTTCATTTACGACATTGGAATAAAGAAGTATCACCATATAAATGGCAAGAAACGTTTCGTCACTTAATTCGCTTAGTGGAAAACAAACAATTACATTTTATGAAAGTCCATTCTACGTATGACTTAGCAGATGTGAAAAGTGCGGTTGATGTTGTGCAGTCTGCTGAGAAAATGAAAGGGAAAGTGTTTTTGACGAGCTATTAAATGCAATTGAAGGATCTATTTTGATTGATTTTTTCAAAATAGATTTTTTTATGTCTTATAAACCCTATTTTAGTATCCCATTTCAACTACCTAAAAAATAACATTGTCAACCGAACTTAAATTGGTTATCATAAAAACGAATATAACAGGAGATGAGCAGATGAATATGAACGAAAAGAAACCTTTTTCAAAAGTTTCTCGGCGGAAATTAGTCGATGAAGTGTTGGAACGTCTACAAGAGAAAATCTTTTCTGGCGAGTATGAAGTTGGTGATCGCCTCCCTACAGAGCCGCAGTTAATGGAAGAGTTAGGGGTAGGACGTTCAACACTGCGAGAAAGCATAAAGATATTAGTACATGCTGGCATATTAGAAGTTCGACAAGGACAAGGTACTCGTATTGTCTCACTCAATACAACGCAAGATTCATTTGAAAAACGATTGCAAGTAGCTAATATAAATCATGTGTATGAAGCACGAAATATGCTAGATAAAGAAGTAGCGATGTTAGCGGCACAGCGCCGAAGCGACGAGGATCTTTTATACTTGAAAGGACATTTGAACAAAAGAAAACATGCCCTTCAAGAAGGTAATTATGTAGCATACATAGATGCAGACATTCAGTTTCATCTAGCCATTGCAAAGGCGAGCAAAAACGAAGTTCTACTTGATTTGTATCAATCTTTCGTACCTGCCCTTCGCCACATTTTAAGCCAATTCATATTAAATACAGTGGACTATAAAGATAACTCTGACATTCATGAAAAGTTATTCCAAGCTATTTTTAAACAAAATGCAGAAGAGGCACGAACATACGCTGTTCAAAATTTGGAGCTGAAATAAGCTCCTTATCTATTACACACAAACATCAGATGATATACCGAATAACATCTGATGTTTATGAGAGGAGAAAATGAAATTGAAACATCAAGAACGAACTTATTTGTATATACTAGCACTATTTTTTGTTTCCATTAATTTACGTATCGGAATTACATCTGTTTCACCTGTATTAGAAACAATCCGACAAGACTTAAATATAAGCAATTTTTCCGTTAGTTTTTTAACAGCTATTCCTGTTTTTTGTATGGGGACATTCGCCTTACTGACTGGGAAGGTAATTAAAAAATTCGGAGCAGAAAAAGCAATTATGGCTTGTCTTATTTTAATTGGCTTTGCCACATGTATGAGGGCTGTTACCTTTTCTATTTTCACATTATTCGCGAGCTCTTTATTTATCGGTATTGGAATTGCACTTGCAGGTCCGTTACTATCAGGTTTTATTAAAGAAAAATTCCCTACGAAAATCGGCTTAATGATTGGCATATATTCAGTAGGTATGGGAACTGGTGCTTCTTTAAGTGCAGGGTTAACGATTCCTTTACAACATGTATTAAAAGACGAGTGGAATATGGCACTCGCTTTTTGGGGTGTACTTACTATTATCGCTATTATGTTTTGGTATCCCGTTATGAAACGAAATAAGAATACGAGTACACAAAATAAAAAGAATAATAGCTTACCTTTAAGAAATAAAAAAGCATGGTTGTTCACAATCTTTTTCGGGATACAATCAGGAATCTTTTATTCCATTACGACTTGGCTTGCGCCGGCAAATCAAAGTATGGGTGTGAGTAGCGAACAAGCGGGGACTCTTATAACTGTTTTTACAGTGATTCAAATGATATGCAGCTTTTTAATTCCAACATTAGCGGATATTTATAAAAACAGAGCACTTTGGTTATTAGGGAGTATATGCTTTGTACTCGTAGGTTTATCGCTTATGATTTACCCATTAACCACACCATGGGTCCCTTCTATTTTACTAGGTATCGGGCTCGGCGGCGTATTTCCACTCGCTCTTATGCTACCGCTATATGAAACAAAAACTTCAGAAGATGCGAGTGCATGGACTGCTATGATGCAATCAGGAGGATATATTATGGGCGGATTCATTCCTGTCCTAGCAGGAATCGCTCGTGACTATTTTAATAGTTATACGCAAGTTTTTATTATAATGACACTTTTAAGCTTCATTTTATTCCTATTAACTTTAGTCATGAATAAAAGGAAAAGAAATGCAGAAGATCTTGTCTCCGCTTAAATTTAAAATGTTAATATATGGTATAATTTAATTTAAAAGCGAAAGGAGCTTCTAACATGTGGTTCATTTCGGCAATCGCGCCTGTTGTAATAGTTGGTGGAATTGTAGTATTTGTAATTAAAAGATTGGAACATAAATATAAGAACGGAAAATTAGGTAAGAAAAAATCTCAAAAAGCTCAACTGTTATTAGATAGTTTAATACCTATGGGAATGCTTGTCGGCTGTATAATCGGTTTAATTTTCGGTATGTTTTTCCCGGACTTCTCACTGCTTTCCATTAGTTTAGGGTCTGGAATAGGCTATTTATTTGGTTATTTCGCCTATGAAATTTATAGCAAGACAGGAAATAATTTTTCATAATCCAAAAGAAATAAGTGAGGACAGTACATAGTAGTCATATAAAATATGTACTGTCCTTTATTTTTGCATCAACGTTATCACCTTACCTTCCACATCCTATACACCTTTTTTATTGATTTTCCTCTCCTCCCTCTTTTGTATATCCGCTTTTTTATTTTCATTGGATCTATACCCATAGTAAAGTAGAGCACATGTAATAACTGAACCTACAATATATCCTAAAAAACATCCTAACCAAAACATAATGTAACCCCCTCTATTCATTATAAATTTTATGTAATACAACTCTTTACATGCTCAATCGTTTATTTCTATAAACTATACACCCTCTAAAGTTATTCATACCATTATTTCTCCCCTTACCTCAAATAACAATTTTATTATTTATCATAAAGTTAACACTCTCGTTAAACATATATAAAGATTGTTGTATTTCTTACTTTTCTCCTTGAAAACAATATATACTACATTTGAAATAAGCGGGTACGTCTGCTTATTATCTAAATTCCCGTGCAATACCCCCTCACGAAATGCTAGGAGCAATCCTAGCATTTTTTACAATAACGTTTTACTTATTTTAAACATATGTACAGTATAGTTTTTTTCAGCTTATCCCTTAAGCGGTTATATCATTTTAGCGAGCCAGTACATTCGCCATCAACTCTTCTTCATTTTAACTGTAGTCATGAAACAAAAAAATCCCCTCAAAGCATGAACTTCAAGGGGGAGCCTGTTTTTTATTTACTTATATACGTACAGCTGTACCACTTACAGCAACCATTAACATTCCATCACGAACAACTTCGTAATCTACGTCAATACCAACGATAGCGTTCGCACCTTTTTGTTTTGCAAGTTCTTTCATTTCATCCATTGCGATATCACGAGCTTCTTTTAGCTTGCTTTCGTAAGAACCAGCACGACCACCGACAACATCACGAACGGAAGCGAATAAGTCGCGGACAATATTTGCACCCATAATAGCTTCACCATTTACAATATCAATATACTCAATAATTTCTTTACCTTGAATTCCAGACGTTGTTGTTACAATCATGACTGACACTCTCCTAATATGTTGTAGTTTTTTAATGCGCTTTCTTATGTCTTTATTATGACACAGAAAAAGTATCTAATCTATTGAATTACCTTACAGGAGTGTGACAATTTTGTAAGAATGAAACGGCTATTATTTAATAAACCGCTTTTACGTTAGGATACATAAACGATTTTCTATTTTCTTTCCAATCCTTTTCCACTTCTTTAAAGGTTGGTCGCCCTAATTCTTCATTGTTTTCCTGTTTACTAAACCATTTCTTCACATACTGCTCTCCATTTTTATTTTGAACCGTACAAAGGAAACTATTACTACTATCCTTTAATATTTTTACAATCACGAAAAGACACCCCTTCTCTCTTAAACTTGATCTTTTACTATAAGCCCTTCCTCTCTTATAGTCATACGACTCCTCGGCCGTGCCAAAGTTGTAAGATCAAAAACGATATTCATTATGTTTAAATATGTGACGTACATATTATTTAAAGAAATCAGAGTTATACGCATTATGCTTATCAAATATTTTATAGATTTCTAACTTATCATCTAATTTTGCATCTACTAAAATTAATATATTTCCATCGTAAATGTATTCTTCATATTTCTTAGCATGTTCTTCGGGAATTCCTAATCCGATAAATGCTCCTATTAAACTTCCAGCTCCTCCGCCAATACCGGCTCCTCCAATAGCTGCTGCGATAGGTCCCGCTGCTACGATTGGACCCATTCCAGAAACGGCAAGTATACCAAGACCTGTTAATAAACCACCGAGTCCGCCTGCTACTCCTCCTGCCACAAGCCCTGTCGCTGAAAAGATATCCGCTTTATGTGCAGTTTCATGATTCACTTTTTCACCCGATTTTTCTTCCAGATGTTCAATTTCCTTTTGATCCTTCGCAATAGCTGAAATATTATCCGCCGAGTATCCTTTATCATTTAATTCATTAATAACGAACGCCGCATCATCAATTGTTCTAAAAACACCTACTATTTTTCTATCTACATCCATAACTATTAACCTCCTAAAGTTTTATATAATGTATCTTTATCTTTCTTCATTTCTGTATACACTAATCTTCTTATTAACATAACCATTTACGAAAAAAGCGAATAATAAAAGGATCACAAGCGAACTACTTAACAAGTAAATTAAATCAAATGTAATATTAATCATCATTTCATTCATGTATACCAGACTCCTTTTTATTTAAAGTAAAAGTATATTTTTATAGACTAGAACTCTTATAATTCATCTTCAGTCAATCTCTTTCTAGTATATGTATACCCTTCATAACCCTTTCTAAACCTAAAATACTATAATTATATTTTTTCTTATTTATATGTTTAACATTTTTTAAAACGGGTATGTTTATATTGTTATGCTTATTATATGGAAAGGAATATTTCGATGAATGCAATCCAATCTACTACTATTCTTTATAATGAAACACCTACAATAACGCAGATTCATCATTTTTATGCTTTAATGACAACATTTCAAACGAATTTATTTATAAGTAAACACGGAACACTTACTTCTATTAAAAGCTTAAGCACATTAATATCCTTTTTCCTTACTGTAAAAAAGAGAGAGCTTGTATTATTTATCTTTGAAGGAATAGATGCAAAAAAAGCTTTAAGAACACTCTTTCCTTCTTAAAAGTTTTATTATCCCCCTATTCCCTCGATCGTTACTTTTCATATATGTTTTTATATTTCAAAATGATTTCCTCTATTAAAAAAGAACCCCCTAATACAATAGGGGGATTTCTAGTTTGGCCTTATGAAAACTGATATAATATATATTACGTTTTTCATTCTTTACAATTGAAAACTTTGAATAACCTTGAAGGTAGGAATTTTTAATGAAATCGAAAGCAAAATTTAGTATTCGCTTCAAAATTATGGCTGGTTATTTAGTTATCATTTTGTTCTTGCTTATTTCTTTCATTATGTTAAACAATGGGATTTCCAGTTTACAAAAATCTCGTAATTTTATTATTGATCACGATTTTAAAGTTCTTAATTTAACGAATCAAGTGGAGAAAGATTTACTAACAATTGAAAATAAAGCGAAAGGATTTATCACTTCTAATGATGCAAATTACGTTCAATCTCTTAACGCTGCGGAAAAGGATTACGAAAAACATTATCAAGATCTTTTAGCTCTATTAGAGGATAACCCTTCTCAGCAAGAAAAATTAAAACAGATTAATGAAAACATTACTAGTTGGATTAATAAAGAGATTCACCCATTCATTACGAATCACAATAGTAATAACGTACAAGCAATCGACACGACTCAAATTCAATCACTACAATCGCAGCTAACTAACTTCCGTAGTGTAGAGGAACAACTAACGAAAAAAAGAGCTGCACAATTAGATACTCAAAATAATAAATTAGAGATTTGGTTATACGGTTTATTGTTCTTACTTTCTTGTATTTCTATTATCATTTCACTCTATATTTCGAATTCCATTACAAAAACGATTAAAAACGTAATTCAAGCTATTAAATCCATTTCTTCTAAAGAAAAAATTACGGAAAGAATTCATGTAAACACACGGGATGAAATAAAAGATCTTGCTCATACAACGAACCACCTACTAGACGAAATATCTAAAAGAGAGTGGTTACAAACCGAGCTTGCAGAATTAATTTTAATGTATCAAGGTGTACCTTCTATTGAGATATTAGGTAAAAAAATTCTTAGTGGAGTTATACAAAAAACGCAAACCTCTTGCGGTGCATTCTATGTACGTGAAGAAATTGAAGAAACTGTCTACTATGTAAAGAAAGCTTCTTTCGCCGATCAAGGTGCTGATATTGGAAAACAATCCATTAAAATGGGTGAAGGTTTAATTGGACAATGTGCTTTAGAAAAACAAAGCTTTATTCTTCGAGAAATACCAGAAGAATTTCGTTATGTCACTAGCGGCTTATTAGAAATACGCCCTAAAAACCTACTAGTCGTCCCTATCTTATTTGAGGATGAAGTAATCGCAGTAATGGAATTAGTAAGTGTAACTGAGATTTCAGACTTACATCAAGATTTAATTCAACAAACTGTTGATAACCTAGGTTTAACAATCCATAGTATTATGGGACGTATGCGAATTCAAACTCTTTTACATGAATCACAAGCAATGACAGAAGAGTTGCAAGTTCAATCAGAAGAATTGCAAACGCAAGCTGAAGAACTACAAATGCAAGCCGAAGAATTACGAACAACGAATGAACAACTAGAGTCTAGAACGGAAGAGGCAGAGCAAAAGACAGCTGACTTACAAATTACTAAATCAGAATTAGAAGAAAAAGCAAGTGAGTTATTACGTAGCTCAAAATACAAATCAGAATTTCTAGCAAATATGTCTCATGAATTACGCACACCGTTAAATAGTATTTTACTATTATCTGAAATGTTAAAAGAAAATCATGATAATCATTTATCCGACGATGAAATTGAATTAGCAACTGTCATTCATTCATCAGGAAAAGATTTACTTACTTTAATTAATGACATACTTGATTTATCTAAAGTAGAAGCTGGAAAACTAGATGTTATTTTCGAAGCAACAAACATAAGTGACATGGCAGCAAGTATGCATCAAAACTTTTTACATATAGCTGCACAAAAAAATGTCGAATTTACGATTGAAGACAGTGATACGATTCCTGATCTATTTTATACAGATGCAAAACGGATTGAACAAATTATTAAAAACTTATTATCCAATGCATTTAAATTCACGGAAAAAGGATCCGTCTCTTTACATTTCAATTCAATAGAAGCAACTAATTTAAGTCATGAAATGCAGTCTATAAGTAATGATTGGATTACAATTTCAGTAAAAGATACTGGTATTGGTATCGCTAAAGAACAGCAGCAACTCATTTTCGAAGCCTTTCAACAGGCAGATGGAGCAACAATTCGGAAATATGGTGGTACAGGCTTAGGGTTATCTATTTGTAAAGAGTTTGCTAGATTGTTAGGTGGTTGGATTACGTTAGAGAGTAATGTAGGAGAAGGCAGTACTTTCACTGTATATATTCCTAACCTTCCAAATGGATTAACTGATATACAAGTATCCAATTTAGAGGTTGCAGCAACGATAGAAGATGTTACCCCTGCTGAAGTTGTGGAGGAAACTATCGTGACTCCTGAAACAAATAATGTCTTCCAAGAGAAAACCATTTTAATTGTCGATGATGATCACCGAAATATATTTGCATTACAAAATGCATTAAAAAAACAGCATGCCAACATTATTACTGCACAAAATGGCATAGAGTGTTTAGACATACTAAAAAACAATACAAATATTGACCTTATTTTAATGGATATTATGATGCCGAATATGGACGGTTATGAAACGATGGAACATATCCGAATGAACTTAAGGTTATATGAAATACCTATTATCGCATTAACTGCGAAAGCAATGCCAAATGATAAAGAGAAATGTTTATCTGCTGGTGCTTCAGATTATATAAGTAAACCATTAAATTTACATCAACTCTATTCGGTAATGAGTGTATGGTTAATAAAATAAGTGAGGTTTAATTTAAGTGGAAAATAAGTATTATAATTTTGATCCATCCGTCGATATGGATAAGCGCACGAACTTAGAAATTGAATTACTATTAGAAGCGGTATTTAAACTATCTGGCTTCGATTTCCGCCAATATGCTCGTACATCTATTTATAGAAGAATTTGTAATCGAATGCAGATCTCTAATATACCAACCATTTCAAAGTTAATTGAAAAAGTAATTCATGAGGAAGGGTTTTTAGAACAGTTATTAAATGATTTCTCCATTAATGTAACTGAAATGTTCCGTAACCCTAACTTTTTTAAAGCGCTAAGAGAGCATGTCATTCCTGAATTAAAAAAGTATCCTGAAATTAGAATTTGGCATGCTGGATGCGCAACTGGTGAAGAAGTATTATCCATGTCCATCTTACTTCACGAAGAAGGATTAAGTGAAAAAGCTGTTATTTACGCAACAGATATGAATACAAATGTGTTAGAAAAAGCAAAACAAGGCATCCTTCCGTTAAATAAAATGCAAACTTATACGAAAAACTATTTACAAGCTGGCGGTACACAAGCATTTTCTAACTACTATTCAACAGATAATCGTTTTGCTTATTTTAATCCATCTCTTTTACAAAACATTATCTTTGCGCAACATAATTTAGTAACTGATCAATCTTTTAACGAATTTCATATTATACTTTGCCGTAACGTTTTAATTTATTTTACAGGTAAACTTCAAAACCAAGTACAGCAACTATTTTATGAAAGTTTAGGCCACAATGGATTCCTATGTTTAGGAAATAAAGAAACTCTTCGTTTTTCAAATATAATGCCGCATTATATCCAGTTTAATCCGAACGAACAAATCTATCAAAAAATACAATAAAAGCGTATGAAATCCTCTGTTTGGATTTCATACGCTTTTTATTTCGCATTCGTTTGTATCATAATGAGGCACATATCATCTGATTGTGTTTTCTTCTGTTCTTCCTTATAAAACCCTTCTATCTCTTCTTCTAAATCTCCCCATTTTCTTTCTGTAAAAGCACGTAATTTCTCTTCAGACTCAAATTCATCATTTGCAATTGCTTCAAGCACACCATCTGTAAATAATAATATTTGAGCGTTCTCCTCAAAAGGTATAACTGTCTTTTCAACTTTTATTTCATCAAAAAATCCTACCGCACAACCCCCGCGATTTAGTTCCACTACATTCGCTTCATCGACTAAAACGTATCCAGAAGGATGTCCTGCATTTACATATTCAATTGTTCTCTTTTCTGTATCAACTACTAAGTATATCGCTGTAAAATAATATGGAATATTATCATTCTCATTATGTAAAAGAGTCATATATTTATTTAAGTCTTTAATGACAAGTTCTGGATCGATTAAAGATTTAATCGTTTCACGTAATACAGACGAAATAAACATACAAACTAATGAAGCAGATATACCATGTCCCATCACATCTAATAATATAATACCGTAGCGGTTTTTATCGATTTTATACCAATAATACATATCTCCAGCTAGTTTGAATGAAGGTAAATAGCTTGCTTCAATTTTTATATGATCTTCTCTTAATGGGCTACTTAATAAGTTTCTTTGTACTTGTGTAGCTAAATCCAATTCATTACGAAGGTTTTCTTCTTGTTCTTTATGCCAATTTAATTCCGATTTCAAGCGTAATGCTACACGCATACGCGCTAACAATTCAACTTTATTTATCGGTTTCGTAATATAATCCATTGCGCCTATATCAAGCGCTTCAGCTAATTTATTCGCATCTTCTAAAGCTGTTACAAAAATAATAGGAATATCTTTAAACTTCTCCTCTTTTTGTAATCGCCTACAAACTTCAAGTCCGTCAATTTCAGGCATCATAATATCTAATAGTATTAAATCAATTTCATTATACCTGGAAGAATCTTTTCCAAATTGAATGTATTCGAAAAGCTCTTGTGCAGAATTAAGCGATACAAGATCCTGATATCCGGCTTGTTTTAAAATTTTTTCAATTACAAAGATGTTAACCGGATTATCATCGACAATTAAAATGGACACAAGTTATTTCCCCTTTTCTTATATAAAATGTAAATCTATGATCATTTTCTATTTTTCTAGTATTACATACTCAGTTACAAAATGAAAATTTCCTACTCAAACATATTTTTTATACAGCAAAAGAACAAACCCCCTAGAAATGAGAGTTTGTTCTTTCACTCTATAAATTAATTTAACACCATTGCTTTATCACTTAAAAGACGATCTAACTCTTCCATATGATTTGTTTCATCTGCAATCATATCTTCTAACTTTACAACTAACTCTGTCATATTTAATTTCGCGGCCTGCTCTTTTCTCGTTTCATAACGCTTAATTGTTTCATATTCTGACTTCCTAGCTTCTTCTAACATTTCTCTAACATCTTCTACTTGTTTCACTGGTAAAGGGATCGTAGTAGGTGTACCACCTAACGTCTTAATTTTCTCCGCTAAATATAGGGCATGTCCTTGTTCATCACTAATTTCAGATTCAAAGAAAGGTTTTAACACTTGTCTATATATACCAGAAACTGTAGCAGCATTATGGTTATACATAATAATTGCCGAGTATTCTCCTGCTAAATCTTTATTCAATCCTTCGATTAGTTCTTTCACATCGTGTGACATTTTTATATCTCCTCCTATACTTAATAACTACCCCTTTTCTCATGTTTTAAACATAATTCTTTAAAATTTTTATGTATCTAAAAACGCTGCTTGCTTCAATTTACTTATCGCTTGTCTTTTAATACGAGAAACGTGCATTTGTGAAATACCTAACCGTTCCCCTGTATCCTTTTGATTTAAATTCTCTCCAAATATATAATGAATGACACTCTTTTCCGTCTCATTTAATACGTTAAAAATATCCTTTAAAACGAGACGTCTTTCTGTCTCTTCATATCCTTGCTCTACTTCACCTACAGATTCAATTCTCGCTACCGAACTGCCATCAGATGAATTTTCAACTACATCGTCTAAGGAAGATACTCGATAATTATTTTTCGCATCCATAATTTCTAGCACTTCCTCTTCGGATAGTTCTAAATGATCCGCAATCTCTATAATCTTCGGTGAACGTTGCAGTTGATCTGTTAGCTCCTCTATCGCAAGTTTAATCTTCCCGCCTAAATCTTTAATTCGCCTTGGAACATGAATACCCCAAGTTTTATCACGTAAATACTTCTTTATTTCGCCTACTATCGTAGGTATTGCAAACGGCTCAAAAGCATTCCCTATCGAGTAATCATACCTTCTTATTGCGCCTAAGAGCCCTAACATTCCTACTTGTATAATATCCTCATGCATCGGCCCACCTTTTGAATAGCGATATGCAATGGAATGTACGAGATTTTTATAGTGATGAACTAATCTTTCCTGTGCTTCATCACATTGGTTTTGTTGGAAGTCTGCAATTAGTTTAATAACGTCTTCTTTAGCAAGATTTGTAGGTTGAGATTGGATTTCCATCATTCTCCACCTGCTCTCTTTGTATATATTTTGTCATTAAAACTGTCATGCCCTCATCATGCATAATTTGTATATCATCCATTAACGTATTGATTAAATATAAACCTAAACCATTTTCCGGCAAATGTTCTACTGGTTTACTAATATCATACGGACCAACTTTCTCTTTTAAGGTGCTAAAATCAAAGCTAATCCCATTATCAGCAACCATAATTTCTAATCGATCTTCATATAGCCCAAAGACAATTGCAATTTCTCCAACGTCTTCTTTGTATGCATGTTGTACAATATTTGTACATGCTTCACTAATAGCAATTTTCATATCTTCTATATCGTCATAAGCAAAGCCCATTCGATTCGCAACACCAGCCATTGTTAAACGAATAATAGCCACATATTCTGCCTTTGCAGGAATTTTCATTTCTATCTTTTCAAATCTCTCCATCATCCCTAGTCACCTTCTTTCTACTTTTTCAAAATCGGAATTCAAATTTAATATTTCTGTTAGTCCTGTAATATCGAATAATCTTTTTAGTCTTTTAGATACACCAATAAACTCTAGCTTTCCATCATTTTTCTTAATTGCTTTTAATAGAGCTATAAACACACCTAAACCTGTACTATCCATATACTCTACCTCAGTAAAATCTACTACAATATGAACCTCTTTTTCGCTTGCAATAGGCATAATCTTATTTTTCAAATCTGATGCCGTATATGCGTCAATTTCACCATTAAGTTGTACTGTATAACCTACATCATTTTGCAAAATATTTATTGCCAAATTCATCATTTCCGCCCCCTTATCTCAAACTCTTACTATTTAATTACCCATAAAAATTAATTTTAAACATATTTTTTTATTTTCATTATAAATAAATTTTCTACACCTTTCTCGGCTTAACACTTAAATCGTACTAATAAATGTTTAAAACTTATAATTTTGTGTATGTATAATGTATAAACATTATTTTTAGGGGGATCTATCTATGGAAGAGCACAACTTTAAAAAGGGAGATTTTGTTCAATTTTCTTATCGACACGATCATGCTACAAAATTAATTGGTTCCATTATTAACATACTAACGAATACAATTGTAGTGGATATCGGTAATAGCGAAGACTTATCTCATATAGAACCAAGGCAGGTCGTAAAAATAAATAATTGTGAAAAAGTAACGATGGTTTAATACATAATAGAAAGTGTAATTTTAATGAGTGGGGGTTCTTCATCCTCCACTCTTTCCTATGCAGATTACATAAAAAAAGCATCCAAATTAGTTTAATTGGATGCTTTTTTTATGTATTTTTACGAGCTTATTAACCTTATAGTCGCATATAACAAACTTAAGATTACTATTCATTATCATACTTACGCTTTCCGCAGCATTCTAGAAAAGAATGTAACGATTAAAATAAAGACGATTGCACCTAATAAAGCTGGAAGAATAAAGATGCCTCCCCATTCAGGACCCCAATGACCAAATAACGCACTACCTACCCAAGATCCGATTAATCCGGCAATCACGTTACCAACTATACCTAACGGAAAGTCTTTTCCTGTAATCATTCCAGCTAACGCACCAATAAGTCCACCTACAATACACGTAATAATAAGTCCCACAATTAAACCTCCTATATTCGTTTTATATTGGATTCATCAAGCTTTGGTATGTAACCAAAGCTTGATGAACATATATTATTCTTTATTATCCAATTCATCACTTATCTTTTGTTTCACTTTTCCGACTTTTTCTTTTATCGTTCCCTTCGTTTTTTCCCACTTCCCTTCATTTTTCAACTCTCTATCTTCTGTAACTTCACCAATTCCTTCTTTTACTTGTCCTTTTTTCTTTTCAACTTTACCTTTAACTTGTTCTTTTAGTCCGTTCTCACTCATATTTACAATCTCCTTTTCGTAATAGATTTATAGATTTACAGGATACAAATTTAAATAGAATACATGCATCTTCTTTCTTGTAACCATTCACCGACTCTTTCTAAATCCTTAACGAATAACAAGATTTTTCCTTCATCCAGCTTTTCTTCGTAGAAGTTCGCCTCTTCCTCATTAAGCCCTAACTCTTGCATCTTATTTCTTAACTGATCTCCCGTGTTTTGAAAGACGTTAATAATGCTTGTCCCAAGTCCCTCCTCCTTTATCCCAATTGTATTCACGTCTGCATTGTCTGCGATTCTATCTGTCCTCTCTTTCTCATGTGTTAATACGTAAATATCTTTTTGGTCTATCCCTTTCTTCACTAGATCATTCGCCGCATTCATGACCTCTTTCTCCGTAATAAATTCATATACAAAAGGTTTACTATACTTCGTTTCCATCTTTAACTTCCTCCTTTAAAATGAATTATTTGTTATATTATATGTAGTACACCCATTTTCGAAATGTTAAACATAAAATATGAAAAAAGTTATGTGAATTTTTTCTATCCTAAAACTAGTAGAGTAAATCCGCTTACAATAACTACCTAAATTAACAGAAAATTGTTATAATTAAACGTAAGGAGGGATACTATGAAAAAAACAACTTATTTATGTGCTCTAACCGCTCTATCTTTCACTTTAATAGGCTGTGCCAGTACCTCAGCTACAAACAAATCTCCACAAGCTAAACAAGAACAGAAACAAAATGCCTTTCAATTAAACTCCGCAAATATTACAGATATCGAAATACTTAGCACAAAAAATAACAACGTTTCAAAATCTCAAACAGATAACGAAGAAATGATACAATCTATCGTTTCAGCAGTTCAAAAAGGAACGCCTAAAACAATTACACTAGATCAAAAAAAGCGAGAATCTGCACATTCTACTATTACCGTTACATATAAAGATGACGCAAAAGAAGAGTTTCTTGTGTGGGTTGATAATAAGGAGCAAATTACGATTGCAAAAGATGAGAAAAAAGATAAAGTTGAAGGTGTGGTAGTGAACATTAAAGATGCGAAAATGATGAAGGATTTCTTTTAAAATTCTAATATAATTGATGTTAAAAAAGAGTAGGATTACATCCTACTCTTTTTTAATCTTGTCCAATAAATAAACTTTTATAAAATCTATTTAAGATCTAATTTTGCTAAATCATGTTGTAAAACATTATTTCCTTCTTGTGGGTTAAATACTATTGCACTAAGACCAAAAACATTCGTAACAACATCTCTATCTTTCGAACGAATGATTCTTACTTCATAAGCAAAAACTCCTGGAGGAAGAGCTGCTGAACGAAAAGTAACATATCGATTAGGTGCCAATGTTTGTGTTGAAGGGTCTACTAATGGTAACAATACCGGAGAACCCGATGACCAATCAAACATTTCAACAGTTACTGTATGAGTATCATCTGGATCAACATTCATAGCTTCCACAGTAAGAAACAACGTAGCGGAATGTCTACGTAATACACCCGTTGACAAAGTTTCATTGTGATGTTTATGACATTTTCCAGGAGGATGACCATAGCCATAACTCATATCAATTCCCCCCTTTCATTTACAATTAAGGACAAGTATTCCTTATAATATATAATGCTAGTATTATTTTAATGAAAGGTATAAAAGCGGATTTCTATCTGTATTTTTGGATATTTTATTTTTTATTTATTCCTTCTTAAAGAATAATATAGATTCTCCTATTTTGCCCTTGAACTCTTTCTAAGAATAAAGTGAAACTTTAATCAGTGGGGGTTTTCTTCATCCCCCACTGATTATTAGTTGAACCAATCGGACTTTAATGGGCAGCCCGACCCCCACCTAACTTCTTTGCTTTCGCTGAATTTTGAGGTGGGGGGCTTACTGCCCATTAAAGCGGGATAAATAAATCTATTTTGGAAAGGACCTGCTCCATTCATTTGTAAAAGCATAAAGTAAATTGAATCCGTTAAAACACATGAGTGAACTCTTAGTTTTCCTCTCCTATTAAAAGGAGGAACTATTATGGGCTTTGGTGGTAGTTGTGGCGGCTGTGGCTTCGCTGGAGGATTTGCTTTATTAGTTGTATTGTTTATTTTATTAATCATCGTTGGAGCTGCTTGCTTCTGCTAAAAAACTATCGGAAAGACACTCATGTGAGTGTCTTTTCTTCATATGTAAAAAAAGCCCGCCTATTTCCGTAGGCGGGCCTTATCTTTATTACACAATATCAAAGTATACTCTCTTTTTCCTTGATTTTTTATGTAATTATACATATTCATGAAAATAGAAGAAGTAAAATTGTCATTACAACATATTTCCCACTTTCAACTTATTTATCAGTAGAATGTTTCTCTATAAAATCAAGAATTCTAGCATTAACTTCGTTAGAGAACTCACCATTAATTGCGTGAGATGCATTTTTCCAGTTCACTATATCTATATCTTTAACGTATTTTTTTCCAGTTTCAACTGCTTTTACCGAATTGTGCATTGTACTTTTTTCAGCCATTAAGGCAAGCACTGGAACATTGATATTTTTTAAGTCTTCTTTACTAAATAAATCAGGCGCTGGTGTTTTCAATTTATAGTTACGCATGCCCGACTCGATTAACTTAGCGATCGGCTCATCATCATTTGTTTCTGCTCCTCCAGAAACATAGCTTAACATCTTTTCTCTTAAAAACTTAGGTACAATAGGAACGGAAGCTGGAATAGATGCCAGAATCATCTTTATGGATATTTGTGCAAATACAAAGACTGGGTCCAATAAACTAGCCGTCGCAATATGCTTAGGGTTATATCTGGCCAAATTCATTGCTGTCCAACCTCCAATAGAGACACCCACGATATGCACTTTTTTTAAACCTAATCCTTCAATTACTTCATTTAACCATTCTGCTTGTTGTTTTTGGTTTTCAATCACCTTCGTTTGCACGCTCATTCCAGGTTCACCAAGTAAATCGATTGTGTAAACAGGCCTTTTCTCCCTTAACCCTTCTAAATTTGGTACCCACATTGGAGTAGATGCACCACGTCCAGGAAGTAAGATTATCGGTTCCTTATGTTTATTTTCCTCTTTAGTAAAGTAATACGTACGAATTGTGCCATATGTAGTTTCTATATCTTTCATGTCATTAGGTGTTGGAAGAAGTGCCATTGATTCATCGTAGGCAATTCGAAAGTCTTCTTTTCCTTTTTCAGATATAAAGTGACCAACCTTATTATCATCTCTCTTCATTTTAATTCCTCCTTTCTACAAATATATGGATGAACTTTATTTATATATTCATGGGAATCATCCATTGAAAATGTATCTTCTTTAAGCCAAAACTGTCATTTAGAAAAAAGAGAAAGACACCCTAAGGTGCCTTTCTCTGACTTGAACCATCTTAATTTTAATAATATGTATTGGACTCCCAAGCAAATACCATATTGCAGGGTAAAAGCATTGTACTTCTTATTGGTATGCAATTCAGTTTTATTTCTATAACCCTCCATGTTTCCACTCTTTATTATGAACATCTAATCCTTCTTGACCAAAGAAATGGAGAATAAATTCTTTTTCATCACTATCAGTTTTTTTAGCTAGTTTAGCTCCCTCCATACTTTGCTTTTTTCCAGAACGTAAATAATGAATTTCACTATAGTCTTCAACTGCAGATTCGAAATCTCCACCGTACCATTTGTTCAAAATAGATTCATATCTTTTTCTTTCATCATTATTGATAACATTTAAGTTGTTTTTTAGGTACTGAATGTTTGCTTTCGTCATTTGAAATCGCCCTACATCACGGGTACCAGAAACACGAAGATTCTTCCCATTGAATGTGAGTTTTTGGAGAGACATATGTATCATCATGTCATTTATAGTTTGCTCGTTTTTAATTTCTCCAATCATCTGTGCCGCTTTAGATAATTGCTCTTCACTTACTACGTAACTATCTTTTTGTTGCTTTTGATTAGTTTGAACTTTTTCTTCTTGTTTAGGCTTTGCTTCAGTTGCAGTCTTCTCATTTGTGCTACAAGCAGCCATGCTCACAAGTAATGTACTGCATGCTAATGATGTAAGTAATTTTCGTTTCATATTGTATGCCTCCGGTATGTACTAGTTATTTCAGCAAAAATGTAAGATTTCTCACCTCATGGTAGCAAACAAGTCATTTATACATTGTCATATTTTGTCGGATAAAAATAAAAAAAGCATCTGAAACAGATGCTTTTTCTCATTCTCACTACATAAACGTAATCGTCACTAAAGAATATCCTTCTTTCGCATTATACGGCTCCGCTTTATAAGAAACACGGTTTGCTCCTTGCGGATAACCGATTTCTCCAATTACTTTTTTCACGTCTTGCAATGCGCCATCCATTGATTGTTTATAAAGGATTTCAATCTTTGGTGACTTTTCGTTATAACGTTTCTGCATTTTATTTTTGAATTCATTATAGTTATTTGCAATGTATTCATTTCCTAAATAATTTAACTTTGTATCTTTTAAAATTTGCTGATATGCAGGGTTTTTCGTACTACCTGCCGCAATTTTATTTGTTAATGTACTATAATAATTTGTTGTAGCTTGCGGATAGTCCCCGCGGTTCCACTCATGATTTCTTGCGATTTGCTCATCTGATAAGTTGAAATAAGAATATGTTACGCGGCCTTGTTCATCTGGTATTGGATCATCGAATGTTGTATCAAGATGATACCATTTGTTTTCGATTTTCACTAAATTCCAAGCATGGGGCTGACCGTCCCCAGTTCCTACTACAAAATGATTCTCAATACCTGCTTCTTTTAATAATTGATAGGTTAATAGTGCGTAACCTTGGCAAACTGCAGAACGATTTACGAGTGCTTCATATGCGGTGTAAGCTTTATAAGACGTATCGTAAGAAATATGCTTTACGACATAATCATGAATCGCCTTCACTTTTTCGTGATCATCCATTCCAACTTGCGTAATAGAAGAAACAATTGCCTTTGCTTGCTTCATTACATATTCCGTTTGTTCTTTCGTTTCACGATATGTAATCTTTAACGTAAACGTATAATTTCCAGGTGATCCAGAAATTCCATATGAAACATTCGATCTATTATAATTTGTATACTCATTTTTACTTGCGACTTCTTTATAGGCGTTGAAAAGTGTCTTCATTACTTCTTCCTGATTACCATTTTTCGTTTTATATGGAAGTGTAATATTCGTTTCGTACGCATTAATACGCTTTTGTACTTCATCTTTAAATGCTGCTAATAATGCCGCATCCCCTGTATCTTGCACCGCAACTTCAGGCTTTTTATATTTCAAAGTATTATATAAAAACTGTGCATACTGTTCACGTGTTACCGTTTTAGATGGCTCAAATTTCCCTTCGCCTGTACCAGAAGCAATCCCGTTTGATTGCACCGCACTAATGGCATTTTCACCCCAAAAACCGCTTGGAATATCGTTAAACGTATGCTTTTGTTTCGCAGAAAGATGGAAAGCGTTTGTAAGAATTTGTGCCATTTCTGCGCGGCTAACAGAATCTTTCGGTCTAAATCCACCGTTTGCATCACCTTTAAAAACCCCTAATTTCGTTAACGTTAAAACCTCTTCTGGGAACAATGTTGAACCTGAGCGAATATCTCGATACGGATTATTTAAAGTAGATCCATCTTTTAATACGTAACGAGCACCTTCATTACTGAACGTACCACCTTGCTTATTTGGTACTAACACACGATAAATTAAAGCTGCAACTTGTTCTCTCGTCGCAACATCACCGAAACCAAACTTTCCATTTCCATAACCGGAAATAATATTTTTACCCGCTAAATCTTTAATCGCCGGATACGACCAATGTGATGTAGGCACATCAGAAAAAATACCTGCCTCAGCAGCCTTCACATCACTGCCGTTTGTATACAATAAAGCACCACCAATAAGTGATAATGATGTAATTGATTTTAATAGTTTTGTGTACATAATTCCTTCTCCCAATACGTTCTCTATTTTATATTTTGTCGGAAAATCTAAAAATATGACAAAATACATTATACAATTAAAAGGTTTTGAGGGATATATTGAATTTTAAAATATGCAAAAATTCATATTAATATATTTTTCCGTGTTAATATTATGTTGTTTTATTTATGAATATGTATAGGTAGTAACTCGTTATAACTCCCCTCATGGTAATCTCTAATTTTATATTGAAATTCTTTAAAATAATTCTTCTTTATTTCTCAATATAAGGAGTCTTGGATTTTCATTAACACTCCTGCAATATTATTAACAAAGAGTAAGGTAAGAGTTACTCTTTGCCATTTTAGAAGAGGTTCTGTTGGAGACAACAGAACCTTTTTTCATATAGAGGTAGTTTTATTAAATTTTTCACCACTAACTATAAAAAAACATCTTATAATCATAATGTAACAAATTGATGCATTTAGGGTAGATCAACTGCCAGTTACACTAGAACTTATTCTTTTCATTCTTATAGTAATCAGTGCTGTTGGCTATTTAATAAAAGAATACCGACTATCATAATCTAATTTATAAAACATGAATTCCTTCGAATAAAACTCAATATTATGTCCATAATGTTGATAGGCTGTATGCCAACATTCATTTAGTTTTCTCTGTATCTCCTTGTATTGAGCAGTTAGCCATTGCTAGCTGCTCTTTTATATGTAACCTTATTAGACAAGTTTTCATATAATGTAGTCATTCCTTTCTTATAAAGTGAAACTTTAATCAGCCCTCACCAATCGGGCTGCCCGCAAATAGTGGGATAAATTAAACTCGTCACTTGAATTATAAAAAAGTGCTTTACTTTACTGAAAGGTGGTTGCGGAAACAACCGACTTTTTATTTATGGCAAAATGAGATTTCTATTAAGATTCATTACAAAGTATGTTATTACTGGTACAATATGGTATAATAAATACAGATCAAACATTGAAAGGAAATATGACAATGAAAAGATATTTTAACTTCATTTCACTTTTCTTAACTGTACTCGTAATAATTAATCTTACAAATATACATACAAAGTACCAATTCTTTATAGGTGCATCTATAGCATTATGTTTAACTATTATTTCTACAAATGAAATTATAAAATTCCTTGCTACTAGTAGCTTATTAGTTTACGCATTTGCCGCTTTTACTCTTTTAAGTATTGCTTGCTAACTTTCAATGTCGCTTTTATTAAAATAGCGTTTTTATGTAATTCTAATATTGAGGCACATACGACTTTTTTGTTTATGGGTTCTTACGTAATAGTAAGAACCCTTTTTTATTCCAATCACGATTTGTTCATTTTTTTGATACATTTATGGAACATTCATACGTTACGTGGGATAAATCCTTTTGACAGAATGAATAATGAGCTATATCTTTTTCTCAATGAATTTATGTATTTAACATGATAAAATAATAGTTGGATGGGAGTCCAATACATATTATTAAAATTAAGATGGTTCAAGTCGCAGGAAGGCACCTTTGGGTGTCTTTTTTGTACATATTAAAATCCTCACCACCTTATGAAAACGGTAAGCCATTTACAACAAACAATAATTGCAACTACATTATTTTTACATTACATTAAGGTTAGGGAATATTCTTTTACTAATAAAGTGCTAGATAGTAGGTGGAAAAATGGAATTTAACGATTTGGGTATTATCATTAAAGAACTTAGAATGAAAAAAAATATATCACAATCCGAATTATGTCATGGAATATGTTCACAAAGTCAAATTAGCAAGATCGAAAAAGGTATGATTTATCCATCTAGTATATTGTTATATCAGTTATCAGAAAGACTTGGTATTGATCCAAATAATATATTTGCACTAACTCAAAACAAAAGATTAAAATATGTAGAAAATGTAAAATATGTAATAAAAGACTGCTTAAAGCAAAAACAATATAAAGAACTTTATGAAATAGTAAAAAAAGAGAAAAACTTAAATAATTTTCAAACAAAAGAAGAGAAACAGTTTCTAATATGGCACGAAGCAATTGCTATATTTATGGTGGATAGATCAATAAAAACTGCTTTAGATCTTTTAAATAATGCATTAAAACTGACTTTAACTAATTCTGATTTTTTATCAGAAAGAGAAATAGATATTATGCAAACAATGGCTATATTTTATGCGGAAAATAAAAATTATGAAAAAGGTATTAATATATTAAGAAGATGTTTAACTAATTTTAATAAGTTAGATTTTCCTAGAGATAAAGAAATTAAGTTAAAAATCATTTTAAATTTAGCAAAATGTTTAGACTCCACATATCAACATGAAGAGGCAATAAAATACCTTGATAAGGGTATAAAATTAGCAATTAATCTAAATACTTTATACCTATTAGGTGAACTATTCTATTTAAAAGGTCAGTATTTATTAAAGATTAAACAACATAATGTAGAAGATGTTGTTTATAACTGGAAAAAAGCATTATTTATATTTGAACTAACAGAAAAAGAATATTATACAAAAATGCTACCAGATGAACTTATTGAAATACAAAATAAAAAACACTCATAATTTCGTAAAAGCTACTTACAAAAACCACAGGAAAAATCCCTGTATTTTTAAAATTAAAGTGGTTCAATTCGCAGGAAGGCACCTTTGGGTGTCTTTTTTTGTGGAGAATCAGTTTAAAAACTAAAAGAACCTCAATAAATGAGGTTCAAAAAATCTACTATTTTAAATTACCTTCGTAAAAAGCAACTCCATTTTGAACATGTTTTAAATACCACGTAATCGTCCCACCACAAACATTTTCATTAAAACTATTAGCATATACTCCATTTGAGTAATAAAGAGTTCTTTTGAATTTACCATTAGAATACTCATAAGGAATTGAGCATGTTGCTTGCTTCGGAGAGCTCACAGCTTTTTGCGTATCAGCTGAAGCTGCCCCAATTCCTCCTGTTAATGCAATACCAGTTGCCAATAACCCTACTACTAATTTCTTGAACATAATAAATCCCCCTTTAATAGTTTTTATAGCTTACAATTTAAATGTATCACTTCTGTAATTTATGTAAATATCTTGAATATGTAGAAATATTTATTTAATTTTTGGTAATATTAGGATTTTATTTTATCAAATGAAAAATAGAGGAGTTAGAAAATTATGTAACAATGCATAATAAATCAATCAGATATTATGATATACTCACAAAGAACTGATACAAAATTTCTTTAGATTGGAAAACTAAAGTCTTATCTACCTAACAGGAAGGCGCCTAATGGCGTCTTTTCTTTATTTTCAAAAGGACCTGCTCCATTCATTCTTTAAAACATAAAGTAAAGTGAACCCATTAAGATCCATGGAATGAACCCTAGTTTTACCCTCTTATCTAAAGGAGGCACTATTGTTATGGGATATGGTGGTAGTTGCGGCGAGGGCTGCGGTTTCGCTGGAGGATTTGCTTTATTAGTTGTATTATTTATTCTATTAATCATTATCGGATGCAGTTGTTTCTGCTAAAAAACTATTAGAAAAGGTACCTATACTATATATAGGTACCTTTTCTTTATGTGCCTTATTCATTATCTGGTTCCAAACTTTTATCACGATTGGATTTGTTTTTTTCATTTTTCGCATTGGTCATACCTCAAATATGAATCGATTTCAGACATGAGCTTTTAACTAAAAGAATTTGGGACCACTTTTTCCCACAAAGGAAATACCTTTTTGAAAACCTCTACTATAGAAGGATCAAATTGTGTACCAGATCCTTCTATAATACGTCTATAAGCTTCTTCAGGAGATAGAGCCGAACGATATGCTCTTGAAGAAGTCATTGCATCGAATGCATCTGCTATTGCAACAATTCTTGCGCATAATGGTATTTGATTTCCTTTTAGTTTTTGAGGATATCCCTTTCCATCCCATCTTTCATGATGAGAAAGAATTATGTCTTCACTACCTTTTATTAAAGATATATTTTTAAAAACTTCTAATCCTAATTGTGGGTGTTTCTTAATAATATTATATTCTTCTTCTGTAAGAGAAGATGCTTTCTTTAAAACTTCATCCGGAATGCCTATTTTCCCTATATCATGTAATAAACAAATAAAATGAAATTGTTTTAAAGAATTATCATCATATTCATTTGTTTCTTTAGCAAGAATAGTAGCATAATTGGCTACACGTTCACTATGCCCTTTAGTATATTGATCCTTTAATTCCATTATCCTCATTATCGATAAAGCTGTTTCTTTCATTTGTTTTTCATAGGATGCTTTAATTTTTTGTACTAAAAATTTTAATGAAAGAAATACAAAAAATGACGTAACAAAAATTGTTAGAAACAATAATATTAATGATATTGGATAGTTAATTTCAAAATAATAAATAGCAATTAAAAATCTACATATCATACAAATAGATACCGATAGAAGATAATGAATACTTAAAAATAAAGGTGCAGAAATTACTAAGAAGCACTCTAAATAAGGGATATGTAAAGAAGCACCTGGATTACGTATAAACATAAGATCGTATGCCAAAAGATAACTAATACTAACGCCAAGAAAAATATATTTTGTAAACATTTGTTTATTCATTTTTTGTAAACATTTACTATATAAAAAAAATGAAATGAAAATAAATAAAAATACGAGTTCAAATAAAAGCTTCTGTAGTGTAAAATCCTTTCTAAGAATAAAATGTTGATAAATATTATCAAACAAAAGAGTACTACAGGGAATAAATAGAAACATGTTTATCGGTTCTTTCGTTTCAATATTTTTAATCCCTTTAATCATTTTACACACCGCCAAACCTTTTTAATAAAAAAATAAGTTCATATAGATATTATTAATAATATCCAAGAATAGATAATAGTACAAAAAATACCCTTTCTCATAACCTATAAATGGGGTACCGCCATGATAGGAATGTATAAAAAGATAAATAGGGTTATAGAAAAAGAAAAAGGCGAATTCCTTTTGAAAGTAGGAATTCGCCTTTTTCTTGCTACCGATAATAAGATGTTATGTAAACCTAACTGTATAGAATATACAGTTAGGTTTACATTTGAAAATGAACAATAAAAAACAGTAGTGTATAAAATCACTACTGTTTTTTATTGTTTCTTATAAGTGAATTATTTGTATTCCTGTTTATATAATTTAAACGAATAAATAGCTCCAATAAAGAATACAAAAGCTTCAAATAATATAAAGATTTGACGGAAATTCTCAATATCTTTACCAACTAAAGAAATAAATATAGCATTCATTAGAATTTGAATAGTAAACATACGAGAAGTAATTTTTAAATAAATAGCATTTGTTCTTTCATATGGTTTACCAATTTTTTTGTAAATAATAATAAGTGCAATTACTGAACCCAAAAATAGAAGTGCTGTAAGTCCTACAACGATATTGAAATTGCCTGTACTTTCTAACATCCATTTATTTAATAGATCAATCATTATTATCTTCCTTTCCTACATACGAGAATATTTCGTTCTTCTTTTTCACTATAATAAAAAAAGAAAAAGGAAAACATCGAACTTTCTTACAAACATTCGTGTATTCTTACAATTTTGTCATTTTGTAAATGTATTCATCGCCTTGCCTTTCACTATTTTCTTTGGAAAACATAGTGAATTACAAATTTCAAACTTCTTTTAACTAAAATAATAAAAAAGTATATAGGATTATATTAATATTCAAAAAAACTATAACGAACAATCTAAAGTTTCTTATTCAAATACTTTAGACTCTCTTATCTCGGGGCATCATTCATGGCCTATCGACTTAATATTTGGAAGTATATACAAATACCCTAAACAAAAAATTAATTTGGGGTATTTGCTTTTCTTAGCTTGATAGCGATACCCTACTATTTAACATCAAAAAAACCTCGCTATTAATAACGAGGTTTTCCATCACGAAACTTTATCTTCAACCAGTATTCCCATGTGCATATTGAACGATGACATCTTTAATAAATTGAGAGGCTTCCTGATGATTGACCGAATTATGAGACACATTCAAAAATAACGTAAGAGCCGTGACAACACCAACTAAGGTAACACTTATTTTTTTCATTTTAATGCCTCCTTTTTAAAAACCTCTTCACTCGCTTTATGGCTAGAGAAGAAATAATAACTCGCTTTTTCAAAGTTATGTTCTTTATGGAATAGAACCGCTAGTACTTCAGTATATTCTTTCACGTATTCCCAAAGCTTCTCTCTTTCGAAATATTCAATACCTTCTAATACAATTTCTTCTAGCTTTTCTCCATTTAATCCTTCATTTAGTCCATTTAAAATTTTAAAATGGTGTTGGTACTCTACCAATTCTAATTTATCGCAAATCTCCGTGCCTTTTCGAACAAGTACTGAAGCTAGTGAATTTTCGTCTAATTTAAAATGTTCTTTCCCCTTAATATATATCGCTTTATAGTTTTCAGGCATTTTTTCACAGACCTCATTTAAATGACTGATAGCTAACTCCGAAAGATTCTGTCCAGCATACATTAAACCTAAATTTTGTTTTACAACTAACATACCGTTTTCATTTTTAACCTTTTTAAAGATATCCATTGCCGAAATATAAAGTTCTTCAGCTAATTCCCATTCTTTCAAATGTGTACAAGCTAACGCCATTAGGTTGTTACAATAACCGATTTTCACTTCATACCCTTCATGTTTAGCAAATATTTCTTTTGCTTTTGTTGCTTGTTGGAAGGCCACAAAAGCCTGATAATAATGATATTGGAAAACAGCTTGGTTATAATAAAACTCTGCTTTTTCAATTTCATCTGGAATACTTTCAAGTAAATTTTCTGCCATTTCATAATGCTCTTTTGCTGCATTGTAATTACCAACTGCATTAGAGTAGATTGCTTTATAAAAATGATAATAATACGATAAAAAATCATCAGTTGGTTTACCCAAAGATTCAATTTGATCAAAACTATTTTTTGCTATACTCAAATTATCTATTAAATATTTATAACCAAAATCAAGTAACGAATAATACAGTAATAGATTTTGGTCTTCTTCAATATTATTTATAGAACTCTCAATTTCTTTTTTAAATTTATATGCATTCGCAACGTTTCTATTTCGAATTTCAATATACCAGGCATTTAACAGTTCAGTAACTTTGTTATTTACGGTAGTTTGAACATTCAATTTACATCCCCCTTTTCCAAAATTATCTATATACTCTTTTCCTCATACTACCATACAACATTACCTCGTGATATCTTCATAAACTTGAGATAATTTTTACAGAAAATTCAGAATTACATTCGTTTAACTAACATTTATTTAAACAATTAAATAATTGATTTTACACAAACGAAAAGATAATAATCTTAAAATCGCAATCTCGGCTGCACCCCATGCCTATCAAGCTAGTATTTTAAAATGTCCCCTAAACGAAAATTTTATTACTTTCCAGTTATCTATGAGAATTTAGTTCATTTTTTCATTTTGAGTAGTTTATTTTGGGTAGCATGATAGTGATGTGGTGCTATCCCTGTTAGTAGTAATTTTAATATCACTATGGATAAATTACTTTTAGAACTTTACTTCCAAGAACGAATTTTATGTAAATAATCAGTTAAAAATTCCCTTTTTTAATTGATTAAGTAATATTTTGAAAGAAAATTTAGTTATAACAGAAAGAATATTCAGTGTATTACCTCGACGCGCTGAATAAGTACATTAAAGTATGTTAAAAATTTAGCTTAAGGTGGGATTGTATATGACTGAAGATAAAAGACTGAAAAAGCCGGTGGTAAGTTTTATATTACTAACCAACATTATTTTTTGGCCACTTTTTCTGCTTGTAGGAATTACAAAGTTATTACATTTTCCAACTTGGATTTTTGATGTAATGCTCTGCATATCAGCTTGGTCTTCCACTTTTGCTTTTATATTTCTATTTAAAAGAATTTATCCTGGACAGAGTTTTATTCAATTTGTAAAAGATAGATTTAAAAATAAACTTAATTACTTTTGCTAAATATGAATATTTTTTAAAGAGGTAAAGTTAATATAGATCAACTAAATAACGCAAAGAAAATGTTTTATTTCATAAAAAAAGGCTCCATTGCTGGAGCACTCAAAAATAAAATAAGTAAATGAATTAAAACAAATAACAGACAATTTAACTATATAGATTAAACATAAATAAATCTATATATATTTAATATTACATATTAAAACCTGTTTATTGATGCTATAATAGGTTCACTCGATGATTGTTATATTTTTTTATGGTTTTTAAGCAATATGATACCTTCTTAACACCAAGTGTACAAGTAAAAGAAGACATCTTAATCGATGTCTTCTTTTCTTATACAATAACAACACAATAAAATTAAGTTGAGTCAAGCTGCAGGATGGTACCTTGATATGACAGTAAAGAATACATCATCACGGTATCAGCAAGCAAAAGTGTATTCTGCATTTCTGAAAACAGTAGATGGCAGATTGTGACCTGCTGAATCTGCTAAGAAAGAATATACAAGAACATCCTTAACATCATCTTTATTTCCACTAACGATGACATCAAGAAAATCTTCTATTTGGAATTCTGGCGTAAACAACACAATCTTAGTTGTTCTGTTTGGTTCTAAAGAAACAAAAGTACGAGAGATTTCAACTAACTCATTTTGAGTCGGGAAAGAAATGTTTCGACTTCTCTTAACAGTTACCGTTACATTACTAGTATGGCAGCGTGAATCATTGTTTAACATAATGTTGAGAGCAGTTGGAATAATCCCATTTTCAGAAACTGGAACTCGAAACACTCCAGTAGATTTATGAGCCATATAATCACATCCTTTCAAAATAAAATATACTTACAATATATTAGATGCAAGAATCGTTCATTTTGATAGGGACAAATTACTGATATGTGGTACATATGTGAAGAAATCAAATTGGCAATGGAAATAGACTTTAAACTAGACAA
The DNA here is from genome assembly GCF_056399205.1 of Bacillus sp. 01N45. NCBI lineage: Bacteria > Bacillati > Bacillota > Bacilli > Caryophanales > Bacillaceae > Bacillus > Bacillus sp. 01N45. The sequence goes on from NZ_JBFTQW010000007.1 coordinate 83,188, forward strand.
ATAAAAGTTGATCGATATTGTTAAAAAACAAAAAAACTCTAACTAATTCGTCATGGCGATTTAGTTAGAGTTTTTTTGTTTGAAGTATTCACGAGTATCTACCCTTATCTTTTCAGGTAAAACAATATCAAGTTCTTTATCTAACCATGCAAGAGTCTTTTTACGAAGAAACTCACGCATGTGTTCTTCTGCTTCAAGCATTACTAAGTTAATTGTACAAGAAGAATTGCTAGGGTCACAAGAATTACAAGCGTCGTCTCGATATAGTAGACCATTCTGTACAATATTTTTACATTGAAAAATAGGTTTTGGGCCTTCGACGGCTTCTATTACATCCCAAAAAGAGATATCTTCTGGAGACTTAGCTAACCTATATCCTCCCTTTACACCTGGGACAGAATTCACAATGTCAGCTTTAGATAATTTACCGAAAACTTTTGAAAGAAATGTTTCAGAAAGTCCTTGAAACTCTGCCAAATCTTTTATTCCAACACTTTCCTTGGAAGGAGTATTAATTAAATAAACTAGGCAATGCAAGGCATATTCAACCCCAACACTATATTGCATATACAAATCACCTGCTTTTTATTTTAAGGGTTATCAAATTGTATCTTAGGACCATTTAGAATTTTAGTCAAATAAAAAAAGGCTCTTTTAGAATAGTATGTATTTCATTTGACAAAAATAATTTCAGAGCTTATATTAAAGACAATATCAATCGACGATTAATATTGTCGACAATTAAAACGTAAAAACTTTTAAAAAGGGGAAATACAAATGAACACAACACTTATCATAAACGCACATCCGAAAGTGGATGATACATCATCAGTCAGCATTAAGGTTCTTAACCACTTTTTAGAATCTTATAAAGAATTAATTCCTAATAATGAAACGATTGAACAGATTAATTTATACGATGATGTAGTACCAATGATAGATAAAACTGTTTTAAGCGCATGGGAAAAGCAAGGAAATGGACAGAAGTTAACTGATGAAGAACAAAAAGTAACAGAGCGTATGTCCGAAATTTTACAACAATTTAAAAGTGCAAATACGTATGTTATCGTATTACCTTTGCACAACTTTAATATTCCATCAAAGTTAAAAGATTACATGGACAATATCATGATTGCACGTGAAACATTTAAATATACTGAAACTGGATCAGTGGGATTACTTAAAGATGGAAGAAGAATGCTTGTTATACAAGCAAGTGGAGGAATCTATACAAATGATGATTGGTATACAGAAGTGGAATACTCTCATAAATATTTAAAAGCAATGTTTAATTTCCTAGGTATTGAAGATTATCAAATCGTTCGTGCACAAGGAACAGCAGTACTAGATCCAAATGAAGTATTACAAAATGCGTATAAAGAAGTTGAAGAGGCGGCTTCTAGGTTGGCTAACAAATAAATTTTTTCACTGGAAGAATGATGGTTATAATTAAAGATCCCCTCCACCTTAAGGCAGAGGGGATCTTTTAATTTCTATTTCAAACTACCCGCAATCTCCGTAAAGATAACTCCAAGTGCATGTGCACCTGCATCTGGATAGCCTAAGCTTCTTTCACCAACTGTACCGGCGCGGCCCATGCGAGCTACGATTTCTTTCGTGTACTCTGCTCCTTTAACTGCTGCTTCTGCTCCTTTTTCAAAGGCAGTTTTCATGTCTTCTTCGTTTGAAGCGCTAGCTAACCAAGAGTCTACACATGGAGCAAGTGCGTCAACAAGCGTTTTATCACCAACTACTGCTCCTCTACCGAATGATCTTTCACCGATAGATTGTATACCTTGCAGTGCTGCTTGTAACATTTCAGCGAATTCTTTCACTGTTAGCTCACGCTTCTCGCCTGCTGCTTTACTAGCTGCGCGGAATGCTCCACCCCAAATTGGACCAGATGCGCCGCCGCAATGTTCCATAATAATCATCGAACAACCGTCAAGGAACGATCCGATTGTTACGTTTTCTTGATCTACAATAGAATGCCACTCACGTTTTAATTGCTTAAATCCTTTTGCCACACTCATTCCGAAGTCGCCGTCACCTGCATGTGTGTCTAACTCACAGAACGGTACTTCATTTTTAATAATAATATCGCTCATTTTATCAACGAGATAAATCATGTTGTTTAATGTAATGACATTATTTTTAATAACAGCGTGCTCTTCCGCTGTTTCTATTTCAAAGGAAACTTCCTTCTCTTCTGCTCCTTCAAGCACATTCACATACTCTACACTTTCAACTGGACCATCTACTTTAAACGCTGGTGTATTACATTCTTTAGATAGTAATGTTTTTAGCTCATCATCTAGTTTCATTACTGTTAAAGACATACCAGCCATATCGATACTCGTCATATAGTTTCCGACAAATACTCTATTAATTTTAATGTTTCTAGCAGCTAATTCTCGCGTCACTGCGTTGTTAAATAAGTAAAGTTCTTGTAGTGGTGTTCCGCCAAAACCGTTAACTAGAAGTGCGATTTCTTCGCCGTCTTTTACTCCTAAATCTTTTATTAAATCACTTGTCATACGGTTAGCTAATTCATCAGCTGACATCGTTTTTTCACGCTTAATTCCTGGTTCACCGTGAATACCAACGCCGTATTCCATTTCATCTTCCGCAAGTGTGAAAGTAGGTGATCCGCTCGCTGGAACTGTACAAGAAGTTAACGCTAAACCGATTGTGCGCACGTTAGCCGCTGCTTTTTCTGCGACAGCTTTCACCGCTCCTAAATCCATACCCGCTTCCGCTGCTGCGCCGGCAATTTTATGAACGAGAATAACCCCCGCAACGCCGCGGCGTCCTACTGTGTACAGGCTATCTTCTACTGCAATATCATCGTCCACTTTTACGTAGTCGACTTCAATTCCATCTTCAGTCGCTAAATGCGCACCGTTTTTGAAATTCATAATATCGCCGCTGTAATTTTTAATAATTAATAACGTACCTTTTTTACTAGCTGTCTCTTTAATTGCTTGATACACCTGAATTTGTGAAGGCGAAGCAAACACATCTCCGCACACTGCCGCATCTAACATTCCTTTTCCGACTAATCCTGCATGCGCTGGCTCATGACCACTACCGCCGCCACTAATTAACGTTACTTTATTTTCGTTCATTTCTTTCTTCTTAATTACTTTATATTTTTTCAAAAGCTCAAGCTCTGGATGAGCCATAACCATTCCGTTGCACATTTCCATTACTAATGTTTCTGGTTTATTTATAATCTTTTTCATTGTGATTCTCCCTCAATTCCTTTAATATATTGTGATATATTTGAAATCTTCTTCTTACTACTCATGTTAAAATGAAAGCGTTTTATAGTAAACGGACAAAATGGACAATCTGTCTAAAGACACCGCTCTCATTTGTAGGTAGGATTTTCATATTACTAACATTCTAGGGATGATTCAGATGACCTCTTCTATAATTTCTAAAAAGATAATCGCGAATTCATTGAAGTATTTAATGGAAACAGAGTCGTTTCATAAAATATCAGTGAGCGATATTATGTTACACTGTCAAATGCGTAGGCAAACTTTTTATTATCATTTTAAAGATAAATTTGAACTATTAAGCTGGATTTATAGAGAAGAAACGAAAGAGAACATTATCGACTTTCTCGACTATGAAACGTGGGAAAACATTTTCGATTTATTATTTGATTACTTTTATGAAAATCAAAAATTTTACCGAAATGCTTTTAAAGTCATTGAGCAAAACTCGTTTAATCACTATTTATTTGAGCATACGAAAAACTTATATATGAAGATTATTGATGAATTATCTGTGAGCTGTGGATTCAGCCTTTCTGATGAGACAAAAAATACGATTGCCTCCTTTTATAGTCACGGCTTCGTTGGAACGATAAAAGATTGGATTGAAAGCAAATGCGAAGTAGATCCTTCCATTATGTCTTCTCTCATGAAAAATATGATAAACAATCAATTACTACTATTACTGGAACAATCAGCAAAGTAATTAAAGGGTGGCAAAAGCAATGAAAAAGATTATGAATGATGTAGAAAATGTTGTTCAAGATATGATGCATGGCTTTTATTTTGAACATAACGAAAAAGTAAATTACGATGAAACAAATAACATCATTTATGTAAAAGATATAGAAAAACTGACGCAAAACGTTGTTATCATAAGCGGCGGTGGTAGCGGACATGAACCTGCTGATATAGGTTATGTAGGAAAAGGCATGCTTACAGCGGCCGTAAACGGCAATATTTTCACTCCGCCTACAGTGGAACAAATTATTGCGGCAACTCGCCTCATGCCAAAAAATAAAAGTATTTTATTCATCATCAAAAACTTTAAAGATGACGTAGCAAACTTTATTGCGGCTGAACAAATTGCTAAAGAAGAAGGAAGAAAAATTGATCATATCATCGTAAATGACGACGTTTCAATTGAAGATGATGCTTCGTTTAATAAAAGAAGACGCGGCGTCGCTGGTACTGTTTTCGTTCAAAAAATACTTGGTGCGGCTGCTGAGAGCGGACATTCTTTAAAAGAACTAACAACACTTGGCCGTTCTATCACCGAAAACTTACACACATTAGGAGTCGCACTTTCACCTGCAAACGATCCAGTGAAAGGAAAAGCTTCATTCACATTAAACGAACATGAAGTCTTTTATGGCGTTGGTATCCATGGTGAAAAAGGATACCGTAAAGAAGCACTATCCTCTTCTGAAATATTAGCGATCGAACTAATGAATAAATTAAAAAGCATTTACCGCTGGAGAAAAGGCGACAACTTCGCTATTCTCATTAACGGATTAGGCGCAACTCCATTAATGGAGCAATACATTTTCGCAAATGACATTCGCCGTTTATGTGAGCTGGAAGGATTACATGTGAAGTTCGCAAAGGTTGGTACATTGCTGACTTCTTTAGATATGAAAGGTGTTTCGCTGAGTTTGCTTAAGGTGGCGGATTTGGATTGGGTGAAGTGGTTGAAAGAAAGTACGGAAACTGCTAGTTGGTAATACAAATAGGATGGCTTCCATTGGCCATCCTATTTTTGTACGTAATTCAGCTATTAAAAAATTCAATTACTGAAGAATTCTGCCCTCAATATTACAGCAAATTTACATTAAAAATGTAAATCCTCATTTCCTTCGTATTTTCCTTTATTAAGTCTTTTTCTTATGAATAATTCTGCAACAATTAAATTAGGTACCCACGCTAACCAAGCAATAATAGCGTAGCTAAGTTCAAACCGCTCTATTCCAAATAGAACGATAAACAACGGTAGCCAAATTCTTAATGTAACTGCTCCAAAGGTTAAAGAATAATTTCTAACCATCCAATTCCGATGGTCTTTAATTTTTTTATTCTTAACTCTATGTAACGCTTGATATGCTGATGTTAGCCAAAATACGGATAACAAACCGAAACCTAACTTCGCTACCAACCCTCCCGTAGCATAAAAGGATAAATATAGTCCAGAAACGCCTCCTAATAATATACCAACCATATAGATTCTCCCAACTATTCGATGACGGTTGATATTCCTTTCTCTAAATTTAGTCGATAATGTAAAAGGACCAATTACTAATGCTACTATACTAGTTGTAATATGTATAAATAACATCATATACCAGAATTCACTTAATTTAGATCCAAACATAAGCTTCGCTTTTACAAGTCCTGTTTGAAATCCATCCATAATAAAATATTGGACAACAACATAACCAGATACTAAAAGAGCAAAAAAAGTAAATACAAACCAAATTTTCCTGTTCAAATTTTACTGCCTCCTTATTACATTAAGGAATTAGATTATACATTACTGTTCATTCTAGAGAAAAATAGAAAAACCTTCTTCATACATAAAAACCCTCAAGTATATCGTTCTATACTTGAGGGTTTGCTCATCTATTTCTTCGCATCTCTCATTTTCTTACATCAATAGTTAGCTCATCTGTAATCTGCTCAAGATGGAAAAATTCTTTTATATAATGGATATGTGACCATTTCTCTTCTCCACCAATAATAAATAATTCTTGCGCATCATACATAAATGAAAAACTTGGATAGAAACTGTCAGCCTTTATTTCAATCTCATCATTACGATTACTGATCATCTTACAGTCTGCTGAATAGCTTAATAACGTATAAAGAGAATCTTGTGCTGATTGGAAGAAATACTAGAATCATTTTATAAACGAGATAGCACAAGAGCATAATCACCTCACTAAAGGATGACAGGTCTTCCAAATAAAGCTGGATGATAAATTAACATCGCACCTACAAATGAACAAACTAAACAAAAAACAGCCTCGTATTTTATGACTAAAGAAGAGTTCGTATCAAGCTTTTTTCCCCCTCTTTTACATATCATTTTAAACATTTTAAATAAAACTCTATATATTACATACCCAATAATCGCCCCGAGGGTATTCGTAAATAAATCATCAATATCTGTAATTCTATTATTTAGTAATTGATTTAACTCAATTGCCAATGAAAAAAAGAATCCCGCACATACGGTGTTTTTCATTTTTCTAAACTGTGGCCAAATAGTCGGTAATAAAAAACCGAACGGCATAAACAGTTCAATGTTCAAAAGATAGGTAGTACTACCTGCCGTATCAAATAGAGTCAAGTTAATTTGACTGACACGAATCCACTTTTCATATCTACTTATATCCCATACAGTCGCGATTTGAGTCACCTTATACACTAGCGAAAGGTAGAACAGAAAAACATATACCCATAAAAAATGCCGAATAGATATATTTCCTTTCGCTTTAAAATAACATCCAATTTGAAACACAATACAAAAAATAATAGTAAAAAAATAAGTATACAAATAACTCATCAAAACTCCTGTATGCATGTAGAATCCCCTAACTTTACATTTTCATCTATAACTTTATCGTTTTTAATATCCTTCTTGATGTAACTCATTTATAGGATAGGAAAAACTTTTAAAATAAAAAGTGGGGTAAACATAAAATTTTTCTTAAATCTTCAGTTAGGTTTTATTATTACTCTTCTTAGGAATCCGCCATTGATAGCTAGGCAACAACATGCTTAAACCTAACAATATTATCATTTTTGCACGTAATCCTCGTAGTACTTTAACCGATGAAGCATATATAAAATCATGTAAATCGTTTGTTCAGTTAACACATGAAATTAAGAAATATATGACGTACTATAATCACTCTTGCTATCAATAGAATTTAAAGAAGATGACTCCTGCTTGCATACAGAAATCATCTTTTTTAGGTTGCCTAACTTTTTTTAGAAAGTCCTTTACAAAGGGTACAGATTAAGAGCATCTTCTTCCTATTCAAAGGGATCAACTATGCCTTCTTCCCTTAAAATTACTAAAACCCATTTACAAATCTATAAAAGTAGATATAATATCCTTATGGAACCTTTATTAATTTATAAAGCATTGTCAAATGAAACAAGATGTCAAATTTTATCATGGTTGAAAAATCCAGAAAACCATTTCGATGAAAAACCTTATCTAGAACAAGACCTTAACTTTCAAGTTGGAGTATGTGTAGGAGATATCCAACTTAAAACTGGCTTAGCCCAATCGGTTATTTCTAGTTATTTATTAACTATGAAAAAAGCAGGCTTACTAGAGTCTGACCGAATTGGAAAATGGACCTACTATCGTCGAAACGAAAAAACAATACGAGAGTTTTCTGAATACGTCCAAAACGAATTATAAAATGAAAGCTAATAATCAATCAGCATACTAATTGATTATTAGCTTTCACACATTCTGCTTTTTTACAGGTATCCAATTACTTTTTTTATAAATTGCACTGCCTATAAAAGCAAGAAACATCGAAAGGAGAAATTTTTTTAACATATCATATCTAGTTATTTAGATATCTGTTATTGTATTTAGAATTACATACTCCTGATAATATTGGCATCCAATCATGCTTATAATAATGCTTCTTTGTTAATGAATTTACTTTCAAAATACTGATACGAATGGAGAGTTTTATAAATGAAAAAAGTAAATCCTTTACTTATTCTGACACTCGCAATAGGTGTGTTCGGAATTATTACTACCGAGATGGGTATTGTCGGCGTATTACCACAAATCACTGAAAAATTCGGAATTTCAACTACACAAGCTGGATTTTTAGTAAGTACATTTGCACTAGTTGTTGCTATTTCTGGTCCGTTTTTAATTCTGCTCGTCTCTAGTATTAATCGCAAAATAATTTTATTAACAGCAATTTTCATATTTGTTATTTCAAATTTAATCTACGCTTATACAACACAATTTGAAATCATGCTTATTTTTCGTATTTTACCGGCAGCGCTTCATCCACTCTTCTTTTCAATCGCTCTTGTAACAGCTGCTAAACTTGTCCCTCCAGAAAAGAGCGGTCAAGCAGTTACAAAAGTTTTCATGGGAATTACTGTTGGCTTTGCTTTAGGTGTACCACTAACCTCTTACCTTGCAGACCAATTTTCACTCGAAATGGCTTTCTTATTCGGAGCATTCGTTAACACTCTTGCATTCATTGGAATACTACTCCTACTTCCTTCTATGCCTGTTAAAGAAAAAATGTCTTTCGGCAAACAAATTCGTATACTCGGCAAACCAGGATTATGGTTAAATATTTTAACCGTCAAATTCCTTTTTGCAGCCATGTTTTCCGTATACAGCTACTTCGCTGAGTACCTTGCAAAAGTAACTTCCATGAATGGATCTCTCATCAGTATCATGCTATTCATATTTGGTATAGTTATGATTTTAGGTAATCATTTATTTGGTGGTCTTCTGCAAAAAAGCATAATAAACACTGTAATAGCATTCCCTATTCTATATTCTATTGTTTACATATTGGTTTATTATTTAGGTTCCTACCTTGTTCCAATGATTTTTATAGTATTCATTTGGGGAATCGTACATGCTGGTGGATTAATTGTTGGTCAAACATGGTTAATAAGTGAAGCTAAAGAAGCACCTGAATTTGGTAATAGTCTATTCGTTTCGTTCTCAAATCTCGGAATTACTTTAGGAACCACTATTGGAGGCTGGTTCATTTCAAACTTAGGCATTCACCAGCTTATTTGGAGCGGATTTATATTCACACTACTCTCATTTCTATTAATTATAATAAAACTAAAATTTTTCAATTCTAATAGCCAGGCTTCATTATCAAGCTAGTACATTTTCAGTTCCAAATTCGATAAAAAACATTATAAATTCTTCTTATACGATTTTATTAACTAAAAAGTATAATGCTCAAAGCCTTTAGCCATAATTACGACTAAAGGCTTTTTTGTATATAAAAATAATTCTAAAAGGAGCTAATTTTATGGAACATAATCAAAATGGAGTACTTGCTTTAATTGTTTTTTTTTTAGGATTAGTGTTTTTTGTTAGTGGAATGGTTTATCATTTATGGGGTTCTTTTTAATGGTATGATTGTAATCACTCATAAAGTGAAACTTTAATCAGTGGGGGTTTTCTTCATCCCCCACTGATTATCAGCCCTCACCAATCGGACTTTTATGGGCAGCCCGACCCCCACCTAAATTCTTTGCTTTCGCTAAATTTTGAGGTGGGGGTCTTACTGCCCATTAAAGCGGGATAAAAACCCTCAAGTATATCGTTCCTTTATTAATTTCAACGTTTAGACAGATACATAATTCCAAAACTAAAACGTTTATTGCAATTATCGATATGGAACATTTCCAAAAACAACTTAACATGGTAAAATAATATTCGGACGGGAGTCCAATATTATTAAAATTAAGATGGTTCAAGTCGGAGGAAGGCACCTTAGGGTGTCTTTTCTTTATTTTCAAAAGGACCTGCTCAATTATTGTGTAAAAAACATAAAGTAAGTTGAATCCATTAAAATACATGAGTGACCCCTTGTTTTCCCCTCTTATTAAAGGAGGAACTATTATGGGATTTGGTGGTAGTTGTAGTAGTGGTTGTGGCAGCGGCTTTGCTTTACTAGTTGTATTGTTTATTTTATTAATCATTGTTGGAGCTTCTTGCTTCTGCTAAAAAACTATCGGAAACGACACTCTTATATGGGTGTCGTTTCTTTGTAATAAAAAGCTATCTATAAAGGAAAGTTTTCACATCCAAATTAGTGATTTACACAGCACTTTATTTCTTCGCATCCCTCATACTGTAATACCCTAAATTAATAATAATTAAGAAATACCCAGCCATAATTCCAGCTGCAAATGTCCACATGTACTCACGATGTTCAATTTCATACATAATAATCGCGCCGAGTATGGCGGCTGCAAACCGATTCATCATGCCGAGCATTGGTGCTTTTTCTTTTTTTACGATGCTATTTCCGAACTTTTCAATACGCCTTCCTAAAATCCAGGCGCAGTATATACTAACTAAAAGGCCGATGCTTATCCCTACAAGCTGGGCTGAAAAAGGTGTCACCAACCATCCGAATAACATCACGCCTAGTAAACAATATATTTGTATGTTGAATGATCTTAATGCCATACGAATCATGTTATGCTCCTTATCTTTCCTATTAATCCCATCTTTCGGACTTCAAGCTTTCCGATATATCTTTTTTAAAATGGGGGAATTTGATTTTGCTCACCATTAAATAAGCGAGTAAGCATGTGCCCAACGCTACGGAAACTGGGTTATTTAGGAGGCATAAAATGAGGAGACACATTGCCGCAAATGGAATGGGCATTCCGATGAATGTTGGGAGTTTGCTTTGTTGCGTGTTAAATCTAGCAAGCCGCAGCATTCCGCAAATACTATACGCGAGTGCACATATCATCCCAATAAACTGCAAATCTTTTAACGAGGCACTATATGCAAGAATAGACGGTGCCACACCGAAAGTCACTAAATCCGCAAATGAGTCTAGTTCTCCGCCCATTTCCGAAACAGAATCTAGTTTCCGAGCAACCATACCATCAAACAGATCAAATACCATACCTGTAATAATGAACATAACTGCACCATACATATCGTGAACGAAAACAGCGTGAATAGCCAAAAGCCCACACACAAAATTTGCTATCGTAATCATATTTGGTATGTAACTCATAACACGCTTCTCCTCCTTTCTACTAATTGCTTCATCTTGCTTCTTACTCATTACAATCAAGATTCTTCTGTTTTTCTTCCAATATCACTTTATTTATTTTCGTTAACGTATCAGTCATTTGCTGCAAAGCTTCGATATCAATTTTCGAGAAATATTTCTCGATTAATACATCATCTAACTTCGACAATTGCTCCATATACTTACTACCGTTTGGACCGAGTGTAAGGAAATACTCCCTTTTATTATTCGGATTAACTTGCTTTGAAATCATCTGTTGCTTTTCCAATTTCGATAAAACTTGGCTCACAGCACTTTTCGTTATATTAAACGTACTTGCAATGTTATTTGCTGTTGTGTTTTCATTTAAATTGATATGAAATAGCATGCTCTCTTGCTGCCCAGTAAGACCGAACTCATCCTTTAAATCTTGAAATAGTAAAATGTAGAGTTCCGTATAGGCTCGATTCATTTCATTAATTACTTCTTTATATGATCTAGTCATAGTGTTCTTCCTCCAATTATGCTGCTCTTTCATCTTATCTGATAGTTTAGTTCACTTAACTAAACTATATTATACCTTTATGTTTGTGTAAAGGGAAATATAGCTCCATCATTCACAATGAAAAAGAAGACATCAATCAAGATGTCTCCCTTTCATACTTAAGATTCCAAACTCTTACCATTCGTCTTAATTACTTCCTTATACCAATCGAAGCTTTTCTTCTTCGATCTTTTTAATGAACCTTTTCCTTCATTATCTTTATCAACGTATATATATCCGTAACGTTTTTTCATTTCTCCAGTAGAAGCACTTACAAGGTCAATTGGGCCCCAGCTTGTATATCCGATAATATCTACTCCATCTTGGATCGCTTCGGACATTTCAATCATATGTTTTTGCAAGTAATCAATACGGTATTCATCATTCACTTCGTCTTCACCATTTAATTGATCGATTGCACCGAGACCGTTTTCAACGACAAATAACGGTTTTTGGTAACGATCGTACAGTTGGTTCGCTGTAATACGGAAGCCTTTCGGATCAATCGTCCATCCCCACTCTGATTTTTCAAGGTATGGATTTTCAACAGAACCGAATACATTTCCGCTCGTTATGCTTTTTAACACTTCTGGATCTGTACTTGTTGCTCGGCTTGAATAGTAGCTAAAGCCAATATAATCAACTGTATGCTCTTTTAAAATTTCCTCGTCTTCTTTTTCCATTTCAATTGTTACATTGTTATCTTTAAAGAAGCGTTTTGCGTATCCCGGATATGCTCCTCTTGCTTGTACATCAATGAAGAAGAATGATTCACGGTCTTGTTCCATCGCACGAAGAACGTCGTCTGGATTACATGTGTACGGATACGTTGCACCCGCAGCAAGCATACAACCAATTTTTGCATCTGAAATGATTTCATGACACGCTTTTACAGCTAACGCACTTGCAACAAGTTGGTGATGCGCTGCTTGATACTGAATTTGTTTTTTATTATCCCCTTCTTTAAACGCTAGACCTGCTCCCATGAAAGGTAAATGTAAAAGCATATTAATTTCATTAAACGTCATCCAATATTTCACTTTATCTTTATATCTATTAAAGATCGTTTTTGCGTACGTCTCGAAGAAGTTTACAAGCTTTCTACTTCTCCAGCTTCCATACTTTTCTACTAAATGAACAGGCACATCGAAGTGAGCCATCGTAACGACTGGTTCAATACCGTGCTTTAACAGTTCATCAAACAAATTATCATAAAACTGTAATCCTGCTTCATTTGGCTTTTCATCTTCACCACTTGGGAAAATACGCGTCCACGCAATCGATACACGTAACGCTTTAAATCCCATTTCTGCAAAAAGAGCGATATCTTCTTTATAACGATGATAAAAATCAATCGCTTCGTGTGACGGGTAAAACTCTCCTTCTGCCGGCGTAAAGGAATGAATATTTCCTTTCATAATATCCCAACGTTTTTCACCAGTTGGTAATAGATCAACCGTCGTTAATCCTTTTCCGTCTTCTACATATGCGCCTTCAACTTGATTGGCTGCAGTTGCTCCACCCCATAAAAACCCTTTTGGAAAATTAACTTTAGACATATAGAAAAACTCCTTTATATAAGAATGAACGAGGAAAGGCATTGTAAGTTTTAAAGAATACCTTTCTTCGTTTGAACCTGTATGAAATGTAACTACTATTTAACTCCTAACTTTAGTAAAGAATCTCCTGCTTGAATCTTTTCTATTTCCGTTTTTTTGATGCTATATTTATCATAATTTGTAACAACAACTGGTGTTGTCACAATATAACCCGCCTTTTGAATTTTAGCTATATTAAACTCAATAAGTAATTGCCCTTTTTCTACTCTCGCTCCTTGTTCAATATGAGAAGAGAAAAATTCGCCGTTTAATTTCACAGTATCCATTCCAATATGGATTAAAATTTCAGCACCTGAATCCGCCGTAATTCCTACCGCATGATTCGTCGGGAAAAGCGCAGCAATCGTACCTGAAACTGGTGAAAACAACTTTCCTTCTGAAGGCTCAATCGCAACTCCTTCACCTAGCGCACCTGATGCAAATGCAGCATCGTCAATGTTTTGAAGCGGCATAACTGCACCATGGAAAGGACTAAAGATTACTTCATCATCGTTTGATGCAGCAATTTTATCAATTGTTTCAGCTGTTTCTGTAGATGTTTGCTTTTTCGTAAAACCAAATAAGTAAGTCAGAATAAAACCTACTACTAAAGAAACAACCATTGAAACAATTGCTCCCCAAAATCCTGCTGTAATCCCATCTTTCGGACTAATGAATGTTGGAAGCGTAAATATACCAAGTCCACCTGTCATATAAGCTTGTGTACCAAATACGCCAAGTATTGCGCCGCCAATTCCTCCAGCAATACAGCTCATAATAAACGGCTTTTTAAGAGGAAGTGTAATACCATAAATCGCTGGTTCTGTAACGCCGAAAATACCTGAAATAAAAGCTGGAATGCTAAGTGTTTTTAATTTCTTGTCTTTCGTTTTCATCCAAACACCAAGCACAGCACCAATTTGAGCAAATGAGGCAGCAAATATAAGTGCTAATATCGGATCAACACCGTTTACTGCTAAATTGTTATAGCCAATCGGAACGACGCCCCAATGAAGGCCAAATATGACAAGTACTTGCCAGAAAGCACCGAGTAAAACACCCGCTACTAATGGGCTTGCATGATAAACCCAAAGCGTCGCCTGTCCTAAAAACTGCCCTGCCCACGTCGCAATTGGGCCAATAACGAGAAATGTAACTGGTACAACGATTAATAATGTGAAGAATGGTAATAAAAATGTTTTCACAACATCTGGAATAACTTTTTTTAAAGAATGTTCTACTTTCGCTCCAAAATAAGCAGCGAGAATAATTGGAATAACAGATGCTGCATAGTTCATTAAAATAACTGGTATTCCTAAAAACGTAATATGAATTGGTGATTCAAACATCGTTCCTGCAAATAGCGTATATAATGGCTCACTTGCTTTTAAACCGGATAAAGCCGGATAGACTAACGCTCCCCCAATTGCCATACCGATGAATGGTGATCCCCCGAATTTCTTACTTGCTGTATATCCTAAGAAGATCGGGAAGAAATAAAATAACGAATCGCCAACTGCATTTAATATTTGATACGTTCCTGACTGTGTACTTAACCAGCCTAACGCTACAAATAATGCATTAAATCCTTTAATCATCCCAGTTGCAGCTAACACTCCTAAAATAGGAGTAAAAATGCTAGAAAGAATATCTATAAGACTACTCTTTTTCTTATCACTCGCATTTTCTTCCTCATTTTCTTGAAACCCTCCAGCAGCAATAACCGCTTTGTATACGTCAGATACATGGTTACCAATTACAACTTGATATTGCCCGCCGCTTTTCATAACAGTCACAACATCTTCCATACTTTTCAGTACTTCTGTATTTGCTTTCCCCTCATCTTTTAACTGAAATCGTAAGCGAGTTATACAATGTACAACGCTATGTATATTTTCTCTCCCGCCAACATTCTTCAGTATGTCTTTTGCTAATTTTTCATACTTCATAGTAACTTTCCCTCCCTACAATCATCCCATTTATTATTTTTATAAAAGAAAAAACCTAAACTAACCATAACGGCGCGATACATACGAATCACTCCATTACAAGTCAATTTAGGTTTTGCCTGCCAAACAGTAACAATCCCGTTTATTCAATTACATAATTCGTTGCGTTTCGTTACACGATGAATGTGCAACGTCAAGTACACCTTTTCATCTTTTGAAAGATGACTATTATGTGCTTTTCGTAAGTATGCTTCAATTTTTTCTGTACAACAATATGCCTCTTCATACTTACTTTTCACTTGCTCGTATAAAAAATCATCCTCAGCCGAGTTCAATTCCTTCTGCATTAAACGCTGCGCAAAATATCGTAAATGCGTTACAAACCGGCTATAATTAAATGAACTTTCATCTAAGCTCATCTTATAGTGGTACTTTACAACATTTAAAATATCTTGGACGATTTTCGTCATCGCTACCGTTTGTTGCATCGCCGGCTCTCCTTGCTGCGCATTAACGAAATGTAGTGCAATTGACCCTGCTTCATCTTCAGAAAGCCTAAACCCAGTCTCTTCTTCAATTATGTTCAAAGCTTGTAGACCAATTTCAAACTCTTTCTGATAAAACCTCTTAATCTCCCAAAGCAAAGTATTTTTGAGATCCATTCCTTCTTTATGCCGAGTTAAGGCGAAACTTAAGTGATCCGTTAATGTAAGATAAATATAATCACTTAAAGTCCCCGGCAAAACTGTCTTAGCAAACTGAATAATTCTCTCGGTAATCTCTAAATTTTCTACAGGAATTTCAGTTAGCAACCTAGCAAGTTTCTCTGATAATTCTTTTGTTTCTAGCACAAAGGTCTTTTCTATCTTAGATTCATCAATCGTATCGCCTATTTTTTTCTGAAATCCCAAACCTCTGCCCATCAGTACAACTTCTGTCTCAGTATCCTTCATCGTACAAACAACATTGTTATTTAAGATTTTATGGATTCTCATATTGTTCCGCCTTCTTCTTCTTAAAGTCACAAAAGGTAATAAAAAAACCTAAACTGATTCCAAAAGCCACACTACACCCGTAGCCTCTAGATCAATCTAGGTTTTGCCTGCCGAACAGTAACAATCCTTTTACTTATTAACTTACCTTTATTATACACAAAGAGTAAGCGGTTGCAATGATAAATTATTGAATATTTTTTTACAAAGAAAAACACTATCCGTTAATCAGCTATTGCTTACATTCATTACAAGACTAGTTATATACATCATTATATTTTACAATTACCGTAGATAACTTACATATTTCACCATGTTTATCATCCTGAATAATCAAACATAATCATTAATAAAATTCCATATAGACCCAGTAATGGTTAAAATGTTATAATGAAACTACCCTACATAGTTACTCATATTCAAACTGAGGAACTAGCGTCTTATTAAGCAATGCGCATAACTCAAATAAAAAAGACACTTTACAGTGTCTTTTTTATTTTTTTTCATAAGAATTATCTCTTTTATAAACAAAATCTACTCAACAACAAAGGAGAATATCGAATGGAGAATACTGTATCGAGAGAACTACGTAACATACGTATATGCCTTATCATCTTGATCATTGTCATTGCGTTTTGGGATCGTGAGAAAACTGTGGAAATCACTGACCACGGTAGCGATCCTATCGTAAACACCAGCAATATGACCCCAGCTGGCGATAATACATTTGCCTATAAAGACGAATCTAATCAAATTAAAATATTTAAATTTAACCCAGATACAAATGAAATAAAACTAATAAAAGAGTTTTATGCTAACGAATATTAATTACATAAAGGCATCTTAAGGTGTCTTTTTTTATTTTCAAAAGGACCTGCTCACGTTTATGCGTCAAAACATAAAGTAAATAGAATCCGTTAAAAAACACGAGTGACCCTTTGTTTTCCCCTCTTATTAAAGGAGGAACTATTATGGGATTTGGTGGTAGTTGCGGCGGAAGCTGCGGTTTTTCTGGAGGATTTGCTTTATTAGTTGTATTGTTTATTTTATTGATCATTGTTGGAGCTTCTTGCTTCTGCTAAACAAACTATCGGAAAAGACACTCTTATATGGGTGTCTTTTCTTTGTAAACTAAAATGTATGTGAAATGAAAACATAGTAAAAATGGGATACTTACTCAAATTGTTTTTCACCTTATAAACTATATCCAGAAAGTTGGATAGCTCTTTTTACTACTCATATTATTAATAAATAAAGCAATAACTACAATAACAAGGGAACCAACTAAAACCGGTGTTACTAAATAACTCCAACTGTATGCTCCTAAAATAACGACAATGGGATCAGCCCCTGCCGGAGGATGCGTTGTTCTTGTTAACATCATAATAGCAATCGACATACCAACTGCTAAAGCAATTGTCCAATATTCATTCCCAAACAAATGATATATTGATAGACCAATGAAAGTTGAAATCAAATGTCCTCCAATAATATTACGCGGCTGAGATAGCGGTGCATTCCAAACTCCAAAAGCTAATACACAACTCGCTCCAAATGGAGCCATTAGTAATTTTGTAGAAGTTATACTCGTTAAATATGTTAAGGTGAGAATCGTTAAAAATCCCCCCAATAATCCCGTTAAAGAGTCCTTTATATTTACTTGTAATGGACTTCTTCCTTTCCCTTTCATTTTTGCAAAATATCGTACACTTATTGGTTGATCCTCTTTCTGCTTAGCTGCTGTTATATTACTCATCATTCTCCTCCTTTATTTACCAATAATTATATTCCGGATTAACTAACCAGTCAATATTAATTTTAGAGGTTAGTTTAAAGATGCAGAAAAAAAGAATCAACTGTTATAAGTTGATTCCCTAAACTTCTTCAGACTTTCGAACCTGAAATTTTGCTACCTTTTTTCGGTTCCCACATATTTTCATAGAACACCATTTTCGCTTTCCACTTTTATCTATAAATAATAAAACACAGTCAGGGTTTGAACACCTTTTAAGAGAAATAAGCTCATTTGATGCTATTAACGTTAAAGCATCAAATGCAATTAACGATACAAGTACATCCTCAATTTTTCCAACTGGAATAGGTACTAAACTCTGTTCAATAACTTTATATGTAAATGGTGCCTTCTCAATTTGTTTTTCTAAATACGTAATAAAATCATCAGAAATTTCGTGCTGATCGGCAATTGCCTCAAACTGTTTTCTCAGTAATTCTCTTAGCTCTAGTATGCTAGATGTAACTTGATTCATTCGCTCTTGAATTCCTATAAGTGGTTTTTCGTCCGAAAAAGGAAGATTAACCTTTATTACATGTAGCCATTCTAATACATCTTCATCTGTTATTAATAAATCATAACGTTGTCCACGCCTAACTAACTCTGTATTCACTAAATCTAATGAGAGATTTCCAGATATAAGCGGGAATTGTTTTCTTTCCTGCATGTACTCATCACCTACTCTTTAAACAATCATATTCCAAATTAATACAGAAGTGCAACTTTTTTATAAACTACAAAGTATGAAGACCAAAGCCTTTAGCCATAATTATGACTAAAGGCTTTTTGTATATAACTTAAAAAGGAGCTGACTGTATGGAACATAATAAAAACGGAATGCTTGCTTTAATCGTTTTGTTTGTAGGACTAGCTTTTTTTGTTTTCGGTATGGTTTATCATTTATGGGGAACGGTTTAAAACAACTCTATCCCCACCTACAATTTGTGAATAGCCCTTGAAATAATCTCCTTACATACTACATGTTGTAAAATGATAATAAAGGTATTAAATTTTAAAGGCTCAAACAAGCATAACCCCGTTCTAAATTTAGGACGAGGTTATGCTTGTTTAATTTTTAAAGTAAAATATTTACTACACTAAAAAATATAATAATAAAGCCATTTAAAAATCTAAGTTTTATCCAACAATAGCTGCCGTTTGTTGAAAAGAAAAAATATTGCTTTTTGAAAAAATTTATAACATATATTTCTTTCTCTTTGTTCGATTTAACCTTATTTTTCTAACAATAAGGCTATAGTTTGACTTCCTCCGTTGCCAGTTTCACCAGAAACATCATCGTAAATTTCTTTTACAGTAAACCCTACAGCAGTTACCTCTTTGATGAATAATTCTTTTGTGAAGAATTGATACCAAATGTTGTAAGTTTCTATTTTATCATCGGTTACCACTGTTGTTTGTTCTAATGTTACTCTATCAGGATATTTGAGATTTCTACCGATAGCTAAATAGCAATCCTTTGACCAGAAACCACCATTTTCATTCATACTCCAATATTGTTCTTCCTTGAACTGATCAAATTTATTTTGAGAGAAAACATCCAATAACAACTTTCCACCATCCTTCAGACTGTTCCAAATGTTGAAAAGTAATTTACTACGATTTCCAGGCGCAAGAGCACCATAATCACAATATATCAATAGGGCCAAGTCATAGATATTTGAATCATTTAATTCCAAATAATTTTCATAACGATATTCAATATCATAATCTAACTTTTTTGCTTGTTCTTTAGCATAACGAATTGAGTTTTCAGAGAAGTCTATCCCTGTTACTGTATAACCTTTTCTAGCTAATCGCTCACTATACAGACCTGGGCCACAACCTAAGTCTAGTACTTTTTGACAATATTTTTTGGGAGCTATTTGTTGGATAAATTCAATAGATTTATCAATAAACTGAAAACTCCTACTAGCTCCTTCAGTATCAGAGCTTAAATGAACCTCTAATAATTTTTTAGCAATATAAGGATCTTGCCAAAAAACATTATCAGTTTGTTCAAATCGTGAAGGTACCTGCAATTGATTTAATAAATTATTCATAAAAACTTCCTCCTAAAAATTTTTAAACACAAAAAAACCGCAGAGCTTTACTCTGCGGTTAAAAAAGAGAACAAGTCCGTAGAGTAAAAAAATCAAATGGGCATACCGAATAAACACATAAAAATGCGTATTTCAGTTTGCTTCAAATTGATTTATTTACTCTTTTCCAGTCATAACAAAGTTCACGAAAATCAAACTTCTGCTATGCCGAACTTCTTCACCTATCCTTTTAGTGTTTGTATAAATATAACAGACCATAAACTACGAGGTCAACTGCTAGTTTAACCCATTATTCAAGGATATGGCCCGATTGTTGAGTAGAATGAATTGCATTTTCAAACAACTTTTTACATGTAAATTTTTTTATGAATAGATACCTATTAAATAAAGAATGAGAAATGTATATTGAATTCTATAAAAATAGTGTTGTGCTACTCAAATTGGTCTTGTCTCAAAAACAGATGCTACCAGTTCATCGTCTATACTAAATTATCATTTGTAATGGAGAATACAAAAGAATTCCTTCCAATTGGAACTGTTATTACAATTTATGGACTAGAACAAAAGGTTATGATTTATGGAAGAAAACAACAACAATCTAACGAAAAAAAATTTGGGATTATGTTGGTTGCCTTTACCCTTATGGTAACCTTTCAAAAGATTATAATGTTTTTTTTGATTATATACAAATTGAAGAAATTTTATTTACTGGATATGAGAATGAAGAAGAACTTTCCTTACGAAAAGAACTCATATGAATTTTTAAAGAGGATGCAAAGATGCATCCTCTTTAATTTATCTTCCGTCCGAAAAATGTAAAAACAAAAACATCTTTTGTCCATTTTCCTTTCCCATACATATAAAATACAAGTCCACTAATACTAGTTAGTATAAGAAGCACTACGAAATATATCCAATTTTTGTTATTACTATTCTTTAAGCTATCTATAATTTGCTCCTTAGTATTTCCCATATAAACAAATTTTCCATATCTACTAGGTAATTCTTTTATTACCTTTCCCTCTACTAATCCAAGTACAACTACATTTTCTTTATTTTCTACTGCTCTAAATGAATAAAAGCGTTTTTTTCCATCTGCTAACTTTGTAGTATTCGCCTGAATATCATTTATTCTTGTTGAAATGACATTCTGACTATTTAATTCCATAAATGGAGTTTCAAGAGACATATTTTCTTTATTTATTAATTTCAATTCTTTATTTCCAATATGTATTGGTTCATTATAAAAAGCTGTTACTTGGCCGTTACTCCATAACGAACGATTGGGTGCAGAAGTCTGTGTATAATATGTCGTTTTTTTCTTTTGAATTCGATTCACTACCGCATACCCATCAGCAAGTAGCGTTTCATCCCCTGTTACATGTTCAGAATATATCTCTCCCCTTACAAAGTATATACCGTTTTTAACCTCTTTATCGCTTGAAATCATCTGTACATCACCGAGTTCATTCCAGACTAAAAAACTATTTAAACTCTTATACCCATAAAAAACAAATACCATTAATAAAATTGTAAACAATGCCCCTATTTTAATTGTTGCCTTTTTATTCACTGGTTGTTATTCCCCCATATACTACGAATACTTCCATCTTAAAATTATAATTAGAAATATTATTCCTGTACATATATTAATCTTTTTTCCCTAAGCTAACTTTGTTACCTACTATTTAAGTAAACGTCAAGTAATGCTGAAGCTACACACTTATTTGTATTTTGCTCTTCCATTTCAGCCAATAATAAAGCCGGTGAAGCGGTAAGTTCTGTTTCCGCACCAGACACCTAAAATATATACAACACAACATCATATAATTCATATATATGCAACATTACATAAAAATATTTACTATTACATGCTATACTAAAAAAGGAGTCGACAATCGTTATTTTCTTCTTAGTTTTAAAGCAATATGGATATATACCTTCTTATCGCATTTGGATTGTACAAGCAAAAGAAGACATCTTAATTGATGTCTTCTTTTCTTATATTTTTATGAATTCCTTTGAGCAGCTGCTCTCCAAGCACGAAAAGATGTTGGGTGTCCAGAATGAGCTCTTTGCTTTGCAGCAGCAACAGCTGGTTTTTCTTCAATAGTCGTTGGTTTCTCTTCCACAATCGCTGATTTTTCTTCAAGAGTAGTCACAGCTGTTTGTATTTTTTCCAACTGCTCTTTTAAAGCTTGCTGTTCAATCTTTAAATCCGTAAGTAATCGTAAAATCATTTCAGAATTGGCCATAAAGATCCTCCTTCCCCCAATACACAGAATAAAATAGAATATGTCATCAGCATAATACCCGTGACAAAAATAAGGTCGTCAACTCTTTTAAAATCTAAGCTCTTTTTATTTTTCAAAAGGACCTGCTCAAGTTTATCCGTAAAAACATAAAGTAAATTAAATCCATTAATTAATGGTCTTTATGGAAGGAGGAGTTAATATGGGCTATGGAGGTAGTTGTGGTGGAGGCTGCGGTTTCGGCGGCGGTTTCGCTTTACTAGTTGTACTCTTTATTTTATTAATCATCGTTGGAGCTAGCTGTTGGGGCGGCGGATTCGGCTGCTAAAGGAAGGCACTCTTGAGAGTGTCTTTTTTTTATGTTTTTAGATGTACAGCCCCTTCGCATTCGCACATTTTAAAATTGACATAGTACTTCATGCACAGTATACTGTTAACAACAGTATACTGTCATTAACAGTATAAATCCTAATTCATTCTAGGAGGTATATCCATGAAACATACAGGAAGACATACAGGTGCATTTCTTTTGTTATTTCTAGCTGAAGGAGATAACTATGGCGGGCAATTACTACAAAAGTGCGAAGAAGAACTTCCCGTCAATCCAATCGATAGCGCCATTTTATATCGCACGCTAAAAAAGTTAGAAAACGAAGGTGCAATCGAATCTTACGTAAGTACAGATCATCAAGACAAACCGAGAAAGATGTACAAAATTACGCCTGCTGGAAAGGAACAATTGGCAGACTTTCAAATGGACATTGAAGAAAAAATGAAGAACTTATCCTTTTTCATAGACAAATATAAGGACTTAAAGGATTCCGACCATGATTAACGGCGTGATTCTTTACACTTTAGCCATTATTCTTACGTGGATTTCTTTTATGAAGGACCGCACGAAGACGAAAAAAGCTCTAATGAAGTCGTGGAAAATGTTTCGCAATCTTCTACCTGCGATGCTCTCCATCATGCTTTTCGTTGGCTTATCGCTTTCTATATTAACGCCGTCTTTCATCTCTTCTATTATTGGGGAGCAATCAGGGTTTATCGGCATTGTTTATTCAGCAATACTCGGCTCCGTTGCACTTATTCCAAGCTTCGTCGTATTCCCACTTGGTAATACGTTAATCCAACACGGCGCAGGCCTTCCTCAAGTTGCGGCACTTATGTCTACACTCATGTCAGTAGGACTTACAACCTTACCGATGGAACAAAAGATATTCGGACGAAGCTTTGCTTACGCGCGTAATGCATCTGCATTACTCATGTCTCTGCTATTCTCCTATATCATTTGGGTGGTGATGGTATGAAGGAATTAAAAAGATATCGCTTCTTTTTCATTTTATTACTGGGACTCTTTGTATTAACTTTTATAAATCAATCTTTAGGATGGAGCGCATTACAATTAACAGGAAATAGCATTTTAGATATGTTGTTTCTCCTTCCCCCTGTCCTAATATTTGTAGGATTACTTGATCAATGGGTGAAGAAAGAAACGCTCATGAAATACATGGGCGAAAAATCCGGTATATACGGAATCTTATTCTCTCTATTATTAGGCGGCATTGCAGCTGGTCCTCTCTACGTTGCCTTTCCAATTGCAGCACTACTCTTACAAAAAGGCGCAAGTATTCGGTACATCGTATTTTTCTTAGGCGTTTGGACAACTGCGAAATTGCCAATTCTCGTGTATGAATTTTCTTCATTTGGAGCTACTTTTACACTCATTCATATTGGTTTCGGGCTAGTATTCTTTTATGTAATGGGGCTTATTTTTGAGAGGTTTTATGATCAGGGGCAGTTGCTAAAATATGATGTTACGGAAGAAATGTAAGATGAACAAACATTGGATAACAGACGCAGAAGATCGAACTATCATTGTGGAAAAAGATAAACCAACGCTAACATTAACAACCTGTTACCCTTTTATCTACATTGGTGACGCCCCAGATCGATACATTATTGAAGCATCTTTAATTTCAACTACTTTAAAGGAGATGTCCCAAGAGTCATTTTTTGACTATGTGACATCTCCTTTTTATTTTAGAAACATTACCATAACCTTAATTCGATACAGTATAATAAATATATAATACAGAAATTTCCATGTTCTTGTTTTGTAATATTTTTTGGAGGTGATTATCTTGAGTAAAAACGTGAATTTACTTCTTCAAATAGGAATTGGAATTATCATTATGATCGCACCTATTATCATTACAGGGACTATGTATGATGTCACTAAAACGATGGGTGACTTATTAGTTGCAGAACTTATTATAAGAACACTTTCCCTCATTATTGGACTTTTAGTTATTAGTAAGGCTTTGCATCGTTATTCTCAATAGTTATTCATACTAAAAAACAGACAATACATACACCACCTTTTCCTCGGCTGTTTGAACTATTATTACGAAAGAAATATAAAAAGACATCTTTAATCGTAAAGATGTCTTTTTATATAAACCTTAATTTTCGTTCTTTAAAACCCCCTTTACTTCTACTCCCTTTTTCTCTTCTCTTAAAAACAGCGATACGATACATGCAACAATGATAAAGACTAACCCTAGTGCAAATGCACCTTGGAATCCAGATGTTAAACCATTTAACTTCTCTACTGGGTCCATTGGATTTGCGGAGCTTTCCATATAGTTAGCTGTTCCTGAAGACATTTTCGAAATAAAGATAGCCGTACCAATTGCGCCAGCTACTTGTTGCAGTGTATTAAACAACGCTGTTCCGTGCGGGTATAAATCTGGTGTTAACTGATTTAAGCCGTATGTTTGTGCCGTCATAACAAACATGAGTCCAACCATTAATACGCTATGCATAACAATAATTTGCACTATTGATGTATCAGGAGTAATGCCTTTAAATAAGAACATTGCTATCCCTACTAATACAATGCCGGGAACGATAATAACTTTCGGACTAAATTTATCAAATAGTTTACCTGCGATTGGTCCCATGATGGCACTAATAACACTTCCCGGAAGCATGATGATTCCTGATTTAAAGGCTGTAACGAGTAAAACTGTTTGCAGGAACATCGGTAATAACGTCATCGTTGAAAATAACGACATCATCACAATGACGATTAATCCAACTGATAATGTAAACATCGGAACTTTAAATGCGCGTAATTCTAAAATTGGATTCTCAATTTTTAATTGTCGAACGACAAAAATACATAATGAGATAAGCCCAACAATTAAAGTGCCATACACTTTTGCATCGGACCATCCTAAATCACCTGATGCACTAAAGCTATACACAAGTCCGCCAAATCCTAATGTCGATAAAAGGATAGATGGATAATCTACTTTTGGCCTTGTTAACTCTGAAACATTTTGAATGTACTTCATTCCAATCATAATTGAAATGATCACGACAGGAATAACAATATAGAATAACCAGCGCCAATTTAGGGAGTCGACGATTACTCCAGATAATGTAGGACCAATTGCTGGAGCTGCCATCATCACAAGTGCGATTAATCCCATTGTGGCACCACGTTTTTCAGGCGGACAAATAATTAAAATCGTATTCATTAATAACGGTGAAATTAATCCTGTCGCTACTGCTTGGACGATACGGCCAACTAATAAAACGGAAAATGTCGGCGCAAATCCCGCAATTAATGTACCAGCTAAAAACGTTACCATAGCGATTAAAAACATTTGTCTCGTTGTGAGCCATTGCTGAAGTAATGCTGTAATTGGGACTAAAACACCAACTACTAACATGTAAGCTGTAGAAAGCCATTGAATCGTTGAAGCTGTTACACCAAATTCTTTCATTAATACTGTTAACGCATTACCAAGTAACGTTTCGTTTAATAATGCAACCATTGCCCCTAAAAGTAATGCAATTAAAATGGGGGTATGTTTCAAATTAGAAGTATCAACTTTGCCACTTGTAGGGCTCTTAGTTGTCATATTCATGTACAAATTCTCCTCCTGTTTCTTACTAAAAAAAATTTAAATATACCTGAACACATGTAATATAATATACATATGTAGATTAAAAAGGGAGAATCAATTTTCAGCCCCTGTATATTTAATCTACAAAAAAGGAGAATTGTAGATGAACGATAATGAAAAACCACTTGATTTACGTATTAGACGTACACATAAATTACTATGGGATTCCTTATTTGAATTAATGACGCAATCAAAACAGAAATATAGTACAATCACGATTAACCAAATATGTGACCGCGCGATGGTACACCGAACAACCTTTTATAAACACTTTGAAGATAAAGATGCTTTATTAGCCTTTGGATTTAAACGATACAGCAAGATGATTGGTGAAATACCGGTTTCAGATCGATTAAGTAAACCATTTCAAGTAATGGAACAATTTCTACACCATGAAGAAATTGGTAAAATATTAGAAACGCAAATGTCTGATGAACAATTTATTAACCGGACACAGTATTTAAGTCACGAAACGAGAAAACAAGAAATAGAAGCGTTACATCAACTGCGCAAAAATCATACGATGCCAAATGATTTAATCATTGAATTTTATTCAGGGGCAATCACCTCATTAAGCGCATGGTGGTTTCAAAATGAAAGAAGCGTTTCTGCTGCTGAAATGGATAAGTATCTCCACCAACTTATTAACCGGGATATTTTTCAGTTTGAAGAGGAATAAGACTACACGTTTTCAATCATGCAATCAAATTGACCACAAAATAGGAATATGATATATTTTCCGTAGAATACTATATAAATATGACATCAAATAAAATGGCATATAATAAAAAGAAGAGATGCGCTCACATCTCTTCCCTAACTGCTACCGCTTAGGGTGGTGGTTATTATAAGCTATTTCTTTTTGCGGAACCCACCCTTTTGCTTGTGACGGCGCAGAGTGGTTTTTTTGTTGTCCTTATCCAGAAGTTGCTTCCGCAAAAAATACACTGAAACTTCGCGCACAGTCGCTTTCAGAAACCCTTTTACAAGATCAATCAAAAACTCCATATTATCACCTCCTTTCCTTCCGAATAAAAAGAAGGGATAACCATCCACCCTCACAATATGCAGTTACATATATTTCATCAAATGATTGTAAAGATATTATGTAAACAAATGAAATTTTACATAAAAAAAAAAGCCCTTCTAAACCGGGCTTTTCTATCACCATTATTTAGCGATTTTCTTCAAATTCGAACTTTCTATAAGTGAAAGCATATCTATCTTTTATTAAGATGGACCATAACCAATAAGATGAGCAATTATAACTGCTATTAAACCGATTGAGTATTCAATTAGAATTAAAGGAAGAATCCACCTTGCCCACCTTGTCCATGAAATTCCTGCAATTGCTAATCCAGCCATTAGCGTACCACCTGTCGGAAAAATAATATTTCCAATACCATCCGCGAATGAAAAGGATAATACGGCTGTTTGGCGTGTAATGTCCAATAAATCTGCAAGTGGTGCCATGATAGGCATTGTCAACATCGCATGGCCACTACCTGATGCTAAAATAAAATGAATCGCTACTTGGAAGTTGTACATTCCAACAACACTTAAAAAAGGAGATACATGTTTCATTTCTTCCGATACTTGATACAGTAGCGGGTCTATAATATGCCCTTGATTCAATACAACTAAAATAGCGCGTGATACACCAATGATTAAAGCTCCCCCGATTAAAGATGCCGATCCTTGTGTAAAAGATTCTACAGTATCATCAAGAGATATCTTGCCGAGGATTGCAATGATTATAGTTAAAATAATAAATAAGGCTGCAATTTCTTTTATATACCACTCGTACTTAATAACACCAAATACAAGAATAATATAATTGATTAAAAAGGCCGTTAATATCCATTTATGTCTTTTTGTTAACTCTACTTTCGCTGTTAGTAAGCTGTCTTGCTTATTTGTATCGAATTTCCCGTAAATTCCGCTTGCAGGATCCCTCTTTACTTTCATAGCATGACGATAGACGAATGTAACCGCAATTACATATATGACTACGAATAAAACGAGGCGGAACCCCATCCCCGAATACATAGGAAGACCCGCTATCCCTTGCGCAAGCCCAACTGTAAACGGATTCATAATTGCCGTTGTAAATCCGACGGACGCTCCTACTAGTACCATCGCAGTTCCTGTTATCGTATCAAATCCAACCGCAAGAGCTAGCGGAATAAATAGAGGTACATACACTAAAGCTTCCTCAGCCATTCCCATTAATGACCCGCCAAGTGCAAAGAACAGCATGATAATAGGAATCATTAACTTTTCACGGTTAGCAAGTTTTTTTGCCATCGTTGAAACAAGAGCCTCAACTGTGCCGGATGCCTTTAATACACCAAAAAACCCTCCGATAATAAGAATAAAAAAGATAATATTAGCAGCTTCTACCATCCCTGTAGGAATAGATTTTACCGTATCAAAAAATCCAAGTGGCGTTGATTCAATCCATTTAAATGAATTTGGATCTACTGTTGTATACCCATTTTTTTCAATCTGTTCATATTTTCCTGCTGGCAATATATGTGTAATCACAGCCGCAATAACTAACAAGACAAGTAACATTGCAAATACGTTTATTTTCCATTCTTTTTTTTCCTTTTTTTCTTCTGGCTCGAATGAAACTGCCTTTTCTGATACTTGACTCATATACCAATCCCCTTTGCAATAAAGTGAAACTTTAATCATTGGGGGGTGTTCATCCCCCAATGATTATTAACCCACACCAATTGGCAGCCGGCAGTCTGGCTTCCCCACTACCATGACGTACCAAGCCATCCATCAATTCTTTTACCTATAACACGCTATGATTTAACTACCTTTTTACTAATTTCATTTACAAATTGGTTAAATAAACGTTGCTGTAGAGCATCCTTTTCCGACATCATTTCTGGATGCCATTGAACCGCTGCTACATAACGATGAGCCTTCGATTCAATAGCCTCTATTACACCATCAAAGGACCATGCGCTTGCCTCAAAATCTTTTCCTAATGTTTTCACTGCTTGATGGTGAAAAGAATTAACCATTAAAGATTTTTGGCCAATAGCCTCATAAATTTTTCCCTCTTCCAAAAGATCTACAGAATGAGAGCCTTGCCATTTACGGAACTGTTCTCGAACATGGAAATATTCTGGTCCCATCTCGTGCTCTAAGTCTTGATAAAGAGATCCACCAGCTGCAACATTTAACACCTGTAATCCTCGGCAAATTCCTAGAATAGGAATATCTTTTTCTAAAGCCTGCTTTGCCAGATTTAATTCAAAATTATCTCGTTCTTCCTCTACAGTACCTATATACGATTTTGGAATATCACCGTAATAAACTGGATTGATGTCCGCGCCACCAGCCAATAACAATCCATCTAATTGATTAAGTGTGGACTCAATTTGATCAACTTCCTCAATTGGAAGTAGAACAACCGTTGCACCTGCTCGTTGAAGTGAACGGATGTAGTCGTAAGAAAAGATAGCCATATCTTGACCTGGTAGCCCTCGTAAGCCCTCCTTCCCTATTTCACTATGATCAATATAATACCCCGTAACACCTATTAGTGGTTTCATTTTCTCTCACCTCATAATTTAAATGGTTTCGTTGTCTTTCTCTGCTGAAATTGTATACTCTTAACCTCCCTTTTCTAGCAAGTGGTAAAGAATGAATATGTAAATTATGACTCTACTCATTTCATTATTTCTTTACACACCATTGATATAAGCAAATATCGTGCCAACATTGAAATTAAAGTGATTATTTACATATTTTTAAATATTTTGTCGTTTTATCGGTGTTTACTATGTTGAAATGTATTATAATTGGTTATTAATTGGTTACATAATAACCAATTAATAACCAACTTTAGACCAATTACATTCAACTAAAGAGGTGCTCTATGAACAAATTTGAAACCAACCACATTGTATTGATCACCGTTTTAAAAGAAACACGAAAAGCCCTACATCAACAACTAACGGAGATGGTAGGTGACCTCATAGATATCGAAAGTTTTTCTGTAGAAGAAAGTATTCCAAAAGTATTTCATTCTACATTAATTGTATTACCTAATACGTTTACTATAGAAACGGTGAAAGACTTTATTGGGGAAAACTGCGAAGTAATAATAGCAAAACGAACATTAAATTATGAAAACGTGGACCAGCTTTTATTTTTACCAGAAGGAACACAAGCCCTATATGTGAATGATAATCATGAAACAGTATACGAATCGATTGAAACGATGCGTCAATTGGGGCTGAACCACATTGAATATTTCCCATACTATCCTGGAAAAACGAATATACAAATGATCAAGCTCGCAATTACACCTGGCGAACTTGAAATTATCCCTGACTTTGTAGAAAAAGTAATTAATATTGGTCATAGATTAATAGATATTACGACAATCATGTCCATTCTAGATCGATTTCATTTAATGGAAGAATCAGGTAACCACGTTTCTGAAAGATACTATCGAAAAATAGTAGATTTAACAAAGAATTTAGCTAAAGCTCATCGACAACTTCATCAAGTTATTGATGGTGTTGGTGATGGCATACTAGCTATTGATTATGAAGGAAGAATTGTTGTCTTTAATGAATTCCTGGAAAGCATGCTGAAAATAAAAAGTAAAAACGCTATTGGTCATCCAATTGATGCCATTATTGATAATATCGATTTAGTGAACTTCATCCTTTCAGATAAGCAACAAGAAAGCGGGATATTTGTTGTAAACGGCTTGGATGTAATAGTGGAACGTCTACATATAAATGATCAATCAATTATTGTTACTTTTAGAAATGCTCTTAAGACCATCGGATTTGAACGGAAATTGAGAAAAGAATTTGTCAAAAAAGGATATGTAGCAAAATACAACTTCCATAATATCGTTGGGATTAGCTCTACTATTCAAGACACGAAACAAATTGCCAAAAGGTTAGCTAAGACGGATCTAACTGTATTAATTGAGGGTGAAAGTGGCACTGGAAAAGAGCTTTTTGCAAGCGCTATCCATAATGCTTCCAAGCGAAATAGCGGCCCTTTTCTTGCTGTTAACTTCAGTGCTTTATCGGATGATTTAGTCGAGAGTGAATTATTTGGTTATGAAGACGGAGCGTTTACCGGAGCCAAAAAGGGCGGGAAAATGGGGTTATTTGAACAAGCAAATGGTGGCACTATTTTTTTAGATGAGATTGGAGATATTAGCCTGAAACTTCAAGCACGACTACTTCGAGTATTGCAGGAAAAAGAGATCATGCGCGTTGGCGGAAGCCAAATTATCCCGATAGACGTTCGGATTATTGCAGCAACCAATAAAGATTTACTGAAAATGATTCAAGAAAATGTGTTTAGAGAAGATTTATACCATAGGCTTAAAGTACTCTTTATACACCTTCCCGAATTAAGAACTCGTCGAAATGACATTGAATTATTGGCTAAACATTTTGTTGCGCTATCGGACCCTAAAGTTAAAATCGAACAAGAATTAATTGAAGAACTGCAAGGATATCCATGGTACGGAAATGTAAGAGAACTTAAAAATACGATAGATTACATGCTTGCTGTCCGTACCGGAAACCAAATAACAAAAAATGACTTGCCTAATCAACATTATTTTCAAAAGCCTCCACATAGGAAAACAGATAGTGATCAGGTCGAGGGTATATCACCCCTTTCTTCAAGTTCAAACGCTCTTGATCAAGAATCACTTTTCATCCTTACCCTCATCATGAATTATGAAGAAAAAGGAAAAGCAATCGGAAGAAGAATTATTTCTGAAAAGAGCCAAGAAGTCGCAATAAATTTATCTGAAGCACAAGTGAGACACCGATTGAACTTCCTAAAAATGAAAGGGTATGTGCAAATAAAAAGAGGTAGAGCAGGGATTAATTTAACAAGAACAGGGTTGGAGATTCTACGTAATCTTTGATTACTTATCATCAGTGTTATTGCCCATATACTCTCAAAATACGACATTACAACTCTAATGTGGTATGGATTATACTCATTATTAGCCCACCTCAAAATTCGACTCTACCTAACTTCTTTGTTCCAGCCGAATTTTGAGGTGGGCGTTTTACTGCCCATTACTGCCGGATAAAAAGGCTGGTTTATCACCGTCTGTATTCGGTTTATTTACACCTAAGTTTCCGCCAACGTGTAAATCAGGTGACTGTGCCAACTTCACAACGAAAGCCGCAACACTTTTACGTGACACTTCCGTTCCTTTATACGGCTCACCTTTTTCTGTAATTTCATATTCCACTTCATCATAATCCGTTAACCACGCTGGTCGTAATACGGTGTATGCAAGATTTGAAGCCTCGATTACATCAACAGCTTTTCGGTACGGTCCTAAATATTGACCAATCGTACGGTTATTCCATTTCCCAAACTCTCCTGGCACTTCATCATAAATGCCGAGCGTGCTAATAAAAATAAGACGTTTTACTTCCATCTCTTCCATCACATTCACAACCGTTTTTGCCTGCTCTTCTAAATCATCACCAGCTAAATTAGCATACACTACATCTTGATTTACCATCGCCTCTTGTAACGTTGCACGATTTAAAACGTCACCTTCCACAATACGTACACGATCAGAAGCGTATTGCTGTACTCGATATGCATTTCGTAAATATAATGTTAACTTTACGTGCGTTTCATTTAAGAATATATCAATCGCATAACGCGCAATTTGTCCGTTTGCCCCAACAATTAATACGTTCGTCATAGTCATAACTCCCTTTCCTATTTTTTATAAGGCAGTAGAAAATGTTTCTACTGCCTCGTGAGAATCAAATTATAAATGTTTTCCAAGGAACTCCGTTGCCTTCACTACAGCTTGATCGACATACTCAGGAATATCGTACAGATCAAAGTGAGATCCACCTTCCAAAACAACTAATTCTTTCGGTTCGTTCGCTAATTCATATGCTTCTTTACTTTGCCAAAGTGTTCCTGCTTTACTTCCTGCAACTAATAGAAGTGGTTGTGTTAATAAAGAGCTCATTTTTTCATCGATTGCCGTAAACGCTAAAATTTTATCAAAGCTTGAAAACAGCAGTTTATTTACTGAATTCGGATGCTGCGCTCTAGCTGTTCTGTAATATTCATATCCTTCAGCTGTTTCTGAATCTGTATTTTCATCAATTTCATGTGGTACGTAAGAAAGATACATCGGATCCGCACCATTTGCTTCAGCAGTACGTTGTTTTGCAACTGCATCAAGCGTCTCAATTGCATTCGATATTGGAGCATCACCATTCCAGCCTTCGCGGAACGTTCTTCCCATATCTGCTGCGCTAATTCCTACAACCGCTTTAATACGACGTTCCGTTTGCGCTGTACGTATCGCATAACCACCACCAGCGCAAATACCAACTACACCAATTCGCTCTGAATCAACGAAAGGAAGTGTCGTTACGTAATCTACCGCCGCGCGCACATCTTCTACTCTAGATGTTGGATCATCAAGATAGCGAGGTAGCCCTTCACTTTCCCCTTGATAAGCCGCATCAAATGCTAACGCGACATACCCTTCATCCGCTAACTTTTGAGCATAAAGGCCCGCTGTTTGTTCTTTCACTCCACCACCCGGATGTAAAACGATAAGAACTGGGTATTTCTTGTTATCATCCATTTCGTTTGGTACATGAAGATTACCAGCCATGTTCAAATTATATTTTTTAAACGTTACTTGCTTTTTCATATTAACCTCTCCATTTCATATTCGTTTTTATTAATACATTTTCATAATTAATCTTCGATGTTAAACCATGGTCCTGAAGCCTGAATAACATTCCACAGCTTTTCTGGAAGCTCCAGTTCACTTACTGTTGATTTCTTAATTGATACTTGAATTTCATCTTCTTTTCCGTCCTGCACTTTCTCTACCCAGTCTGGATTCATAATTAACCCGTGGCCGATTGCCGCAAGTGTGATTCCTTTTTCTAGCGCTAACGAAACATCATCTGGCGTTAGCATAGAACCAGCGGCCATTAACGGAATTCTGCCGTTTACATGCTCGGCGATTAACTCAAGGTACGTTTTCTCGTCCTGACTATCCACTGGTTTTGCAGTAAGAGCACTCGCTAATGAAGCGTGAACATAGTCAACGTCCGCTTCAATCAGATGATTGATTAACTCATACGTATCTTTCATTCTTAAAGCACCTTCTTGCGGTTCGTCAGGTGAAAATCTGTATCCTAACGCGAACGGCTTCTTCGCGTGCTTTTTAATAACAGCTTGAATTTCACGAACGACTGCTAGCGGGAAACGTAAGCGATTTTCTAAAGAACCGCCCCACTCATCTTCACGTCTATTAAAGAATGGTGAGAAGAAGTTTTGTAGTAAAAATCCGTGCGCACCATGAATTTCAACGCCGTCAAAACCAGCTTCAATTGCTCTTCGCGTCGTTTCTCCAAAATCACGAATCACTTCTAAAATTTCATCGTGCGAAAGTTCTCTCGGTAATACAGATGGTGCAAACGGAGAAGCTTCTGTTTCTAAAGCACTTGCACTCACTACATCCCCGCCTGGCGTAAAATCAGGTAACGCTTTGTTCCCTGCATGGAAAATTTGAAGAATAGCCGGAGCTCCGCCGCTCTTAGCCGCATCCGCTAATTTGCGTAAACTTGGGATAAACATATCGTCATAACCTGCAAACTCATTAGTAAAAGCGATCCCGTTCGCCTGTACGTGTGTACATCCCGTAATCACAAGCCCGACTCCGTTCACTCTCTTTTTGTAATACGTTACTTCTTCATCTGAAATCGTATAATCATCATTACCTGCCCAAGTTGTCATCGGCGCCATCACGACTTTATTTTTCAGAGTAACGCCAGATTTAAATGTAAATGCTTCAAATAAGTTGTTATATTTCGGATTCATAATTAACCTCTTTCTCGTTGTTTTTCATATATAAAATTGTCATTATTTTGTTATTTGTTCTTTTGAAGAAAGTTACTTAGAGCACGAAATGTGACTGCATCCCCCTCTTTCATTAAGAAATGATACTCGGAAGAATTAATGCACGTTGATGTATTATCTCTCCCGTGTGTATAATATAAAATGAAAAAGAGATGTTTTCAAACGTCAATTTTAGTGAATTCACGCATTAATACACACATCCATAAAAATTGTGTATTAACTATAAAGAAAGTTTGGTGACACAATGGAAAAAGTCGATCGAAGGATTATTAAATCAAAAGAAGCAATCAAAAATGCTTTTATTGAACTCATGGCCGAAAAAGGATTTGATAAAATTACAGTAAAGGACATTTGCACCACGGCGGACGTCGGAAATAGAACATTCTACCTTCATTATCTAGATAAATATGATTTACTCGACAAACTCGTTGTAGAACGTATCGAAGCGCTAAAAACACTGTGCGCTCCCCTCCATGATTTAAGCTTTAGAGAAGCTTGCATCGCTTGGTTCGAAAACATGGAACAGCACTACTTCTTCTTCTCAACGATGCTAGCAGGAAAAGGAGCTTCCGCTTTCCGCAAACACTTCTTCGATTACATCATCGAACAAATAAAAGATGACATAGATATTAAAGAAGGTGTAAACAAAGGATTTAGTGAAGACATGATCATTACCTTCTTCGGATACGCTATTGTAGGAGTTGTGGAAACATACTTTATGAAAGGACTTCCTGATCCGCCGGAAGTTGTCGCGGAGCAACTTGGGTTGTTGCTAGATAGGAACTTTTAAATGAAAAGAGGCTGTTTTATAAACCGATTGAACCGGATTATAAAACAGCCTCTTTCTTATTGGGTAAAGTTCAACTAATCGGACATTTACGGGCAGCCCGACTCCCACCTAACTTCTTTGTTAAAACCGAATTTTGAGGTGGGAGTTTTACAGCCCGTTATAATGCGGGGAAAAACGTCGATAAATTTAAGTTACAAATATTCAGAATTAATATTAAAATGAAGAATGGGGATAGGGGTATGGGATTATAAAGTGGAACTTTCATCAGTGGGGGTTTTGTTCATCCCCCACTGATTATTAGTTGAACCAATCGGGCATTTACGGGCAGTTGATCTCTCACCTAACTTCTTTGCTCCAGCCGAATTTTGAGGTGGGAGTCTTACTGCCCGTTAATGCGGGGTAAAATTTATACATAACGAGGGAATAGAAATGAAACTACAATTAAAAGCGGATTTAGGACTACTACTAGTTACATTCTTTTGGGGTGCATCCATCTTACTTACAAAGGTTGGACTTGAAGGCATAGAAGAATACAACTTAATCGCATTACGATTTATCATTGCCTTTCTTTTATCAGGTTTAATATTTTACAAACATTTATTCAAAGTCGATTTTAAAACTGTAAAATATGCATTTATACTCGCTTCTGTCTTATTTATCGTTTACATTTTCGCGACTTTCGGCACAAAGTACACGAGTGTTTCTAACGCTGGTTTCTTACTATGTCTCACAGTCATCTTCATTCCGATCTTATCAGCTATATTTTTAAAACACATTCCGGAAAAGAAAGTTATAGTAGGAATCATTTTAACGATAATAGGAATCGGCTTATTAACATTAACTAGCGAATTCAAGATCGGTAACGGCGATATATTTTGCATACTGTCTGCCTTATTTTATGCCATTCACGTCATCATTACTGGAAGCGTAACGAAACATGTGAACTCCATTGCACTTGGAGTCATACAACTCGGTTTCGTCGGCCTATTTAGTCTTATTTTTTCATTCATTATCGAAACGCCAAAACTGCCTAGCACAACCAACTCATGGCTAATCATCCTAGCCTTAAGCATATTCTGCACCGCAGTCGCATTCATCGTGCAAGTAATCGCCCAGCAATACACGACGCCTACACATACAGGGCTTATTTTCTCATTAGAACCTGTCTTTTCCGCAGGCTTCGCTTTCGTTTTCACAGGTGAAACGCTCACAGGAAAAGGATACTTAGGCGCGACACTTATATTAGTCAGTGTGTTGATTGCTGAGGTGGATTTTAAGGGATTGTTGAGGCTTAATTATAAGAGGAATATAGAGTAAACATTTCACTATAATCAATAAACATACCCCAGAAAAATATGAGTTTATATTATTTTCACCCTCTTACCTTAATTTTTTTAGATGCTATCTTCGAATAAGATAGCATCTAAAACATGTTACAAAGAATTATTATATTTATGTAGCCTGCATAGTTAACCTTTTCTACATTATTTACTGCACATAGTCATACAGATTTTTCGCTAACAATAAACAAGTTACTGTAATGAAAAGAGCACGAACATACCCGCTTCCTTTTTTTATAGCGAATTTGGAGCCAACGACTCCTCCAGCAATTTGAGCAATCCCCATTATAAAACCATACGCATAGTTTACTTGCCCCACATACATAAATATCAACAATGCACCAACATTACTTCCTAAATTAAGAAACTTCGCATTACCTGCTGCTTTTAAAAAATCATACCCAATAAATAAAAGAGCAAACATTAAAAACGAACCTGTGCCAGGCCCTAGAAATCCATCATAAAAACCAATTGTAAAAATAAAAAAGGTAAAAATAATGACGTGTCGACCAGATAATTTCTTATGAGTAGAAATACTACCCCAATCCTTTTTAAATATTGTATAAATAGCGACTGCACCAAGCATTATCAGCATCAATGGCTTCAGTACTTCTGGGTTCATTAAATGAACGGTCCATGCACCTACTATAGAGCCTATGAAAGTGATTGGAAATAATTTTAAAGCCGATTTCAAATCAAGATTACCAGAACGATAAAACACAATATTACTAGTTGCACTCCCCATTGTTGATGCTAATTTATTCGTGGCTACTGCACTTGCTGGATTCAGCCCTGTAAATAATAAAGCTGGTAAAGCAATGAGTCCACCACCACCTACAACTGAATCAATAAATGCGGCAACAAATCCAAAAACAATCAAAATCATTAATACAGATGGGTCTAAATAAAAATCCATATTAGTAGCCTCCCCCTTTAGTCACTATTGTAATAGTAACTATCAATTTGCTAAATGTAAAGAGTTATTGTAACGTTGAAATATAAAAGCAAACATCGGAGGACGAGAAAGTGGACTACATAGTACAACAGCTTAAAAAAATTGGTTTTAATGAATATGAAGCTAAATCTTATGTATCTCTTGTAAAACAGGGGCCTGCTACAGCCTACCAAGTGAGTAAGGATTCAGGTGTCCCAAGAGCACGAATTTATGAGATTTTAGGTAACCTTGTAGAAAAAGGAATTGTCATGAAAGAAGAAATAAATGACACCACTCGCTATTCACCTCTACCTGTTGAAATCTTTTTACAGAAAGCTCAATCAGAATGGCAGTCTACTTATGAAGGAATCAGTGATTCATTAAAAAAACTCGAAACTTCCGAGGAAAAAACGGATAATCGAGTCATTACTTTAAAAGACAACAAAACAATACTTAGCTATTGTCAGGCATTAATAAAAAAAGCAGAACAACGTATTGTCATTTCAATGTGGGATGAGATGTATGAAGCGTTAAAAGAGGAACTATGTGAGGTAGCTGATAAAGTTTCAGTACAAGGTATTACCTTACATGTTGAAAATCCAATTAAAAATCTAGAAGCTCATCGTATCACACCTTATACAGAAACCCTCTCTACAGAACATTGGTTTATTTTATCGATAGATTCTAAAGAGATGATTTACGGACCATCAATTGAAGAGCGTAATATTGCTTTTTATACAGATGACCCCGTTCATATATACTTACTAGAGGATTATGTATGGCACGATGTTTTAGTAAATCGACTTGTCCGACGTAGCCAAGACGACTTGGAGCAATGGATCACTACAGAGAGAAAATCCTTCTTTATGGGAAAATAAGAAATATATTGAAAGAATCAAAGAATAAAGCATAAGTTAATGAAATGAAAAACTTATGCTTTATTTTATTTGCAAAGTGATACTCAAGTCTTTTCACTATTTCCCCTCCTCAAACCGCCCAAACTCCTTCAAGAATCTCAATTTAAAACTACCAACAGGCCCATTCCGATGCTTTGCCACATGAATCTCCGTCATCTCTTTCTGCATCGTTTCCTTATCGTAATAATCTTCACGATACATAAGCATAATGACATCCGCATCTTGCTCAATTTGTCCTGTCTCTCTTAAATCAGATAAAAGAGGGCGCTTATCTTGACGTGCTTCTACCGAACGAGACAACTGCGACAACGCTACTACACAAACATTTAATTCACGCGCCAATACCTTAAGCTTACGAGAAATCTCACTAATCTCTTGAAATCGATTGCCCTTATGCTTCGGATCCCCCGTAATAAGCTGCAAGTAATCTACAATGACTAAAAGCTTTTTATCTCCATGCTTCCTCTTTAACTTACGAGTTTGCATCCAAATATCTTGTACCGAAATGCCTGCGTTATCGTAAATCTCAAATGGTAATTCTCCGATCTCCGCAAACGCCTTACTCACCTTTTCCCAGTCCTCTAATGCAAAACGATGCTTTGGATTTTTTAGCCTACCTCCCGACACTTCACCTACGCAAGACGCCATCCTTTTCAACAATTGCTTACTACTCATCTCTAAGGAAAACAATCCTACCGCCGCTCCAGACTTCGCCGCATGCAGTCCAACATTTAGCGCAAACGCAGTTTTCCCCATAGAAGGGCGTGCACCAAGAACGACAAAATCCCCCTCCTGCAATCCGCACGTCATTTTATTTAGCGATGTATAACCAGTCTCAATACCAGTAATCTCTTTCTCACCTTGATGAAGCTCTTCATATAAATCAACTAACGCATCCTTCAAATCAAACTCACATACACAGTCCTTTTCCTCTAACTCACAAAGTGCCGTAATCGTCTCACCAATAATTTTTTCATTCTTCTCCGTAATAAGACGCTCTCCCATCTTGTGCCCGAGAACACCCGCCTGATACATTTTCCAGGCACCTCGAACAAGCCCCTCATAATACGAGAAGTTCGCAGTTGTAGGCACACCATCCATTAACCCTATAAAATACTCCATTCCCCCGATCCCCTCTAAAAACTTCGGATCTACCCTAGAAATGAACGTCACAAGATCAATCGGTTGCCCCTCTTCTTCCATTTTCCGCATTAACTGAAATATAGACTTATGCACCGACAGCGAAAAATACTGCTCCGTCAAACCGCACTCCTTAATAAGCTCTCCATCAATTAGTAGAGAACCTAATACCGTCTTT
Organism: Bacillus sp. 01N45; assembly: GCF_056399205.1. Classification (NCBI taxonomy): domain Bacteria; kingdom Bacillati; phylum Bacillota; class Bacilli; order Caryophanales; family Bacillaceae; genus Bacillus; species Bacillus sp. 01N45. Next base: position 123,653 of record NZ_JBFTQW010000007.1, read on the forward strand.
TCCGCCTCCACATTTTGAATACTCATGGCCGCCACCCGCGCTCCGCTAAAAAGCGCTGCAACTCTTCCTCTGACGGCGCATTCTTCTCCCATTCCTCACACCTCGCCAAAAACTCCTCCGTCTCCCCCGTACTAACAGACGACTCCTTCTTCCTAAAGCTCGCCGTATCCGCCTCAACCTCAGAAACTTTCGTAAATCCTTTCCCGTGCCAGCCTCTCAAAATCCCCTTTACATAAGCAACCGTCCGCTTATTATTCTCAAACGCAATTTGAAGAGCCTTCAGCACAAGCTCCTCTGACAAATCTTCCATCCACGCACTCAGTTCCTCCACAGTATGCGGAGACAAACTACCGAAATGCTCCTCATAAAAAGAAAATACGCGCCTTCCCGTTTCTTCCTCTATAACCTCTTCTTCCGCCTCTGTCTCCTCACAAACTGGCTCAACATCATCCACAGCCAAATCACTCGGCATACCGAAATGTGCTAAAAGCATCGGAACATTCAGCTCCTCCTCTACACACTTCTGAAGAAACATATGTACAAACTCCTTATTCTTCACACCCTTAAGCTCACGAAGCACACACTTCTCCACATTCGTATTCGTCACCGGATTATAACGCAGCCAATTTAAAACGAATAACTCACGAGTATCCGCATCATAAAGAATCTTCCCATAATCAATAAAGCGCTGCACAAGCTTATCAACAGTCTCCCGATTATAACCCGTCTCCATCTCAGCTAACCGCTTCGGAAAAGGAAAAATCCCACACTGCGTCGTCTTCGAACAAGTCAGCAAATACACATAAAAATACCGCTCCTCCGGCGTCAAATCCAAAACAAAATCATCCTGCCAAAAATTCACCTGCACAGTACGATACACCGCCATCCCAATTCCTCCCGTCCTAATTCAAAAATGAAAATTTCCTCTTTGTACTATATATAGGAAGGAGGGCTGGGGTTTTGGCTTGTTATTTCAAAAAATTTTTCGACTCCTACTACGGTGTTTGTTGGTGTTTTTATTTTGTTATGTTTTTTCTTAGTGATTTATTACTTGGTAGGGGCTTGTAAGGGGCTTAGGAGGGGCTTGTTATCGGTTACTTCGATTAGAAATACACGATCCGAGAAGCCGCCTCGTTCTTCTGCTTTCTTTTTACGGATGTTGTTGATTTCTTCTAGTGTTGTGCCTTCGTATTCGGCTAGGGCGTTTATTAGTTCTAGTAGGTCGGATAGTTCTTCGAGTTTATCGGTTTTTGTTTTCGCTTCGATGTATTCTGTTAGTTCTTCTTGTGTTTTTTTGCAGATTTCTTTTATCTATTCGTCTTCGGGTAGGGTTCTTGTTGTGGGTGTTTTTCCGTTAGCTTTTATTATTTGTGGGATTTTGTTTCGGATTAGTTTGTTGTAGGTTGGCATGGGATTTCCCTCCGTTAGGTTTTTCTTCTATTATAATGGAAAAGCAGTTTAACTAGGTGTTAAACTGCTTCATTGCTTCTTTTATATAGTTTTCTTCTTCGGTTGTGAAAAGGGTTGGGAATTCGGATAATGGGAGGTTTGATTTTTGGATTATATCCTCTATATCGCTTTGAGGTGTATCAAGATAATTCGTTATCTCTTCTATTACATTGAAAAATTCCTTTAAGGTAACTTGAACGTCATGATGACTCGGATCCTTCTCTTCTACTTTATACTTTTTCAACTTCCCTATCACATCCATAAAGCGCCGATCGAATTTTTCTTTTAGTTCCTCATTATTATAAAACGGTTGAACACTCTCTTTTGAAAAATGCTCCACTAACCATTCCTTATTTTCTTTCTCCCATATAAAAGTTTGCAGAAAAGAAGAAAACAAAGCGACATCCACTCGTTCTTCCTTTTGAAACCTCTTCGTCATCCCATCCATATGCGAAAGCACCTTCGCAATTCTTTCTTGCTCTGCCAAAAGCAATTCCCTTTGAAAATGCATTTGTCTTAAAAATTCTTCCGTCTCTATATCACGCTGCAATATAATATTTTGAATTTCCCCAAGCGAAAAACCGAGATGCTTAAACGATTGAATTTGTTGCAGCACATACAAATCATCTTTCGTATATAACCGATGCCCACCCTCAGTATAATCGCTCGGCTTTAATAAAGTAATCTTGTCATAATAACGAAGCGTCCGCACCGTAACATCCCCAACACTTGCAAACTCACTAATCATCCACGCCATACCATCACCTACTCCGCTAACTTCTCTTTCACATACTGAAGCATATGAGAAAAACTCATCTCATTCTGCCGACAATATTGAAATAAACCTACAACAAGCAATACAAAAGGAACATTCCCCCTATAACGATTTTCATACTCACTAATACCATCATAAAGGTACTCATACTTTCTTTTTCGTAAAACAATATAAATCGCAATAAACAATACTGCAATCATAACGAAAAATTGCTTCTCCTTTATCTCCACTTCTTGTTTCATCACCTATTCTCCTTCCAATGCATACTTATCTTCTTTAAATAACGGAATTCGAATGAAATAACGATATGGCTCGTCGCGTATTACCTTCCACGCAATAATGGTCACTTGAACAACCTCAAAGGCAAATACACCCCAAAACAAAACATCACTAATACGCGAACTAGTATTAAATAGAAGAAAGATTAACAAATGAAAATTGAACGCCTTTCGGCAATGATATTTGTACACTTCAGTTTTACGTGCCAGTGTGATGTACATGAGTAGTGGCGAAAAGATTCCTATTGCGGCTGAGAGTAGTAGCATGATGATGGTGTTTCTTTTTTCTTTTTTGGTGGTTTTCATGAGCGGTTTGATCCCCCTTTTTTGATTTGTCTTCTTTAGGTTAGGGGGTGACGTTGGGGGAGGTGCAAGGGGAATTTTAATTTAAAAACAGCAACACTTATTTCAGCGCCGCTGTCCTTCTTCCAAAATATGTATGAAGACGATATTCACATATCTCCTTCGTCCATTTAAATAAAATTTCTTCATCTTCTTTTCTAACATCCATATTTAGAGAAAAGAAGTTTTCATCAAATGATAGTAAACCTTTCGAGCTACCACTCCATTTTGTCATTGGCATTGTAGCAATTAATTTACTAATTTTTTCTTCATCATACTCCCACATACGTTTTGCTTGCTTGTCACTAAAATCGATTCTCTTGCGGTATTCTTTTTCCATTAAAAACTGATGGAAGAATGGTGCAACTTCTTCTGGTGAGATAGGATGGTACCATTCCTCTTTTCCGCGTTGTAACATCGCTAACAGTAGTAGCATTTTATAACTTTTTGCCATTCCTGTTGTTTCAACTTCTTGCAACCACGCTTCACAATGTAAAAACACTGTTTTTTCCAGTTCTGTTAATTCATCATTCCATGCTAAAAAGCCAACATATGATTTAAACTCTTGGCGATACTCTTTACTTTCTTCTGTACCAAGCTTATGTAATTCTAAATATGTAGGTCGACGCCCAAGATCTATTTTTACAGTTTGATAACCCTGCTGTAATTTTTCTTTTCTCGGCATTTTCTTTTTCAGTAATTCATCTAATAACTGCTTTGCTTCTAATTCAAACTCTACTGTACATCCAGCTGGCAATATCTTTTGTGTACCATTTCTTTTCGTCTTTCCATCATCAACTCGAAGCATTTGCATTTTTATATCTGCATTTCTATAATTTGCAATTAAATCAATTACAACACAATACTCCTTATGCTCATGCAATCGTAAACCACGACCAATTTGTTGCGTAAAAATTGTTAACGATTCTGTTGGGCGAACAAATAAAAGTGTATCGACAGATGGAATATCAACACCTTCGTTAAATAAATCTACTGTGAAAATAGCATCTAGTTCATTATTATCCAGCTGATTAATCGCATGTTCTCTCGAAATATGTTTTGTTTCCGAATGAAGTGAAATTGTACTATAACCGTTCTCATTAAAATATGTAGACAAAAAAACTGCTTGCCTAATACTAGAGCAAAAGACAATTGTTCTAGTTTTCTTATATTTCTTCCAAGCTTCTAAAATATTTAAGGCGAGTTCCTCTCTTAACTGAATTTGTGTAAGTTCCTCACGGTCATACTTATTGCCTATCCAACGTATTTGTGAGTAATCCGTATCATCATGTACTCCATAATAGTGAAACGGAGATAACCATCCACGCTGAATCGCTTCCATAAAATCAATTCGATACGCAACGTTCCCATCACAAATCGAATAAATATCACGAAAATCATTTCGATCTGGCGTTGCTGTTATTCCCAATAAGAAATTAGGATCAAAATAATCTAGTACCCTTTGATAACTGTTAGCTGCAGCATGGTGGAACTCGTCTACAATAATAAGGTCAAAATCATTAGGTGAGAAGTTTTCTAAGTGACGCTTTCTACTCAACGTTTGAATAGATGCAAAAACAACATCCTTCTCGCCTTCCTTTTTCTTCCCATTGTAAATCCCCGTAGTCTTATTATCGATTACACGCAGAAAAGATTTTTCTGCTTGATTTAATATTTCTTCTAAATGCGCAATAAATAAAACTCGCTTAAAACGTTTTGCAAAAAAAGCAGCTAAATAAGTCTTGCCAAGTCCTGTTGCCATAACAACCATCGCTTTGTTGTATCCTTCTTCCAGTACATTCTCTAATTGTTCCAATGCAGGTAATTGTGCAAAGCGTGGTGTGATCTTTATTTCATATACAGCTGATTCCTCTAATTCAATTTCTACTCCTGAGCTCGCAGTATAATCCTTTTGTCCCGAGGGAATCATCATTTCAATCTCTTCTTGCTTTGTCCAAGTTCGGACTAGACTCGAATGAGTTGTATGAAATTCTTCATACTCTTTACGATATTGTTTAATTGTTTCTATATTGATAGGCTGAGTTGCTTCATTCATATGAATATGTAAAAATTGATCAATCGCCTCCGAAAAAGCTTCCTCTCCAACACTCTCTTTCACAAGCAAGCTCCATTCCACGCCACTTGTTAACGCGGAACGAGACATATTAGAAGAACCAACAATCATAACTCCGTCGCTCTCACACTCAAATAAATAAGCCTTCGGATGAAATGATTTCCCAGCACTCCTCCACAGTCGAATCTCAATATCAGGATGAATTTCATACAATTTCTCTAAAGCATCTGGTTGCGTAATATACAAATAATCTCCTGTACAAACCTTAATATCTACATTCTTTTCGGCTGCTTTCCGCAAAAGAGGGGCTAAGACATCTACCCCCGATTTCATAACAAATGAAGTTAAAATATATATTGATTTTGCATCATCCATATAGCGCTCTAGCTTATAGATCAAATTATTCGTAACGAGCTGTACATTAGTCATCATGTACCTCAACTAAAAAAATCCTCTCCTGAAAACCACCACGTTTTTCAGCCTTCTGTTTACGTACTTGCTCAACAGCCTCTAACGTTACACCTTCATATTGCGCTAATGCATTCACTAGCTCTAATAAATCAGCTAATTCTTCTACTTTATGTTCTTTACTTTCAGCCTCTAAATACTCAGCTAACTCCTCTTGTGTTTTCTTACTCACTTCTTCTATATATTCTTTTTCATCTAGTATTCTAGTTGTGAATGTTTTTCCATTATTCTCGATAATTTCTGGTATGCGATCTCTTACTAATTTGTTGTAGGTTGGCATTTGAATTCCTCCATGGCTAATATTGTAACTTTTTGATTATATTATACAAGATTTAGTACTTTTCTTTCTATTTGCATACAATAACTATTTAAACAATATATTATAATTCAATAAATAAGGCCATATCAAAAACATACTCTAATGTTAGTTTGATACGGCCTTATCTTGCATATAGATATTACTTTAAAAACTTAAACTTCTTTTTATTATTTTAAAGTAATAATATTATTGAACTTTTAATCTACCTACAAAACATTACTATCCTTTAAATAATCATAGAGCTTATTATCCACCGATTTCTCCATAATCATATTCATCGTAACAACCGGCAGTTCTTTTCCATTTTTATCTTGCATTTCAGTTTGTTCTACACTTGTTTTATCGGGTCTCGCTTTTCCTAAATAGTAAAAGTCGCTTCCCTCGTCATCATCTTTTTTCACAAAAATATGGACGTCAATATTATTTTCTTTAGCATCAATAATTGTTTGAACTTCCTTTGACTTTAACGTTCTATTACTTCTAGTATACCATTTAAGAACATCTTGATTAAGGAATTCATCACCATAGTTCACACTCGATTCTACCTCATCGTTTTTATGATATGTGACAAATATTGGGCAAGTAGCGTATTTGGTTTTATAGCCATACATAGTTGAAGTCTCATCAATGTGCCAATTTAAAAGTTTACATGCATCTTTTCTTGAGTATTTTTTATATATAGTAAGGTTACTATCACACTCATAATTTTTGTTCTTGTCTTTCGCACTTTTAATGATGTCCATTACCATGTACTTAAAGTATTCATTCTGTTCTAAGCTTTCTCGGATTAGATCATTAAACATGTACGTATTATCTTCTTGTAATGCGAGAATTGGCTTTTCACCATATTTTTTCTGGTTATTCTGTGTGAAAAACGATAACTCAAAAACCCGCTGCACAGAAGTAATCGTAGCATCATCTGTTAAGCAATTAGATTCTTCAAGTTGTTTTATATACTCATCCTTATCAACTTTTTCTTGCTTTAATAATAAGTCTAACAAAACGATTTCGTTTTTACGTTTTCCATTTAGTACTTCCAATGAAAGCATTGTTAAAACTTTATTTTCGTACTCTGTTAATGTAGGGACATCTTCTTTCATTTTCAATAGGAATTGATAATAGTTCGAATATCCTTCTACAAGTACAACTGGATCAATAGAATGGTTTACTATAAAGTCATATAGATATGGAGTTCTTCCTATTCTATTTTTCAACTCAGCAAAAGCTTCCTTCAATACTTTCATTGCTGTTAAATTACTATTATTAATTGCTTTAAAGATCTGCTTTTTTGCTATTTCTTCAAAGTTAACTGTTGAAATACCTTTAATATAACTCGTGTCATTTGTATATCGACGTATATTATCTTTATTTTGTGATCTATCTCCTGAAAGAGCAATTGGAATTAAATAGTTGTTTTTATAGTTTCCAATAAAATCAATGATCGTAACAAAATCTTTCGAATCGTGTTTTCGAAGTCCACGCCCCAGCTGCTGTATAAAGATAATACTTGATTGAGTTTGTCTTAACATGACAACTTGGTTAACACTTGGAATATCGATTCCTTCATTAAAAATATCTACTGTTAAAATATAATCCAGTATGCCATTTTCTAATTGATTTACCCGCAGTTCTCTTTCCTCTTGGGAATGATCGCCGGTTAATGCAAATGTGCGAAAACCTCTACTATTTAAGGCATATGATAATTGTTCTGCCTCATCTTTTCGGCTGCAAAACATTAATCCTGTTACTTTCTCACCAGAAAAACCATAATATTTTACTTTTTCAACTATATGATCTACTCGCTCTTCCGTAACAAGTTTAGATAAAACTGTAGTGTCATCTATCTTTTCACCATTATATTCAAAATCAGTTACTCCAAAATAATGGAAAGGACAAAGCATATCTTCTTCAAGTGCTTCTTGCAAACGAATTTCATAAGCAATATTGTAATCAAATAGCTCATAAATATTAAAATTGTCTGTACGCTCAGGTGTAGCAGTCATTCCCATTAAAAATTTCGGTTTAAAATAATCAATAACCCTATGATAAGAACTAGCACCAGCTTTATGAACTTCATCTATTAAAATATAATCAAATAGCCCAGGATCAAATTGTTGTAAATTTTCTTCCTTTGAAATAGTCTGGATTGTCGCGAATAAATATTTAGCATTTATTTGCTTATTTGATCCTGATAAAACTCCAAAGTCTTCATCGGCTCCGCCAAGCACCTTTTGAAAATCTGATTTTGCTTTATTTAATATTTGCTCTCGGTGAACAATAAATAGCATCCGTTTAGGTGCAAAATTTCTAACATCAAATGCTGAAAGATATGTTTTCCCCGTTCCTGTTGCGGAAATAACTAAGCCTTTTGCTTCTCCAGCTTCTCGAATAGCTTGTATTTCTTTTAATGCAGCTTGTTGCATTTTATTTGGCGTAATTTTCAACGCTTCTTCAATTGCATTATGATATTGACCAGGTAATTCTATAACTCGATCTAGCAACTTATTTTCTGCAACTTGTTCATATATTGTTTCGTAATTTGCAATTAACTCTTCAGTTAATACTTGAGAATGCTCCCAGACTTCTTCAAATTGATTTTTAAAATGTTGAACAATCTCTCCATCTTCATGCGATGTTAACTTGACGTTCCATTCATAGTTTACCTTCAAAGCATGTGCAGTCAGATTCGAACTACCGACAATTAATGAACAATGTGTTTTATTATCAAATATGTACCCCTTTGAATGAAAACCAGATAAGTTTGTTAATCTTACTTCTACATTTTCAAGTTTCATTAATTCTCTAAACACTTTTGGTGTATTAAAATTTAAGAATGTAGATGTTAATATACGTCCTTTAACCCCTCTTTGTTTAAGATCAAGGAAATGCGATTTTAAAGTCGCCAGTCCACTTTCCGTAATAAAAGCCACTGAAAAAATAAAGGATGTACTATTTTCTAGCTCCTCTAACAATGAACTTAAAACATTTTCATTTTTTTTCGTATTGTTTACTAATAATTTAGGCTTATATATTCCGGGATGACTATGTTTTTGATCAATAAACCCTTTATATAAAGACCCCTCTAATTTTTGAATAAAATTCTCCATATGATCACCATTTATGACAAATTTTTATATTAATTGTATTACTCACTGATTTAAAGTGCAAATTTATTACAATATAAAAAACTATCCGCCTAAAACGGATAGTTTTTTATCAAATTACTTTACAATAGATTCTTTTGATAACTTCTCAATAGTTGGGATATCCGCAGGTGCCCAATCTAAAGCTGCTAGTTCATTCGGATATAACCATTTAATTGCTACGTGCTCAGTTAGAACCGGACTTCCTTCAACAAGTTTACAATAGAAAGTTTTCAAATGAACAATACCAAAATCATACTCATAGTCTGTATAATCTATTTGCTCACCAATCTGCACGCTACAATGCATTTCTTCATCAATTTCACGCTTTAACGCCTCTTGAGGTGTTTCTCCCTCTTCTATTTTCCCACCTGGAAATTCCCACATAAGAGGTAGCGATTTAGATGGTCCTCTTTGTGCACATAAAATTTTCTCATCTTGAACAATTACTGCTCCAACAACATAAATATTTTTCTTCATTATGTCCTCCTTAAATCTCACAGAAACTCTATACTTTATGTTTCCACACTTTATAGACTGAAAAATGCCTTTTATATCTTTTAACGACTAATATATTTTTAATCAGTAAGCTAGATTTTATCTATCCCTATCTAGCCCTTTTAATACAATTAGCCTAACACTCTCATCTCTTTTATATTATATAGAAGTAACTACAAAAATAAAGCCTGATTGAATACTTCCCTCTTAAGCCTCTTTTTTCACCATTTCCTCATACCTAAAATGACATTCCTCCAAAAACCCCCTAATCTCCACACTCCCCTTATAAAAACTCTCCCACCCCCGCTCCCTCAAAATCCCCTTCCAACTATCACTCTCCACCATCTTCTTAATAACACCATCCCAATAAGCAACCTCTTCCTCCGTCATATCTTTTGGTCCCATAATTCCTTTCCAGTGCTGGAAGATGACGTTGATGCCTTGTTCTTTCCATGTTGGGATTTCTGGTAGGCGGTCTAGGCGTTTGGGTGCGGATACGGCTAGTATTTTTATTTTGCCGGCTTTGTATTGTTTTTCGGCTTCGGATAGGGTCATGGTTGCGGCGCTGATTTGTTTGTTCGTTAGGGCGTTTATGATTTTTTCTTTGTTTTCGTAGACGAAGAATTGTAGTTCGGCAGGGTTTATGCCGAATGCTTTGCTTACTTGTACGAATGATAGGTGATCGTCGTTTCCTAGGCCTGGGGCAACACCTATTTTGAAGTTTTTCTTGTCTTGTTTTAGTTGTTCCATGAGTTGTTTTGCGTTTTCTATGTTTGATTCCCTTGATACGACAACGACTTCCCAGTCCGATGCGAGTGTTGCGAGCGGTGTGAAGTCTTTATATGTTAATTTACTGTGACCTAGTAGGTTGTTCGTTATGAGTAAGCTTGAGTTAATCGCCAGTACGTGACCGCCTTTTTGTTTCGTATATTTCCATCCGACGTCACCGCTGCCACCGACTTTGTTTGTGACTGTGATTGGTTTTGTGAAGATTTTTTCTTCTGTTAGCGTTTTTTGCATCGCTCGTGCTGTTAAGTCCCATCCGGCCCCTTGAACGTTCGGCGCTACGATTTCTACTTTGTCTATGTTTACTGTATTCGTTTGAGTTTTTTCCAAGGAACAACCAGCTATTACTCCTGTCATAATCCATATACATAGTAATAATCGTTTTTTCATAGCCCTCGTCCTATTCGGTACTTTCGTTCTGGTCGTCCGATAATGCCGTATGTGTATTCTACTGTGCATTCGTTTGTTGCTACTAAGTATTCTAAATATCTTCTTGCGGTTGTTCGGGAGGCACCCATTTGTTCTCCCATTTCTTCTATTGTAATGCCCTCTTCAAACCCTTTTATTATTCCTTTTACCTTTTGCAGTGTTAACGGATCCACACCTGTCGGTAAGTTTTTTATGTCTTGTGTTTGCGAATTGCCGAAGAAGTTATCGATGAGTGCTTGATTTACTTCATTGTTACTATGTAATAGTTGCTTCTTTCTTTTATAGTCTTCAATGGTGCGAACAAATTTTTCTAACGTGACTGGTTTTATAAGATAGTTACTTACGCCGTTTCGAATTGCTTTTTCTAACATATGATTTTCATTTGCCGCAGTAACCATAATGACGTCAACGTTTGGAAAGTCTGCATGAATTTTCGGCAATAAGTCTGTTCCGATTCCGTCTGGTAAGTAATTATCTAATAGAAGTAAATCGATTTCTTCCCTTTGTAGTAGTTCCATCGTTTCTTTCGCATTCAATGCTTTTCCAATCACTTTTACGTCCTTTATTTTTGATAAAAACTCTTCCTGAATTTGCGCGACGCGGAAATCATCTTCTGCAATTGCAACCTTCAACATATGCCCATCCCCCTGTTTGTCATGTACTTTCTCTCAATGTTTTCGGAAGGTAAATTGTAAAAATAGCTCCCCCATTTTTCTCGTTTTGAATTTCAATTGTTCCCTCTAGTAGATCTACCATTTCTTTCACGTTTGCTAGTCCGTAACCGCGATCAGTTCCTTTCGTTGAAAATCCTTTTTGAAAAATGGTCGTTATTTTTTCTGCCGGTATTCCTATCCCGCTATCTATCACTTCAAACACAATATCGTGTCCAATATCCGTAACAAAGAAAGAAACATTCTTCTCCTCTTGTGTACTCACCGCATCAAACGCATTGTCGATTATGTTTCCAAGGATCGTAATAAGGTGTGAAACTTTTATATGGTCTGGTAACGGATGAAGCGCACTCTCTCCTTCAATATGAAAATCAATTTTCTTCTCAGACGCTGTTCCGATTTTCCCTAATAAAATAGCTTGTACTTTCGCATCATGAATTTGATGGAATAAAATATGGTTTTGGCTTTGATGAATATTAGATTCTTGCTGAATAAATTCAATCGCTTCTTTGTAATGTCCTAACTGAAGTAATCCTGATAAGACGAACAGCTTATTTGTAAATTCATGTGTTTGAGCACGTAAGTCCTCGGAATACTTTCTTACCTCAGATATCGTGTTCACAAGGTTTTGCAGTTCTGTTTTATCTCTAAAACTACATACAACTCCTACCGTACTGTTATTTTCAAGTATCGGTGTCCTATTTAAAATAAACACTTTATCTTGAAACGCGATTTCTTGATCGCTTTCTAACACTCTTTCCATATTAAATTCTGGTAAAACTTTTGAAATGTGCTGCTGCATATAATCATCATTTACATGTAGCATTTCTTCTGCCGACGTATTCATCATCGTAATAAAACCGTTTTGATCGATAGCGATAATTCCTTCTTTTATAGATAGTAGTATTGCGCTTCGTTCCCGGTATAGCGCTGCGATTTCATTCGGTTCCAAACCGAGTGTATCTTTCCGAATGCTACGTGCTAAAAGAATGCCGCCAACAATTCCAGCTAATAATACCGCTAAGGAAAAGAGTATAATTTCTTTCGTTCTGCTCAGTATGTTAGATTCAATACCTTTTATTAAAAACTCTACTGTCACAACACCTACAACTTGATCGTAGTCTCCGTTATGAACAATAATGGGCGCCTTCGCCATTAAAGCAGGACCACTTTCACCATTTCCTTCAAGGGTATAATAGCCACCAAAAGTGAGTGCTTCATAGTTATATGAATTATTACTCTTTGTGCCAATTAACTCCGAATTAGAATGGGAATACATCACCCCAAAGCGATCTTCTATAATGACATAATCTGCGCCAGCTTGCTCACGAACTTGTTCCGCAATGGATTGAATCGTACTTTTATGCTCATTATTTTGAAAAGCATCTTTTATAGCTGGCATAAAAGAAAGCGACTTCGCTGTTTGCAGTGCTAACTGTTCCACTTGTCGCTTCGTATCAACGGACTGAATGTAAACAAATATTCCCGCTAATAGGAGAACAACAAATAAAATTAACGCGATAATTAAGCTTACTATTTTCGTTTGTAATGACACTTTGCGTGATTTCTTCATACTTCATATCCTTTGATAAAATATTCAAAACTATCAATCTCCTTTCTATTATTATGACAAAACTAATAATGAAGCAACTATTAAAACTCTCCATGTACATAAAGTACAAAAAGAATAAAATTGTCATAATATTGAGATTTTACTCTATAGACAGTACAATTCAACTACAATGAACACGCTTTCATATATACCTTTTATTACTAAGCAAGAGGAGGAATGATTATGGCTCAAGCAAAATCTAATCGAGTCGCCGGCAATATTTTCAAAGGTTCAGTCGGCAATTTAATTGAATGGTATGATTGGTACGTTTACTCTGCTTTCGCTGTTTACTTTTCAGCAGAGTTCTTTCCTAAAGGCGATCCAACGAGTCAGTTACTGAACACAGCAGCTATTTTCGCAGTTGGATTTTTAATGCGCCCTATCGGAAGTTTATTAATGGGACGCTATGCGGATCGGCACGGACGCCGAGCAGCATTAACGCTTTCGATTACAGTTATGGCCGGTGGTTCTTTAATTATCGCCTGTACACCTAGTTACGAAAGCATCGGGATCATGGCACCAATTATTTTAGTTCTTGCCCGTTTACTGCAAGGATTATCGCTTGGCGGAGAGTACGGAACTTCCGCAACATATTTATCTGAAATGGCTAGTAGTGGTCGCCGTGGCTTTTATTCAAGCTTCCAATATGTAACGCTCGTTGCCGGGCAAATGGTTGCGTTAGGCGTTCAAATTGTTCTTCAGCAATTACTAAGCGAACCAGATATGAAAGCTTGGGGCTGGCGCATTCCATTCATTATTGGAGCGATGGGCGCAGTAGCTGTATTATGGCTTCGCCGCACGATGGATGAATCAGAACAGTTTGCAAACATAAAATCACAAAAACGCGAAAGCGCAGGAACCGTTCGCGCGCTTATGAAACACCCGAAAGCAGTATTAACAGTAGTAGGTCTAACATTAGGAGGCACTGTCGCTTTCTACACGTACACAACATATTTACAAAAGTTCATGGTAAACACAGTCGGTCTTCCGAAAGAAGTTGTAAGCTGGATTAACTTTGTCGCACTGCTTATTTTCGTCGTACTTCAACCAATTGCGGGGCTACTATCCGATAAAATTGGACGTCGCCCACTATTAATGGCATTCGGTATTCTCGGAACATTACTAACAGCACCAATCTTTTTCTTCCTGGAAAAAACGACAGAACCAATCGTAGCATTTTTACTTATGATGGTCGGCCTCATTATCGTTACTGGTTACACTTCCATTAACGCAATTGTAAAAGCAGAACTCTTCCCAACCGAAATTCGTGCACTTGGCGTAGGTTTACCGTATGCACTAACTGTTGCGATATTTGGCGGAACAGCTGAGTTCATCGCTTTATGGCTAAAAAGTATCGGGATGGAATCACTATTCTACTTCTACGTAGCTGGATGTATTGCGATCAGCTTTATTACGTATTGGCGTATGGCTGAGTCATCGAAGACTTCACAAATTGAGGCGGAGCTTGGTGGTGGGGATAAATTAGTTAATAATAAATCTAGTTAAAATGATGTATTCTATAATCTTCGTTTATCTGAAAAAGCATTATTCATTAATATGAAATTCAAAAACCTCTACTTATATGTAGAGGTTTTTGTATGACGAAAAAACACGTAGTTCCATTGTTATTTTACAAAACCCAAATTCTTCCTCATCTTAAAGTGGAACAAATTTATTACTTAGAGTGTCTAATAAGTGTATTTCTAATATGAGTTGTCCAGATTGGATACAACATATCCCGTTTGACATCTATTTTTATGTATTACAAAAAAATGAAAGGACTTATTATTCCCAAAAGTAAAAAACATGTATTGTAATACTACAGTTAAGTATTACAAGTGGAAACAAAAAAGAAATAACGCAAACTGTGACTTATCAATCATATAAAGTGAAACTTTAATCAGCGGGGGTCTTACTGCCCGTTAATGCGGGATAAACGTTTTGGATGTCGTTTAACCTGTGAAATTTTAGCTGCAGTAGTATTGTTACCCAATGCCATCTTTAATTGCATTAGTATTTAGAATACCTAGACAAAATCCATATATTCTTGAAAGAGGTTGAAAATTTATGTTCGTTTTAAACAAGTTCTTTAACATTTTACATTACAAAAAGATTGTGCCTGTAGTATTACTTTCATGTGTATCACTTATAGGATGTTCCAATAGTAACACTCAATCTGAACCACCTAAACAAACGAATCAAGCTAATCAAATTAAACAAGAAAATACAGGTAACCAATCTTTCGCTAAACTTGAAAAAGAATATGATGCTAAGCTTGGTATTTATGCACTGGACACAGGTACGAATCAAACTATTGCTTATCATTCAGATGATCATTTTGCGTTTGCATCTACATCTAAATCATTAGCTGTGGGCGCTCTTTTACGCAAGAACTCATTAGAAGCTCTCGATCAAAGGATTACGTATACTCATGAAGATCTTTCTAATTATAATCCAATTACTGAAAAGCATGTTGATACAGGAATGACGTTAAAAGAACTTGCAGATGCTTCTGTTCGATATAGTGACAGCACAGCACATAATTTGATTCTTAAACAGTTAGGAGGTCCCTCTGAATTTGAAAAAATCTTGAGAGAAATGGGAGATACTGTTACTACTTCAGAACGATTTGAACCTGAATTAAATGAAGTGCATCCAGGAGAAACACATGATACCAGTACACCAGAAGCAATAGCTAAGACGCTTCAATCATTTACATTAGGGACTGCACTTCCAACAGAAAAACGTGAACTATTAGTAGATTGGATGAAGAGAAATACAACTGGAGATAAATTGATTCGTGCGGGCGTACCAAAAGGATGGGAAGTAGCTGATAAAACAGGCGCGGGATCTTACGGAATAAGAAATGATATCGCAATTATTTGGCCACCAAATAAAAAGCCAATTGTTCTTGCTATACTTTCTAATCATGATAAAGAAGATGCTAAATACGATGATAAACTTATTGCAGACGCAACCAAAGTCGTGTTAAATACCTTAAAAGCTACGGAATAAATGATAATATGTTAAAAGTTTTCTATTTTAGGCGGGTGTTTTCATCAACTAAAAATTTAATAGTGTCCCAAAAACGAAATTTGGTGCTAACTTGTAATAAAAAGCTCATTTTTATTGTTTGGGGATAAATCATTCTTTAAGCTTGATGGCGATTTGGTGCTATCCCTAAAACATCTGGACTTTAATAGCCAACTAAAAAATGCAAACAAAAAGACCTTTAATCAGTCGTTTTGTTTGCATTTCCTTTTTCTAAAACCACAGAAAAGATAAGTACTATAGTTAACAGCATAATAAACCTTACTTCACTTCCGTCACTTACAAAAAATGAATACAAAGTATACATTAAAATTAATATTCCATAAATAATTTTGTGCAATATACTCCCTCCTTTTTGCCGTATATATTTTAGTATAAAAGTTTGATTCAAGTCCTATATCCAAATGAAAATAAAAATCACCTGTGATATACACAAAGTACTTTTCTCTTGTTAATTTATCTATTTCACTATATTTATCTATTTTCTTTTTATAACTCAAACTTCTTTAAATCGTACTTTTCTAGAATTTGCTACAATTCATTTTGTTCATATGGAATATGCTTATCTGTCTGTACATCTTCAACATTTGCTCCACCTGCTAATACTCTCCTGTACATAAAAGAGTGCCCTGTTAATACTGTTGTAATCATTTTGTATTGCCCTCCTTTTGTTTGATTACTTGTATCATAAAACAAGTATCTGAAGTTGATATGTAGTCTATCTAGAGTGTATGTAAATTTAGAAAATCTCTAATAAAATGTTTGTATTGTAACGTTACCACCAAAACTATTGCCCTACACACCATGATTTGAAGAGATAGGCCCCGTGTTCTAGTCTCAATTCCTCCTACTGTTCTATATTCAGTAGAACTAGTTAATTCCTATAATATAAAAAGAGCACCACTTTTTGGATGCTCTTCGTTATAACTATATATTATTTAATTTCCTTCTTTTGCTGGTACCATTTTTCCTTCTTGAGAGTCTGTACCCTCTGTTCTTTCAACAGTTTTTGCATGTTCTAGTTTTTCAGGGGCTCCCATTTCAAATCCAGATTGAGAATCTGTACCTTCTTTTGTTGGTACCATTTTTCCTTCTTGAGAACCTGTACCTTCTGTTCTTTCAACAGTTTTTGCGTCTCCTTTAGGAGTTGCTGGCACTGCATCTTTAGGCAAATCAAAGTTTTGTGAGAAAGACGTTGTTCCATCTGCACTTTGTGTAATTACTTGATTTGAACTATCTTCATTTGACTTTAAATTGTCCATTTTCGCATCATCTGCACCTACTGCACCTCCCGCTACCAATCCTGTACTTAAAAGTGCTCCTGCTAATAATGTTTTAATCATTTTTCATTACCTCCTGTTTATTTGTAATATTCATCAAAAAAGTATCTAGAGTTAATGTTTTAGTCATTATCTTTATCTACTTGCTTTTTGATTACATTTAGCATAAGACAAGAATCTATAGTTGATATGGACTGTATCTGGAGATTATGTAAAGAAAAATAGATGATCAATTGTATATTTTAAGGGATGCTTAGACAATATTGAAACTTTATATGAGTTTGAACAATTGAGTTCCCCTTTGTTTTCGGGTGTGAGGTTTTTAGCTGGAGTGGAGTGAGGGACTAACCTTTTCTAAAATATATTTCTTAGTGTTCTCTAAAATAGAAGCTGCAGAAGCAACCTCAAACTTCGGAGACTGGTACCCTGTAAATTTTTCATATTCACATAAAAAAGCATAAAACACATTAAAACAACACTCAAAAACACCTGTTGCTAATACATTAAACATATTTCTATCCATAAATAGAGCTTGCTTAGCATCCCTTATATTTATATTACCTCTTACATCAATAACACTACTCCCTATACTTCTCACTAAGTTGTGTCCAATATTTAGTACCCCAGCTGCCATTCACAGTACAATATCCGTTATCTGCAATCCTTACACATCACATTTGAAATGCATACACGCATCATAAACAAAAAGAACACCACAATCTCAACACACTTTCATGTACAAAAATATATAAGTCGCCAAATAAAGGAACTTATCCCCAAAATAAAAGACCACCAAAAGGCAGTCTCCCTCAAAACTCAATCCTATTCCCCACTCCACGCTCCACCGCTTTCTCATACAAATACTTCGCAACAATAATATCCACTACCGCCAAACCAACCGATTTGAAAACGGTAATCTCTTCATCGTTTTCGCGGCCGGCTTTTTCCCCGCTTATGATTTGGCCGAGTTCAGCGTGGATGTTGTTTGCTTCAAATAAACCTTCCTGTATCGGAACTTGAAGGTCCCCCGTTTCTTCTAATGCTGCTTCTTTTGATTCGACTACTACTTTGTTTGCGCCCGCGATGGCGTGGGATGGTAGTTCTTGCATGTTCGGTCTAAATGAGCCGACGGCGTTTACGTGGACGCCTTTTTGTAGTTTTTCTGAGAAGACTGGTGTGGAGGCGTTCGTAGTTGTGACGATGATGTCTGCTTCGCTTATTGCTTCATTTGCATTTATGTGAACATATGCAGGTTTATTGAATCTCTCTTGTATATATTGCGCAAATGCATACGCTTTTTCTTCTGTTCGATTGTATAAAATGACTTTGTCGATATCTCTTACCGCAAATACAGCTTCAGCAATTCCCTTCGCCTGTTCTCCTGTCCCAATAATGGATAACGTTTTTGCGTTATGTTGAGCTAAATGTTTTGTCGCTACTCCAGATAGGGCGCCTGTTCGAATCATTGTTAAGTAGGATCCTTCTAAAAGCGCGAGCGGTTCTCCCGTTTGAAAGTCTGATAGCATCACAATCCCGTTTATTGTTTTCTTTCCTATCTTTTTGTTCTCGGGGACTACTGTTACTACTTTTAAACCAAGTGCCTCAAGTCCTTCCGCTACTGAAGGCATAATTAATGCCGTATTTTTCTCGTTCGCAAATGGTAATGAGCCGCGAATTGGTGTGATCGTCCTTTCTGCGGAAAATTCTTTTAAAGCAAGCGCCGCGTATTCAATGACTTCGTTCATATTTACTAAGTTTCGTTGTTCGTTCGCGCTTATGACTAGCATATCTTTCCACCTCCTCCTCTTATCCTAACAAAAATCCCCGATTCAAATCATCTCTCGGGTCTACAACAAACTGATGAAATCCTGTAATAAATGCATTCCCCGTTACTTTCGGAATGACAGCTTCATATGTATCTACTGTGGTTACCGACAATACTTCCCCCTCGAATTTCCCGTCAGTAATGCATTCGTGGATGAAAATTTCTCCCTTTTGTAAAGCATCTTTTTCAAAAAGAGTTGCGATTCTTGCGGAAGTTCCTGTGCCGCAAGGAGAACGGTCTACTTGCCCATCAGCGAAGATTGTTACATTTCGTAAAGTTGCGCCTTCCCCTTTCGGTCCATCTGAGAAAATAACGCCGTATATTCCTTTTAACCCTTCTTCAAGTGGATGTTTTACTTCCATTTTGCTCTCGATGTAGTGCTTAATTTTACTGCCCCACGCTTGAATAGCAGCTAAGTCTTTGAAATCGACTTTCAAACCAAATTCTTTACTATCTACTACCGCATAAAAGGCTCCGCCAAACGCGATATCTACTTGAAATTCATAGTTATCTATTTTAATAGGAACATCTTTCTTATATACAAATGAAGGAACGTTTTCAAATGATACAGACTCTACTTCGCTCCCGTTATATGTTGCATACGCAATCACTTCCCCGGCAGGGCTATCAATAATGAACTTTTGTTTCTCACCTGTCACTTCAAACATACCAGTTTCAATTCCGACTGTAATAACAGCAATAATGCCATGACCACACATCGTACTCCAGCCTTCATTGTGCATAAATAATACACCAAAATCAGCGTGAGCACTTGCAGGTGGAGTAATGATACAACCGTACATACCGTGATGTCCTCTCGGTTCATACATAAGAACCTCTCGAAGATGATCCAAATGCTCCATACAGTACGCGCGTCTTTCTAGCTGCGTTTCTCCTTTTATTTCTGGCACACCGCCTGTAATAATTCGAAGCGGTTCCCCAGCTACGTGAGCATCAATTGTCGTGTACACTTTACTAACCTTCATTTCTATCTCTCCCCTATATGTTGATACTCTTTTTATTGCAAATATCATGCCAACGCATAGGGTATAAATTTGTATACATTGTGTAAAAAAGCATACACTACTGTCTATTTTTTTATACAGTAGACAGTGAGTGATTCTTAGCCCGCACAAAACAAAAAAGCCATAACGTCACTACTTGAGCAAAGTTATGGTTCCTTCTTAAATTATTTCGCGGGATTGGAGCCAAAATCAAATTTATCCCGCATTTAACGGGCAGTAAGACCCCCACCTCAAAATTCAGCGAAAGCAAAGAAGTTAGGTGGGGGATCAACTGCCCGTAAAAGCCCGATTGGTTCAACTAATAATCAGTGGGGGATGAACAAAACCCCCACTGATTAAAGTTTCACTTTATATTTCACTCGGCAATTTTTCCCACTCACTTAAATGCATGACATCTTGTTTTACGTTTTTCTTTTCAGGAAGTAAACATAGAAATTCTAAAGAATTACCGTCCGGATCATAAAAGTAAAGATTCGCAGTAGGTGTCCACGTCTGAACCATAGGCTCAGACGGTTCAAGACCGAAAGCGGACCTTGGGTTTATTCCTTTATTAAGAAGCCATTCTCTTGCATGAATGATTTCTTCATAGTTAACCTTGAATGCAAAGTGACTTGTATGAAATGCTTCTTCTGATACCTCCCAAATGCCCAGCATTTGTTCCTTCTTATTATCTTTATCAAACCAAAAGAATGCTACACGTCTTTCTTCAATTGTGCGAGCATGAAATAATCCAAGTTTCGTATAAAACTCTTTTGCTACTTCTAAATTTCTTGTTTTAACATGTGTTTCATATAAAGTACCTGGAAACAAAGCATATTCCCCCTTTATATTTTTAGAAATTCTTACTATAAAGCCTATTTTAATAACCTAGAAATAGAAGTAATATCATATTCCCCTTACATGTTTTTTCAATTTTGTTGCCCTAATGCTGAATAAAAAAGAAAATTCTCTCCCCCCGCCACATATACTGTTCAAAAGCAAAAAGGAAGTGATCCCATGTATTATGGAACAAAAGGCTGGTACGTAGCCGAACTAAAAAAATTAGGCGTACGCTATCACGAAGGACGAAAACTAGAAAGTTACCGCGGACACGTTTTACGCAATTTATTACTTGTACAACAAGAGAAATTAAAAGAACAGTAATATACTAATGTAGAGATATCGGCGATTCTCGGAATATATCAACGATTTTTTAAATTTATCGACGATTCGACATAGGATATCGACTTACCGACAAATCCCCCTAATTCATCTATCTACACTACCAACCAATCACACATTAATATCAAACAAAAAAGGTCACCCAAACGGGTGACCTTCCTTTCTTATTCACAAACAAGAATTTGTCTAGTAAATGATCCTTTTCTTGTAATACAGCGATCTGTAATTTCAAATCCTGCTTCATGAATCATGTCGTCCATTGTTTCCATCGTGACAACGACTACCTTTTTAGCGATGCGGCGCGCACTTGAAAGAATGGAGAACTGGTCTTCTGGTGTTGCATGCGTAAATAAGTCGTACGGCATATCGATAATTGCAACGTCGTAGTTCTCAGTAATTTCCTCAATTGGACCTATTGTTACTGTCCCTTCAAATCCGAAATGTGCGATGTTTTTTCTCGTTCCAAGAACTACAAGTGGATTTATATCTCTACCAACGATGTTAATTCCCATAGAAAGTGCTTCTACTACTACTGTTCCAATACCGCAGCACGGGTCAATTGCTCGTACTCCATCTGGATTTGGTACAGCGATGTTTGCAACTGATCTCGCAACACGTGTGCTAAGAGATGTCGAATAACTATGCGGTTTTTTTATGTGATGATACCAAACTGGCTCACTTTCTACATAGTGCCCGAAGTACCAGCGTCCTCCAAGAGGAACAATCCCAAATACACGCTCTGGATTACGAACATCCGCTTCTCCTTCAATATGCATGCCAAGATCTCGTTCAATAAGACGTCTTTCTCCATATTCAATTTTATTCTCTCCAACGAGGTCATTAATTTTAACGAAGATAACTTTAAATGACGCCCCCGCCAAATCAATTTGTTCTACTTGTTTTAAAATACTTTCTAAGTCGTCTCCTTCATACATAACCTCAACGCGCTCTTTAATAAATGCACTTCTACTCGGGTCAATTTTGACATCACTTTTCAAAATATTAACGTGAGACTCCATTCCAAAGAACGAGCGCATTTCCAAATAACATAAAGCACGCTCCTCCTCACGAAATGCATACGTATATATACATGCAGGTGTTTTACTATGATTATTCAATCTATTATCATCCTCTATATCGTTATAATTACAATACTTTTTCATATAAAATTAAATGATATCACATGCCGGAAATAAAGAGAAACGTTAATAAATAAAAGAGACTGCCTATTGGCAATCTCTTTTTATTTATTAACGGAAAGAAGATACTTTCTTACCCTTTGCTTCGTAATAATCTAAAATACCTTGATAAATCGCTTCTGCTGCAGCTTGTCTCTGTTTTGGTGTAGCAATTTTATCTGCATCACTTTTATTATCTACAAATGCTAATTCTGTTAATACAGCTGGCATTGTATTTTCTCTAGTTACGTATAAGTCTTGATGTTTTATACCACGATCTTTTGTTCCAAGTGCTGCTACAAGACGGTCTTGAATTTTTTGTGCTAATAACTTACTGTCTTCTACATGCGGATTTGTTACTTTTGCTCTTGCTGACTGATAATATAATGTTTCTGTACCTTGTCCATTTTTATATTGAGAGCCATTAGCATGGATACTTACAAAAATATCTCCATTATGTTCCTGTGCAAACTCTACTCGCTTTTTCAATGAATCTGTTGAGTCTACTCCTGGACGTGTATTATCTGTACGAGTGAACATCACAGTAAATGGTGCTCTTTGCTCAAATATTTTCTGTAATCGTAATGATACATCTAATACAGTTTCACTTTCTTTCTCATAATAACCAGGATTACCTGAGTCAATTCCACCATGACCTGGATCAATAATAATCGCTTTACTTTCTAAGAAGTTCTCTTGTTTTACTGGGTTTAATTGATTTTTATCAACCCACTGGAATCCAGCGCCTACGCGAATACGAATCCAGCTGCCACTCTCCTCCATAATCGTTACTGTTTGTGCATTATATGTACCTAGCACTTGAGAACTATGTGAAGCTGTTTCATATGCAGTAAAGTCTTGGTTAATTGTTTCTGTTTTTTCTTGTAGAGGTGTCCACTTCTCACCTTTACTTGTTACAATTTTCAACCAGCCGTCTGCTCTTTGCTCTTTCACTTCAACCATTTGTGGCTTATGCTGAACGTCAGTAATACCAGATGATAATGATGGTTGATGATATGTAATAAAGTTTCTGTTCATATACATTCTTTTTGATGTATTTGTTTTATTTTTATCAGCCATCGCAATGAACTGAGCTGCTTCTGCACGAGTTACAGTTCCTTCAGGATTCCAGCCATTTCCCGTACCATTAGAAATCTCTAAGGCTACTAAAATATTAGCTTGTTTCTTACCCCAATGAGGTTCCAAATCTTTAAACTGTGTTGGAAGTTCTCCAATAATTTTCTTATCTAATGAGTACGCTTGTACTAACATAGATGCCATAGATGCACGGTTCATTTTATTGAATGGATTAAATTTACCAGTACCATCTCCATTAATTACACCTGCTTTTTCCACTGCAGCAATGTACGGTGCTGCCCAATGGCTCTGTGCGTCTTTAAAAGATGGTTTTGCTTTTGGATCAATCGGTAAACCAAGAACGACTGCTATGATTTTTGCAGCTGATCCTCTATCTACTGCTTCAGATGGAGAAAACGTTCCATCTGGCTTTCCATCAAGCGCTTTTTTTCCTACTAAATATTCAACTGATTCTTGCGCCCATGTAGGAACATCCGAAAACTTCTTTGCTGCTGCGAAACTACTTACTGGAGACGATAATAAACTTGCGGCTAAAATACCTGCCGCGACTGCACGATACTTCATAAAAAATAATACTCCTCTCGACAATCAATTTTTAATAACGCGTAATCTTAATATATAAATTTCAATAAATCCGAACAAAAAAAATTAATGCGCCTCTATCATTTTATAATACTCGAATTATGTAGTAAACCTACTTTCTTAATATTGTAAAATAAAATACAATTAATTTACTTTTTGTTAAATAAAGTCGATTTCCCTGCAAACAAAAAATAGGCTACTAGAGGTAGCCTATTTCTTTTCTTATTCTGCAATCATCTCTGATAATACATATGCATAAACAAGTGCTTCTGTATGAGCAATCGAACTTTCATGTGTACGCTCAAATGCATGAGAAGAATCAATACCCGCTCCAATTAATGCATGTTTCACATCAAATCCAGCGTGAATCGCAGCTGATGCATCCGATCCATAGTACGGATAAATATCTACTTTATATTCAATATGATTCTTTTTCGCAAGCTCTACTAAATGTTTACGCAGTGCATAATGATACGGACCACTAGAGTCTTTTGCACAAATAGATACAGTATACTCGTCAGATGCTTGTCCATCACCTAGCGCTCCCATATCAACTGCTAAATATTCAACCGTTTCTTCTGGAATGTTAGAGTTACCACCGTATCCAATCTCTTCATTATTAGAAATTAAGAAATGAGTTGTATATGGTAATGTTATGTTTTCATCTTGTAATCTCTTAATTAATTTTAATAGAATCGCAACACTTACTTTGTCATCTAAATGACGTGATTTTATGTATCCACTTTCTGTAATTTGAACGCGCGGGTCAAATGAAACGAAGTCTCCTACTTCAATTCCTAATTCGCGTACTTCATCAGCTGAAAATACACGCTCATCAATACGAACTTCAATATTTTTCTCATCGCGTTTCGCTTCACCTGCATCTTTATATACATGCACAGATGTTTGATGCATTAAAATCGTTCCTGTATACGTCTTACCGCTTGATGTTTCAATTTCGCAATATTCTCCTTCTACAGAGTTCCAGCGAAATCCGCCAATCATAGAAAGACTCAGACGACCGTCAGGCTTAATTTCTTTCACCATCGCACCTAACGTATCAACGTGTGCCGTTAATAAACGGTGCTGTGCATCATTTTTCCCTTTTACCGTTAAAATGAGAGCGCCTTTATTGTTACGCTTCGTTTCTACATTCCACTCACTTACATAGTTTTCAATAAAACGAATGATTTTCTCTGTATTTCCAGATGGACTTGGAATAGAGACAAGCTCCTTAATAAGTTCCATCGTTTCTTTCGCATGATGTGCCATTGTCGTTCCCTCCTCATTTTCTCTATTATTTAGTATACCGAATTTACTATAAATCCTCTACTCATATAGCTTAATTTTCTAAATTGCGGTAAAATTCTTTTTAGTATACAAAAGGAGTTATAAAATATGAATATATCAAAAAAATATATACACATTGCACTCATTTGGTTTTTAGCATCATTATTTTGTTTACAAGTTTCTTATGCAGTTCACACTACTACTTCTATTACAATTGGCTGGGTATTAACAGTTATCTTCTTCATTATTAGTTTAATTGCAACAAAAAAGCATAGCGTTACTCACTAACGC
Source organism: Bacillus sp. 01N45 (assembly GCF_056399205.1). NCBI lineage: Bacteria > Bacillati > Bacillota > Bacilli > Caryophanales > Bacillaceae > Bacillus > Bacillus sp. 01N45. Next base: position 149,278 of record NZ_JBFTQW010000007.1, read on the forward strand.
TATGCTTTCCCTACGAAACTATTCTTCTGAAACATCCAACAAATAAATGCCTCTTTCAAATCCACCGCGCTCTATTTCTTTTTTCTTACGAAGACGTTCTACATCTTCAATTGTTGCACCTTCTGCACGCGCTAATGAAATGATCACTTCCAGTGCATCCGCAAGAGAATCTAGCGCATGTTCACGCTCTTTCATAGAAGCAAATTCACGAATTTCTTCCGTTCCAATTTTCGCTAAAGCTTGTATGTATGCTTGTCCTGTTAATTTTTGTGCTGTATATGTTTTTCCAGACCTTAAAATCTTCTCTGGAACACGATCTCTTACTAACTTGTTATATGCTGACATCATTCATCCTCCTATGTTTAATAACATCCGAGCTCTGCTTTATAGAAAAACCATTTTTTCTTCACGCACGCACTAAGCATATCAATTCCTGATCCATGTGCCCTTACGTGAGGAAAGAAATAGTGCTCTGATTCTTCTTCCTTACCATATAGAGTTTGGTACTCAGCTGGAATTGCTTCTTTTTTCACATCTTTTTCTTTCGTCACTTCGCCAGAAAACGCAACGCTTGGATGTCCTTCAAAAAACAACGCAGTTCGCACAGCCATAGATGGTGTACTATGCAAAGTATAATATGCTATTACAATCATGCCGATAACACCAATAATTTTCTTCATATATTACTCCTAAAAAAAAGTGCTAACACAATTATACTAAAATGTGTTAGCACTTTCTCCCCTTTACCTTAAATTAACCGGCAGTAAAACTACTATTAATTCAAATTTCACTTTATTCCCCTTTAAATGCAGGCAAACGTTTTTCTAAAAATGCAGCAATGCCTTCTTTATGATCCGCTGTTTGTCTCATCGCATATTGGCCGCGTTTTTCAAGCTGCAATGTTTGTTCTAAATTAGAGCGGTTTACTTCACATAAAATTTGCTTCGTTTGAACCATCGCTTTAATCGGCTTTTGTGACCATTCACTAATTTTTTGCTTCACAGCCGTTTGGAAATCCTCGCCGATTACTTCATCAATTAAACCGATATCAAGCGCTTCTGTTGCTGATAATTTCTTTCCTTCCCAAATAATTTGCTTCGTCATATTTTCACCGACACGCTTTTGAAGGAAGAAATGGCCGCCACCATCTGGAATTAAAGCGATTCCAATAAAGTTCATCGCAATAATGGATGATATATCTGCCATCACATAGTCAGCTGTTAACGCAATACTTAACCCAAGACCAGCAGTTGGTCCATGAATCGCACTAATAACAAGCTTCGGCATCGTATATAAAGTCACAACAACTTCAGAAATGGTATTCATAATGCCATCAAACTTGCTTTCATCATTACTTGAAAGCATCGATTTAATATCTCCACCCGCAGAAAAACCACGACCACTTCCGCATAACACAACAATGTGTGCAGAACTCTCCGCTACTTCTTTCAATTTTTGTAATAACTCTTTTAATGTTGGCTCATCTAATGCATTTAACACCTCTGGGCGATTGACCATAACCGTTGCAACGTGCCCTTCATATTTCACAACGACAGATTCTGTTTTACTTGTTACTTCCATTATATATACCCCTCTTTTCTACATAAAGATTATACTTATATAATTATAGAAAGGTGGTGAAAAACCCTTCTTTTTTCTCAATTTTCTGTCTAATAATCTCGTAATTTGTATATGACCTTGTATAAAACATACAATTCCGTTGAAAAATATAGAAATTAAAGTCGGTTTATCACCTCTCTTCATCTATTTACCATTACAATGAAATGGTGTATTCTTAAGTCTGATATAAAAATTAAATATAGAAATTCATTCTCCTTCCTATTTATATAGAGGTTCTGAAATAAAGGAATGAAGAAATGGAGGAACATATGGTTACTAAGTTCAAACAGACGGATAACTACTTCCCGCATTTCCTACTGCTATTCATTGTGTTGCAACCAATTTTAGATTTATTAACGTCTTTTTCAATCTATGTATTACACATGAGCGCAACAGTCGGAATCGTAGTCCGTTTCGCCTTTATGCTTCTTACATTAGGTTATCTACTTCTTCATCATAAACAACAAGGCGCGAAAAAGTATATTCTTTATTTATGTCTATTTGGCATTGTACTCGCAATTGGCCTTGTGAATAATTTAATGGTCAAATCTCCAGTTTCATTTGGAGAAGAAGTGAAATTTATTTTGAAAAGTGTATATCCAATAGTACTACTGTTTGGATATATTATCGCACTAAAAGAATTAAAAAATAACGACTACGCGTTTCATAAAATCATTACGTATTTCTTATATGCAACGTTAATTTTAAGTATTTCAATCATCGCGGCTATGGCAACTGGTACAGATTTCCCAAGCTATCCGAACTCAAAGATCGGTTCAAGAGGATGGTTCTTTGCTGGAAATGATTTAAGTTCCATTTTTGCAATTATGTTCCCAATCGTTGTCTTATACTCAGTTCATAAAACAACTTCTTTCTCAAAAGCGTATTACTGGATTCCAACTGTAGTTGCAATGTATGCAAGCATTATGATTGGAACGAAAGTAGGCTATGGTGCCATCGTTATTACACTTGGTATCGCCCTTTTCTTCTTATTCATTGAATATATAATACATCGTAAAAAAGAAGGAAAAGGATTCACATATCTTGTAAATACAGTTGTTGCTGCTGTCGTATTAGGAGGGTTACTCGTACTTACACCGCAAACTCCTATCGCAAAAAACATGACCATCCATTTACAAATATATGAATACAAAAAATCAGTACAAGAAGAAAAAGACCGAAAAGAAGGAAAAGTAGTTACAGAAGAAGAACATGAGCAAGGCGAACTAACAGACTCTGAAATGAAAAGTTTAATTTACAGTGATCGCGACAAGTTTTTAAAAGTATATAAACAATACTATAAAGAAGCACCACTATCTCAAAAACTATTTGGAATGGGGTACGCTGGTAACTATACAACGAAAATGAAGTTAGTCGAAATGGATTTCCACGACCTATTCTTCGCATTCGGAATTGTTGGCTTCCTTATGTACTTACTGCCACTTCTTTATTTCGGTATAAAAATATTCATTCGCATCATCACAAACTTCAAGAAACTATTTAGCGTAAAACATATGCTACTAGCTAGTACACTCGTCCTATCGCTCGGTATCGGCTTTATGTCTGGACACGTATTAACAGCACCAGCCGTTAGCATTTTCTTTGTTGTGATACTCGCTTACTTAATTGTTGATTTAGAAATAGAATAGAAAAGAAGCAGCATCCAGATGGATGCTGCTTCTTTTCTATTCCAACCCTTTACCGCCTCTAGCATTCAAAGTGCTAATTCTTTCTGCTCCAGTAATCATTGGTTTTGCTCGCTTTATTAAATTTTGTGTAGACTCTAACGTTAAAGATGCTTTATGTGCTTCTTCATTACTCCATACTTCAAAAACATATACAGCATTTGGCTCGTCATCAGAAGTACTTACAATATATACCTCACAACTATGAAGTACGTTCATCGATTCCGCAGCCTCTAGCAAAATATTCGTTAATTCTTCCCGATTACGTTCTTCCACAATAAACTTACCATACAATCCGAATTTACTCATTCTTCTCCCCCTAATTATGCCACTTCTCTTATCTCAAAATTAATAATTTCCATAAAAAAACACTTAATGGCACACCTTTCTTATGTATGAAATGAGAAACTACTTATATAGAATAATTATTTTAATCAAATTATTAACATGATAAAATATTAAAGGCACTATTATATAAAAGAATATATAATAGATATGTCGGTTTTTTTTTGCACGAAATGTATTTCGAAAAAAGTGAGGAGAGTCCTTTGGTATTTAGTAGTTCGATTTTCTTATTTATCTTTTTACCTCTCGTATTATTTCTCTATTTTATAGTGCGTGCCGAGCTACGTAATTTCGTATTACTTGCATTTAGTTTAATTTTCTATGCATGGGGCGAACCGCGTTTCGTTCTTTTAATGCTCTTTTCCATCGTATTAAACTACTGCTTTGGCCTACTTGTGCATCATTATGATAAACGAAAAAATATGAAAGTCACATTTTTAGTTATGGCTGTGGTCGGAAATATTTTATTACTTTCTTATTTTAAATATATTTCATTTTTCACAGACATTTTAAACAAATCATTGCATTTATCTATTCATGTGGAACCTATTCCACTACCAATCGGAATTTCATTTTATACATTCCAAGCGATGTCCTATGTCATCGATATATACCGTAAAGATGGGGATGTTCAAAAAAATCCACTTAATTTAGCGCTATATATATCTATTTTCCCTCAGCTTATTGCCGGACCAATTGTTCGTTACAATATCGTCGCTGAGCAAATTAAAACGCGCATCCATTCTTTTGAACGATTCACAGAAGGTATTCAAATTTTCGTTCTCGGACTAGCAAAAAAAATATTAATCGCCAACCAAGTAGGATTTGTCGCCGATAAAATATTTGCCTTACCACCATCTGAAATAAGTGTTGGAACGGCATGGATTGGTATTATCGCCTACACTCTCCAAATTTATTTCGATTTCTCAGGGTACTCTGATATGGCAATCGGAATTGGAAAAATGTTCGGATTTGATTTCCCGAAAAACTTCAACTACCCGTACATCTCTAAATCTATTTCAGAGTTTTGGAGAAGATGGCATATTACACTTGGTTCTTGGTTCCGCGATTACATATATATCCCGCTCGGCGGAAACCGTGTTTCAAAACTAGCGAATTATCGTAACCTCTTCATCGTATGGGGATTAACTGGTTTATGGCACGGGGCGAGCTGGACATTTATCGCCTGGGGCTTATATTACGGCTTTATTATTTCAATTGAAAAAGCTGGATTCGAAAAAATATTAAACAAACTATGGAAACCGCTGCAACATGCATACGTATTATTAATCGTTATGATCGGTTGGGTCTTCTTCCGAGCTGACAACTTCGCTTACTCGTTCCAATATTTAAAAGCGATGTTCGGCATAGGTGGGCACTCTTTCATCGATGACAATACAATGTTATACGTACATGAATACATTATCGTATTTCTCATTGCCTTTATCGCAGCGACACCAATTTTAAAACGAATGAAAAACATACTAGAACTTGCGCCAAAAACGTATATGTTCACGACGCAATTTGTACGTCCTATATTATTACTAACATTATTTATGATTTCGGTTATGTACTTGATTAACTCAACATATAATCCATTTATTTATTTCAGGTTTTAACTGATGTAGGAAGGAAAAGTTATTATGAAAAAATTGGGGAACCTCATCCTGTTTATCGGTTTTCTCACCATTATCTTTTCATTTGGCATATTATCGTTACTCAAAACAGACCGAGACATTTCACCAGTTGAAAATCGGCCGCTCGCTCAAAAACCAGCACTTACGAAAGAAGCTCTCCTAACTGGCAGCTTCTTTAAAGATTTTGAAACATACACAAATGATCAATTAATCGGACGAGATGAGCTTATTAAAAACTATACGATTGCCCAAATTAATATGGGCAAGTCTCTCATTAACGACATTATTTTAACTGATGATAAATGGCTCCTAAAAAACCCGGCGTGGACGACAAAATATAACGAAATTGACCAATCCATGCCTGCTATAAACGACTTATCTCAGTTTTTAAAAGAACAAAACGTCGAGTTTTACTTTGCTTTACCACCGTCAAAAACGAATGCATTATCATTTAAATTACCTTCTCATATTCACACTTATGCACAGGACAATTTAAATTACTTTCTAACAAAACTTCCAGCTGACGTAAAGCCAATAAAACTTATGGAACACTATAAACAGAACTATACGAACGAAGAAATACAGGACATGTATTTCAAAACAGATCATCATTGGAATATGGACGGTGCCTTCTTAGGCTACCAATATATAATGAACACAATCGGGCAACAGTCTTCTATATATAAAGGAAAAGAAATAAAAAAAGAAGACTACACTCGTACATGTGCGCAAAATAAACATTTAGTCGGAAGCTTCAACAACCAACTATACCAACTCATCGATGCAACTGGGGAAAAATTGTGCTACTACACACCGAAAGGCGGTTTCAACTTCACAAGCGTTACCGCAAAAGATGTGAAAGGTACTGTTCATCAAAACTTAGATGACATATACGGCGTAGAAAAACAAAAAGATACAACATCATACGCAGGATATTACACGGACGACTATCCAGAAATCGTCACCGAAAATAACAATGCACCAAATGAAGTACGCGCCTTAGTCCTAAAAGACTCATTCGCAAACGCAATCGTGCCACACTTAGCACAAAGCTTCAAACACACATCTATCCTCGACCTGCGTCACTATCACGAAAAAGATGTATATCAATACATTAAAGACAACAACATTAACATGGTATTGTTCGTGTATAGTGATTCAAATTTGAGTGGGGATATGTTTAAGTTTAAGAAATAGAAAGAAGGCTCTTGTAAATGTACAAGAGCCTTCTTTCTATTAAAAAATCAGTGGGGATGAATCCCCACTGATTTTTCACTTCATCTATAATTGAATTATAGATTTGGGTTGTTAAGAACGTTAACGTGTACAGCTTGGGAACCGATTTCGCTTGTAATAACATTTTTATCTGTTAATACTTTGAATACTAATGTACCTTTGTCAGTGTACTTAGTAGTTAAAGTATCGTAAAGGTCTGCCTTGAAGTTTGGAAGTGTAGAATCACTTGTTTGAGATACTGTTACATCTCCAAGTTTTACATCGCCAGCGTTAAATACAGCATCGCCGTTTCTATCTAAGTAAAGTTTACCTTGCTCGTCACCAGATTTTACAACACGTACTTTATGTTGTGTTTCTTTCGTTAAGTTAATACCTTTTACGATATCATCAAGGTTACTCTTCTCAAGCTCTAATACAGTACCGATGTTGATTTTCTTCTCAACGAAGTTTTCTGTTTGAACTGGTTTGAAGTTTACAGATTTAATAGCGATTGTTTCTTGAACGATTTCAACTGTCGCTTTACCAGCAGTTGCACCATTTTTCGTTAAGTGGATATCAACTTTACCTGGTGCTTTACCTGTTACAACAACTTTATTTCCAACAATTTTAGCATCAGCTATATCTTTGTTTTTAGACTCAACTACATAACCCTCTAAGTTTTCAGGATCAGAGTATACGCGATCTGAAGTGTACTTAGATAATTGATACTCAACTTTGTTAGAAACATTTAGGTCAAGTTTCGTATCAGGTGATTGGCCGTATTGACCTACTTTAGATACAAGTTCAAAGTTTTTAAATGCAACGTTACCTTCTGTTACATTCACATATAATGAACCTAAAGTAGCTCCATTAGCATTTTGGAAGTGAACTGTACCTTCGCCTACTTCGTTACCTGTAACCGATACAGTTTTTGTACCGATTGAGCCAGCATCCGTTGTTACTACATCTAATCCACCTTCTGCAACTACACCTGTTTTTGGAAGAACTTCTTTAATTGCAGCTGAGTTAGCACCAAATGGATCACCATATTGGTCAGTTGTTACGAATGTAACAGGTAATGTTTTATTTTGAACAACTTGTAATTTGTCTGGGTTAGCTTTTACTGATACTAATTTACGAGAATCAGTCGTTACTTTAAATTTAACATCTTTCGTTACGTCACCTACTTTAATAGTAAGTGTAGCTTCACCAGCAGCCTCAGCAGTAATATAGTTGTTTACTACAGAGATAATACCGTGGTTTGAAGATTTGATGCTAATTGACCCTGGATCAACTACTTTATCTTCTCCAGCAATTGTAGCAACTAATTTACTAAGAGATGCTTTTTCACCAACAACTAAAGTTTGGCTATTTAAAGCAAAGTCTTTACCAGCAAGCTTGCTGCCATAGTTTACAGCACCATCATTATCAGCATCTACCGCAAATACAACATTTTTAATTGCAGAAGCTGGTGTATCAAGGTTTTTCACTGTAATAATACCAGTGTTAGAAACTGTTAAACCACCGCGTTTTGTAACTTGTACTTCTACTTTGTAGTCACCTTGCTTAATGCCAACAGCTAGTTTACCTGTAGTAGAAGTAGCTTCTCCACCTTCAAAGATGTTTGCTGATGTACCATCTAAGTTATTTGCTACAAATTTGACGTCATGATCTGCTAAGTTTAAGTACTCAACATCAGCGTTACCTTTTTCATCGTTTAATTTGAAAGCAACTGTTTGACCAGCACGATCATCGTCAAATGTAAGTTTTTCTACTGCTAATTTTTTCACTTCGTATACGAATTTCGTTACGAATGATTGATTTTTCACTTTTACAGTAAGATTTTTATTTGGAGCTACTTTACCACCAAGTGTTACAACTGCAGAAGTACCGTCAGCACTTGCTTCAATCGCAACAGCTTTGTCTCCATCAAGAGTTACATCTTCAGCAGCAAGCTTATCTAAACCAGTACCTGTTAATGTTAATTTCGTTGGTTCAGAAATTTTCACATCAGTTACATATGCTTGTGCATTATCTTTTTTGCCATATTTTTTATCTGCTACTGCGATAAATTTAGCTGCTTCTGCACGAGATACAGATTTATTTGGCTCCCATTTATTTCCGCCTGTTCCTTCAGAAAGTCCAAGATTGATTAGGATGTTTGCTTTTTCTTCACCCCAATGATCTAATAAATCTTCAAATTTTGTAACTAACTCGCCGTTAACTTTATCTTTTAAGTTATAAGCACCTACTATCATAGAAGCGAAAGAAGCACGGTCAATCTTTTTATCTGGAGAAAAGTTTTCTTTACCATCACCTCTAACAACACCCGCTTTTTCAACAGCTGCAATGTATTTAGAAGCCCAATGATTTTTAGCATCTTTGAAAGATGGTTGTGCACCCTCTTCAACTTTTAAACCTAAAGTAATTGCCATAATTTTCGCAGCAGAAGCACGATCAATTTCTTCAGCTGGAGCGTATGTACCATCTGGCTTACCTTCGATTGCACCTTTATCTACTAAGTAATTGATAGAATCTAATCCCCAATGACCAGCTGGAACGTCTGGGAATGATTTTCCCGCTGCTGCTACTGGAGATACAACACCTGCTACCATTGCTGCTGTCATTGTACCTGCGATTACTTTTTTGTAAGAGTTAGTCTTTGCCATTTTATAAATTTCCTCCTTCAGGAATATGCTACTAGTTTCATATCATATTAAATTTGAAAACTAGCTAGTTAGAAAAACCATAAAACAATAAAAGCACAAACAAAAATACTATAATGAAAAGTAGTTCATATAATAAAATGATACAAACCGTTAAATGTAAATATAAGGTTTAAATACCATTTTTTGAAACAAGTTCATCATACTATACAAAACTATTCGTTATCAAGAACTTTCTCAAAAGAAGATTCGACACATTCTGATAATTCAGTCTTTTCATTGTATTATTAGTATATTAATAATACTCAAATATAGAAATGAACAAACTGTTTTCCTATAAACCACTCTCACTGCGCTTCGTATATTTTTCATATCGAATACACAATTGGAATTATAGCACATATTTCCACTTCATCACTTAAATGTTTTTTACAATAAATACAATTTTCAGACTGCATTCGACTAAAATTATTGAATTTCGACATTTTATTCTTCTTTTCGAATGTTTTTTTAACAAAAAAAGGTGTGAATTTACAAATAATTTACATATTAATGAGATATTCTTCTATTTTTGAAAACGCTTTCGATTTATTTCTCAATAAAACGAACTACTAATTTGCAAAATATAATCTATTTTTTAGAGATCGTTTTATATAGAAATTAACCATAAAAAAAGAGCCCACATATTGTGGACTCTTTTCATTGAAATAAATTTCAATTAGCGAGTTGCTGTTACTGATTTGAAAGCAGCAAGTGCATTTCCTGCTTTGTCAGTAGTCTTAAACTCATATTTAGCATTATTTTCTAGTTCTTTAGCTTTTACTGTAACTGTACCAGTTGCTAAGTTAACATCTGTTGGAGCTGTTACTTTAAGAACTACGTCTTTAGAAGCTTCAGCTGTTACATCAGCTTTTGTCGTAGTTAATACTACACCGTTTAGGTCAATTACAAAGTCATTTGCATCAACGTTTACAGCTTCAGAGAATGTTAAAGTGATTTCTTTAGCATCAACTTTTGTAATTTTAGCTGATTTGAATTCAGGAGCTTTTGTATCTACAACATTTACTAATAAGTTTGTTGTACCCATTTTTACTCCATCTTTGTTTGCAACGTTAGCTACTGTGAATTTCACTGTTTCTGATTTTTCGAAAGTAAATGTTTCTGGTAATTCAATTGTTACTGATTTTCCATCAGCATTAACAACGATTAAAGTACCTTCTGGTAATTTAGCACCAGCTAAAGTGTAGTTGTTTGCATTAGAAGCTGAATCAGTGCCTTGGCCACCTTTTACTTCTTTATCAAATGTTACTGTAAACTTAGTTTTGCTATCTGCAACACGCTCAACTTTAGTTGCTTTTGGTGCTACTTCATCTTTTTTACCTTCTTCTTTTTTCTCTACAACTTTTACTTCTTTAGTAAATGCTGCAGATTCATTACCAGCTGTATCTTTTACAAATCCTTTTGTAGCAGCAACTTTATAGTTACCCTTTTCTGGGAATGTTAAAGTGATAGCTTTTTTATTATCCTCAACTGGAGCAACAGCTACTTCTTTAGTTACATCTTTACTTGTATCTAAGTTAATTACACGAAGTTTTCCTTCTTGCGCAGTTACATCTTTATCGAAAGTAAGTGTTGCTGCTTTATTTTCATTAGCTTCAACTTTTACGAAGTTAGGAGCTACAACATCTTTTGTAATTTTTACTTCTTTAGTTACTTTAGTACCTACATTGTTAGCTGCATCTTTGTAGCCAACAAATTCAACTGTAATGTTTGCAGCTGTTTCTTTCTCTGTAAGAGCTCCTGGTACTGTAACAATTGCTTTTGTAGTATCTTGATCAAGAGCGATTGTAGTACCTTCTACTACTTTATTACCTTTTTTAACTACTACTTTACCTTCTGCAGAAAGTTCTTCTGAGAATGTAACTTCTAATGTAGCTACGCCTTCAGCAAGTTCTTTCACTTTAACTTCTTTAACTTCTGGAGCTGTAACATCTTTTTCTACTTTATAAGTAGCTTTACCTTCGTACATTTCCATTGTGTTACCAACTAAATCTTTAGCACCAGTTACGATTACGTTAAATGCTTCACCGTTTTTAACTACAGATGCAACATCAGCTTTTGTTAATGTAACTGTATTGTCTACAGGAGAAGCTGTGAATTTCGTACCGTTAATAACAACAGTTACTTCATCTGCACTTAACTTTTCACTGAATACTACTTTAACATTTCCGTCTGGAGTAGATACTGTAGATACAGTTGGAGCTACTTCATCGTTAAAGAAAATTACTTCTAATGCTTTTGGAATGTCTTTTCCATCTACAGATTTAACATCTTTAACATGTGCAACATAAGCTTGTTTATTTACAAGTGCATTTTTTAGTGTAATAGTTGCTGATTTTTTATCTTTGCTTAACTCAACTTTTTCAATATCAAGTTCTTTTGAACCTTCTACAACTGCAAAGTTTGCAGCAGTTACATCTTTAACTTCAGTACCGAATTTAACTTCGATCTCTTTAGCGTTGATTGCTTTAATAGACTCAACTTTAGCTTCTGCTTTTTGTCCGAACTGCATGTCAGTCTTAGCAATGAATTTAGCAGCTTCTGCACGAGTTACAGATTTATCTGGCTCCCAACCATTACCAGTACCATTAGTGATACCTAAAGCAACTAAAATGTTAGCAGCTTTTTTACCCCAGTGCTTTTCTAAATCAGAGAATTTAGTTTCTAATTCTCCGCTTACTTTGCTGTCTAATTTGTATGCTTTTACGATCATTGTTGCCATAGAAGCACGATTAATTTGGTTGTTTGGATTAAACTTACCAGTTTCATCCCCTTGAATCACACCAGCTTTTTCAACAGCTGCGATATATTTAGCAGCCCATGAATCTTGAGCATCTTTGAAAGATGGTTTTGCACCCTCTTTAACTTCTAAACCTAATGTAATTGCCATAATTTTCGCAGCAGAAGCACGGTCAATTGCTTCAGTTGGAGCGAATGTTCCGTCTGGCTTACCTTCGATTGCTTTTTTTGCTACTAAATAATCAATGTACTCTGCACTCCAAGAACCAGGTTGAACGTCTGGGAATGATTTTCCTGCTGCTGCTACTGGAGAAACAACACCTGCTACCATTGCTGCTGTCATTGTACCAGCGATTACTTTTTTGTAAGAGTTAGTCTTTGCCATTTTATATATTTCCTCCTTAGGAATGTAATACTAGTTCCATAAGTTTTTAAATAGATATTCTATTTATTTTTGAAACTAGTAGATATAAATGTGGTTAACGTATTCTTTGTACAGAATAATAGAATATCCTGTATTACGGAATCGTAAAGAAATCATACACCCTTTTCATCCAATTTAAAATCTCAAATTCGACAAAAAAGTGAATTTTCGAAATTCTGAACGATCATTTTTTCGACTTTTATTTTAAAACATCCAGATTATAAAATCAGAATATTTTAAATGAACGGAAAAACGCGTCAGAATTACATTTTCAACCATCTTCTTATAACCATTTACAACTATAACAGAAAAACGTTTCCAATTTTAATATTTAACTATAAAGATATTACGACATTAATCGACAGCTTATTTTTATATACTTCGACATTTTTATTACATTCTCATTCTTTAAAATTAACAAACCTATTTTCTTATAATTTACCAAATAAAACGCATAATCCTAACATTCTCTATATAAGAATGTTAGGATTATCAAACATACATCTTATCTCTCAAACTTCTTTTTTATGAGCATACATTTAAAAGTATTTATACAATTCGACATTTTTCTACAAATATTTATTTTCTTTCGACATTTTATATTTTTCAACTAATAAAAAAAGAGGATGTCCTCTTAAATTAAGATTACATTCCCCTTTTTTCGAACTCTTTTGAATTCAAGTCACTTATGATGTAGCGAGACGCTGTTGAAATTTGTTCTCTCAATTCTTCTACTCTTTGTTCCAATGTTTCTTGTACATATTCTTTTTGTTCCAGTTGTTTCGTTGCCACGTTATACAAAGTTTCAGCCGTCCAGTCACCATCTACGTTTCCGATAATCGGCTGATTTACTTGTTGTAAAAATGAATCGATCTTTGGATCATATGAAATACCGACCATAGGAATATTAGCAACCGCTGATAATATAAGCGCATGAAGTCTCATACCTATTAGAAGCGAACATTCCGACAAAATTGAAATTTTCTCATGAATATCCAGCTTATACGGAAGCATATGAGCTTCTTCTCCCATTAAGTTAATAATATCGCGTGATGCATTTTGATCAAATGGTCCGTGCATTGGTACGAATAAAATATGGTATCCTTCACGCTTAAATTTTTTCAGCGTATCTGCTAGCTTCTTCATATAATCTTCTTTCGCGTCCCAATACCTCACACTAACTGCAATTACTTTCCCTTGAATCGAATGTTTTTGCAGCCAATCCGACTTCATTCCTTCTGGTTGACATGCCAATACTGGATCTGGAACTAGTTCGATCTCTTTCTTAATACCCATTTCTTTTAAATACAAAAATGAATCTTCATCACGAACTGATATATATGCCGCTTTTGATACTTGCCATTTCACTAATAAACGATTTTGTCTTTTCGTAATTGGACCAATTCCTTGCGCGTAAATATAATACGGCTTCTTCAAAAAACGAGCAATCCGCATAATACCTGTATAGTACAAAATGCTTTTAATACTCGTTTTATCTTGAAGGAGACTTCCCCCTCCGCTAATTAAACCGTTACTTCTCTTTATTTCCTTATAAATTGCTCTTATATCCCAGCGATTTACTGCCTCTACACCGTACATTTTTCTTGTATAGTCGGGGTCATTCGAAAGTACAACAAGCTCAAGAGTAGGATTCTCTTCATGTAGCGCTTTAATAATTGATTGCAAAATTGCTTCGTCCCCAACATTATAAAAACCATAATATCCTGATAAAACTAACCGCACTCTTAATCTCCTCCAACATTTCGCAATCAACTTTTTGTCATTCAACAAATTGCTATCAACTCTTTAATAAGAAAAGTTGGATAACTTCAAATTGATTTCTTTCACAAACATATACATAGCCATACTCATTTATAGACAAATTTACTTACTTAAAAATGGAATTTGCTTTTTGGATATCCAGTTCAACTTTAATGCGCATATGCCATATATGAACAAGGCCACACAAAATGCTAAACCACTATACATCATTGCAATAAATCTAGAATCTACCACATTTATTACAGTAGATGTGAAATATAATCCTATACCTACTATACTAGATACTCCGATTACAGCAAAAAATCTCCCCATGCGAATTGAATAAGCCAATTCTTTTCGAATGTATATATAATTTACGATACAAATTATGATATATATGATCAGTGTACTATAAGCCGCACCAGTTATGCCAAATTGACTTACGAGTACTATATTTAATATGACTTTTACAAAACTCGCTCCAACAACTATCCACGCCGCTTGCTTAGAACGGTTAATTCCTTGCAAAATCCCTATTGATAATACCATAAGTGATGTGAAATACGAACTACCAATTAAAATAGCTAACATGCCGCTCCCTTTAGCATCTGTAAACAACCCAACATTTAACGGGACTGTAAGTGCCATGAGCCAGATTGTTATCGGCGTTGTTAAAACATGAGCAAGCTCATTTGTTCGTTCAATTGTGTGTTTTGCTAACGCTATATCTTTCTTTGTTAATGCAGCAGTTAACAACGGGATTAACGGAAATACCATCGCGCTTGCAAACACGACAATTAATTGTGTAAACGCAAAGCCACGACTATATATACCAAATTGTTCTTGAATCGTTGTAGTGGATTCATGCAACATATGTGGAATCGTTACAGAATCAACTAAATTTAACAACGGCATCGATAATGCTCCAATCGCAATTGGAATCGAAACCTGAAGTATCTTTTTTGCATTTTCTTTAAAATCTTGCAGTGAATATGTATTACTTTTATAACGATATATACTTTTTACATACTTCAATCTCAAATAGATAAGTGACGTAATTACCCCAAGGCAAGAACCAATCATTGCGCCGCCTGTTACAACATCACTATCTTTATTCCAAGATACGAATAAGAATGCAATTGCTAACATAAAGAAAACACGAATGAACTGCTCAATCACTTGTGACACCCCGGTAGGAATCATATCTCCAAAACCTTGGAAATACCCTCGATATACCGCCATATATGGTGCGATTAATAAAGCAAACGAAGTGACAATTAATGGGAGTCTCGTATCTTGTCCACCAAGCATATTTGCAAACATACTTGATCCAATCATAATAACCGAAAATCCAAGCACCCCAAATATTACTCCAATAATAGATGCTGACGTAAATAGTTTGGCAATCCCGCCCTGGTCATTCTTCTCATGAAGTTCAGCGATTAACTGTGATATAGCTAGCGGTACTCCCGCTACTGATAAAGTTAAAGCTATCATATATACAGGAAAAACAAGGCGGAAAATCCCAAGCACTTCATCTCCTGCTATATTTTGTAATGGGATTTGAAAAAAACTTCCCAACACTTTCGATAGAAACGTTGTAATCGTTAAAATCGCAGCGCCTTTCACAAACTTATTATTCATCTTCTAGCTCTTTTCTTTCAATATATAATTTAAATACTTATTACATCATAAAACGAGATAGCTATATTCTTCTCTTTTTTGAAAATTTTCACTTTATCTCATTTAGCTATCATACCAAATTTCTTATACATTGAATACTCTCTTTCTTTATGCCCTTCAAATATAGCATGTGCAATAACACCTTATTTATATCCAGTTTTTTCTTCAATTTACTACTTCTACTTATTCCAGATAAACATGTGCTATAATGTAGCTATTGTCAGTAAGAGGAGTGTTTACAACATGCTGAATTCGGTAAAAAAGCTGTTAGGAGATTCTCAAAAGAGAAAACTAAAAAAATATGAACAACTTGTTCAAGACATTAATAATCTAGAAGCAAAACTATCTGATTTATCTGATGAAGAATTACGTCATAAAACTATTATATTTAAAAACATGCTACATGATGGAAAAACAGTGGATGATATAAAAGTAGAGGCGTTCGCTGTTGTACGTGAAGCAGCAAAGCGTGTACTTGGATTACGACACTACGATGTGCAGTTAATTGGTGGCCTTGTACTATTAGAAGGTAATATTGCAGAGATGCCAACTGGCGAAGGAAAAACATTAGTTTCTTCTCTTCCAACATACGTACGTGCTCTTGAAGGAAAAGGCGTTCACGTTATTACTGTAAATGACTATTTAGCAAAACGAGATAAAGAATTAATTGGCCAAGTTCATGAATTTCTAGGTTTAACGGTTGGATTGAATATTCCTCAAATCGATCCTACCGAAAAGAAACTTGCTTACGAAGCTGATATTACATATGGTATTGGAACAGAATTCGGCTTTGACTATCTACGTGATAATATGGCCTCTTCAAAAAATGAAAAGGTACAACGTCCCTATCATTTTGCTATTATCGATGAGATTGATAGCGTTTTAATTGATGAAGCGAAGACGCCTCTTATTATCGCGGGTAAGAAATCAAGCAGCACTGATTTACACTATTTATGTGCAAAAGTTATTAAATCATTCCAGGATACTCTTCATTACACGTACGATGCAGAATCGAAATCTGCTAGTTTTACAGAAGACGGTATTACAAAAATAGAAGATTTATTTGATATCGATAACCTATATGATTTAGAACATCAAACTTTATATCATTATATGATCCAAGCATTACGAGCTCATGTCGCTTTCCAATGTGATGTTGACTATATTGTACATGATGAAAAAATTTTACTTGTAGATATTTTCACGGGCCGCGTTATGGATGGTCGCTCTTTAAGTGACGGTTTACACCAAGCTCTTGAAGCAAAAGAAGGTTTAGAAATCACGGAAGAAAACCAAACGCAAGCATCCATTACAATTCAAAACTTCTTCCGTATGTATCCAGCATTATCTGGTATGACAGGTACAGCAAAAACGGAAGAAAAAGAATTTAACCGTGTATATAACATGGAAGTTATGCCAATTCCGACAAACCGTTCTATCATTCGTGAAGACAAAAATGACGTCGTGTACGTAACAGCCGATGCTAAATATAAAGCTGTACGTGAAGATGTTTTAAAGCACAATAAACAAGGACGCCCGATTTTAATTGGGACAATGTCTATTTTACAATCTGAAACCGTTGCGCGTTACTTAGATGAAGCGCATATTACATATCAATTATTGAATGCGAAAAGCGCAGAACAAGAAGCCGATTTAATTGCAACAGCTGGACAAAAAGGACAAGTTACAATTGCGACGAATATGGCCGGACGAGGTACTGATATTATACTAGGTGAGGGTGTTCACGAACTTGGTGGATTACATGTAATCGGGACAGAACGCCATGAATCAAGACGCGTTGACAATCAGTTAAAAGGTCGTGCTGGTCGTCAAGGAGATCCAGGTAGTTCTCAGTTCTTCCTTTCTTTAGAAGATGAAATGTTAAAACGTTTCGCACATGAAGAAATGGAGAAATTAAATAAATCACTGAAGTCAGATGAAACAGGACTTATTCTAACTTCTAAAGTTCATGACTTCGTGAACCGTACACAATTAATTTGTGAAGGTAGCCATTTCTCAATGCGTGAGTACAATTTAAAGTTAGATGATGTAATAAATGACCAACGTAACGTTATTTATAAATTACGTAATAACTTGTTACAAGAAGATATAAATATGATTGAAATTATTATTCCAATGATTGATCATGCTGTAGAAGCCATTTCTAAGCAATATCTTTTGGAAGGTATGCTTCCAGAAGAATGGGATTTCGCTAGTTTAACAGCAAATATAAATGAAATTTTACCAGTAGAAAACATGCCATCACTATCAGCGAATAATGTACATTCACCGGAAGATTTACAATCCGTTTTGAAAGAAACATTATCTCTTTATAAAGAGCGCGTAAATGAGCTAAATAGCCATACTGATTTACAGCAGTCGCTACGATATGTTTCCCTTCATTTCCTAGATCAGAACTGGGTAAATCACTTAGATGCAATGACTCACTTAAAAGAAGGCATCGGGCTAAGACAATATCAACAGGAAGACCCTACTCGTCTTTATCAAAAAGAAGGCTTAGATATCTTTTTATACACATATGGTAATTTCGAAAAAGAAATGTGCCGCTATGTTGCAAGACATTTAGGTGTTCCTGAAAACGTACAATAACGAGGTGAAAGATTATGTTATCATTCCTAAAAAGAGCTAAGAAAAGCGGAAAAGATACGACTGTCTCTAGTAATCAATTATTCGGACAAGAAGAAACAAATACTGAAAATAAAACAGTAAAACCAACGCTTTACTTCCACCCTAGCTGGGGTGCAGTAGCACAAGAACAAAAATACATTTATCAATTTTTACATAAAGAACTAACACGTTTACAAGAATATCAAATTTCTTTATCTGGAATTGAGATTGAAAAACGTGATAATGGTTATGACGTAGCTGTATTTATTCGTAGCACTGTCCCGAAACCAATTTCTTTCGAAGAGGTTACATTAATCCTTCTAAATAAAGAGAAGAAACTATGTGCCCGCAAAACATTTAACCTTTCTGCATTAGGAGATATTCCTGCAAATGTAAATATGCCATTCATCTTTACATTTGAGCAAGAAACAATTACAGGTGCCGAATTATCGCAAACAGATTGGGAATTAGCGTTTGAACTTGAAAGTAAGCATGTATTAGATTTAGACCCATCTTGGGAAGCTCAGTTACCTGAAGCAAGCAAAGAAGCTTTACGTAATTTCGTAGACAATTTAACACCTCCAAATGATGGTGAAATTAACTTCCTAGGTCTGCAAGCTGCAAGAAAAGAAAACGGTGATTTACATACAACGCTTCTTATTCGTAACGGTTGCAAAGACGACATTCAACTAGAGCAACTTCCTCTTCACATTGAAGATGCAGCAGGTGCAGTTGTTGTTAAAGGTGCTTTCACATTACCGAACCTTGAAATTAAAACGAACACTACAAAACCGTGGTCATTTGTCTTCCCTGCTTCATCTATATTAAAAGAAGATATGGATCTATCTTCTTGGAAAGCATTTGTACCACAAGACTAATAATAAAGAGAGGCTGCTTCCAAAGCTACCTCTCTTCTTCTTTTTCGTACAAAAAAGCCTGTTCAAAAAGATGGTCATCACACCTCCTTGGACAAGCTTATTCTTTATGTAAAATTTACTTCGTTACTAATAAACGTTCAATATGATATTCAGCTTCTAATTTGCACATTTCATCTGCATGGTTCACTTTATTTCTCTTTAATTGCTCCACTTGCTCTTCGGTCGGTTTTTCATTAATAAACTCGTTAATTTTTTCATTCACTTTCATCGCTAATGCTTGATGGAAATCTGGATGTCCTTTCAACTCTTCGTCTACTTTATTAATCCAAGTTGATTTTGTGTATAAATACTGTTTCCACTGTTCAACAAATTGCTGCATATCAAATTTTTCTTCATGCCATTCAATTTCTTTCATATACTTCTCAAAAGAAACAACAATTGATCGCGTAATCCCGATCTTCACTCCATGTGGTAACTGTTTGTACATCAAATATTCCCTCCAGCTTACAGCTCTTCCTTCTGAATATAAAGGAATCTCAAAATTCATATACCTTCTTATAATAGCACATACCTAATCTAGAATGTTACTATACTGCTAAGATTAATAAATGTCAATAACATAAAAACATCACGATATAAAGATATTGAACACAATAAAAAACACCCTCATACGAGGGCATTTCCTTACATAGCACCAGCTTCTACAAACTGTAATTTATCTTTCTGCTCATTACTCGCCAGCGTTACTAACGTTTTTTCAATATGAGTAGGCACTTGTTCTAGCGTCACACTCACTCCTGACTTATCCGACTGCTCAATGAAATTAAATAACGCCATTGCGCCTGATACATCCATATAGCGCACATCTTTCATACGTAAAACAACCGGAGACTTTACGTCTTGTAAAGCATAAAAAATACGATCCACTGTTAAAAATGAAAGTGGGCCTTTAATTTTATATGTCGCGTCTTTTTCTTTTACAATAGAAGCTTTACGTTCTTTACATTTCACCATGTATATAATGAACGAAAGAATAATACCGAACGCAACAGCAATCATTAAATCGAACTTCACTGTGACAATCATCGTTACGAGCATAACAATGACATCACCTTTTGGTGCTACATGCATTTTCTTCATGCTTTCCCAATCAAACATTCCAATACCAGTTATAATTAAAATACCTGATAATACAGCAAGCGGAATGTATTGTACGACCGATCCAAGTCCCATAATGAAAATAAATAATATAACACTATGCATACTTGCTGAAAGCGCCGTTTTACCACCGCTTCTTATATTAACGATAGACCGTACAGTCGCCCCTGCCCCTGCTAATCCGCCAAACAACCCGCTCATCATATTACCGATACCTTGTCCGACCAGTTCTTTATTACTTTTATGACGTGTACCTGTCACATTATCCATTACGACCGATGTTAGCAACGAGTCAATCGATCCTAATAAAGCAATACTAAGCGCTGGTAAAATAAGTTCTGCAATCCCTGTTCCATTTAAAGATGGAATATGAAGCGTCGGCATCGCTTCTGGAATCGTCCCAATTTTTTCAATCACCTTATTTAATGACAAGTTTCCGATAATCGGTAACTTCACTGTAAGCCCTTCTAACGCAGAAGAAAATAAAGGAAGCAAAGCCGTTACACCGACTAATGCAACTAAACTAGACGGAATGGCCTTAATCCATTTTCCAGAAACAATCATTACAATAATCGTTAATACTACGAGTAGAAAACTATTTTGCACATGCTTTATTTCACCTAAAATAATAATCAATGCGATACCGTTCATAAATCCTGAAACGACAGGATACGGAATGTATCGAACGTAAGAGCCAAGCTTACATACACCAAATAAAATTTGAAACAGTCCCGCCATCATAAAGGCTATAAAACTCGCCTCTAATCCGTGCGTCGCAATAACTCCTGTTGCAATAACCGTAATCGGTCCAGTTGGCCCCGTTACCTGCCCAGGTGTACCACCAAATAACGCCGCAAATAAACCTGCAAAAATCGCACCATACAATCCGACTAGTGCTCCCTCAGATGTTCCCGTTGCAGCAATACCAAATGCAATGGCAAGTGGCAACGCAACAATCGCAACAGTAAAACCTGCTAAACATTCCTTTGCTATTTTTTGAAACATATAAATAACCACCTTCACATTAAGTCCACGTTCCATTGTACACCTAAAAGAATATATTCGTTAGCCCACTTTTTACAGTATCGTGACGTAAACGCATTCAATTGTAAACTTCCGCCGCATCTTTGGAAACTATTATAACTATGTTATAATGAACAAATTAAATCTTTTATTATATATTTGGAGGCACTATGCTAACTTTTGAAGAAAAATTATCGATCATTGAATCTTTCCCTGAATTAGAAAGAAAGAACGTATCATTAAAACGCGTGAACTTTCACTTTGAAGAAAGTCGTTTAGATAAAAAGAACGTTGTTTATCACTTACATCCAAACGGAAACGGATTTGTATATGCAAGTGGTATTAAAGGTTACAAAACGGATGATAAAGGTATGGTTAACATCCGCGAATTTTCAGCAGATGAATTACGCTCAGTAATCGAGCAATCAATTGAACTATTATCTCAAGAAGAAATCGTAATTCCTGCAGAACCTGCGAAAGAAGAAGAATGGCAGAACGAAGACGGTCATATCCTTACTCTTATCTCAGAGGACGATATGTGGAACGTGTACGCTGGTGTAAACTTAGACGGTACATTCAACTCTTATCCAGAAGCTGCGGAATACCTTGATGAAGAAGGATTTTCACGTAAGTAATACGATTTAAGGAGGCCGTCCCATTTTTTAGGGATGGTCTCTCTTATTAATAAGTAGGCTTTTTGGATCGTCCCCCTAAATTTATAGCATCAAAACTTCTTATTCTCACTATCCCCTATCAAAATTTGAATTTGACAACTATACGTCTCCGCATTAAAAATATCACTAACTAACTCCACTTCAATAAAACTCTCTACTTCTATACTATTTTCTTTCATATATTTAATCATAGTATTTCTATGTTCCTCTTCATTCTCTTTACTATACGCTAACGTTATATATTTCCCGCCCGGTAATACTTTTATATTTTGCATCTCTTCCATATGTACATCATCTCGTACTTTATTAAAAACATACTTCGGTTCTACATCCCAATTTGCATTTACATTGTAGAGAATCCCCATCTCCATTTCCATTTTCTCTTCATAATCTTGCACGATTTTCTCTAAATCGGAATAATACAGTAACTCCTGTAAACTCCCTACTTCTTTACAAGGCGCAACAACGACATAACGTTGTTCAAAAAATTCAATAGAGATTTCATCATTCTTTAATATTTCCTGTGAACTCACTACTTTCGCATGTAAGTCATCAATCGTTTCCATTACCTCTTTCATTTTCTTTATATGCTCTTCCGCTTCTTCTCTCTTCACTTGTAAAAATCGTAGCAATTTATCCGTATTACGTTCCTTAAAAATCTCTTGCAGCTCTACTATGCTCGTGTTCAACTCTCGACAGCTTTTTATAATATCAATGTGAATAAATTGATCTATAGAATAATATCTATACCCCGTTGATTCATCAACATGTTTTGGAATAAGAATCCCCATCTTATGATAGTATCTTAGCGCTTTTATCGTAATATCCTTTATTTTTGCAACTTCTCCAATAGAAAACATTTTTTTCATTTGCATCTCTTCCCTTATATTTTTTCGCATACAACCATTGACTCTCCCCTTAGAGGAGCCCTTACTATTTATAATAAGTCATTTACATTAATAAAGGGAGTATACAATTATGAACACAGTAAAATATAGAAGTCTTGTTAAGGAAGACTATGAGCCTATAAAACATTTAATCGGTGAAGCATTTGGATTTAATGAATTCATTACAGATAAAAAATTTTTAAACTCAGTATTAAACTTTTATCTACACAGTTGTATTTTAGGAAGTTCCTTCAGTAAAGTAGCCGAAAAAGATAATAAAGTGATTGGTGTCATTTTAGGCGATTCTGAAAAAGATAAAAACCGTTTAAAGAGCTTCCATAACACTGTTAGCTTTGCCTTTAACACGCTAAAGCTATTCATAACGAATAAAGAGAATAGGGAATTTCTAAAAGCATTTATACAAGTACAAAAAACATATAAAGAACTCATTCAAGGAAAAGAAAATCAATTTCAAGGCTGTATACAATTATTCATCGTATCCGAAGAATCTAGAGGTCTTGGAGTTGGGAAGTCTTTACTAAACGATTTGTTCCAATATATGAAAAAAGAAGACGTAACATCTTTATATTTATATACAGATAACGAATGCAACTATGAATTTTATGATAGACAAAACTTCCAACGCATACAAGAAAAAGCAGTTAATTTTGGACCAAAGGAAGAAGATTTCAACGTATTTTTGTACCGCTATAACTTTAACTAATTAATATGTACACTTGATGCTTACAAAAATAATAAAAAGCGGAGATACATACTCTCCGCTTTTTTACATATACACTATTTCCTTATTAAAAAAGATAATCTTATTTGTATAAATCGGTTTCTATTGTTTTGCGCCTTTCAACGACTCTCTCAGGACAAATTTTTGTAATTTCCCACTCGCATTACGAGGCAGTTCATCCACAAATAAATAGTGACGTGGACGTTTATAATCTGCTAATTCATCACTTTCTTTACAATATATTTCCAAATCCTTTTCTGTAATCGCTTCATCTTTCTTTACAACAACAGCCACAACACGTTCTCCCCATAATTCATCTGGCTCACCAAGCACCGCAACATCTAATATACCAGGATGACTATGTAGAAAATCTTCAATTTCACGTGGATAAATATTAACGCCTCCGCTAATTACCATATCATCCACACGATCTGCGACGAATAAATAGCCATCTTTATCGAAGTAACCTAAATCACCAGAGTGATACCATCCTTTATACATCGATTTTGCATTTGCTTCTTCTCGGTTATGATAACCAGCCATCATAGTTGGGCCGCGTAAAATAATCTCCCCTACTTCATAAGGAGGTAATACATCATCTGGTTCTGCTGGTGCATCATCATTTGGTTTTACAATGCGGATTTCATGACTAAAGCACGGTGTTCCTGCTGAACCTGCTTTCGTAATTTGATCTTCTTCTACAAGAAACGCAACAACTGGTCCCATTTCTGTCATTCCGTATATTTGTACGAGATCAATATAAAGACGTTCTTTACATTCCTTCACTAATGCTGGAGCCATTGCCGCTCCTCCATATATACCAATCTTCATCGATGTTAAATCGTACTGCGTTAAATCTTTTTGCAGTAACATATTCCACATCGTCGGTGCTGCAAAAAATGTCGTAATCTTCTCTTCTTGAATCGTATGTAATACTCTATCCGTATCAAAGTGATGTAAAATAACATTCTTTCCACCAACTTGAATACGCGGAATGATTCCAGCATTTAACTCGCCGCAATGATATAAAGGCGCCACTACAAGCCCAGCACTATCTCTATTATATTTTAAGAAATACGTACAAATCATACTATGCTCAGCCATTTCACGATGACGATGTAGCACGCCTTTCGGATGACCTGTCGTACCGCTCGTATATAGCATAGAACAATAATCCATTTCATCAATTTCGATATCTACTTTGTCAGAAGATGCTGCGTTCACTTTTTCATGGTAAGAACTAGCATAGGAAGGTGTATCGTCTTCTACGTACCAAAAAGACGAATTTGGAAAATCTCGTTCAATGATAGCAACAGTTGATTCAACTGCTTTTTCAAAGACTACTACTTTCGAGGTTGCATCTTGGAGGATATACGATAATTCTTTTGCTTTTAGGCGGAAATTAATCGGGTTAAAGATCGCTCCAATTTTCGCACAAGCTAAGTAAACGTTTACAAATTCACGGCAATTATATAAGTAAACAGATACAGTATCTCCCTTTCTTACCCCTTCTTTCAATAGAGCTTGCGCCGTTTTATTTATTTGCTCATCCCACTGTTTATATGTCCAGCGAATATTTTTTTCCGGCTCTACTAACGCCTCTTTATTCGGATACTTACCAACCGCTAAATCAAATATTCTCCCTATCGTCATGTACATGCCAACAATTTCCCCCTTTTCTCTTTCATAAATCTATCATTTCGTCCATAAGTAGACATTGTCCTCTAATGATTTGACTAATTTTTCTGATTATTATCGACATAGTTTTACAAACAGTGTGGTCTCTTGATAAATGAAATTATAGCAATTTACTCACAACAATATAAAAAAGAGGCTGTTCCAAATCGGAACAACCTCTTTCTTCTTATACGAATAGCTCTTCTAAAATTTTCAGTTTGTCTTCTGTATATTTTACGAAGCCATCGTTATATGATTTTGGATCTTTCGGATTTGCGAAGTGCGTAATTGCGCCTGTCTTCGGATGAACAAATTTACTTGATGCACCACAGCCAAGTCCGATAATCGATTGAACTTCTTCCATAATAACAATGTTATAAATACTTTCTTGCGTCGGCATTGCATAACCAACGTTCTCTAAGTTACCTAAAATATTCTTTTGACGATATAGGTAATATGGTACGTAATTATGCTTTTGCGTCCACTCTTCTGCTTCGTGCATCATCGCTGTAATTTCTTCGCGACCAGCTACTTTATATTTACGTTTGTTTTGCGTCATTTCAGAAGCACGTTTGAATGATAACGTATGAACTGTTAACGATTCTGGCATTAACTTTTCTGTTTCATCTAACGTATGCTTGAAAATATCTAGCCCTTCACCAGGAAGACCAATAATTAAGTCCATATTAATATTGTTCATTCCCATTTCACGAGCTAAGTGATACTTCTCAATTGTTTCTTCTACAGTATGATGACGCCCAATTGCTTTTAATGTCTCTTGATGGTATGACTGCGGATTAATACTAATACGGTCAATGTTCCATTTATTTAACACTTCTAGTTTTGCTGGCGTAATTGTATCTGGGCGACCTGCCTCAACTGTTACTTCACGCACATTTTTCACATCTGGGAACGCTTCATACATTTCTTCATACAGCATATCCATCTCTTCTGCTGTAATACTTGTCGGTGTACCCCCGCCGTAATAAATCGTCGTAACTGTTACACCTTTTTCTTTTAAAAACTTACCAATTTCCCGAACTTCATAATGTAAACCACCTAAGAATGAATCAACAGAGCCTTGGCGTCCGTTAATTGCATACGCCGGGAATGTACAATATGCACATTTTGTTGGGCAGAATGGAATACCGATATAAATACTTACTTCCTCTTTCAAACGGTATAAATCCGGAACTACCGCTAATTGGCAATCCACAATACGCTGAAGAAGTTCAATTTTCTCTTCATGAATTAAATAGCTTTCACGAAGTTCTTGGTGTGCTTCTTCTTTTGACATACCACTTTGAAGCATTTTATGAAGAAGTTTTGTCGGACGAACTCCTGTTAAAATGCCCCAGCTTTGTTCAAGACCAGTTAACTGCTGAAGAACAGAAAGATATACATAAGAAACAACGTGCTTCACTTGCTTCATACGCTCTTTTTCATCTGTGAAAGCAGATAAATCTTTTGCGAAAGTTTCTTCATACACATTTCCAGTAGCAACATCTGTTAAACGAGCAGATGCTTTCACATTCTCTTCAATGTGTATATCAACGATAAGATTTGCTTCCTCTTGTTCAAATCCAATCGTACTATCTTCAAAAAATAAGCCGCCAATATTTTGCAGCGGACGTAAAAAACGATCATCTTGTAACGTTTTAATTGAAATTAACAACATTATCACCTTTTCATTTGCAAACTCTCTTTAGTTTACTTGAAGGGCGTTTGTAGGTCAATACAGAAGGTTTTACCTTATTTCTATATCCTATTTAAAACAAACTGAATATTAGTTTTTCACGAACTTTTCCTAGTTGTATAGACATTACAATATGCTCTTGTTACAATCTAGAACGTATTAATACTTGCTACTAATTTAAAATACATCTAAAGGAGGACTGTTAACACGACATATATACTATAACGTGTTAAAAAATAACTATGAAAAAAAGGTTTTACAACATTTTAGCACTATCTTTGGCATTACAAGCATTTATAGCACCTACCCATTCATTCGCAGAAAATATAGAGAAAACTGCGGAATTGTCTATTGATGAACAAGCGTTAAAAAGCATTGAAGAACATGCAAAACAGCATAGACATGACGAAGAAAACGACCTTGAAATCTCGGGTGAATATCTTCTCCACTTATCAACAAAACTTCCACTATACGATGCAAACGACTTAAAAACCAAAACAAATATTGAAATTGCTGAACCAGTAGTAAAGGCAACAAAGAAAAAAGGTAATACATATTACGTACAAACTACATCCGGTTCTGGTTGGGTTAATAAGGAAAATAATAGTTTAGAAGTACAAGAGATTCATAAACTTTCAAATCAAAAACTAATTGTGAAAGACGAAACATCAATATATTCATTCCCTTTCCAATCGTTTAAAGAAGAAACGACATTACAGCCACAAACAGTAGCTCCTACTGAACAAGCTGGAAATTGGTTTAAAATTCAACTGAACGGAACTGAGAAATGGATTTATGCTCCTTCAGCTACATTTGAAGGTACAAAAGCATCATTATTTGAAAAAACAGGTTCTATCGAAAAGAGAAGCGCAACTTTCTTCAAAACACCATCTAATTTGCCTACAAATAACGTTTATGGTGTTACATTTAAAGAAATGATCGTTCCAAAAGGGAATGAAAACATTCGTCCTGGCTACGCAATGGAACCGAAATACATTACAATTCATGAAACTGCTAATACAAGTAAAGGTGCTAACGCGTTAAATCATGCGAAGTACTTAGATAGCCAAGCACGCGGAAATACTGATCGTTCAGCATCTTGGCATTTTACAGTGGATGACAAAGAAATTTATCAACATCTTCCATTAAATGAAGTTGGTTGGCATGCTGGAAATAAGACAGGAAACTATGAATCTATCGGAATTGAAATTGCTGTGAATAGTGATGGGAATTATACGAAGGCGGTAGAAAATGCCCGAAAATTAGCTGCTTATTTAATGAACGAATTAAACATATCTCTAGATCACGTGCAAAAGCATCAATTTTGGAGCGGAAAAAACTGCCCTGCATTTATGATTCAACGCGGACGATGGGATGCTTTCTTAAAAGGCACGAACGCTTACTATAATGAACATCGTAAAGAGGTTATGCCACCGCCAGAAGTCCCTCATGAAAAAGATGACATTACAGGTGGTTGGTATGAACAAGACATTCGTCAATTAGCAGCTAGGAAAATCATGTTCGGTGATGGAAATGGTTCTTACTGGCCAAACCGCCTCGTAACACGAGCGGAGTTTGCAAATTTAATGTCGCGAGCTTTAAAATTACCGGCTGGAAACGCTAAATTTACAGACTTAAACGAAGCACATCCATCTTTAGTAGACGGAATTAATCGTGCAGCTAGCGCAGGTATCATTAATGGTCGTGGGAATAATAAATTTGATCCGACTGCTACAATAACACGTGATGAAGCTGTTATTATGATTGACCGTGCATTAGAATATAACTGGATTTATAGAAAAGAAGTGAAATTACCATTCACTGACCAAAATTTAGCATACGATAAGAAAGCATTACAAAATGTTTACGCATACGGCATCGTAAAAGGGAACGAGCGCAATGAATTCGTACCAAAAGGCACAGCAACACGTGCTGAATCAGCCGCATTTTTAAATCGAATGCTTAAGGTTATTGAAGCTTAAACAAAAAACTAAAAGGCATAAGAGATAACATTTCTCTTATGCCTTTTATAAAACTATTAACTATTTTTAATCATAAATCTAAGACGTATCCCTAATAAAACAAGAGCAAAACCAACGAATGGAAGATAATTCATATCATGTCCTGTGGCTGGAAGGCGTTGTGCATGAGACGCACCTTGTCCTTTTTCTGGTGAGGTAGGTTGTTCTTTATCTACGTTTACCATTCCTTCACCCGGTTTCTCTGTCTCTTCACCTGGCTTTTCTGTTTCTTCACCTGGCTTTTCTGTTCCCTCACCTGGTTTCTCTGTTTCTTCACCTGGCTTTTCTGTTTCTTCACCTGGCTTTTCTGGACCTTTTTCTGTCTCTTTTTCATTCAATACTTCTTGTTTCGCTACTTTATTAGCTACAACATTTACTTCTACTGTAACCTCTAACGCTTTGTAGCCTTCCGGCGCCTTCGTTTCTTCTAACGTATACTTTCCTGGCACTAAGTTTTCGAATTTCACAACGCCGTCTTTATTCGTTGTTTTCGCCTCTCCAACTACTTGACCAGTTTCATTTTTTAGCTTAAATTCTGCACCTTCTAGAACTTTTCCACTCTCTGCATCCTTTTTGATTACTTGTAAGCTTCCTAGTTCTTTTGCATTTTCTACTTGTACTTGTACTACTTTGTTTGCTTCCACAACGACTTCAATTTCTTCTTTTAACAACTTATATCCTTGTGGTGCTTTCGTTT
This sequence comes from Bacillus sp. 01N45, assembly GCF_056399205.1. NCBI lineage: Bacteria > Bacillati > Bacillota > Bacilli > Caryophanales > Bacillaceae > Bacillus > Bacillus sp. 01N45. The sequence continues at coordinate 179,194 of NZ_JBFTQW010000007.1, forward strand.
CTTTTAATGTGTATGTTCCTGGTTCTAATTTCTTAGAGGTTACTTTACCAGTTTTATCTGTTCGTAACGTCTCTACTTTTTTACCATCTTTGTACACTTCAAATTCTGCATCTGATAATACTTTCGCTTTATCTTCTGCATCCACTTTTACGATTTCAAATTGACCAAGGCTCTTACTGTTCGTTACTTTTACATCAATAACTTTTTCACCATCAACTGTTACATGAATTACTTGTTTTGTTAACTCATAACCTTCTGGAGCTTTTGTTTCTTCTAACGTATATTCACCAGGCACTAGTCCGTCTACTTTAACGATTCCAGATTTATCTGTTGTAATTCCTTCTTTTACAACATTTCCTTTCACATCTTTCAATGTAAATTCTGCGCCTGCTAAACGTTTCGCTTGATCTTTATCATCCGTCTTAATAATTTGTAGAGAACCTAAGATTCTTTCGTTTTCTGCCTCTACTTTTACTACTTCTTTCTCGTTTTGTATTGTTACTTTCCATTCTTTATTTGAAAGCTTGTAACCTTCTGGTGCTTTCGTTTCTTTCACTGTATATTCACCTAATGGTAATTTTGGTGACATCACTTTTCCATTCTCATCTGTTTTCAGTTCCGCTACCATTTTACCATCTTTATATACTGTAAATTCTGCACCTGATAATACTTTCGCTTTATCATTCGCATCTACTTTTACAATTTCAAATTGACCTGTTACTTTTTCATTCATAACTTCTTGTTTTACTACTTCATTTGCTACTACGTTTACTTCTACTGTTACTTCTACTGCTTTATAGCCTTCCGGCGCTTTCGTTTCTTCTAACGTATACTTACCTGGCACTAAGTTTTCGAATTTCACAACGCCGTCTTTATTCGTTGTTTTCGCTTCTCCAACTACTTGACCAGTTTCGTTCTTCAGTCTAAATTTTGCGCCTTCTAGAACTTTTCCACTCTCTGCATCCTTTTTGATTACTTGTAAGCTTCCTAGTTCTTTTGCGTTTTCTACTTGTACTTGTACTACTTTGTTTGCTTCCACAACGACTTCAATTTCTTCTTTTAATAATGTATATCCTTGTGGCGCTTTCGTTTCTTTTAATGTGTATGTTCCTGGCTCTAATTTCTGAGAGATTACTTTACCTGTTTTATCTGTTCGTAACGTCTCTACTTTTTTACCATCTTTGTACACTTCAAATTCTGCGTCTGATAATACTTTCGCTTTATCTTCTGCATCCACTTTTACGATTTCAAATTGACCTGTAGCTTTTTCAACAGTTTTTTTATTCAACACATCTACAGTCACTGTTTTATTAGCAGCTACATCAACATGAACTAAGCTAGATGATAGTTCGTAACCTTTTGGTGCTTCAACTTCTTTTAATGTATATGTTCCAACTGGAAGTTGTTTTGATAAAGCTTCACCTTTACCATCTGTAATAATTGTTTCGACAACGTTCCCATCTTTATCTATAACATCAAATTTTGCACCTGGTAAAAGTTGACCAGATTCACTATCTTTTTTCAATAATTTAAATTGACCATTTTCTACTTTTTTCGTATTCTTCATAACAAATTCAATTATGTTTGTATTATCAATTGTTACTTTTACTGGTGTATCAACTTTTATATATCCTTCTGGTGCACTAATTTCTTTTACAAAATAATCACCAAATGGTAAATCTTTAACTTCCGCAATACCCTTTTCGTTTGTTGTAACAGTAGCCACAACATTATTATCTTTGTCTATAACATCAAATTTTGCGTCTTTTAAAACAATGTTTTCATCGTTTTCATCAACTTTTTTAATTTGTAAATTTCCTTTTTCAGCTGCCGGCTTTTTCCACTTTGGCCAGTTAAATTTAAAATTATGAACCTCAAATCCATCTCTTTGGTGTAACCCACCAACAAAGGCTTGTCCGTTAATAGAGCCACCCTTTGTCTCTACAACTGCATTAGGCGCAAATACACTTCCTACTACACCATATCCTTTAGTTGTTATCTTTTTAGCATTAGGGAACACCCAAATGACTTTACTAGCTAACTCAGTAAAAAAGGAATTAGGGTCATATGCTTGAGAGGTATTAACTAATGTGAACCCGCCCTTATCTGTCGTATCATACAGGATTGCACCGCCACCAAAATTAACTTCTTCCGCATCTGAATGAATAACAATAAAATCTTTGTTATTTACATTTGGAAGATAAACATCCTTTACATTGAATGGTTCTTGCCCTTCTAATCCTGAAGAGACATAAATATTAGGATTATTTACATCTTCACCGATCCCAAAGGTCATACCCGATTTTGGTTTATCAGTGTGTAATTGGCCCGCATCCTCAATTACACTATCAACATCTTTTCTAAACTCTTTAAATTTCGCATCAATCTCCGCTTGCTCTTCATAAGAGATACGGTCATATGATGATTGCATTGCACCTTCTGGGTCACCATCTTTTGTCATCGCCACTGTTCCATCTTGGATAATTACTTGTCCTGTTCCCGCTTTCGTAAATTGACCGCCTAGTAATAATGACGGATATCCTTCATCTACCCATGTCGCTCCAGCTAAATTATTCGCTCCAGTTGCAGCCGCTACGACTGTATAACTTGATGCATTCATATTTTTTTGAACAGCCATCGCACCCTCAATATCCGCACTCGTTGCACTATGATCTCCAAAAATGATTGCATTGTAATAAGATACATCACCTAAACCTTTTAATTCTGTTGTAGCTGCCTCTGCTTTATACGGTAAATGGATTAAAAAATTCATACATACTAGTAACACAACTATAAAACTACTACTTAATTTTTTTATTTTTTGATTAAATGATTTCCTCAAAAAATTCATTCCCCCTTTTAAACTTCCTAAAACCAAACAAAAAAGCATCTTTCATATGTACCAAGCCTTACTCACAATAACTTAAAATCATCCATTTAAATAAAAACAAGAGACTCTACAACTGCTTAATAAAATTACTACAATTCATTTTTGAGATAATACGTGAACTAAACTATCATGCGGAAGTATTTTTTGCATATGGAGCTCAACAAAATTAATCTGAAGAATATTTCATGTGGTGTAACTATTTTGGCAACATCACCCACTTTACAACAGTTTTCTAAAGGATTCAAGTAAATTGTATGAACTTCAGACACAATTTATCTAGTAAAACGTTTTCATCTTTCGAATAAAACCAATAAAAAAACGTAGCCAAAAAGCTACGTTTTTCTTTCATCGTTTCGGTGTATTTTTATGATTTTTCAAAAACGGAAGCGGGAATTGCTTACGGAAATGTTCTTTAATCATATACTCTACACCGTTCTCACTATTTGAACGTGTAATCCAGTCTGCTGCTTGCTTTAATTCTACAGGCGAGTTCCCCATCGCTACACCAAGCCCTACATTTTCAATTACTTCTAGATCTTCTAAACTATCTCCAATCGCAACCATTTCGTTTAGCGAAATATTTAAATGCTCTCCAAGCAATTGTAATCCGCGTAATTTTGATACATTTTGCGGCAAAATTTCTATTCGTTTTGAATCACACTCAATATACTCTATATCTTGGAATGCTTTTCGTAATGTATTTAACCCTCGTTCTTTTTCACCTTTACTTTGGAAAATTACATCAATTTTCGGAGCCGCTACTGGATGATCACGAAGCGCATCACCTAATGAGTCTACAAATTGAACTGGATAAAATAACGGATCTGCACTTGATAATACAGTACGCGCAATTAAGTTTGGTGTATTCCTCTCCCGATTTCCGATTGAAAACCGTTCATGAGAAATGCGGATGTTACAATCAAAGTGCTCTAATACTTGCACAATGTTAAACGTCTTCTCTTCCGATAATCTTCTTTGAACGTACGGCTTATCTAACGTTGCTGAAACGAAAGCACCACCGTGTGTCACTAGGATAGAATCTAATTTTAACGCCTTTGCAACTTTATGAGCAGACTGAAAATTACGGCTCGTAAATAATGTAACGTATACATCTTTTCTTTTCACAAATTCAATTGTTTCTCGTAATCCTTTTGCAATTTTTCCGTTGTTGTATAGTAGTGTCCCATCTATATTAAGAGCTAGTAAGCGATAAATCATGTCGCACTCCCCCTCTTCGCTGTTGTACTCTATCCATAATTTATGAAATAAATGTAGCAAATAGAACGAGTTAGAATTACTACTGAAAATTTGGTTTACTATATACATATACACTCAGTAAAGGAGATAGTACAATGCAAGCACCACCTTCCTTTTATGAAGGCGATACGTTAGAAGTCGCAAAGAAATTACTCGGACAAAAACTTGTACATACTGTAGATGGAATAAAACGAAGCGGAATCATTGTAGAAGTAGAAGCATATAAGGGGCCCGATGATAAAGCCGCACATAGTTACGGCGGCAGACGAACAGATCGCACAGAAGTCATGTTTGGCGCACCGGGGCATGCTTACGTATATTTAATTTATGGTATGTATCATTGTTTTAACGTCATTACAGCGCCAGTTGGCACCCCACAAGGTGTTCTCATTCGAGCCCTTGAGCCAGTAGACGGGATTGAAGAAATAAAACTTGCACGATACAATAAAACCGACATTACAAAAGCGCAGTATAAAAATTTAACGAACGGCCCTGGCAAACTATGCCGTGCCCTCGGAATTACTTTAGAAGAACGAGGCGTATCCTTACAAAGCGACACATTACATATTGAACTCGTCCCAGAAGAAGAACACATATCATCACAATATAAAATAACAGCAGGACCTCGTATTAACATCGACTATGCAGAAGAAGCTGTACAATATCCGTGGCGTTTTTATTACGAGGGGAATCCGTTCGTTTCAAAGAAATAAACATATGTAAAGGGAGAGACTATGAGGGGGAAACCTGAACAAAAAATAGAGTCAGAAAAAGTCTATAAAACGAAGAAAAACCCAAATGGAATGTTTGTAGCGAGAATACTACAAATTCCAAAAGATGAAGATAAACTAGACTTTGTTCTTATTTTGCAAAATAAAAAAACGAAAAATATTATTTATAACAAAGTTTTAGTAACAACAAATAACGACTATTATTCTTTCCGACTCGCTCGTGGGAATATTGAATGGTCCTCCTTACATACTGTTACAGTATGGGATGGGCTTGGGCATCAATTGGTAGAAGTATCAGCCTTAACTGTTAAAGAGAACTATTTCATTTCTGATGAGCATTGTTCCGCATATCGGGATTAATCAAGAATAAAAGGGAAGCCGAATCGGCTTCCCTTTTTACTCTGCACCTTCCGCAGTCGCAATATTATCCTCTAAGTTTTCTCTAGATAATTCAGCCGCCATAAAATCAGCTGTTTCTGGAAGTGCTAAATGCATATGAGCTTTTTGACAAATTTGGATCGTACAGTTTTCAACAACATAATCGAAAACATGTCCTCCCCCGCTTCTTTCATCATCAATATAATGTAAGTGGAAACCCGCTACACCAATACCTTGCGCGTAATCTGGTGTCCAAAATCCAGCAAGCGTACCTTCTGTATGTTTAAATGAAAAGATTGGTTGTGATTTCGTCACTTCAACGAGCGGTGTATACGGTTTTTCTTGTCTTGGAACAGTTCTCGTTCTTACTTCACGGAACGTACCGTCCATTCGAATACCGTAAAATAAGTTTTTACTTGGCATTAATTCATGTAATAATGCCTCAACTTCTTCACGATTCATCGGACGCTCTACTGTATAACTCATTTCTTTTTCAAAAAACGTTACAGTCGCAAACGGTGTTGTTTCTTCCGGTTCTACTTTTTCTGCTGAACCGTCTGAACGTAAATGATAAAATTCGTTATCGAATGCAATCATTTCACCATCTAATTGATCAAATGTGCCGATGCCGAAATCACCACGTTCTTTCAATTCCTCAAAGCTAATTACACCATCATATATACCATCTAATAGCGCAAGCATTGTAGATGTTTGATATACTTCATTACTCGTTTTCGTTCTTTTTGCATCAATATCAATGAATTGTGCAACAGTCATCTCAATCATGCCTCCATTAGTTTAATTGGTTTGGTAATAATTTTTCGCTTAATTTAATGTTGTCACGGTAGTCAATTGGAACATCAATAATGACAGGGCCGTCTGCTGCTAGTGCTTCTTTTAATACACCTTCTAATTCATCAGGCGTGTTTACACGAAGACCCTTTGCACCGAAACTTTCTGCATATTTCACAAGATCGACATCGCCAAACTCTGTAGCTGATGTTCTACCGTATTTCATCATTTGTTGGAATGCAACCATATCATATGTACCATCTCTCCATACAAGATGTACGATCGGTGCGTTTAAACGTACCGCTGTTTCTAATTCCATCGAAGAGAATAAGAAACCACCATCACCTGACACGGAAACAACTTTCTTGCCCGGTTCAACTAAAGTAGCGGCAATTGCCCAAGGAAGTGCAACACCTAACGTTTGCATACCGTTACTAAATAATAATCTACGTGGTTCATAAGAACGGAAACATCTTGCCATCCAAATAGAATGTGAACCGATGTCACATGTAACGGTTGTATCGTCACTAATTAAAGAACGAAGTGTACGAATCACTTGAAGCGGATGCGTAACACCTTCTGAAGCACGGTTTGGAACTTCTGCTTGTTCTGATAATTTCGCACGTAATCGTTCTAACACTGCTTCTGATTTCGAACTTAATACAAGTTTCGGTAATTTTTCTGCAATGCTATTTACAGTTAAAGCGATATCGCCAATTAATTCGCGCTCTGGTTGGTAATCATGGTCGATATCTGCTTGATGGTCATCAAGATGAATAATCGTTCTGTCTCCAAGTTTATTCCAGAATTTCGGATCATACTCAATTGGGTCATAACCGATCGAAATAACAAGGTCTGCTTCTTCTAGTAAAATATCACCTGGTTGGTTACGGAATAATCCAACGCGGCCAAAGAAATGATCTTCTAACTCACGCGAAATTGCACCAGCTGCTTGATATGTTTCAACGACAGGAAGTTCTGTATCCGCAATTAATTCACGAACGGCTTTCGTCACTTCATTTGTGCTCGCTCTCATACCGAGTAAAATAACTGGTAATTTCGCCGATTTTATTTTTTCTACTACATATGTAATTTCATGTGTGGGAGCGATTCCAAGCTGTGGCTTAGAAAGCGCACCGATAGACTCTACAGTCGTTTCCGCTGTCATAACGTCTTGCGGAAGACTTACTAAAGTAGCTCCTGGATTTGTGGAAGTCGCACTTCGGAATGCATTTGATAATGCTTCTGGCACATTATCAGGATGCTCTACTTCTACGCTATATTTTGTGATTGGTTCGAATAGTGCAGCATTATCCATAGATTGATGCGTACGTTTTAATCGATCTGTACGTGGAACTGCACCAGCTAAAGCAACAACGGGATCACTCTCCGCATTCGCAGTAACAAGACCTGTCGCTAAATTCGATGTCCCTGGTCCTGAAGTTACAAGACATACGCCCGGTTTCCCTGTTAATCTACCAATAGCAGCTGCCATAAATGCTGCGTTTTGTTCATGACGACAAACAATTAACTCTGGTCCTCTTTCTTGCAGTACATCAAATACAGAGTCAATCTTCGCTCCTGGAATACCAAAAACATGTGTAACACCTTGTTTAATTAAACAATCAACAACAAGATCTGCTCCTTTTGTTTTTGTCTTCACGTCGTTTGCTTTTACACCTGTACTCAAACTAATCATCCCTTTATTTCATAATGTGTGTAATAAAGATTTTTAATTTCACCTAGTTAATTAATGTGGTGAAGTATTATTTATCATTATATTACAAATGCATTATTTTTCCAACAGTATGAATTTAACATTATTTTGACAGCCGCAAAGGAATGCGCTTACAACCCTTTATTTATCCTAAAATAACATTTTTAAAACTTCTCTAAAAATGTACAAAAAACTTCCATCTTGTCACAGTATTAAAAACATAACAGTACCTTGCAAAGAACACTAGTAAATGATATATTTGTAAATATTGGAATACCCATTAATTGGAACACACTTTGTAATTCGTATCCCCCTTTCAAAATATAGCATTCTCAATTTTAATCCATCATTCTATAAAGGAAAGTGATTGTTATGAACAAAAATGAATTTTTGGAACAACTTAATTCTTCCCTGCGGAATATGCCTAATGCAGAAAAGAAAGATATTATTTCAGAGTATGAAACTCATTTTATCAGTGGTAAACAGGATGGGAAATGTGAAGAAGAAATTGCTAGAAAACTAGGAAACCCTAAAACGATCGCGAAAGAGCTTACTGTTTCCTATGCAATACATAACGCTGACAAGAAACGAAGCTTCAAAAATATGATAACCGCACTATTTTCTGTTATGAGCTTAAGTGTTTTAAACTTTACCTTTATCATTATCGCCTTTTTCGTACTACTCTTTTTATTACCGATTATTCTAGCACTTATCATTGCTACTCCACTATTAATCATCTCACCTATTTTATTAATAGGGTTAGGATTTTTTAAAGGGTTTCATCAAATCAGTTATTCCGATGTTTACAATGTGTTCATCGCTTTTTGCAGCGGTTTACTCATATCCGTCATATGTTATCAAATGATAAAACATCTATACGCAACTTTAGTAAAGTATTTGAAATGGAATATAGCTATTTTACAAAGATAATAATGAATATAAAAGGAGATTAAAATGAAGAAGTATACTTTATATCTACTCATGTTACTTACAATTTTATTGCTATCAGCTTGTTCAAACAGTGCACAACATAAGGAAGAAAACGCTGTGCAATCTATTAAAGATGTAACGATAAAAATTCCAGAAACTATATTTAGTTCCTCAAAAAAGAATGAAATTATTAATGAAGATGAAATGAAACAAAATATAAAAACGTATTTAGATTATAGCGGAGAGTTATACGAAAACATCGTTCAACTTTCGTCAGCCATGTCTGATGAGAATGTCACGGAATCCGACCGAAAGAAATTACAACAACTTGTAGATTTAGCAAAACAAAATGATGCGAATTTTCATGATTTTATTAGTAACAATACGACCCCTGATGATTACAAAAAACCTTCGAAAAAAATGTATGAATTCATTTCAGCGTCTACAGCACTTTCAGTAGAACTAGAGCAAGAACTAGACAAACTCGCTCAAAATGGTAACTTATTCAAAACTGATTTTTCTTTTACAAAACGCTTTGAGAAAGTGAATGGTAGGAAGCAAAAAGAAATTGAAAAGTTTTTGAAGGAGAAGAATATTGAGACTGAGTATTTCCACAAATAACAAACAAAAAAGACGCCCCTATCCGAGGGGCGTCTTCCTTCATTACGCTTGTTGTTGCGCGTTATATAATTCTTCAAGTGGCTTCATGATAATTTTGTTAACGTCAGTGATAACAAGGTTTAAACGTTGTTCAGTTTCCATTAACTTTGTGATTTTAGCATCTTGTTGAATGCGAGCTACAACTTCTTGTGCTTTTTGGTTATCTTCTTCAGTGATTTCTTGACCTTGCATCATTTTTTGTTGTAGGCCAAGTTGCATTGTGCGGAACTCATCGAATAAGTTCTTTGAAGCTGCGTCACCTTGTACTGCTGCGTAGCTTGCTTTTAATGTTTGGAAATCTTCGTTTTCAGCGATTGCTTTTTGTAATTCATATGCAACATCATGAATGTTTTTTGTCATTTTATTTTTCCTCCTTTAGAAGGCTAGCGCTTATCATGCGCACCGCCTTTTAAGTGCATTTACATACGCACCTCTTCTTACCATATCAAACTATGCAAGAGATGTGAAGAAATTTCACTTTTATTTCTATGTACTTATCTTTACTACATAAGGAACAACAGTAATAGCCCTTGCACGAGTCCAATCATTCCGCCTAATAATGCACCTAAATACGTAATCATTTTCAGCTCATTTTTTGTAATGGACAGCACTAAATCTTCTAGTCTCTCTGTTGAAAATGTAGACACTTCTTGCTGGACAATTTCCGCAAGATGTAGATTGTTTAGTATACTCTCTACATTTTCTGTTCCCCACTTCAAGCCTTTCGTTACTGCGCTTGGAAGCACTTTTTCAATGATTGTTTCTCGAACTGGCGCACATAATTGCTGAACAGATTGATTTAAAAATTTACTCACTGTTTCTTCAACTTTAACCGCTGACAATATGGAGCTTACAATCATTTCTTTTTCTACAAACGTTTCTACTTCTTTTACATCTCTTCCTTTTAACTTTTCCCACTCTTTTTGCAGTACGTCAGTTAAAAGCTGCTTTGTTCCATCTTTCCCTAAAAACTTAATGACTTCTGGCTGCACACGATCCACTACACTTACATTCCCTAAAAACATTCCGACTAAGTTAAGTAGCGTTCCCCTAGAAGCAAAGAAATCATCAATCATTTTTGAAAGACGTGCTTTCCCTTCTTCACTCTCAAAGAAACTAATTCCTCGCTCTAAAATAAATGCCGAGACATTTGGGATTGTATTCTCTATTTTTTCATGAACAGAATGAGGTAAAACCTGTTCCCATGTATATGTATAATACTCTGCTAAAAATGCCTCTATTTTTTCTGTAATCACATGTTCGATTTTCCCGGTCGCCTCTTTTTCTACATGTACTACATTCCATTTTTCTAACATATGTCGTAACGACTGTTCATTCGTAATTACTTTATCCACTTCTACTTGTGTCCATTGAATTAAACCTTTTTGAAACTCTTCATTTGTTAATTTCTTTCCGATTCCTTCTGGCGTTAACAAATGTTCGACAACCATTTTCCCTAATTGAACAGCAAGTTCATCGCGGCGCTTCGGAATTAACCCTGGTGTAAATGGAACTTGAAATTTTCCAATATAAATAGGGCGATGAGGACGAAATAACATTTTTATCGCTAAATGATTTGTAAATCCTCCAATAATCGCTCCGAGCCCTGTCGTCGTTAACATACTTAACCATATATTCATTACAATCAACCTTTCGCTTCTCCAAAACTATAGCATATCATCATACGGACAAAAGTATAATGGTATAAAAACGTATTTGCAATATATAGCTATGCCTATTATGCCAACATTTTGTTAGTAAAGGAGTGATTTCGTTGGTTCTCGGTATTTTAACTTCTCACCCTCATTATGAGCAAATGTATTACACCGAAATCGCTAAACGCGCTCGGCTTTATCATAATGTCGTGGCCCAGTTTACGCCATTTGGTATTGATCCTAAAACGGACCTTGTCTCTGGTCTTATTTATGATACAGATACAGGAAAATGGAAAGAGCAAATATTCCCTATTCCTTCTTATATTTACGATCGTTCTTCTTTTAACGAGGAAACAGACTTCAACAAAGCAAAATCAATTATTCACTCATTACACAACCGTCCTACCACTACCTTTTTAAATAACACACTCATTGACTTAAGCGAACTTCATGATTTATTTCTCACGAATAAAAAATTATCTCCTTATATACCAAAATTTGAAATAGCAACGATACAAAACATTTTCAAACTGTTATTAAAAACAAAAGATATTATTATACGGCCTACTAACACACATTCCAATGAAAGTCTGTACCGGATCACTTATAAAAACAAAACGTTTCATATCGATACGATAAATGGTGACTATCATACTTCTACTCCAATCAAACGGACAGATGAATTTATATCTTGGTACAAATCTAACATACGATCAGCACGTTACATCACCCATACAATGCTGCAACCACCAAATCAATTAACATACCCGCTCCATATTCGAACCATTTTGCAAAAAAATAAAGAACAGAAGTGGACTGCTATCGGCCAATTTATACAAAAAAGCTCATTTCCGAATCAACTTTTACTTTCGGCAACGGATGATTCCTCGCTGCATTCATTTTCAAAAATTAAATACGTACTATCTAGTACCGGTGTACAATTATTACAAGACGCTTTACATGACATTATCAATGAAGTGTTTCAAACATTAGATGAATCTTATTCTTCGTTATTCGAGCTAGAGCTTTCCACTATTATGGATCAAAAAGGGGCAATTTGGCTTATGTATGTCAACACGATTCCCCCGTACGAACATTACATTCGTCATAGTGATGCACTAGCCGAAAAAATATATCACGGACCACTAAAGTTTAGTCGCTTCACACCATAATGAAAGGAGGTAACACCATTTTGAAAGAGCACATATATACATTAAACATTTCAAATGAGCATCCAAATAGTATTACTTTACCTTACATTTTTTCCATTACACCACCAATTGCATCTCTTTCCTTCGGCGTACGCCATGTTGCAAGTGAAGAGGTGAAAATTCATTATTCCTTTACTCGCGAAATCATTATCGGAAAACAAATTGCAGAGAAACTTTTACTTCCTCATTCCACTACTATCCATGCATTCACGCAAAATGAAACCATTATTTTCGGACCATTAATCGGGATTTTCACAACTGGTTTTAACGATGACTCTTCTAATCCTTTAGGAAACCGTTCAACTTCTCTCAGCGAGTTACTAACGCCACCATTCACCTTGCGACCATTTGTATTTGTTTTTGGTGTGCAACATATAAACTGGGCAGACGAAACAATTGAAGGTTATTTCTTTCAAGAGGAACAGTGGATTAAGAAAAAAGTCCCTTTACCGAATGTCATTTATGATCGATTACCAAATCGGAAAGCCGAAAATTATAAACCGATCGTAAGAGCAAAAAGAAAATTAGAGCATGACTATTCCATTCCGTGGTTTAACCCAGGTTTTTTCAATAAATGGGAAGTGCATCAACTTCTTATGAAAGATGAATCCATTACTCCCTTATTACCAAACACGGAAGCTTTTCAACATTTCGAACAAGTAGAACGCTTTCTTGGCACGTATAAATCTGTTTACATGAAACCGATACACGGTAGCTTCGGGAGAAACATTCATCAAATATTTTACTCTCAAACAGAGAATTGCTACTACTGTCGTTATCGCGAAAATGAAGAAAATAAACTAAGAAAGTACCAATCATTAGAAACGCTTCTGAACCATGTGTTAAAAGGACATGATTTAAAAAAGTTTATCGTACAACAAGGTATTTCCTTACTTCGCTTCGATGGGCAACCTGTTGATTTTCGCATTCATACAAATAAAAATCATTTCGGCCAATGGATGGTCAGTGCAATCGTTGCAAAAATTGCTGGCAAAGGTAGCTTAACAACGCATGTAAATAGCGGTGGCGATACAAAATTACTGCAAGAACTTTTTCCAGATTCAACGAAACAAGTTCAAATTGAAAATAAATTAAAACATACAGCCTTACAAATCAGTTACGCGCTCGATGAACAAGTAACCGGAAATATTGGAGAAATTGGTTTTGATATCGGTTTAGACACGCAAGAAAACCCGTGGCTCTTTGAAGCAAACTCTAAACCTGGGCGAACTGTATTCCAAGATGAAAAGTTAAAAGAACAAAGTGAACTGACGCGCCAATTATTTTACGAATATGCCATCTACTTAACTGAACATTCTTTACGCGATGCAAAAGAAAAAATGTCTCAAATAAAGTCCGGAACTCCAACAAACACCGAACATATCCCATCCCCTATGATTCACTCACAAATACAAAAACAAAAACTTCCACCTCATTCATAAGGTGGAAGTTTTCTATTTACACAAATTTCACTACAACCTCTGTTTCCACGTTACATACTCCGCAATAAAAAATATGATTGCAGTATTCATTTGAATTATTATGTGTTAATCCATCTACTGCACTCAATAATTCTTGGTCCATATACGCACTATAATCGTCAATGTAATCTACAGTTTTTCCATAATCTTGGAGTATACCTTGGCAATTTTGACAAGAATATGTTTGTGATTCTAATGCGTTGCAAAGCGGGCAAATTCCCATCACGATTCCTCCATACGTTATCATTTACAAGCAGATTGAAGAGAGCATCTAGCCGTGCATAGGAGCGTCCTGTCCCCCCTACTTAAAATAGAACTATAAAGTTGCTACCGATTTAATTTTAGTAAGTCATAAATAAGAAGTTAATGATTTGCCCCACAATAGCGGGATACAAAAAGAAAAACATATTTCATATCGCTCTTAGTTTAGCCTTCTTTCTAAAAAATACAACGATTACTCTTATTTCATAATTTACGAAATCACTAAGATTTTTTTACAAAATTTACAAATTATTATTTCGTATATCTTTCTAGGTAACATCCATACTATGAGTACAAACTTAATTACCGATGGATTAGCGCCAAACGGGGCGATAATCTGGTTCAACTCCAGCTAGTCCAACCAAAAAAATTTTTATAACTCTAAGGAGGATATATTCCTATGGCAAACCAAAATTCTTCAAATCAATTAGTAGTACCAGGAGCAACAGCTGCAATCGACCAAATGAAGTACGAAATCGCTCAAGAATTTGGTGTACAATTAGGAGCAGATTCTACGGCTCGTGCTAACGGTTCTGTTGGTGGAGAAATTACAAAACGTCTAGTTGCAATGGCTGAGCAAAGCCTTGGCGGATTCCAAAAATAAATATATATGGCAAAAAGGTCTCAAGGCATATGCCTTGAGACCTTCCTTCATTTACTGCAACATTTGTAAAAACTTCTTCGTGCGTTCTTCTTTTGGATTTGTAAATACATCTTCTGGTGTACCTTGTTCGACAACGACACCGCCATCCATGAAAATAACGCGGTTCGCAATTTGATGCGCAAAACGCATTTCGTGCGTTACAATGACCATCGTCATGCCTTCTTTAGCAAGTTCTTTCATTACTTTCAGAACTTCTTGAACGAGTTCAGGATCAAGTGCTGACGTCGGCTCATCAAATAGTAACACTTCCGGCTCCATCGCAAGCGCGCGAGCAATTCCAACGCGCTGTTGTTGTCCGCCTGATAATTGGAACGGATATAAGTCTACTTTATCCGCAAGACCAACTTTTTCAAGGAAATAGTTTGCTTTTTTCTTCGCTTCTTCTTTCCCCATCTTTTTCACTGTAACGAGCCCTTCCATTACATTTTGAAGTGCTGTTAAATGCGGAAATAGATTATGGTGCTGGAATACCATACCTGTTTGCGTACGAAGATTGACAATATCTTTCTTCGATACTTTTTGAGAGAAGTCGAGCTCTTTATTACCGATGCGAATATTACCAGCGTTCGGCGTTTCTAACACGTTGAGACAACGCAGGAATGTCGTTTTACCAGATCCAGATGGGCCGATAATAACAACAACTTCCCCCTTCTCAACTGATAAATCTATATGTTTTAGTACGGTATTATCTCCGAAACTTTTTTGTAAATGTTGAATTGAAATCATAAAAACAAAAACTCCTTTTATGAAAGGGTTATTTTAGAGTGTAACGTTCTGAACGTTTTTCTAATATTTGTTGCACAATAGATAATAAGAAGCAAATTGCCCAATAAATTAGACCTGCTTCGAAATAAACAATTAAAAACTCATAGTTCATTGCCGCAATTTCCTGCGCTTTTCGGAACATTTCTGTTACTAAAATTAACGATGCTAATGAAGTATCCTTCACTAAACTAATAAATGTATTCGAAAGCGGCGGAATAGATACTCGCGTTGCCTGCGGTAAAATAACACGTTTTAATGCTTGCGGGTATGTCATCCCAATTGTGTAAGCTGCTTCCCACTGTCCTTTCGGGATTGAAAGGATAGAAGCACGAATAATTTCAGATGCATACGCACCAACATTTAACGAAAATCCAATAACTGCTGCTGTATATGGCTCAACTTCAATATTAAGAGTTGGAAGACCATAGAAAATAATAAATAACTGTACAAGAAGTGGCGTTCCGCGAATGATAGATACATAGATACGAGCAATCCATTGTAAAATACGACTACCTGAAATACGTGCAAGCGCTGTTAACGTCGCAAGTATAATCCCGATAATAAATGTAATAAGCGTTAATGGAATTGTCGTAAACACAGCTTCCTTCAGCATAGGCATGAAGGAAGACTGCATAATATCTATCCAAGTAGACAATCGATCTGAAACCAACGCACTACTTAGATACATTTTCACCGAACCATTTTTTCGCTATTTTATCGTACGTACCATCTTTTTTCATATCTTCTAACGCTTTATTTACTTCTTGTACTAGCTTGTCACTACCTTTACGGAATAAGAATCCACTTTGTGACGCTTCTTTTTCTGTATCTACAATTTTAATTTTTGCATCTTTTTTCGTTTCTAAATAATTTAACACTGATAATTTATCATTAATTGTGAAATCAACACGGCCAGTGTTTAATAATTCTGCAGCTTGGCTAAAGCCTTCTACATTCGTGATTTCCGCACCATTTTTCTTAGCAATATCTGCATAGTTACTTGTTAAAGATTGTGCTGCTTTTAATCCTTTTACATCAGCAAATGTAGCAGGTTTATCTTTATCCTTCGCAATAACTAATACCGCTGAAGATGAAACATATGGGCTAGAGAAGTCATATTTCTTTTGACGATCTTCACGAATACCAACTTCATTCGCAACCATGTCGAAACGTTTTGCATCTAAACCAGCAAGTAAGCTATCCCATTGTGTTTCTTTAAATACAGGTTTTACTCCTAAACGTTTTGCAACTTCCTCTGCTAATTCAACGTCAAATCCAGTTAATTTATTACTTGAATCGTGGAATGTGAACGGTGGATATGTACCTTCTGTTCCAATTACAAGTTCACCACTTTGTTTTATCTTTTGTAACGCATCTTGATTAGCTGTATCTTTTTTCTCTTCTTTACCGCAGCCCGCTACAATCCCGATTGCTAATGTAGTTACTGCAAGTACTGAAAATAATTTTTTCATAATGGTAATCCTCCAAGTATTCTGATAGGAATTTAAAAACTATATTGATTGTATGCAATCTTGAACAATTTTTCAATGAAAATGTTCTTATTTAGTTTATCCTTTTTCTTCATAATCAAACAAAAGGGGAAAATAACGCTACATACAAAAAATAAGTAACATTTTTTAATATAGCATTTATAAAGAAAAAGGTAAAACAATACTTCTTATTTAACAGCCCTGATTCACTAAAAAAGAACTTGTGAAAATCACAAGTTCTCCTCCATACATATTAAGCGCTCTGGTTTCCTTCCATTTGCGTTTTGTACATATCGTAATAACGCCCACGCTTTTTCATTAGTTCATCATGAGAGCCTTTTTCTAAAATCGTTCCTCTATCAAGCACAATAATTTGATCTGCGCTTTTAATTGTTGAAAGACGGTGAGCGATAATAAATGTCGTTCTTCCTTTTTTCACAACTTCTAACGCTTGTTGGATCATCGCCTCTGTTTCTGTATCAATACTAGACGTTGCTTCATCTAAAATTAAAATGGCTGGATCAAAAGCGAGTGCTCTAGCAAACGAAATAAGCTGACGTTCTCCGGTTGAAAGTGTGCTTCCTTTCTCCGTAATTTCTTCATCTATATTGTTCGCAAACCGTTCAGCACCAACATCACGCAATGCTTTTACGATGCGATCTTCTGAAATTTTTTCATTCTCTAAGCTTACATTAGAAGCGACCGTCCCGCTAAATAAAAACGGATCTTGCAGTACGATTCCCATATGTTCACGCGTTGCTTGTTTCGGCATCTCTTTTACATCGTGACCATCAATCGTAAGCTTCCCTTTTTCAAACTCGTAAAACTGGAAGAGTACATTCATAATGGAACTTTTTCCTGATCCAGTATGACCGACAAGTGCCACTGTCTCTCCTTGTTTCGCTTCAAAAGAAATATTTTTTAGCACTTCATCTTTTCCATTATAAGAAAACGACACATTATCAAACTTTACATTTCCTTGTAAGCGAGGCATACGTTCCTCTTCTACTGCTTCCCCTTTTTCCTCTAACAATTCAAAAACACGTTCTGATGCAACACGCGATTGTTCTAAGTTAGCAAGCTGATTTACCATATTTGTAATTGGCGAGAACAATCGTGTTAAATAATCAACGAACGCATACAGTATCCCTAGAGAAATGACGCCTGAAGCACTTAATGAAGCACCACCGAAGTACCAAATCACACCTGTGAAAGCGATATTTCTTAATACAGACACTAAATTATGAGAAGTTGCTGCATTTAAATTCAAAATTTTATTTTGATATTTAAAATAATCGCCATTTAATTCTTCAAACTCTTTCTTCGTTTCACGCTCTTGACGAAACGCTTGAATAATCGGCATCCCTTGAATAGATTCATTCACTGTTCCGTTAATATCAGATAAACGTGAGCGCATTTTATGATTGTATACAGACGCATACTTTCTATAAAGAATTGCCCAAACAATTAAAATCGGGATAATAAGTAAACATAACGTCGCCAATTTTACATCGAGTAAAAATAGCGCAGCGAATATCCCAATAATATAAATGATACTAGAAACGAATGTCGCCAGTACCGTTACGTATAAATCACGAATGGCTTCCGTATCATTCGTTACACGCGATACAATTTTCCCTGCTGGTAAATGATCGAAATAACGAATCGGCAACGTTTGAATATGAGAAAAGACATCTTCCCTCATAATTTGAATAATTTTGTTCGCTGCCTTCTGTAGGAAAAATTGCTTTCCGTATGCAAATAATGAGACAACTACTAATAAAGCGAAATAACCACCACCAAGTAATAATAGGGGGTTTATTTCTGGTTTATAAAACGCAAACACTTCTTCTTTCGTTAATGATTTCGCTTTATACACTTGCACTGCCTTACCATTTTGGACGGTAATCATATCATCTTTTACAGTACGTGACCCTTCCAGATTTACTTTATTCGGTACAAAATAATATTGAAAACCAACTTGCATCACACGTACTTCTTTTCCTTTTTTCTCCCCTTCTCCAAAGCGATCACTTCGCTTATAGAAGGTGCCATTATACGAAACAGCCTCTTCACTCTTTTCTGTTTCATACCACGGTTTCTCTATTCCAACGATATGATCGTCAATCATCGTTTTCGCGACGAAAGGACCAGCAAGCTCTGCGATGACGAAAATAAACAACATTAGCATCGCTGCAAAAATCGTCCCTTTCACTTTCATCGCATATTGAAACAATCGTTTTGAAACACTCATATTTTCACCCCACTATCCGCACTTTCACTTTCACTTTCACCTTGTTGTCTTTCAAACTGCTCCGCATACCAGCCTCCGCTTTGAATAAGCTGTTCATGCGTACCCTCTTCCATTACTTCACCTTCATCCATAACGAGAATCCAATCCGCATGTTGTACGGCAGATAAACGATGCGTCGTAATAATTGTCGTCTTTCCGCTTCTTTCTGTTCTTATATTTTCAATGATTGCTGCTTCCGTACGAGCATCAACAGCTGATAAAGAATCGTCCAAAATTAATATTTCCGGATTTTGAATAACAGCTCGCGCAATCGAGATCCTTTGTTTTTGCCCTCCCGATAAAGAAACACCTTTCTCTCCAACGAGCGTTTCTAACCCTTCTGGTAAAAACTCTAAATCCTTTGTAAACGCCGCAATTTCAATCGCTTTCTCGAGTTCTTCTTCAGTCGCTTCTCGGTTTCCGAATAAAATATTTTCCCTCGCTGTTTTTGAGAACAAAATATGTTCCTGAGGTACATACCCAATCCATCCGAGTACATTTTCATTCGTTATGTTATCTAACGTCACATCAGAGACTGCAATATCCCCATCTCCAAGTGGGTATTGACGAAGAAGCTGGCGTACGAGCGTCGTTTTTCCGCTTCCTGTTTTTCCAACAACCCCAAGCGTTTCCCCTTGTTTTAATGTAAATGAAACCTTTTTTAAATTTGTTTCAGTTGATGAAGGATATGAAAAGGTAACGTCATCGAACTGAATATAATCCGGCTCTTGTACAAGCTTTGGATTTTTCGGATCCTTGACATCTGGTTCATACGCTAACGTTTCATTCACACGGTCTAGCGAAGCATTTCCTCTTTGCATAACATTAATTAATTCGCCAATTGCAAACATCGGCCAAATCATCATCCCTAAATACACGTTAAATGAAACAAGTTCACCAAGTGTCACCTTTGATTGAAATACAAGATATGCGCCGTACACTAAACCGATTAAATAACTAAGGCCAACAAGCATTTTCACCGTCGGCTGGAATAATGCATCAATTCTTGCTACTTTCATATTTTTTTCGTAGACGTCATCTCCTAAATGATGAAACCTTCCCACATCTGCATTTTCCTGTACGTATGCACGAATAACGCGCACACCAGCGATCGATTCAAGTACTTTATCATTCATATCTCCGAACGCATCTTGCGCAACTGTAAATCTCTCATGCAATTTCTTTCCATATATGTTCATCGCATACGCCATAATCGGAAGCGGTATAAGTGCCGCAAATGTAAGCTCCCAACTAATTGTAAATCCCATCATAAAGACAATCGTAAGCATATATAAACTCGAATCCACGAGCGTTAATATACCGAAACCAGCTGTCATAGCAATTGCTTTTAAATCATTTGTCGCTCTCGCCATTAAATCACCAGTACGATTTTTATGATAAAACGTCGGTGTCATCTTAAGTAAATGCCCCATAAATTTAGAGCGCATCGTCTTCTCCAGTACGAATGCTCCCCCAAACAATTGATGTTGCCAAACGAAAGTAAGACCATATCCAATTACCGTAACCCCTATTAAAATAAGAATAAATTGCATAATCGCTGCATTCGTTAACGTTCCTGTTTTTATATTATCAATCGTAACCCCTAACACTTTCGGGGGAATGACTTCAACTATATTTACAATTAAAAGAGCTCCAATGGCGATACTATATCTCTTCCAATGCTCTTTAAAAAACCATTTTAACTTTAGTAATACTGATAACAATGTAACCTCTCCCTTCTCGTTCTCGTTTCACTCCCATTTCTTTACCCACTATCCAGATCCATCACATTTACATTTCGTAATCCATACAATCTCATCACATTTTTCCACCTTCCAAAATTTTATATAGTAATGTGGAAAACAAAAAAAAGCATACCGCCGCTTGACGATATGCACAAAAATGCATAAAAGCGTACGTTACGATATACGCAACGTACGCTTTTTATAAGACAAAGATGCCTTATATATCCGCACGGGTTGCGTAATGATATGAATGTTTTCTGCCATTTAACAGAGCTAAGCCCATCACATTTACGATTACAATCATTACGCACACCCCCTTCATTTATTTTCCATTTATAATCTTACAACTTTATTGAGTATTCTGTCAATTGTTTTTTTACACAATGAATAAAAATATACGCTACATCATTTTGAAATAAGGGAATCTTCTGTAAGAAAGGGCATACAAAATAAAAAAAGAATAAGAAATCGTTTTCACAAACATTTCATTTGAAAAATGTTATCAAACACCCTACAATCACCTTATACTCACTCTTACAAGTTGCTATTTTAGGAGGACTAATCATGACAACTAGCAATACGTACAAATTTTATTTAGACGGAGAATGGAGAGAAAGCTCTTCAGGAGAAACAATCGAAATTCCATCTCCATACTTACACGAAGTAATTGGACAAGTACAAGCAATTACTCGCGGAGAAGTAGATGAAGCAATTACATCTGCAAAAGAAGCTCAAAAATCATGGGCGGAAGCTTCTCTACAAGATCGCGCAAAATATTTATATAAATGGGCTGATGAGCTCGTAAATATGCAAGATGAAATTGCCGATATCATTATGAAAGAAGTCGGTAAAGGATATAAAGATGCGAAGAAAGAAGTTGTTCGTACAGCTGATTTCATTCGTTACACAATTGAAGAAGCTCTTCATATGCACGGAGAAAGCATGCTGGGCGATAGCTTCCCTGGCGGAACGAAATCTAAACTTGCGATCATCCAACGCGCACCACTTGGTGTTGTATTAGCAATCGCACCATTTAACTACCCAGTAAACTTATCTGCTGCAAAACTTGCACCAGCATTAATTATGGGTAACGCTGTTATTTTCAAACCAGCAACTCAAGGTGCAATTAGTGGTATTAAAATGGTTGAAGCACTACATAAAGCTGGCCTTCCAAAAGGTCTTGTAAACGTAGCTACAGGACGTGGTTCTGTAATTGGTGACTACTTAGTAGAACACGAAGGCATCAATATGGTATCGTTCACAGGTGGTACAAATACAGGTAAACATTTAGCGAAAAAAGCTGCAATGATTCCACTTGTATTAGAACTTGGTGGTAAAGACCCTGGTATCGTTCGTGAAGATGCTGACTTACAAGATGCTGCAAACCATATCGTAAGCGGTGCATTCTCTTACTCTGGTCAACGTTGTACAGCTATTAAACGTGTACTTGTACACGAAAACGTAGCAGATGAGCTTGTTAGCTTATTAAAAGCGCAAGTAGCTGAACTATCAGTTGGATCTCCAGAACAAGATAGCACAATCGTTCCATTAATCGACGACAAGTCTGCTGACTTCGTTCAAGGTTTAGTTGACGACGCTGTAGAAAAAGGTGCAACAATTATTATCGGTAACAAACGTGAGCGTAACTTAATTTACCCAACATTAATCGACCACGTAACAGAAGAAATGAAAGTTGCTTGGGAAGAGCCATTCGGCCCAATCCTTCCAATCATCCGTGTTTCTTCAGATGAGCAAGCAATTGAAATTGCTAACAAATCAGAGTTCGGCTTACAAGCAAGTGTCTTCACAAAAGACATTAACAAAGCATTTGCAATTGCTAACAAAATCGAAACTGGTTCTGTTCAAATTAACGGACGTACAGAGCGCGGCCCTGACCACTTCCCATTCATCGGTGTAAAAGGTTCAGGTATGGGCGCACAAGGTATTCGTAAGAGCCTTGAGTCTATGACACGTGAAAAAGTAACTGTATTAAACTTCGTTTAATCTTATATGTAGAAGCTGATCTAGTTTTAGATCAGCTTCTTTTTATATCAAATAATTATTCATTCCTAATCACAAACTCTTCTCTATAATCTGATTATTACTATATCCATTGACGTATAAAAATTCATTTGTTACTCTTAAAGACGTTAATTTAATATTTAAATCCTCATTCGTATCTCGGTGAGGTAGAGGTTGCAGTCATTAAAAGTATCATTTCAGGAGATGTAGTGGCATTGATGAAGGAATGAGAAAGGAATGATTGCCGAAGTAAGCCCGTGTCCACCATGCACGCTTGCTGGGTCTGCATTTAATAAGTGCAGAACTGTCACAAACGAAACGTTTCGTTTGTGGAGAGCTATCGAGAGGTATGTCGTGGGTTTCTTATAAGATAGAAAGCATGTAGCGGCAAATTACGTGCTTTTTTTGTTTTGTTTGGGACTTCTCTTCTCTACTAAGAAGACATACATATCTCCTCGCTTGACTTGGTTATACTAACTTTGGAGGTATTTTCTATGCAACAAAAAAAATGGGGCTTTTGGGTACTAACAGCTTTCGTTGTCGGTAACATGGTTGGCGCTGGTATTTTCATGGTGCCAAGTACGTTGGCACAAACAGCAAGCCCTCTCGGTGTCACTTTAGCTTGGTTAACAACAGGGTTTGGTGTTTTAATGCTAGCTCTTGTTTTCGGTAATTTAGCAATTCGTCGTCCTGATTTAACGACAGGACCACAAAGTCATGCATATGCTTTATTCTCAACACCAAAAAAGAAAAAAATGGCTGGTTTCAGTATGGTATGGGGATATTGGGTTGCAAACTGGGCAAGTAACGTTGCCATCATTACATCTTTCGCGGGATATTTATCACTCTTCTTCCCAATTATGAAAGATACACGACTACTATTTTCAATCGGTTCTTTTAACATAGAAGTCGGAAAACTAATTACATTTACGATTTGTTCCATCTTACTTTGGGGAACTCATATTATATTAACAAACGGTGTAAGCGGAGCTGGAAAACTAAACTTCTTAGCAACAACAACGAAAGTAACAGGATTCCTTTTATTCATCGTCGTTACGTTATTTGCATTCGAGGCTTCTAAGTTTGGACAATGGTACACACCGATGATCGATAAATCAGGTGTATCACACGGCCTTCTTTCACAAGTAAATTTAGCCGCTCTTACAACACTTTGGGCATTTATCGGAATTGAATCAGCAGTACTTTTATCAAACCGTGCTACCTCTCCTAAAACAGTAAAACGCGCAACAGTTGCGGGATTACTTATTACAGTTGCGATTTACTTAGGAATTACAATTTTAACAATGGGTGTCCTTCACGTTGATAAATTACAAGCTTCTGAACGTCCATTAGCAGACGCATTAAACGCTGCAATGGGGCATGGCGGCGGGAAACTGATGGCATTACTTGCTCTTACTTCCCTATTCGGTTCTATCTTGGGCTGGATTTTATTAAGCTCAGAAGTACCATATCAAGCTGCAAAAGAAGGTTTCTTCCCTTCCTTCTTTACGAAAACAAATAAAAAAGGAAGTCCAATTTACTCATTACGATTAACAAACATTATGTCGCAAGTGTTCTTATTCTCAACACTATCCGGAACAATTGCGGAAGCTTATACATTCGTTATTACCGTATCAACACTAGCCTACCTCATTCCATATCTCGTTTCACCAATCTTCCAGTTAAAACTAGTCGCAACTGGTGAAACATATAAAAATGAAATGCGGGCAAGAATTACAGATGGCATAGTAGCAGTAATCGCACTTTGCTACGCACTATGGGTTATTAAAACCGGCGCATCCGATATAAAAACGTTCCTTCTCGGAATTGGTTTATTCGTAATCGGATTTGCTTTCTATCCATTAATGAATCGTGATGAGAAAAAAAATAACGAAAAGAAAAACGGGCAAGTTGCATAACGCAATTTGCTCGTTTTTTCTTTTGTAAAACATATATAATAGAACAAAGAGGTGAAAAACATGTCAATCGAATCACTATGGAGCAGTCGCTTCCAACAACATATTCAAAATATCATTACATACTTTGCACGTATGATTAACGGTTTACTATATAGCTTTATCTTTATTTCATGCGTTGGCGCATATTACTATGCTCAGTTTCTAAAAGCATCTCCTTCTAAAGGAATATCTTTACTACTTATCACGATTGTACTTACATTCATTATAACGAGATGCCCGATCCGTACATTTATTCAAAAACCTGATGCTGTCTATTTGCTTGCATTAGAAGAGAAACTAACGTCTTATTTTAAAAAATCTCTTCTATATAATTACATCATTCAGCTTTTCCCATTATTATTTACGTTCCTTATTCTCGTTCCACTTGCACTGCAATCATTACAATTAACTGTACCTTTCTTATGTACAATCTTTATCGTTTTAATGATTACGAAAGCTTGGAATATATATACACATTGGATGTGGCGTGATAGTCATGAAAAAAACATATGGTTCATTATTCGTATTACTTGTAACGCCCTAATCATTTACATGCTATTTTACTCGGCACATGTTCTCATATTAGGCGGATTGCTCTTACTACTTGCTTTCCTACTTCTATACACGAAAAAACAGCCTACAAAACGAATACCGTGGGATTACATAATCGAGCAAGAAGAAAAAATGAACGTTCGTTTTTATCAATTTGCTAGCATTTTCACCGATGTTCCACAACTAAATAAGCAAGTAAATAAAAGAAAATGGCTTACAAATTGGATTGAACCTTTATTACATAAAAAACAAGCAACTTTCTTCTATTTACATACACTGGCATTTTTACGTGGGAATGATTATTTCGGTATATATATTCGTTTAGGGTTGATCGGTGCCTTCGCCTTATATTTTATACCAAACATATACGTAAAAGGCGCTATCGCTTACATCGTCCTATATATGATTTCTATGCAGCTCCGTTCCCTGTGGAAATATTTTTCGGGAAATATTATTGTAGCATTATATCCAATTGATACTGAGAAACGAATGAATCAATTTCTTCACTTAATCTTTATATTGCTAAGCATTCAACTCATTGTATTTTCAATTGTTATACTCATTGCTACAAGTCAATTTTTACATAGCCTTATCATTATGATTGTCGGGTTACTCTGGATCAAATGTATTATTGTACCAAAAACGAAGCAACGCGTTTCCTCGTTTTAACGAAAGGGATTATCATAAAAGCCAAGGAGAAAATAAATTCTCTCCTTGGCTTTTTTATTTTTCCTCCTCAAACAAGAATCATCGGCACAATCGATATTTTATAATTTTACATATAAAAACGATAATACATGTTTACGTCCTAATAAAAAGGGTATGTATTAAATTAACAGGGCAAAGGAGGTGCCTATATTGTGAATAAGAAAATGGAGCAATTGGAACATCACATTACAGATAATCAATGCAAACATGCTTTAACAACAAACCAAGGAGTAAAAATAGCCGAGGATGAATTTTCTTTAAAGATGGGCTTAAGAGGCCCAACCTTAATGGAGGATTTCCACTTTCGCGAGAAAATGACCCACTTTGATCATGAACGAATTCCTGAAAGGATTGTTCATGCGCGCGGAGTTGGCGCACATGGTTATTTTCAGCTTTATGAATCTTTAGAGGCATATACAAAAGCAGATTTTCTTACTAACCCTTCAAAAAAAACACCTGTATTTGTACGGTTCTCGACCGTTCAAGGCTCTAAAGGATCCAATGACACAGTAAGAGATGTGCGCGGATTTGCCACAAAATTTTATACAGATGAAGGTAACTATGATTTAGTAGGTAATAATATGCCAGTATTCTTTATCCAAGATGCTATTAAATTTCCTGATTTTGTACATGCAGTTAAACCAGAGCCACATAATGATATTCCTCAGGGAGCTAGTGCTCATGATACATTTTGGGATTTTGTTGCGCATAATCCCGAGTCTACTCATATGGTTATGTGGCAGATGAGTGATCGCGCAATTCCGCGTAGTTTACGAATGATGGAAGGTTTTGGAGTTCATACATTTCGACTTATTAATAAAGAAGGAAAAGCCCACTTCGTAAAGTTTCACTGGAAACCTACCCTAGGGGTTCATTCATTAGTATGGGATGAGGCTCAAAGGATTGCTGGGAAAAATCCTGATTTCCATCGTCAAGATTTATACGAAGCAATTGAAAAAGGCGATTATCCGGAATGGGAGCTTGGATTACAGTTAATTCCGGAAGAAGATGAGCATGCATTTGATTTTGATATTTTAGATCCAACGAAACTATGGCCTGAAGAAGAAGTTCCTGTAAAACTAGTTGGTAAAATGACACTGAACAAAAATGTTGATAACTTCTTTGCCGAAACGGAACAGGTAGCTTTTCACCCTGGCCATGTCGTACCAGGTATTGATTTTTCAAATGATCCTCTTCTGCAAGGAAGATTGTTCTCCTATACAGATACACAATTATCTCGTTTAGGAGGTCCTAATTTCCACCAAATTCCTATTAACCAGCCTGTATGTCCTTTTCATAATAATCAACGTGATGGTATGCATCAAATGCAGATTCATCGCGGTCAAACAAGCTATCATCCTAATGGCTTAAATAACAATCAACCAGCAACCGTCCAAGCCGAACAGGGCGGATATGAACATTATCAAGAAAAGGTTGATGGACATAAAATTAGGGGGCGCAGTAAAAGCTTCCTTAACTTTTATTCTCAGGCTAAACTTTTCTACAATAGTATGAATGCTATTGAAAAGCAGCACATAAAAGACGCATTTTGCTTTGAAGTTGGGAAGTGCAAATCAGACATGGTGAAGGCAAATGTAATTGCTCTTTTAAACCACGTCGATCGTCAATTAGCAAAGGAAGTCGCTAACATGATTGGAGCTCCCTTGCCTAAGGAAAATCAAGAAATAAATTCGGATGCAAAATCACCTGCACTCAGCATGTCCAATACTATTTTTAAAGCTGATTCCAAAAATGTGGCAATTCTATTAAATGGCGATCCAAGCATTTCCCTTCTGTTCGAATGGATTCAAGCTTTTGCACAGCACCGAATTAACTATGGCATCATAGATAATAAAATTCATCATTTCAATGATTCTATTAAAGTAACGGATACTTATACAACAGCAGACTCCTCACTTTTTGATGCAGTCTTAGTGTTTAGTAGTGAATCTGTCATTAAACCCCCTGTTTTAGAATTTGCAGAAACTACTTTTAAACACTTTAAACCGATAGCCTATGTCCTTAGCGACCCTCATGCTTTAGACCATAGTAAGGTTAAACTGGATGAAGCAGGAGTTTACAACTTAACAGATACTTCAATTGAATCATTTATAGAAGGCATTGCCCAAGGACGATTCTGGAACCGATAATATAATGTAAGGAGCGGATTAGAATGAGTAAAAAAATTGCTACTTTAATAACAGATTATTTTGAGGACACAGAATACACAGAGCCAGCAGAAGCTTTTAAACAAAAGGGATATGAATTAACAACTATTGAAGCAGAAAAAGGTAAAACGGTACACGGTAAACAAGGAAAAAGTGAAGTTGTAATTGATAAAGGTATCGATGATGTTTCTCCAGAGAACTTTGATGCCCTCTTCATACCAGGCGGATTTTCCCCAGATATACTTCGTGCAGATGAACGTTTCGTTCGCTTTAGCAAAGCATTTATGGATGCGAAAAAACCTGTTTTTGCTATTTGTCAC
Source organism: Bacillus sp. 01N45 (assembly GCF_056399205.1). NCBI lineage: Bacteria > Bacillati > Bacillota > Bacilli > Caryophanales > Bacillaceae > Bacillus > Bacillus sp. 01N45. The sequence goes on from NZ_JBFTQW010000007.1 coordinate 207,842, forward strand.
GGCCCCCAATTACTCATCACTGCCCAAACGCTTGAAGGACGTGATGTGACTGGATATAAATCCATTTCGGTCGATTTAAAAAATGCCGGTGGAAATTTCCATGACAAAGAGGTTGTCGTATGCCAAAATCAGCTAGTAACAAGTAGACAACCGGAGGACATCCCAGCGTTTATTGAAGAATCGTTGCGTATACTAGGATAGTTATTAGAGGTTAGCCAAAATAGCTGTTTAGCTACTTTGGTTAACCTTTTTATTTGTATGAAAATTAAAAAGGAATATCATTTTTAATGACCTGTGGATTCCTCCCTTCTTCGTCCCCAAATTTCTAATCACTTTTCATAGGCATTTCTCATATAGTGAAAATGACTATACGATTCCTATCCATAAGTTAAATAATAATTTTACACATATATAAATAAAAAAAGATGGGAGCCTAGCTATGAACAATAATCCACCTTCAACGCCCCCAAATCCAACGGAAACGAATAATAATGAAGTAAGCTTACAAACGTTACGCGTCATTGGGCTTATTGTACTGATTAGTGGCTACATATTAGTAGCTCTTTCTGAAGTAGGAACGTTAAAAAATCTTTTGCTACAGCCTAGTACTACTCCAAATTTAGCTGAAGTTGATCCGTTTTAAAAAGAAAAAACATACCCTTCTTCTTTAAAAAATGTAACAATTGATTCATTCGGCTGGGCAAATTTTGCGAAATTATGGATACAACCATCCCCGCATTAAATATGGGGATGGCTGTAATTATTAAATGATTTCTTCTAAATGATTCTTCAAGTTCTCTAAATACTTATCAATTGTAGGATTCTTCACCACATCATAACAAGCAAAGCTCTTTAACGGACTCATGCCAAGAAACTTTTGCACGCGGTGTAAATGGCTAAGCGTTGACTCTAAACTTTCCCCTTCAAAGAACTTCGTCTTATCTCCAAATGCCTTTTCAGGTGCATTCCAAGTTGTAGAAAACATATACTGCTTCTCTTTTAATAAACCACCTGTTCCATATTCATCAGCACCTTTAAAGAACAAACCATATTCATATACTTCATCCATATACGTTTTAAATAAGCCCGGTACACTAAACCAGTAAATCGGTGTTTGATAAATCACAACATCGGCCCATAAAAACTTCTCTTGCTCTTCCTTAATATTGTAGCCATCTTGAATCGTTGTTGTTTTCACATGATGCTTCTCGCTTAATACAGTTATCATATAATCAACTAACGTTTTATTTAATCTGCCTTCCTTTGTACCGTATTTTTCATGTCCATTTATAATGAATATATTTTTCATCGCTTTTCTCTCCCTTATTTTACTCCTCGGCTATTAACCCCAGTTGCTGTTTCAGCGTAAGATTATCTTCTAAATGCCAGTCTTCCGTTATCTTTCCGTCTTTCACATGTAAAATATCAATTGCAAAAAAATTGATTTTCTTATCCTTATGCGTTCCTGTAAAAGAAAGACGAGCTGTTACTTTATCACCGACGACTAATAAATCTTCAATCTCGCAATGTATATTAGGAACGACTTTACGAAAATTTTGTGCCGCAAACTTTAATCCTTCAGTGCCTTGTGGTCGCCCTTTCGGCAATGTATTATCGGAAAAATTTTCAGAAACAGTTTGCAGAATAAGTTCCTCCTTACCTGTATCCCAAAATGCATAAAAACGCTGCGCTGCATGAACCATTTCGGTCGCTTCCTTTTTACTTAGTGAGGGATCAATTGTCATTGCTTTTGGCTTCGGCATTTCTTTTAATAACTGGATTTCCGTTTTTTGTTCCCCGCTACATGCTACAAGTACAATACAAATAACAAACAAACTAAAGAACCCAAACAACTTTTTCATCCCCATGAAAATCACCTCCTCATACAAACCCTTTGTATTTCGTATTGCTATTGTATATGCACTAACTTTCTTTATGGAAGTAGTGATATTTTTTTCATATAGTTACCAAAAGTATAGTTTTGTGATACTATAAAGCAAATTCATCCAAAAAAATTTTATGGAGGCTAGTTCCATGAACAATATAGATCCAGTTGAATTAACGAAAGGTTTACCTGGCATACCTTGTCCTATCGCTAAAACACTTGACGTAATTCGTACAAAATGGACGTTTTTAATCATTCGCGACCTTCTTATCGAAGGAACATTACGCTTTAGTGATTTACAAAAATCAATGGACGGGATTAGTCCGAAAACATTATCACTTCGCCTAAAAGAATTAGAATCTCAAGGTATTATAACGAGAAAAGTATATCCAGAAGTTCCGCCTCGTGTAGAGTACACATTAACGGATAAAGGAAAGCAATTAGAGGGGATTTTCATTGAATTAAAACGGTTTGGATTAAGCTTATAAAGTGAAACTTTAATCAGTGGGGGTTTTCTTCATCCCCCACTGATTATCAGCCCTCACCAATCGGACTTTTATGGGCAGTTGATCCCCCACCTAAATTCTTTGCTTTCAGTGAATTTTGAGGTGGGGGTCTTACTGCCAATTAAAGCGGGATAAAACAAAAACCCCTTACCGTCGTAAGGGGTTTTATTACTTCGCAAAACTTTCAGCTAGCTGTTTCTCTCTCCACATAAACGTAATGCCGAGACCAACTATTAAAACAACTCCTGAAAATGCATATGGATAATGAATATTCATATCAAATAATATTCCGCCCATCGCTGGTCCTGCGATATTTCCTAAACTCGTATAAGTCGAGTTCATACCAGCAACGAATCCTTGCTCTTTTCCAGCTGCTTTTGATAAAAACGTCGTTAAAGCTGGACGAAGCAAATCGAATGCTAGGAAAATGAAGCAAGTAACGAGAAGTACAATCCAATAATTAAAGACTACAGTTGAAACAAACGCTAATACTGCACCTACAATTAAACATATTTGAATCAACACTTTTTCACCGAACATATCAACCAATTTACCAAACATAAATACTTGCACAACTACCCCAAAGATGGAGCTAATCGTAATAATTGCCGCAATATCTTTCGGTGTGAATCCAAACTTATGATCAGAAAATAGACTAAACACAGTTTCATACGCTGATAATCCGAATGCGAGTACAAATACGATAATAAATGCAATTGCATACATTGGATGTAATGATTTCTTTAAATCACCAATAAAACTTGATTCTTTCGTGTTAGCAGAAATCTCTGCAAGTTCTTCTTTCGTTAACGGTTCTTTTAAAATAAAGATCGAAATTACACATGCTATAAAGGCAATTGCTGCTGCAACGAAAAACGGCACACGTATACCATACTCTGCAATAAATCCGCCAATTCCAGGTCCTATAATAAAACCCGTACTAATCGCTGCTGATAAATACCCCATCGCTTTTGGACGTTCCTGCATAGATGTAATATCCGCAACATATGCCGTAACACCAGGCATAATAAACGCCGCACTAATTCCGCCTAACACCCGTGCTGCATAAAGCATCCACACATCTTTTCCTAATCCAAAAAGAAGTTCTGAAACACCAAAAATAAATAATCCAATGATGATCATTTTCTTCCTACCGTAAAGATCGACCCACCGGCCTGTAATAGGTGACGTAATGAGCTGAGCCATTGCGAATACTGCAACGAGATAACCCATCGTCTTACCTGTTAAATTCATGTCATTCATAAAAGACGGCATAACCGGAATGATTAATCCAATCCCTAAAAAAGCGATAAATATATTACTCAAAAGAATGACCAATACCATCTTTTGTTCTTTTATCGGTTTCTTCACTTTTTAACACCTCTTCCCGTAAGTTCCTCAAAAAAATAATGCCCAAGAAGCTTTTTCTTTATCCTGCTATTTGTGGGCTAATCATGAGTAGAGATGCCCCACTCATTAGAATTTCACTCTATCCTTCCACACATACATACGCATTAGGTGAATGACTATCATTCAGTTTTCCTCAAAAATGAACCTACCTTTTCAGACAGGTTCATCTTACTACTTCTTTATATGTAGTGCATGTGTTAAAAAATCTAGTACTTCTGCCTTTTGTAGCTCGACTTGCTCATCATCTTTATGGTCATATAAATAAACTTGTTCCGCTGCAGATTCAACAAGAGCGATAAATAACTTAGCCGTTCTTTCCGCGTGAACCGAATCACGAATTTCACCAGCTTCTTTCGCCGCACTTAAAAACTCGCTTAGCCACATATAAAGAGGCTCATACACAGCTTCCCATTCTTTTATATGTTCTGTAGATGCAAGACCCGCATACATTAAAGCTTGTATTTCACGATATTCCGCTATAAAGTGAAACACCGCATCTATTACTTGCGTCACTTTACTTGAGAAAGGCGCATCATTTTGCACTTTTTCTTTCACTGCAAGTATCATCTTTTCAACCATCACTTCTGCTATTGCAGGCATAACAGATAACTTAGAAGGAAAATATAAATAGAAAGTTCCTTGTGCAATGCCAGCCAATTTCACGATATCAGAAATCTTCGTTTTTTCAACGCCCTTTTCCTGAAACACTTCAATAGCTGCATAGACAATTTTTTCTTTTTTATTCATCATCTAAACCCTTTCACACACATATTGAATGACTGTCACTCATTTTATAAGATAATCGATTGTACTGTCAATGATAGTGAACTCTAAGAGGAAATCATTTTTTAATAATAAAAATCTCCTAATAAACCATTAGGAGATAAATACAATATATCTTTAAGAAAGAGCCTTCAATCCTGTCACTCCGCATACAATAAGAGCCACACTAATGATACGTGCTTTACTTTTCGACTCACCAAACAGGAACATGTTTAATAAAACGGCACCTGCTGTTCCAATACCAATCCAAACCGCATAAGCGACACTTACTTGTAAAAATAAGAAAGATGTATACAAGAATGCGAAGGATGTAGCAAATCCACCTATATAAATTGCACCATTTGCTAACGTTTTATCTTTACTATACATTTTAAGACCAATCACACCGACTATTTCACTAATTGCAGCACAAAATACGAAAAACCAACCCATCTTTAAGCAGCTCCTTCCACAGTTTCTTCTTTATTATCAGCCAGCTTTAAACCGATAACACCGGCTACAACCATCATGATAAAGAATAGTTTCCCTACGCTAAAACTCCCGCCGAAAAGGAATACATCCATTAAGAAAGTACCTACCGTACCAGCTCCGGCAAAAATGGCATATACAGTCCCTGTCGCAAGATGTTCACACGCTTTAGAAAGGAAGTGAAAATCAACAGCGATAACTCCTAAAATAATAATCCAATGCCACCAAGTATCCGCGGTATTAAAACCAAACACCCAAAAAATTTCAAAGATACATGTTAATATGACATATAACCAAGCTCTATTTTTCATACCTCTCACCTCTTATGACTGACTATCAGTCATTTTTGTTTTAAAAAAATATACTCCTTCATCACTAATATATAAACAACTATCATCCTCATTTACCATTTATATTTGTTCCATTGCCAAACTAACTAAATCCTGCCATACGAAAATGACTGAATGTCATTCATATGTATTGTACATGAATATTTTAAAAACTGTCAATACCGAAAGATTATTTAAAATTTCTTTCATCCGATTTGTATATTTCCTAATAACCCGTCAATACTGCTAGTAACATAATATTTTCTCCACTCCCCCTTGGAGAGATCCCTTGAATAGAGCAGTTAGCTTTTGCTAGCTGCTCTTTTTTATTTGCCGGCACACTATGAGATCAAATCCATTTTTATCATAAATAATTAAGAGTCGGATTATGTTTTCTATTTACTTTCCAAAGAGGCCTTATATGCAATAATTTTATTCTCCAGCATCTTTTCTGTAATTACTAAGTTTTCTCTTTGAATCTGAATAGATTTCCTATGATCTTCTAGGAGCTGTAAACGAGCTTCGGTTGTATGCTCCCCTTCTAAATATAATCTAGCGTATTCTCTTATTTTCGCTATTGGCATTTGCGTTTGTTTTAATTTCATTACAAACTGCAACCACTTTATATGCGACTCTGCATACATTCGATTCCCATTTGTATCGCGATTTGCAATTAATATATTTTCCTTTTCATAATAACGTAGTGTATGTGTACTCACTCCTATTAATTTAGCCACCTCGCTAATTGTGTACATACTCTAACTCCCTCCACGTGCTTACCCTCATATATTTTATAGCCTTATCAAATTCATAAAAAACATTTGACTTAGAGTATACTCTAACAAATAAAATCTAACCATAATATATTTATTTGAACTTAGGGGGATTTTATATGAAATACACTGTTATTACTGGTGCGAGTTCTGGAATTGGCTATGAATCGGCTTTAGCCTTTGCAGCTCGCGGAAAGAACTTAATACTTGTAGCTCGAAGACAAGAAGAATTAGACGGATTAAAATTAAAAATTAACGAAATGAATCCAGAATTGGATGTTGTTATTCGAAGAACGGATTTATCTATCACGAAAAATGTTTATAAGCTGTATGAAAGCCTACAAGCCTTTCAAATTGAAACGTGGATTAACAACGCCGGTTTTGGTAATTTCGCCTCCATTGCTGAACAAAATTTAAATAAAATAGAAACGATGTTACATGTAAATATAGAAGCACTAACAATACTCTCCTCTCTTTTCGTTCGAGATTATTCAATGGTTGATGGCACACAACTTATTAACGTTTCATCAGGCGGTGGATACACAATCGTTGCTGATGCTGTTACGTATTGCGCTACGAAATTCTATGTAAGTGCATTTACAGAAGGTTTATCTCACGAATTGAAACAACAAGGTGCAAAACTGCAAGCAAAGGTTTTAGCACCTGGTGCAACTGAAACAGAATTTGCAAAACGTTCATTTGATATTGATGAATTCCAATACGATAATGTTGTACCGAAATTCCACACCGCAAAACAAATGGCACAATTTATGCTTGATCTTTACGAAAGCGATAAAGTTGTAGGGCTTGTCGATGGTTCTACTTATAACTATGAGCTTAAAAATCCCATTTTTAATTTTGCGGTAAGAAAAACGAATTCAAGTTCTTAAATTCCCCTAAAATATAGATGCCCACTATTACGTACATAATAGTGGGCCTTTTTTCTCTGAAAATTTCACCCAACATATCGAATCATCGCCACCTCATCACAATAATCCACCTTTGGACAATGTCTACAATCGATCCATACTTTCTCTGGTAACGCATCTCTATTCACAAAATCAAACCCGCACTTTTGAAAAAATTCCGTTTCATATGTTAAAGAAATGACTCTATTCACTTTTATTTTCGCTGCCTCATTTATTACATGGTTCACTAACATACGCCCGATTCCTTTCCCTGCATATGTATGCGAGACGACTAACGACCGGACTTCTGCAAGGTCCTCCCCTAACACATGTAAACCAGCAACCCCAACAATCTCATCGCTTTCTTTCACAACATATAAACATTGTAAATATTGATAGAGAGATAAAAGAGAACGTGGTAAAACTACTCCTTCTTTTGCATAAGCTTCAATAAGACTATAAATTTCTTTCACATCACTCGTAACCGCATTAAAGATTTTCATATTATATCCCCTTGTCCCCGATATTAATATTTATAACCTAAATTGAATTTTAATACATAATTTTATATAATAATACATCTCTCTTTTCTCCCCGTCAATCACTTTATACAAACAAAAAACCAAGCAATCTAATCGATGCTCGGTTCCTCATTTCGGATCGGTAATACTGTCGAATATTTAATTTCACGAAGTGCTAAACTCGTCTGTATCCTTGTAATACCCAGCTTATTCAACTTTCTAATAAACTGCTCCAGCTCTTTACGATCACGATTTGCAACCTTTAATAAATAATCATATTCTCCTGTTAAACAGTGACATTCTAACACTTCAGGCATCGCTTCTAATTCTTTCTCCAACACCTCAAGTTTATCCGATTGATGAATATTCGTACTCATAAAAATGAAACATAACAAATCAAAACCAAGCTTTTCTTGATTTAAAATGGCTACTTGCTTATCAATGAACCCTTCTCCATCTAATCTTTTTATTCTCGCATGCATCGCAGCTGGTGATAAATTAACGCGTCGCGCAAGCTCAGCATTACTTACTTGAGACTCCTTCTGCAATATATCTAAAATTTGTACGTCCAAATCATCTAACACTTTAATAACAGACGACTCCATTACAATTCCCCCTTTTTCTTACCGATGATTATTCGAAAAAACACCTTACAACATATACAAAACTGAATATCATTCTACAAACACTATTTACAACAAAATATTTTATCGACTTTTAACCATTATACAAAAGAATATATTACACAACGAAGAAAAATGCTAAAATTATTTACAATTCACATTGATTATAACAAAGGGGATTTTAATATGCCTTATTTTTATGTCTTTTTACTATTACTAACGAGCTTATTATGGGGAGGAAATTTCGTCGTTGGAAAATCGCTCGTTGATCATGCATCACCGATGACACTAACAAGTTTAAGATGGATGATTGCGATCGTTTGTTTATTACCGATCGTATGGTTTAAAGAAAAGAAAATCATTCCACCTCGTGCCGCAATACTTCCGTTAATACTAATGGGAATCTCAGGGGTCGCTCTTTTTAACATCTTTCAATTTCTAGCACTAGAAAAAACATCCGCAACGAATGTAGGGCTTATTTCTACATTAAATGCGATTTCAATTGCACTATTTTCAGTATTATTTCTAAAAGAAAAAGTAAATACACTTCAAATTCTATCCATGATTCTTTCATTCTTTGGGGTTATTCTTGTCCTATTAAAAGGTAACTTTGCACTTTTATTTTCACTACATTTTAATAGCGGCGATTTATGGATGATTGCGGCTGTTTGTATTTGGGGAATCTATTCTGTTTGTAGTAAATGGGCAACAAAAACAACGACACCACTCATGGCAACATTATACTCTGGTATTTTCGGCGTTATTCTATTACTGCCATTTAACATAGGGAGCTTCACCGTTTCCAATATTAATACTTCTTTCATAACATCACTTTTATATACTGGGCTTATTTCCACAGTTCTTTGTATGGTGTTTTGGAATATTGGCGTGCAAAAATTAGGAGCGACTACATCCGGTATTTTTCTAAACTTCAATCCGATTTTCACAGCTATTTTAGCATTCCTTTTCCTCGGTGAAGATCTAACGTGGATACAAATTTTAGGGACAATGATCGTTGTGACAGGATGTTATTTATTTTCTCATTTCAAAACGGTTACTGTTCAACCAACTAGAGCTTTAATGCGAAAACATTCTTAATGAAAAAAACATCGTCATCCGGGTGGCGATGTTTTTATTTACTCTTCATTTCTTTTATATACCGCTTTTCCTCTTCTGGCGATAAACGTTCCGTCGCTTTGCCGGTATCTCCACCTTGAAGGCCCCATAAAAAGTTATGCTCCTCAACTGTTTGTGAAAAATCTCCTTTTTCCCATCTATTTATAATAGAAAGTAACCTCGTTTTATATTGAAAACCTATACTATTTTCAATATCTTTCTTTACGCTATAAATTTCTTTTGTTGTCATTTCTACAAATCCCCATTTCTCAGAGGATTTTACCTTTTGGTGTACCATTTTGTGCATAGTAGAAATAATTTCACCTTCGCTAACTCGTGGGGCTTCTTCTGCAACTTTCTTCTCCTTTTCGTTTGCCACTCGCTCAATTTGAATATTTTTATTCTCTTTTTCCACATATGCAAGCAATTTCTTTCCGCCAACTATAGACGTGATAATTACTATAATTGTAATACATATGCCTACAATCCATTTAAAAAGCATTAGCTCTTCATCGCTTCCTTAACAATATGACTATCTACATACTGCTTAAACTTCACGATTTTTCCGTTCTCCAGTTGCCATACATGAACAAACTCTGCTTCAAATGATTTTCCCGTTTCTTTATAAACTCCTGAATAAACACCTTCAGCAATAATTACATCTTTTCCGTTTACTTCATGGTACATATTTACACTCGCCTTAAAATCATCCCATTCTGATCCTAATCGGCTAAATACATTTTCCATTATTGCTTCTACACCTATATAAGTTCCCCCGTATGGGAATCCTTCTGCCTCTGTCCATTCTACTTTTTCAGAGAGGGCTTCTGCTAAATGTTTTGCATTCGAAGAAGCTGATCCTTCATACGTGCTTCGAATAATTTCTAAATTTGATTTAGGCATGTTACTTCCTCCCGTTTTATTTATTTTTTACACAAGTCGTAACCACCTCGGTTACAACTTGTGTAAAAAAATATTTATATTGTTTTATTCTTAATCAACTAGTTGTAATCATTATAGTTACAATTATGATTCAAGTCAACAATTTATAAATAAGTTTACTTCGCTTTCATTACTTTCTCTTTTACGAAACGATCTACATATCCTTCTGCTTTTACAACGAATAAATACGCACCCATTGCTAATAATGCAAGATCTAATTCATACCCTGGATTCTTTCCATCTCCTAATAAACCTGCTGCTCCATTTACCTTTACGATAGCTCCAGCTAAAATAAGAGCGAATAACAATCCTACATATTTTACGCCTAAACCGATAATTAATAATATACCACCAACTAATTCAACTGTTGCTACGCCGTATGCAAGACCACCTGGTAAGCCGATGCTTGTAAACCATCCTGCTACGTTATCGATACCTGATTGAAACTTCGCTAAACCGTGCGCAAAGAATGTCACTCCTAACACGATACGAATAATTAAATTCCCAATATATTGGTTCATTTTGAACTCTCCTTTTTGTTTTGTTATGGTGAACTTTTATTTACAAGTCAAAACAATACGGTATTTCATTTCATTCGTCAAATACTTTTTTTAAGAAAACAAAAAACATTATCCCTTTTACGGATAATGTTTTCCTACAAAATAGTGCTAATTCAAGCTTTTACTCTATTGCACAAAAAAGTTGAAACATTTTTCCAGCGCCAACATACGGCAATAAAGACAAGTCCTCTTCTACAACCATGCCAATAACATTCACTTTCTCATCTTTAGGCAAATCATGTGTGGCAACTTGCATCTCTCCTGCATATCTACCGTACAATTCATTATCAATTGTAATGCTGCCTTTCTTTCTTGCAATTGTATGCATCGGCTTTAAAATCACTTTATTTCCTTCTCTTGATTCAACTGAACGAATGACATCACGAGCTGGATCTAGTCTATTTGTATGCACTCGCTCCACCACTTTTAACACTTCACTTTTCTCTATCAATGGCTCGTATCGCAGCGGAATAATTCCTCTACTCGCACTCGCTATCTCTTGTACACTTTCTATACTTCCGCTTATATCCCCGATTAACACCTTATCGACACCACAATCTTGTACAAGTTCTAAGTACGCTTCAAGTGGGCGCATATTGCGGTGCTTTTCTAACGTTGGTAAACCTTCACATAGCGGACCACGTTTTTCACCATCTCCCGGAATAAATGCCATCGTTTTTATTCCGCACTCATGTAAGTATGCGTTTTGTTTTTGTAAGAATGATTTTGCTAGTCCTGTTTCTGGGCGCGGGTAAAAATTATGCCACGCTTCTACATTCTCTACTTTTATATTTTCTATGATTAACTCTTTCCAAAATGAATCTGTAATCGTACTCGCATTTAAAGCTACTTTCATTTTATGAGATACGCTTGCGATTTCTTTCGGCGTGATGCCGTAGTCCATTCGTAAACCAGTAATGCCCCATTCCACTAACTCTTCTACATTTTCGTAAGTCATCCCTAAATGATGTAACGATTTTGGAGAAACATCGACCATTAATTCCATCTCATTTTCAAGAGCTTGTTTCCCAAGTATTTGAATTAGCTCTTTGTACGTACCAGGGTCATCTTCAGGAATGTGCAATGATGTAAAAATAGATGAAAACCCGTTTTCCTTCACTACTTTTAGCCATTCTTCTTGCTTCTTTACTCGTTCTTTTGCAAGATAAATTGAAACTCCGATCATATGAATCTCCCTTTCTATGAATAGAAAAAGAGAAAGGAATCCCTTTCTCTATATGTTTTCTGCCATTTCTTCTTTGAATCCGAAGAAGTACGTAAAAATGAATCCGAAAGTATATGCCACTACTAATCCAAGGAAATATAATAAATATTTATTATCAGCAATTAACGGAATTAATGATAATCCTGATACACCGATTCCGAGTGCGGCTGTTTTCATAACTGCTTGGAATGCACCGCCAACTGCTGCACCTAAACAAGCTGTAAGAAACGGTTTCCCAAGTGGTAATGTAACCCCGTATAATAACGGTTCGCCAATTCCTAAAAATCCAACTGGTAATGCACCTTTAATTACGTTACGAAGTCGTTTGTTTTTTGTTTTTACATAGATGGCAATCGCTGCTCCTACTTGCCCAGCGCCAGCCATTGCTAGTACTGGTAATAAAGGCGTTACGTGCGTTTGATTAATAAACTCCATATGAATTGGTGTTAAACCGTGATGCAATCCGACCATAACGAGAGGTAAAAATGTTCCAGCAAGTACTGCTCCCGCAAATGCGCCGCCAATACTTAAAATACCATTAATTCCGCTTGTAATTCCTTCAGATAAGAAACCTGCTACCGGCTGAATGGCTAACATCGTTACAATACTTACGACTAACACAGTAATGAGCGGTGTCACGATAATATCAACTGCATTTGGCACTGCTTTTCGAACTTGTCTTTCTACTACAACCATAAGCCATGCTGCAAAAATAACTGCAAACAATCCGCCCCGTCCGGGTACGAGCGCTTCACCAAATAATTTTACATTCGCCATCGCCGGGTTAAAAATTAAAATACCCGCAATCGCCCCAAGAACTGGTGTCCCGCCAAATTCTTTCGCTGTATTCCAGCCGACTAAAATTCCTAAGAATGTAAAGATACCGCCACCAATGAGTAGTAGCATTTGTAGCCACGTTGCATTCGGATCAGCACCTGCGTTTTTCGCAAAGTTAGCGACCCCGTTTATAATTCCTGAGGCAACAAGACCTGGAATTAACGGAATGAAAATACTTCCTATTTTTCTTAAAAAGTTTTTCACTGGTGTATTATTTTTCTTCTTAATCTCTGACTTCATTTCTTGCCCAAGGTCTTCAAGGTGATGATCTGCCACCTCACCGATTCGCAGTCCCGTTAAACCTTCCATTTCAGCTGCTACTTTATTTACTGTCCCTGGGCCAACAACAACTTGAAGCGTCTCATCTTCAATAACGCCCATAACCCCTTCAACCTTTTTCAAAAGGTCCATATTCACTTTACTTTCATCATGAAGCGTTAATCGCAGCCTCGTCATACAATGAGCAATGCCACGAATATTTTTTACTCCCCCAAGTTGCTCTGATATTTCTTTGGCCATTCTCTCTTCTTTCTTCATAATAGAATCCCCATCCCTATTATTTTATAGTGCCTTCTTTACAAACCCTTTCGCTTCTTTTAATTTCTCCAGTGCTTCCCCATACTCACACTGTAGTAACACCATAACAATCGCAGCTTTCACATTACGTTCTGCTTTTTCATAACACTCTGCTGCTATTTCATAGCTCACACCTGTTGCTTCCACAATAATGCGTTTTGATCGTTCTACTAACTTTTCATTTGTAGATTGAACATCTACCATTAAGTTTTTATATACTTTCCCCACACCAATCATAGAAGCTGTTGAAATCATATTAAGTACTAATTTTTGCGCTGTACCAGCTTTCAAACGCGTTGAGCCTGTTAAAATTTCTGCGCCTGTTTCTACTTCCACATTTAGTTTTGCATATTTACTTATTTCAGCATTTTTATTACAAGAAATACTCGCCGTGCTCGCTCCCACGCTAGCCGCGTACTTCAAACCGCCAATTACATAAGGAGTTCGACCACTTGCCGCAATTCCAATCACTGTATCTTTCTCGTTTAATCCAATACTTTTTAAATCTTCTTCTGCTAACTCTTCGCGGTCTTCTGCACCTTCCACCGCCTTAGTAAACGCTTTCAATCCACCTGCTATAAATCCTTGTACCATTTTATCATCTGTGCCAAATGTCGGCGGACATTCCACCGCATCCAAAATACCTAAACGGCCACTCGTACCAGCCCCAATATAAATTAATCGGCCCTCATCTTCAAAGGATTTAATGACAATCTGTACAACCTTTTCAATTTCTTCTATTTCATTTTCAACTGCTAACGCAACAGTTCGATCTTCTTCATTCATACTTTGCAAAACTTCTTTTATGCTCATCTCATCTAAATTCATCGTCTTCTCATTCCGATGTTCTGTCGATAAATTTTCTAACATATTACCACCCACTTTGAAATTTAATTTCATACTTTTATTATAACTTTAAGAAATTTAAAATCAATATTACTTTATTATTTTATGAAATTTTATTTCTTTTCATGACGAATTTATGTCAGTATGCAAAAAAAGATGGGTTTCCCCATCTTCTCATTTTAACTTCCGTAACCGTAGAGCTTCTTCCCTTGTCTCCATAAATTGATCCAACACTTTATTACCAATTCGATTAAAAGTAATCACATATAAAGCATCAATCATATTCAGCTGTGTCATCCTCGAAGCAATACTCGCAATACGATGATCTTGCTCTACATCTGGCATACAAAGACGAATATCCGCTTCTTTATATAAAGGTGATGATTGGTCAAGCTTTGTAATCGCAATAACTGTTGCACCTTGTCTCTTCGCATATTGCGCCATTTCAAGTACATCTTTCGTACGACCAGATGTTGAAATGGCAACAAATATATCGCCCTCTTTTAAATTCGTCACAAGCGGCAACATCATATGAAAATCTGATAGCATCATCGCTGTAAATCCGAGCCTTGTAAATTTATAAGCCCCGTCCATCGCAGGAGTAGCTGATCCGCCTACTCCATAAAATATAATTTTATCTGCATTTACAATACGATCTGCAGCTTTCTCAAGTTCCTTTTTATCTATCGCAGTAACGCTCGCCTCAATTGCAGCTTTATTCACATACGTAACTTTATTAAACAAGTCATACGGTCCATCTTCCGTATTCATAACTGAAAAATCATTAATATTATAATCAGCAATCGTCAATTCACGAACGAGCGCGATTTTAAATGCTTTAAAGCTTCCGATTCCGATTGACTTACAAAAGCGAACAACACTTGCTTCACTCGCGCCTGCATTCGTTGACACTTCTTTCGTCGTTAAGTTCGGAACAATCTCTGCATTCTCCATTATGTACATGGCAACCTTCTTTTCAGCTGGTGAAAATTGATCCATATTACTTTCAATTTTAAATAGTAATGTTGAAGCTTTCACTATTTAACCTCCACTTCTTACGGTTGCGTTTATTCTCTAATATCATTTACATCGTATAGATAAAAACCATCATTACCAGGTGGATGGTGAACAATTACAGTTCGATCCCCTTTTTTATATGACGTTATTTCACCTTCAGATCGCTGTTTTTCCCATCCATGTATCCAAATTGCAAAGTCAGGTACAAAAGCAGTGTACTTATAGTCTTTCAGGTTTTCGTCTTCTACATAGGAAGAAAAAATAGAAACTGGAAAGTCTTTCACTTTTGATTCTTTCCATGCAGTAAATGGTATACATAGCGCAATAAGTATGATTACACCGATAACCTTCCCCTTCGTAATCCTCATACATTTTCTCTCCTCGACTTATCATATACGTAGATTTTACCATAATTACAACCTATTCACGCTATATGACTATTGCTTTTTCCAATAAAAAAAGAGCTTACCTACATCAGATAAGCTCTTCCTCTCTATACAAAATACTTCTTCAAAAGCGGCGGCGTAATAATCGTCGTTAATATAACAACAATAACAATCGCTGTGAAATTTTCTTTCGCTAATAAATTCGCCGTAAGTCCATTTGCTGCGATGATAAGCGCTACTTCACCACGCGATACCATCCCCGCACCAATACTAATAGAAGATTGAAGGTTGAATCCTGTTAATCTTGCTCCTAAACCTGATCCGATTAACTTTGTAAAAATTGCAATAAGAGTCATGATGATAATGAACCAAAGTTGGCTTCCGATACCTTGAAATGTAATTTCCATTCCGATACTTACGAAGAACACCGGTACAAATATTGCATAAGCAATCGGTTCAATTTTATGTTCTACTTCGTGCTTATACTCTGTTTGCGAAATGGCAATTCCGGCTGCAAATGCCCCAATAATACCTGCGATCCCCATCATTTCACTGTAATACGAAAATGAGAAACAAATAATAAGAGCTGCACTAATTAACGCTTCTGTTACGCGAAGTGGTACGAGCATTTTCATAATCCATGGAACAACTTTCCAAGAGATGAAAACGATACTGACAAAAAAGATAATTTTCTTTGCAATGACAAGCGTTACATTTACATCTTGTGTACCTAAAAAACTCATCACAAATGCTAATAAAATAACAACAATTACATCATCAAATACAGCTGCCCCTAAAATCGTCGTACTTTCTCTCGTATTCATTTTCCCTAAATCTCTTAGTGTTTGAACAGAAATACTAACGGAAGTGGCACAAAGTAATAACCCTAAAAAGATCGCATGCGACTGTAACATTCCAAACGCAAGTCCCGCTAAATACCCACCAAGGAATGGGAAAATAATTCCTCCCATCGCTACTGCGAATGCAGATTTCAAATTTCGATTTAGCTCTTCTAAATCTGTTTCAAGCCCTGCCATAAACATAAGTAGTAAAACACCAATTTCACTCAGTTCATCGATCAATTCAGAACTATTAATAATACCAAGCACAGCCGGACCGATAATAATACCAACGATTAATTTACCAAGTACAGAAGGCTGGCCAAGCCTAACGCTAATATCACCAGCTAATTTCGTACAAAGTAAAATGACGACAAGTTCAAAATAAAATAACATAACATCTTCTCCTACTTTAACTTTAATCAGTGGGTTTTCTCCATCCAAAGTAAATTTACAACCCTCGTCCATTCCTGCCAGTAGTTTCCCCTATTCATCCGCATTTTATTTGTCACATTTTTATTTGACAAAATATTCTGAATTATATTAAGATTAATCCAGCAATTTTAAAAACAACCTACCATAACTGTACCTCCATTTACTTACATACTCTTTTCTAGTGGGCTCATACTATATTCGCAGTTATGGAAATGAAAAAACGGGGGGGAGAGTCCAAAGTGAAGTCATTATTACGAAAAAAACCGCTTAGTACTGAATCACCACGGCAGTTAGATAGAACATTAACTGCACTTGATTTAACATTTTTAGGAATTGGCGCCGTAATTGGGACAGGGATCTTTGTATTAACAGGTATTGTCGCAGCGAAACATTCTGGTCCTGGTATTATGTTATCATTCCTTATTGCTGCATTTACTTGTGCTTGTGTAGCCTTTTGTTATGCTGAATTTGCTTCTTCTATTCCTGTCTCAGGAAGTGTGTACACTTACGCATATATGACAGTCGGAGAAGTCGTCGCCTTCATCGTCGGCTGGTGTTTAATGCTCGAATATTTACTTGCAGTCGCGGCAGTAGCTGTCGGTTGGTCTGGTTATTTACAATCTTTACTACAAGGATTTAACATCCATTTGCCCACCATAATAGCCTCGGCCCCTGGCGTAGGAAAAGGCGGCATTATCGATTTACCGGCTGTTTGTATTTTACTACTCATTACGGGACTTTTAAGTTTCGGTATACGCGAAAGCGCACGCATTAATAATATTATGGTTCTTATCAAGTTAGCTGTTATTATCGCCTTTATCGTAGCAGGGGCAAAATATGTAAAACCTGAAAATTGGACTCCGTTCATTCCATTCGGATACGACGGTATCATTACTGGGGCTGCCACTGTATTCTTCGCCTTCTTAGGCTTTGATGCAATCGCAACCGCTGCAGAAGAAACGAAAAAACCACAGCGCGATTTACCAATTGGCATTATCGGTTCCCTTCTTATTTGTACTGTTTTATACATGATTGTATCTTTCGTTTTAACAGGTATGGTTCCGTATACACAATTAGATGTTTCTGATCCGGTTGCGTTTGCCTTACATTTCGTTGGCGAAGATACAATTGCAGGACTACTCGCTGTTGGGGCGATGACTGGAATGACAACCGTTCTCTTAGTCGTTATGTATGGACAAGTTCGCGTTTCGTATGCAATGAGCCGCGACGGTTTACTTCCAAAAGCGTTAGCACGTGTGAATAAAAGAGTAAAAATCCCTTTATTAAACACGTGGATTACTGGCGTTGTGTCAGCTTTATTAGCAGGACTTTTAGACTTACATTTACTAGCGAATTTAGTAAACATCGGTACGTTAACAGCATTCACATTCGTTTGCTGCGCTGTACTTATTTTACGAAAAACACATCCTGATTTAAAACGTGGATTCCGCGCACCTTTCGTACCTGTATTACCAGTTGTTGCAATTCTTTGCTGTTTATATTTAATGATCAATTTGTCTAAAACGACATGGATAAGCTTTGCAGTTTGGCTTCTAGTCGGCTTATGCTTCTATTTCTTCTACTCTAGAAAACATAGTCATTTAGCTACTGAAAAAACAAGTGATGAAAAGAAAAAAGCATAACAAAATAGCTCGCCGATAAAACGGCGAGCTACCTTCATGTCTGATTATTTTTTTTCGTTAACGATTGTAAAATGAAAAACATGCCAATGCAAGCTGTAAACGATGCCCAATTCCCTATCGGTGTGGCGTATTTAAAAACGCCAATACCTACAAGCAATAGGAAAATAATCACCTGATATATAAGCTTCCACTTTTGCATATGTTCCCTCCTTTACTTCGTTCCCTTCTTTTTCTTCTTCCATGCATTTAAACTATCAAAGAAGAAGTTAATAAATAACGTGCCTAAACCCGCTAATAAAAACGTCATTAAAAATAGAACCCATATACTTTTCTCTTTTAAGAAATAATATCCTACAAGGAGCACAACCGCGATCCATACATATTCAAGAATTCTTTTTAGCTTTTTCTCTTCCAAATTATTCGCTCCCTCATACTATGCTATTTTTAGTATAACAAAAAAGAAGCCTATCATGATAAGCTTCTTTTTCTTCTCTCTTATTTGCTTATGCTTTTTTCAACGAGTGAAATCGCATATTCTATCGTACGATTCATCGTTTCTACTTGTGCATCTTTTACTTTCGCATCTTTTAATACAGCTTCTGCCACTGTAATTTTTTGACTCAATGATTTCACTGAACCGTCCGTTACATTTGCAGCTTGCGCTTTTTTCACTACTGCTTTTGCAGTTTCAATATTGATTTGTAATTTTTCTTTCGGTGTTTTCGGTTGTTCTTCTGCTACTTTAGATTGTACAAATGTTACATTAGCTGTTTTTAATTCGTTATACGCTTGAACGATTTGCTCTCCAGTACTTCCTACATTTTCAAATGCTTGCTTTGCAGTGTTATAGCTTTTCTCTAGTGCTTGAAATGCTTCCTTTGAATATTGACCTGGTTTGTCACCAAACTCATACGTTCCAGCTAACACTTCTTTTACTTTTCCAAGCTCTTCATATAAAGCGTTTACTTCTTCTAATTTTGTACGATTAGAAAACTCATTATACGCTGCTAATACTTCTGAAGAACTTAACGCTTTACTATATAATTTCGCAAGCGCAATTTGTCCATTTAGCGGAATACCACCATTCCCATTACTATCAGGGTCTGCCCCAAGCGCAAATGGTACGTTCGGGTGATATACTTTCCCTGTAGCTGGTTGGCTATTTACTTTTTTACCATCTACGTAAATTGCTACTTCACTTCCGTTATACGTTCCTGTTAAATGGTACGTTTTATTAGCCTCTAATTGAACGCCAACACGTTTATAACTTCCACCAATATGAGCCCATAATTCTACATAACCACTTCCTGTAGATTCAAAACCAATTCCGCCGCTCTCTGTATTTTGTAAAATACCTTGTCCGCGAATTTCATTCATTGAAAACACAGTTTCTAATGTAAATGTATTTGCTACTTTCTCTTTTTGTGCTGCTGAAAATGGAAGGTATCCAAATGTATTTGCTTTTCCGTTTAGCTTCATAACATTCTTTTTCAACACTTTATCATATTCAATAGTCACATTACCCTTAACATCACCTTTTGTACCAAATGATGAATTGTCTTTAAATGTACCATCTGCAAAGTTTACATCAAAAACATCCGCCTTTGGTACTTTCACATTCGGGTCAATATTATCTTTTTTCGTAGTAATCTCTGCCGTTAATGATTGTACACTTTCGTTGCCGAATGAATCAATCGCAACGACTTCCAGTGTATATGTTTTCCCGCCATCTAGTCCTGCAAGCGTAAATGTCAGTTCTTTCGGCACTGGATCACGATAAAACTCTGAGAATGCTAACAATTTATTTTTTATTTCTCCCGTTTGCTTATCTCTCGCTTGTACACGGTAAGAATGAACAAGAAGGTTGTCCAACGCTTGCTGGAATGTTACTGTTGCTGCATTTTCTGTTACATTTGATACCGACAACTTCGCATCTTTTGCAAAGTATGGCTTTTCTTTATCACGATCTTCTACATGTGTAAATGTGTCTTTCTTTGATGGTAATTTAATTTTCCAAGGCTCGCCTGTCCAAGAATTTGTATGGAAATCACGGCGATTAATCGTTACTTCTTTATCATCTACTTCTACTAATAAACCTTGGCTTAATGTACTAGCTCCTGACGGGATATTTCCTTGTACTTTACCACCTTCAACCTCCATATAACTTACTGAAGATGTGCCAACTGATGTAAAGTCTTTTTGATGAATCGATCTTGGATCATCTAACGGATAATGTGAATGACCTGAAAACGTAATAACTTGTGGGTATTGTTTTAATACCTCATTAATTTTCGCACTATCTTTTGTTCCCCATTCTTGACTACCGTATACTGTATCTTTAATATGTTGATGTAAAAATACGAAAATTGGTTTTTCTGGATCATCTTTTTGCGCCTTTGCCATCTCTTCTTTTAACCAATTAATTTGCTTGTCTGAATAATATCCGTGAGTTGTCCCGTCCTCTGGAGACATTACAAGGAAGTGATACCCTTTCACCACTTTATGATAGTAAATCGATTCCATACCTGTTTTTTCTAAGAAACGTTTCTGCGCTCCCTCTACAGTTAAACCGTTCCAATAATCATGATTGCCTAGAGAATTCATTCGTACCGCATCTTTATTTGCATTTTCATTATATACTTGCATGAAACGATCATATTGTTGTACCGATCCTGAATCAGTAAAGTCTCCCACAATTACGAACGCATCTTGTTTAGGTGCAAGTGTATTAAGTTGCTCGATTGCTCGTTTCCAGCGAAACGTATCATCCGTTCCACTATTTTTAATATGTACATCACTTACGACTGGAAAAACGATCTTCTTCTCGCTTGGTGCCTTTTCTTGCTTCTTCTCTTCCGCTTTGACTGATGTACTCCACGGAAATGATACGAACGCTAATACAAAAACCATTAATAATCCAATAAGGCCTTTTACTTTTCGTAAAATAGTTCTTTCCACGTGAATCCTCCTCATAATAATTGATTCATTACAAGGGCTATTTTATCTAAAACATATTAATGCCGTTTAAATAACAAATTAATTTTATTAGATTTTTGTAAATATACAGTTAATTAGAAGTTAAGTCCAACATTCCTCGTACTATTGTATACAACCACCTTTTGTCTAAAAGAGTCTGATCATTCTTTTCCTATGACTATTCACATATAATCTTTTCTATAACACTAATGATAAATTAAAGTTTAAGCCTATTGGACAATCTTAATTTTTAACATTTCCTTCTTTTTTAACACATCGGCCATGCTTCTACATTTAATAGTAGTAAAAGACAACTTAAAAGGAGGGGTTATATTGAAGAATAAAAGAAATATTGGCTGTTTCGCTCCTTTATCTATTATTTGTCCAGACCCTTGTCCACCGCCCCCTCCCCCAAATCCAAATTGCGAGCGAGTAACAAATGAATTTGCAGGGAATTTCCTCATAACTAATAACACCATCCCATCTGCCAAAGATGCATTACAGTCAATGATACTATGGCAAAGTGATGGGATACTACTTATATCAGGTACTGTCTCGGTTTACAATAGTACTAGCAGCACAGAAGCAATTACAATTCAAATCACTGGAGCAGTAACTAATGTTTTCACTGTGTTTCCTGGTAATACAATATCGTACACAGGAAAAGACTTAGAGTCAGTCAGGATTATCAATATACAAAGTAATCCTTCACTATATTTAGAAGGTAAGTACTGTTGCCAATTTACATGTTGCTTATAAAATACCAATTTCATTACGTCCTTAATAAAAAAAGCATACCATTTACGGTATGCTTTTTTATGAAATTGGATAACGTACAGTAATACAAAACTCTCCTTGATTAACAGTTGTTCCTGTCGTAGTAATTCGGACAGTCGTAAAATATCGTACAGTGAAAGTACCACTACTTTGTGGTTGTACAGTAATTGTATCAACTACTGTAGCACCTACTAAAAAATCAACTGTAATCGGAGCTGCCCCTACATCATATTTCACGTAACCTGAACCATATACTTCTTGTGTAATATTATTCGTATATACAATTTGAGTACCAGCACCTGTAATAGACCAGTCTGTACATACTTGATCTTGCACAAGTGTTTTATTAGAACAACAAGACAAACCGGAACTTCTCATTCCCATTTTGATCCTCTCCTATTCTGCTATGAAAGTGGATAACGTGTTGTAATACAAAATTCTCCCTGATACGTTCCAGCAGGTGTTGCAGGTAACACAACTTGTATACTATCAAAGCGACGATACGTGAAAGCAATACTCGTTCCTGGGTTTAATGTTTGTGTATCAATTGTAGCCCCAGCAGAATCAAGCGCTTCTACAGTAATTGGACCTGGGCCAACATCATATTTAACAAAACCAGTACCAACTACATTTTGGTTAATATTATTTGTATAAAGAACATTATCAATTGCTGTTGCAACTACAGTAGCAGACCATGGACTACACACTTTATCTTGCACATAATTTTTATCTGGACAACACGTTAATGCCGCCCCTGAGCATTCACAAGACATAGAAGTTTCCCCTCTCTCTTACTTATTCCTTATATGTGTATGTCCTTCAGAGTCTTTTGCCTGTACTATTCATCTATTTTCAAAAATAAGACAACTCCTGTACTAATGACTAGATAGATTCCGTTCTGTTTCTTTTTTTCATAAATTTATAGATTAAAATACCACCTACAACAATAACTACGACTAGTAATATCGGTAACATATATTGTCCAACAACATCCGCCGCTTTTTCCCAATGCGGACCTAATTTCATCCCAAAATAAATATACAAAGTCGTTAACGGGAACATTGCTACAAATGTATATATACTAAATTTCCATATGTTCATTTTTGCCATACCACATGGAACAGAAATAAGCGTTCGAACTCCCGGTACAAAGCGTCCAACAAATGCTACAACTGGTCCATATTTCTCAAAGAAATCATCTGCTTTTTGAATTTGTTCTTCTTTAATAAAGAAGTATTTCCCGTACTTTATTAATAGAGGACGACCACCGTAATAACCGAGTGCGTATAACGTTAATGGTCCTGTCGTTCCCCCCAGTGTTCCAGCTAATACAGCTAGCCAAAAATTCATATCCCCCTCGTATACCCAATATCCAACCATAGGCAACACTACTTCTGCTGGAATAAATTCAAACGTTAATGCTAACACAACTCCAAAATAAGAAAACTGCTTTAAAAACTCAATTATATCTAAAATAATTTGCTCCATATTTTTAACTCCTATCCTACGTTTACGTTATGCTTTTCTTGTAATTGAACTGGCGCCATTTTTACAATTCGGTTCAAAATGAATAACACAATTCCAATATCATCTAAAATACCGATAAACGGCAGGAAGTCTGGAATTAAATCAAGCGGCATCGCAACATACCCAACTAAAAAAGCAACAGATAAAATTTTCTTCTTTATTGAAACCTCTTTTGAAGTAAAAAAGTCAAATAGGAATGGAACGAAACGACGGACATGAAATACAACTCTTAATCTACTAATAAGTTTTTTCATTTTTATTTCTCCTCTCTTTGTATACAAAAAGGACCCTACCAAATATGGTAAGGGTCCTAAAAAAGACAATAAGGGGCCTTTACCATTGCTGGTAAAGGTCTCACTAACAACGAAACGTTGCCAATAAAGCCGAGGGTTTCTCCCTGTAATGACGACTTTACTGTAATAAGTTACTCCCCTTTATACACAATTTTATACACTCACATTAAAATATTTCAGAGGGCTTGTCAATATATTTTATATCCCAATCCCTCCTGCTTACCCTTCCGTAAAAAACAAAAAACGTATAGGAAATTTCTTACTATCTCATAATATACATAATCATTTTTGAATGAAAGGAGAGGTTTCATTTGCATACCGTATGGAAAGGTGCACTTTCACTTGGACTATTAAATATAGGAATTAAACTATATAGCGCCGTAGAAGAAACCGATATAAAATTTTTAAGTCTCCATAAAGAATGCTTAACACCTATTAAATATAAAAAATTTGCTCCTGATTGTACGGATGAAGAAATTGATGATAAAGATATTGTAAAAGCCTATGAATATGCACCTCATAAATACATCATTATTGATGAAAAAGAATTAGCTGCGTTGCAAAAAGCTCACGAACCACGATCCATTCGTATTATATCTTTTATCCAAAATAACGAAATCGATTCTGTTCTTTATGACCGTTCTTATTTTATAGGCCCTACCCCAGGACATGAAAAATCATATTTATTATTAAAAGAAGCTCTTGAACGTACAAATAAACTTGGGCTTATTCATATTTCTATTAGAAAAAAACAACATTTAGCTATTATCCGTAACTTTGAAGATGGACTTATGTTACAAACCATCCACTACCCTAATGAAATTCGCGATATAACAAATACACCTAACTTACCAAGTAATGAAAATTACCCTATCCAAAAACAAGAACTCACCGCAGCAATTAATTTAATCCACCACCTTACAAATCCTTTTGAACAAGAAATGTATATAGATGAATATACAGAAGCCCTTACCGAATTAATCGAGAATAAAATTGAACAACAGGAAAAAACTGAAACAATCTCTCCAGCTCCGAACATCATTAATATTATGGAGACATTACAGGCAAGCATTGAACAAGCAAAAATAAAAAGAGAAAACAAAAAAGAACAAGAGGCCAAATGAAATTGACCTCTTGTTCTTTAAAGCGGATTACATTTCGGCATTTCGAGTCCAGATGATTGAGCTAATTTTAATAAATAATAACATTCCTCTCTTGCCATATGATCTGCCATTCTAGCTGATAGTGCACTTAATACTTCATGCGATAACTCGAGCTCTTCCACTTCATGTAAAAAATGCGAAAATAATTTCAATTCAAGTGAAACATCTTTTGTAAACTTCTTTAATGCTGGAAAATGATGAAGCTCCGTTCGTAAATACCCAGTCATCTCAACTGCCTTTAAGTAAAATTGTTCAAAATGCTTCGTAAATTCTTCGCTTTTCTCTTTTAATCTTTTTTCAACAAGATCTAGCCCACCAGAAATAGAGCCCGCATGACCAGCCGCATCCGTTAACCAAACGAGATGATAATGCAATTCATGAAAAACAGGCGGAACTTCCCCTTTCTTCAAAAACTCTAAAACCGCTATATACTCTTCCACTTCGTTTACCATATGATTAATAAAAGTTGGTGTAAAATGAATAGTAATTTTCCCTTCCAACTGCTTCTGTATAATACTTAATTTAAACGTCCGAATTTCCTTAGCAGCTTGTTCTGCCTCTTTTGAGAATGCCATCAGATTCACATTCCGAACTTTATTTAACAGGTTCGTAAATGTTTCAACAAAGTAAGTAGCTTTTTTTATATCCTCTTTTTCCTTCGGAGCTAATGTATCAAGTAAAAATTGTGCATGATCAGTAAGTACCTTTAGCCAAAATTGATGCTCAAACAACGCACTTTCTTCATAATTTCTCTCCACTAAATCCCCTCCGTTTATTCATCCTTCTCTACCACTTGAAGTTTATATCCATCTGGGTCTTGTACTACAATACTTTTCTCACTTTTGTTTTCTGTATATGCAATTTTATAAAATACTAACCTCTTCTTTACATTCTCTATGTTAGAAATTGAAAACGTTAGAACATCAACTGAGTCCGTAACACTCTTCTCACGCCCGCCCAAGCTGCGATTCATAACAAAACTAATTCTCGTTGAATCGGTATCATACCAAACCCCTGTAATATCTAATTGCGGCCTCTCTGAACTAGGTGTTATTCCTAAAATCCCTTCGTAAAAATACAGAGTTTCCTTTAAGTTCTTTACTTCTAACACAATTAAATTCTTTACATTCTCCACATTCATTCCCCCTGTACTTATTACTTTTTTATATGTGTCATAAATGCTCATTATGTCTGAATACAATACGTAGTAATGAACATTTAAGGAGGTTTATTCGTGAATAAATATATGAGATCATTCGTGCCCTATCATAGTCCTCTCGACCCTTGTCCTCCTATCGGAAAAAAATATTATTCTACTCCTCCTAATTTATTTTTAGGCTTTCAACCGCCAAACTTACCACAATTCACGCCAAAAGAAGCGCTACAAAAAGGGACTTTATGGCCTATTTTTTATGACTATTATGAAAATCCTTATAAAAAAGGGCGGTGACTACTGACGTGACTCAATCGCTACCAGAAGAATACTATCAGCTTTTACTGGAGCTTCAAGAACTGGACTTTGTACTAGTTGAACTCACTCTTTATTTAGATACACATCCAGATGACACCGCTGCGATTAATCAATTTAATGATTTTTCCTATAAACGGCGAGTATTAAAACAAAAGATGGAAGAAAAATACGGGCCACTCCAACAGTTTGGAAACAGCTATTCCAATGCTCCTTGGGAATGGAGCAAAGGTCCTTGGCCATGGCAAATATAAAGGAGAGAAACTATGTGGATTTATGAAAAGAAATTACAATACCCAGTTAAAGTGGGAACTTGCAATCCAGCACTTGCAAAATTATTAATTGAGCAATATGGCGGTGCAGATGGCGAGCTAGCTGCTGCACTACGTTACTTAAATCAACGTTATACAATTCCTGATAAAGTCATTGGCCTACTTACTGATATTGGTACAGAAGAATTTGCTCACCTTGAAATGATTGCTACGATGGTTTATAAACTAACGAAAGATGCAACTCCTGAACAAATGAAAGCCGCTGGACTTGATCCTCATTATGTTGATCATGATAGTGCACTTCATTACCATAATGCTGCTGGTGTTCCATTTACTGCAACGTATATACAGGCTAAAGGTGATCCAATTGCCGATCTATACGAGGATATCGCAGCTGAAGAAAAAGCACGTGCAACATATCAATGGCTCATTAATTTATCAGATGATCCAGATATAAATGACAGCCTACGCTTCTTACGTGAACGAGAAATTGTCCATTCACAACGTTTCCGAGAAGCAGTTGAAATTTTAAAAGAAGAACGTGATAAAAAAATATTTTTTTAAAACACGTATCCTAGTGATATGTGTTTTTTTACGTTAAAAGTTAAATCCTTCCTATTAAAGATATAAATAGTATATTTATTCGATTTAATGTATTATTTTTTAATATTTTCAAAATTCCCTATTGCTTTCTAGTCATCAGACCTTTAAAATAGTAACAGTTACTCGACAAATTATTTGAATTTTCGACAAAAATACTCATTAGGAGGATTTTCTTTATATGCGTACAACTTTAAAGCCAGCGCAAATACTTTCGATTAGTTTATTACTATTCGCAGTTTTCTTCGGTGCTGGTAATATGATTTTTCCGCCCCTTCTCGGTCTTTCTTCCGGAGAAAATATGTGGGTCTCCATTACAGGATTTATTATTACAGACGTCGGTTTATCTTTACTAGCTATCGTCGCTGTTGCCCTTGCCGGTGGTAGTTTTAACACTTTAGCAAGCCGTGTTCATCCAAAATTCGCAGCAATATTCGCTATCATTATTTATCTTTCAATCGGCCCACTATTTGTTATTCCACGAACTGGATCTGTATCTTACGAAATTGGGATTGCACCACTTTTCCCGGACCAATGGTACTCTATGTTAATCTTTAGTGCGATTTTCTTTACAGTCGTTTACTTCTTATCATTAAATCCATCAAAATTAGTAGATCATATTGGAAAAATATTAACGCCAATTTTACTTGGAATTATTGCAATTATGGCAACAAAAGCGATTCTTTCACCAGGAACGTTTACAGAACCTATTGGTGACTATAAAGAAATTCCATTTTTCAAAGGATTTCTTGAAGGATTTTTAACGTTAGATGCAATCGGTGCTCTCGTATTATCAACAATTGTTGTAAATGCAATTCGCCAAAACGGTATACAAGAGAAGAAATCAATTGCGAAATATACAATTATTTGCGGAAGCATTGCAGCCTTATTCTTAACAATTGTTTATTTCTTACTTGGTTATATCGGCGCTTCAAACGGCAACTTAGGACAATTCGAGAACGGTGGTCAACTATTAGCTACTGTTATGTACCAATTCTTTGGGACAAGCGGTAATGTTTTATTAAGCATCGCCATTATTTTCGCTTGTTTAACGACAGCCATTGGTGTTGTAAGTGCATTCGCCAACTATTTTGCAACAGTATTAACAAACGTTTCCTACAAAAAGCTCGTACTATACGTTTGTATTTTTAGCTTCGTGATTTCAAACTTAGGATTAAGTTTATTAATCAAAATTACATTACCTGTATTAATTATTTTATATCCAATTACAATCATTTTAATTTTCGTATCATTTCTTGATAAATATACGAAACGTAAACCTTCTGTCTACATCGGAGCAATGATCGCAGCATTCATTATTAGCTGTATTCATGCACTGGATAATGTGGGAATGATACCAAGTTTTATCGCTAATATCGTACACACCATTCCTTTTTATAACTTAGGAATTGGTTGGATTATTCCAGCAATCATTGGTGGTATAATCGGATACTATATTCCTCAAACAGAAGCTGAAGGTGAAGTTTCTACAAAATAAAGAAAAGAAGCAAGCATGAAATCCATGCTTGCTCCTTTTTTATTTTCTATCGCTACATACAATATTTGTGTACGAACGGACCGTTAACGTATAGTAACCAAAGTAAATGATTATATACACACCTATACTGCCTAGTAAAGGAAGGCTATATTCAAACATTCCTGTAAAGCCCATCAAACTTAAAAATGCAAAGAATGTATGACATATTGCCAGCAGTAATGGTACTACGAATATCGCCCCCACTTGCTTTCTTACAGACTCTGTTGCTTCCTTTTTCGTTAGTCCAATTTTCTTTAACATTCCGTACGCTGGTCGCTCTGCCATCGCTTCTGTTATTTGTTTAAAGTATAAAATACAACCTGTTGCAAGAATAAAAACAATCCCTAAAAATACGCTAGCAAATAATAATACTGCACCATCTTGCAATTCAGATTGGCTCGCCTCTTCAAATGATTGGAATTTCACTTCTTTAGGAATGATTGTCCCTAGCTCTTTCGTTAGCTCTCTATTACCGTTTCCTTCAACGATAAATCCGCTAACTGTTGAAACATCCTTTCCTTGCTACAACTTATTAAATAGCGAATCTCGAACAACAAGCCCCACTGGTGCAAGTTTCGCACTAACAACTGTTTCTTCGCGGTGATCAACGATTGTTACACCACTCTTCATCCCTTCAAAGGACACATTACTTCCTTCAAGCGAATTCTTCTCGATGTTATATGATTTATATGGATCTAATAAAATAACTTCCTTTTCAGAACCGAGAATAACTTGTTTATTGCCTAACATAGAAGCTGATTTATTATAATCTGTCACTTTTATAACTTGTACATTACCATTACCTATTAAATACCCTGTTAATATTTGTTTTCCATCTATCTTCCCTTGCATAGAGAGCATAGCTACAGACGTTTCATTTTTAATTGCTAACTCATGCTTTTGAATTTCTTCTCTAACTTTCTTATCTAATCCTTTTCCAGTTGTTACATATTCATAACTAACTGGATTCATTAATGCCGCTGTCTTCTGCGCTCCATAATACATACTAGAACTAATTCCAATCGTACATAATGTTACCGCACTTAATAAAGATAATAGCGCCAGCATCTTTACGTTCCCTTTTATTCTAAAGAACAATGAAGAAATGGATAAAATGTTCGTTCCATTCCAATATTTCGTTTTATCTCCCTTTATTTTATGGAGTGATTTCACTGTATATTGCTCAAATAGTAAAAACGTACCTTTTACAATACAACCAAAAATAAGTAGACCTGTAATGAAAATGGCCCCAAACCCAAAGATTTGTGTAAGTAGCGCAATGATATAACCTGTAATTAATAAAACAATCGCTCGTTTTGCCTTCTCACTTGCATACGTAGGTGCCTCTTCTTTCTGATTTTCACCATATAGTAATTCAACTAAACGATGCTCATAAATTAACTTTTTACTTTTCCATGATGCAATAAAGAAAATTGCGCCTATCGTTATAAGAACTTCTACTATAGATAAAAATGAAATCGTAAATGTGAACGTAAACGCACTTCCCATTAGCTTCACAAGAAGCCCTGCGCACATATTCGCTATAAATAAACCAGCAAGAATACCTAACACACTTGCCGCACCACCAACTAATAACGTTTCATAAAAGAGTAACTTCGCAATTTCTTCTTTACGGATACCTAATAAACTGTATAGCGCAATTTCTTTTTTTTCTTTCGCAAAAAGAAGCTATTACAATAAAAAATAAATATCGTTAAAAAGATAATTAACAATATTTGTGCAAACGTAAATGTTGTTTCCACTTTATCCGACTCTTTTAAAAGAGCTACTACACTTTCATTTCGTTTAATCGATACGAATGTAAAATAAATAATAATGCTGCCTACTAATGAAATAAAGTATAGAAAATAATCTTTCATATTTCGTTTTATGCTACGTTTTGATACTTCTAAAAAATCCATCGTACACCTTCACCCGCTCTCGCATTTCTCTATACATGAAGTGTATACGAAATTGTATTTCTCCCCTATCGATTTTCATTACATCTCTCTTACGATATTGTAATATAGCAAAATAAAAGAACCTAGTTTCCTAGGTTCTTCACATCGTATGTTTAAAAGTAAATAACTCTTCTTTTGACTGTACAGCAGATTGTTCCTCTTCTACAATGTCCTTCTTTATCTCTCCTCCTAACCTTACTTTCATCATCGCCTCTTCTATACTTTTTACAATCATATTTCCTGAAAAAATAGTAAGGCCAAAAAATGTAATGGGAACGAGAGGAATCCATGGATTCACTGTTAATGATCTAAAATAGACGCCAATTAAACCTGACCATTCATGTGTATAAGATTCCACCTCTTTTATATATCCACCAAACGTAACAGTTCCACCAAAGAACACTTCAAGTAATCCTAAGTGGAGTAAAATAGTAAGAGTTTGCGTAAACTGCTGAAAAAATACAAGTATAAATGTCATATAGAGATGCGGGAAAATATGCTTTATAACAATGTGCCTTCTCGATCCACCCAATATGTACGCAGCTTCAATAAATTCTTCGGTTCTCAACTTACGGACTTCCTTCGCAACATACAGTGCAATAACTGGCATCACAAGCATTACAAGTAATAAAACTTGAAACGAAGCCCTTTCAAAAAAGGTTGTTGTTTCCTCTCCACTCCCAAATGCATTTGCAGATTGAAGAAAAAAATATGCAATCATAACTGTTGGAACAACTGTAAAACTATCAAAAAAAGCCTCAATTTTTGAAAAACCTCTTTTTACATATGTTCCGAGTACGACACCGAAAAACACACCTATCACCATTCTAAGTGCCGCAATTAAAATAGATATACCAATTGTCCACTTCGCACCTTCAATGACTAAATGTAACAAGTCGTATCCTTTCCGGTCTGTCCCAAGTAAAAATTGGAATGAAGGTGAAAACGGTGGTACTTGTGGATTTTCATCCACATCATATTGCAATGTAACTTGTCTAATATGTCCATCATTCCATATCGTATTTCCGATGCTCAAAAGAACTAATATGAGAAGAAACCCAATGCTTATCCAAAATCTTTTATCACGTTTTATATACGTCCACATATTATAGTCTCTCCTTCATCGCAGCTGGAATGAAATAATGAAACAATTTAAACAAAATAAAAATTGGAATATAAATAAGCAGCACACTAACGATGAAAACCTCAATCCTAATACCTGCATACGATTTCAAAAACATAAAAATACCACCCGTATTAAAAATCCATTCTATAATATATAAATTAGATAACATAAAAAAGATATTCGTTTTCGCAAAGAATAGTGTACTAAGCAACACATTTCGTAAAATATGACGATTTAAAATATGAAAGCGCCCCAGCCCTTTCGCCTTAGCAAATAGTACATAATCTTTTTCTAGCTCATTTTCGAAACGAAGCACTAACATTTTTACAAACAGAATCGTAGTCGGTATACTCAAACAAAATATCGGCAATCCTCTAATCGACTCGCCTCCGATTGAAGCAATTTGAAAAGGTAAAAAGCCTGTTTGTTTAAAAACCCATACAACTAAAATTTGCGATACTAAAATAAGTAAAATGTCTGGAATAGATTCTAGGAAGATGAGAAATGATTTAATACGATGTTGTATACGAGGTGAACTACTCATAATGACATAAACAATACAAAATGCTACAAATAATGAAATGAAAAAAGCAGCTAAAAATATAACAATTGTTTCTTTATAATGGACAAACAACTGCGGAAATAAAAATTTATCTCCCACATATTTAAAATTAGAGATGTCCATTAAATTCACAAACACTTCTTGTAAACTCTTTATGTACTGTGATGCATGCAGCTCAAATCCGTAAAATAACTTTGGCAGTGCCCCTAAACAAATAATACCCAAAATCGAAATAATAAATTGAACCGTCACTTCCATCCCATTCAGAAAAACTTTTTTGACCACGTTTTCCCTTCTCTCTTTATATAATTTACCCCTTAATTTTATTCTCAATTTTCTGAATTGTAAATATTTATATAGAAAAATCACTAGGTTATGATCCTAGTGATTCTTTATGCGCATGCCCTTCTCTTTTCGCAAACGGCATATACAAAATAAAACATCCAATAAGCGCAGCTATTTCTAATGAAATAATATAGTAAGGGTGTGGCCCTAACATATCGAGTAATGAAGCAGTTTCTGGCTTACGAGCTAAAAACATATAATTGCCACCTGTTTTGTAGTTCACAAAAGAAACGATTGGAATTATTATGTTTAAAAATATCATCGTACGCTTAATTGATTGCAAGGTCGGTCTATATCCTTCTACCCACGTCATAAAGAGTGGTGCCCAAATGAGTAATACATGTGCAACGAAGAATTCTATAAAGCGAAAATGCGGAAAAGCATATTGCACGTTCGGCGTTAAAATAGCTTGTGATGCACCGATAATCCCTGTAAAAAATACAATCTCATATATGCGGTAACTTTTCGTTACAATCATAATCGATGCTAACAATAAACTAATCGTACATAACTCAAATGGTAATGAAGTGCCTAGTTCAAAAATCCCCGCTTTCCATTCCCACATATGGAGCCCAATTTCACTCCCAATAAATAAAAATGCAATCGCATATCGAACCGTTATATTCCACTCATTTTGACGCAATAAATCTTGGTATTGATATAGAAAAAATATCCCCACCAACATAATAAATAATATAAGGACATGTTGCCTTGAGTATGGAATAAATGGTTTTAATGGATGCGCACTAAAATAAGCTTCCATCTTGCCTCCTCCTCTCTTTCATACAATATTATTGTTAGAAAGAAACGACGAGTCAATTCATTTGCTCACACTTGGACAAGCCCTACCTTACATTTACATATTCATACCTTACAAAACTGTAAGGTTATTGTAAGCTAAAACGATTTGTCAGATTCTTCACCTCTTCTATACTTAATGTAGATACTAAAACGAACGAAAAGGTGATAAATAGATGAAGAAGAAAAATAAAGTGTTAATTACTAGTGTAGTAGCAATCGGTATTGCAGCTGGATCATATTTTGCATTTGCTGGCGGTAGTTCAGAAGTAGCAATGGCATATAGCGGATATAAAGTAACAGAAAAACAAATTGAAAACGCGCAAAAATTTGGCGGTGAAGTCATTCCAAACGGCATCGAAACAATTTCATTTGATCCAACAAAAGGTACGTATGAATTAGCTGTTAAAAAAGGCGATGAAGTTAAGAAAGGGCAGCTTCTGTTTAAATATAATGACCCTACTGCTAAACAAGGTGTAACGGAAGCAGAAATGCAAAAGAAAATCGCACAAAAAGAAGTAACATTGTTCCAAAAACAAATTGATACAGCGAAACAAAAATTACAAAAAGATAAAAATGCAGGCCTTCCTGCTGAAGCATTAAAAGCATCAGAAGTCGAAGTACAACAATTAGAATCACAAATTGAAATGAAAAAGTTTGAAGTTGAAAAATCTGATGAAATGATTAAAGCAGCAAAAGAGAAAGTAAATACACTTTCTGTAACGAGCCCTACTGATGGCGTAATTGATGATATCGTAAAAACTGCTGATGAAAAAACAGGTATGAGCGGCATTACACTTCGCCACGCTGGGCCATTTAAAGTAAAAGGTCAACTTTCTGAATATGAGCTTGCTAGTATGAAAGTCGGGCAAGAAGTAACTGTTTCCTCAAAAACTGTCGCTGGTAAGACTTGGACAGGAAAAGTAACAGAAATCGGTTCTACACCATTAAAGAGCATGGATGAAAACAAAACAGTTTCTAACTATCAATTCACTGTCACATTAGATAATAGTGAAGAATTACAAAACGGCTTCCACGTTTACGTAACAAGTAAATCTGGCGAAGCAACTGGTACGATTGTTCCGAAAAGCAGCATCGTGAAAAAAGGTGACAAAAATATTGTCTTCGTTGTAAAAGACGGTAAAGCGAAAGAACAAGCTGTTACTGTTGAATTCGAGACTGATAGCGAAGCAAAAGTTTCTGGAGTGAAAAAAGGAGAGCAAATTATCTCTAAACCTGAAAAAGACTTAAAAGATGGTATGGAGGTCGTCGCCCGATGATTAACTTAAAAGGCATCACGAAATCTTTCCAAAATGGTGCAGAATCCGTTCAAATATTACACGGCATTGACGTAACACTGAACCAGGGAGAATTCACTTCTATTATGGGACCATCTGGTTCTGGTAAATCAACATTAATGAACATTATCGGCTGCTTAGATAAACCAACGACAGGTGCGTATGAACTAGCTGGTCAAAATATTTCAAACATGTCTGAGACAGAACTTGCACGCGTTCGTAATAAAGAGATTGGGTTCGTATTCCAAAACTTCATGTTATTACCGAGACTTACAGCACTTCAAAATGTAGAGCTACCTCTTATTTACGCTGGAGTCGATAAAAAAGAAAGACGCGAGCGCTCATTAGCCGCTTTAACAAAAGTAGGTTTAGCTGATCGTGCTACTCACCTACCGAACGAATTATCAGGTGGACAAAAACAGCGTGTCGCAGTCGCACGTGCAATCGTAAATAATCCAAAGTTCATTTTAGCCGATGAACCGACAGGAGCACTTGATACGAAAACAAGTACACAAATTATGGATCTCTTTTACGAATTAAACAAACAAGGCTCAACAATCATTATGATTACCCATGATCGTGAAATTGGGGAAGCTGCAGCAAGGCAAATTGTAATTCGTGACGGAAACATCGTCCAAGATTGGAGAGGTTAATTTTGAACACGAGTGAAAATATACGCATGGCCCTTTCCTCTATCTTTGCCCACAAAATGCGTTCCATCTTAACAATGCTAGGAATTATTATCGGTATTAGTGCCATTATTACTATCATTTCAATGGGTGATGGTACAAATGCAAAGTTTAAAGAAG
This sequence comes from Bacillus sp. 01N45, assembly GCF_056399205.1. Classification (NCBI taxonomy): domain Bacteria; kingdom Bacillati; phylum Bacillota; class Bacilli; order Caryophanales; family Bacillaceae; genus Bacillus; species Bacillus sp. 01N45. The sequence goes on from NZ_JBFTQW010000007.1 coordinate 243,982, forward strand.
AGCTAGGCCAAGGAAAAGATAATGAAATAACAATTTACTACAACAACCCTGATTATGGAACAGATAGTGCCAAAATCACACCTGATATGCTAAACCGTCTTCAAACTGTGCCAGGCGTTAAAGATGTTTATCCAGATGTAAGTATGAAAGTAAAAGCGTCTGCTGGTTCAAAAGATGTCTCTCTTGATTTAAAAGGTGGAACAGGTGCCTTTATGACAGATTCGAAAATAAAATTAGTTCACGGTCGTGAATTAAACGACAGCGAATTAAACCAGGCAATCCCTGCTGTTATATTAAATGAAGAAGCTTTCAACAAATTATTTAGTGGTTGGGAATCAAATCAATACACAGATATAAAAGGAAAGCCGTATAAAATAGTCGGTGTATACGAAACGAAAAACGAATTTGGAATGGCTATGCCTGAAGGTTACACATCACTGGAAAACGCACCTGTCATTTCAGGAGTAAATGAGTATGACTCTGTAAGATTAACGATGACCTCTCCAACAGAACGTAAAAGTGTAGAAAAACAAGCCGTTTCTGTTTTAAACGAAATGAAAGCTCCGAAATTTGAGCACAAATTCGAAGCACAAGACTTAGGTGAATTTACGAAGCAATTAGACGAATCCATCGGTATGATGAAAATGGTATTCGGTGGTATTGCCGCTATCTCCTTACTTGTTGGTGGTATCGGTGTAATGAATATTATGCTTGTATCTGTAACAGAACGTACACGTGAGATTGGTATTCGTAAAGCACTTGGTGCAACGCGCGGTAAAGTATTAACACAATTCTTAATTGAATCTTGTATTTTAACAGGACTCGGTGGTTTCATCGGATTCATGCTCGGTATCTTCTTCGCTTGGATCGTCTCAATCTTTGCCGGATGGCCACTCGTTGTCTCAAAAGAGCTTGGACTTCTTGCAGTAGGTATCTCCATGTTAATCGGTATTATATTCGGTCTACTACCAGCTAACAAAGCTGCAAAACTTGATCCAATTGAATGTTTACGATATGAATAAACAAAAGCGTAGGAGTTTACACTCCTACGCTTTTTATTTATCCCGCTTTAATGGGCAGTAAGACCCCCACCTCAAAATTCAGCGAAAGCAAAGAATTTAGGTGGGGGTCGGGCTGCCCATAAAAGCCCGATTGGTTCAACTAATAATCAGTGGGGGAGGAAGAATCCCCCCACTGATTAAAGTTTCACTTTATCTATTAAATCGTGTTTCTTCTATTATATATGTTTCACGTTATAAACACCTTTAATTATTTTAGCTTACTAAAGCTATTATAGAATCCTATTATTGCAAAAATAATATGTGACAGACTAAAATCAAGGCGTAATTTTTTCCATAACTCGACTTATTTTGTAACAATTATAGCGATATTTTATCGATTTTCACCTCATTTATATTTATCTACAACCAAAATAGTTATTTTTACATAACTACTTTTCTGTCCTAACAGCAAAACACGCCGCTTTTGTAACAATCACGAAACATTTTCGTAACGTTTAAGAAACATTATTAACCGATTAGAAATTGAAATACTCCTCTTTTTATGTATTGTATGCTCTAACCTCCCCTAACAACTATAAGAAAGCGCTTTTAGGATATTACTGGAATTATTACAGAATATTAATGACCCGTTACGAAACCTTTGTAATTTTATGTTTTCCGCAAATAAGAAAATAATGGTTGCTATAATGAGGTCAACGAAAACAAATGCAATGGAGGCTATTATGAAAAAATTTATGGGTATAGCAACAGCAGCGGTTTTTGGTCTTGGGATTTTCACAACATCTGCTAAGGCAGAAACGATTGTAACAACTGACGTACTAAACGTACGAGAAAACCCAACTACTGAATCACAAGTTGTCGGAAAGTTATTAGATGGATATAAAGTTAACGTTTTACATACAGAAAACGGATGGTCAAAAGTGAAATTGAATAGCGGTAAAGAAGCTTTCATTAGCGCTGACTATACAAAAGACACTTACTACGTAACAGCAAACGTATTAAACGTACGTGCTGGTGCAAACACAGACTCAGAAATTCTTGGTAAATTGAAACAAGATGATGTAATTGAAACAACACACCAAGTACAAAACGACTGGATCCAATTTGAATATAACGGTAAAACAGCTTATGTTCATGTTCCTTACTTAACAGGTAAAGCGCCAGTTAAAGTTCAACCAGTAGTTAAAGCTGAAAAAACAACTAAAGTTCAAGATACAGCTAAAGCAGTGGAAACAACTAAAGCTCGTGAAGTAGCTGAAACGCAAGCTAAAGCTCAGGCGGAAGAAGCAGCTGAAGCTCAAGCAGAAGCTAAGGCTCAAGAGGCAGCTAAAGCTCGTGAAGCAGCTAAAGCCGGGGCAGAAGCTAAAGCTCAGGCAGCAGCTGAAGCTCAAGCAGAAGCTAAGGCTCAAGAAGCAGCTAAAGCTCGTGAAGCAGCTAAAGCTCAAGAAGCAGCTGAAGCTCAAGCAGAAGCTAAGGCTCAAGAAGCAGCTAAAGCTCGTGAAGCAGCTAAGGCTCAAGAAGCAGCTGAAGCTCGTGAAGCGGCTAAGGCTCAAGAAGCAGCTGAAGCTCGTGAAGCGGCTAAAGCTCAAGAGGCAGCTAAAGCTCGTGAAGCGGCTAAAGCTCAAAAACCTGCTACACAACAACCTGTTGCAAAAGAAACTGAAACAAGTGCACCATCATCTTCTCGTGAACTACGCGTTGTAGCAACAGCTTACACAGCAGATCCACTTGAAAATGGTTATAAAGCAGGCGACCAAGTAAAATCAGCTTTAGGTCACAACTTAACAGCTAACCCAAACATGAAACTAATTGCAGTTGATCCAAGTGTCATTCCATTAGGTTCAAAAGTATGGGTTGAAGGTTACGGAGTAGCAATCGCTGGTGATACTGGTGGAGCTATTAAAGGAAATAAAATCGACGTTTTAATGCCTGATAAAGGTACATCTAGTAACTGGGGACGTAAAACAGTTACAGTAAAAGTTTTAAACTAATTACTATATAAAAAAGAGTCAGTCTCATTGTTGAGACTGACTCTTTTTTTATAATTCTTGTATTCTTTCTCCTTCTCTCCCGTCCAAATTAAATCTATCTCTTTGCATTCTATATACGATAGATTACTATTTCAACAAAAAAAGAGGATGCCATAGCATCCTCTCCTGCCCTTCCCTATTCCACACAAGTAAACTGCGTCCAAGCTCCTACATAATCTAGTAAGAATAACTCTTCTTCTGCAATTGTACCGACAATATTTTTCCGTTCATCTATCGGCATTTCTTTTAGAATGATTTGCAATTCGCCTTTATACTTACCAAATGAGTTGTTTCCAATTACAACTTGCCCTCTTTCCTGTAATACACTTTCGCGCACTGGGAAGTCATAGTCTTTATACTTTTTACGTACTTCTGTAGAACGCACCATATATTCTGTTATGTCGCCGCGTCTTACGTGTAATTCTTGCAGCGTCGCTTTCTTTTCTACTTCAGTCGCTTCTTCTACAAAGTGTACTTTCAGCTGTAACATGTAACGATTTAAGTTTCCTAGTTTCTTTAACTCTTCTTCACTCGCATAAGCATTTCCGATAATCACATCATCAATAAGCCCTGTCGCCCATAAATGTTTCGCTTGTACTTCAATCGGTAAGTTACGATGTTGTTCTAACGTACATAATCCGTCATTAATATCCCATGGACCGATGTCGGCTGCATGTGACGTAATAAAGGCTGCCGTGCGAATGCCATGCTTTTTAAAGCGTTCACTACAGCGAATGAAATAATCATATGGAAGACCAGTGAATTTTTGTGGATAGAAGTTATGACAGCCAATTAAAGCTGGTTTATTCGCCTGGTGCGAAAGGATATTCTCTAAGTATGCAATATCGTTACTTACGTTTAGCTCAATTTTTAAGCCGTACGGATTATTCGTCATTTTCGCTTCTGTTAATCCGTCAAATCCTAGATCTAAACGAATACCGTCTGCACCTAACTCTGCAAAGAATGATAGATCACTATAGCTAATACTAAGTTGATCGAATACTGCCGGAGCTACATCTAAAATAACTTCCATATTGTTATCTTTTGCATGATTAATAATTTCTTTAAATTCAGCTACAATTTCTTCTTTCGGACGATTCACAGATAATAGACATGTGAATATTCTTGAAAAACCGTGGCGTGCCGCTGCCGAAATGTATGCCATATCTTGTTCTTTCGTTGAATGCTCTGGATAAAGTGAAATTCCTAATTTACGCTCCATGCTTTTGCATCTCCTTCACACGTTGTATTAATGCCATGCTCGTAAATCTATATTTTGCAGATAAACATGTTGCACATAAAATCGTTGGTACAATGATTACGTACGGTGATTGTAACCCTAACATTACATAGGCACCCATTGAACTACCGATAAATACAATTGATACGAGTAGTAACACTAATAAAGATTTACTTTGTACCCATTTTGAGTAATGTGCAATACACTGCCCCGCTACGAATGTAATTAAGATGATAATTGCTCCGAGCATTCTGTTTTCTCCTCTCCTGCTAATTGTTGTTTCTCATACATTTTGAAGAATGGGTAGTAAATAACGAATGAGATAACAAAGTTAATAAGTACAAGTACACCAGCCATAATTGTCCAGTCCGTACTAATAATCGCTGCAATTGGTGCTAACATCGTAAATGGCAGTTTCGCCATCATGAGCGGAATCATGCCTGAAACAACTGCGAAATATGATACTGTCGTTGTAACTAACGGTGTTATAACGAATGGAATAATTAAGATTGGGTTCATTACAATTGGTGCCCCGAAAATAATCGGTTCGTTAATATTGAATAAACCTGGCACGAATGATAATCTACCTAACTCTTTTAGGAATTTAGATTTAGAGAACATAAACATAATAACTAAAGCTAATGTTGAGCCTGATCCACCGATCCATACGAACCATTGAATAAATTGCTCTGTAAATAAGTTTGGTAATTGATGTGCATTTCCTGTAGCTGTGAATACTTCCATATTTTCAAGAATTGCTGAATCCCACATCGGACGAATGATTGGTCCTAAAATCGCTGGGCCATGTATACCGAATGACCAGAAGAACACGATTAAGAATACTGTTAATAAACCGCCGAATAAATTATTTCCTACTAATACTGATTTTAGTGGTGCGATTAAATATGTGATTGTTGTATTCACATCGAATTTTAAACCGTAACGAATACCCCAGAATAAAAGAATAACGACTAAAGTTGGAATTAATGCTGCAAACGAGTTTGCAACTGCTGGTGGTACGCTGTCTGGTAATTTAATCGAGATATTATGCTTAATCATAAAGTGATAAATTTCTACTGCAATTAATGCTGTAACAATTGCGCCGAATAAAGACGTTGCACTTAATGTTCCTACTGAAATGTATCTTCCTGCATCAATAACACCTGGTACAGCTTTCGTAATTTGAATTGGTTCAACTGATGCTAGTAAAAAGGCGAGTACAGATAACAACCCTGCACTTAACTGATTGAGCTGATAAAAGTTTGCGAGTGAAGCTCCTACCCCAAATGCTGCGTATAATGCCATTAAACCTACTGTAAACCGGAATGGAATATCTAAAATATGGCGAAATGGTGCAATCCATTCCATATATGCATCAATTGGTAAATTTAAAAAGATAACGAAAAATGATCCGACAATCGTTAACGGCAATGTAGAAATAACTCCGTTTCGAATTGCTAATAAATGTCGTTGTCCTGCAATCTTTTGCGTTGTTGGCATAATCTTTTGTTCCATAAAACTCATAAAACCATTCATCAATACCCCTCCTCTTTCTCTTTAATACGTAAGAATAAAAAGTTATAACATTATAATGTTTATATTTAAAAAAATATAATTATGCTAAAACTAATTGTTCTGCTTGTTTCAGTACTTTTAAACCGTCACACATGCCATAATCTCTTTGTTCTATTATTGCAACCGGTATATCGTATGACTTCGCAAGAAACTGTACCGCTGGAAACAAATACTTCACTTGTGGTCCGATTAAAACAACATCAGCATTTTTTATTTCCAGTTTCACAAGTTCTGAATCAACTGCTTTAATTTTATAATCCTTCCCTTGTTTCTTTGCCTCTTCTTGCATTTTTCTTACGACCATACTCGTTGACATGCCTGCTGCACAACATAATAAAATGTACATCTTATACTGTCACTTTCTCTTCCACTCGTTTATGAAGAGTAATAAATTCTTCAGCAAGTTCTTTCACTGTAATTGCATTCATTAAATGATCTTGTGCATGCACTAACAGTAAACTGATTTCTGCATGATTTCCTCTTGCTTCTTCTTGAATTAAGTCTGTTTGAATGCGATGAGCTGCTGAAATCTCTTCACTAGCAAGTGTCATCTTTTCACTAGCATTCTCAAAATCTCCTTGTCTTGCAAAAGCAATTGCTTCAAGCGCTGCGCTTCTCGCATTGCCACCATGTAAAATTAACGCAAATGGAGTTTGCATATCAGTCATTTTAAATTCCCCCAAGCTATCTTTTTTCTATATTGTTATCTTATTATGAAAACGCATACAATTAAACATAAAAAACTTCCGTTATGTAACGGAAGTTTTTATATACTTTTTCAAAACGATAGTAAAATCTCTTGAAATTCTTCAATCATTCCAGCCTGAGTTAATTTCTCTATCGTATGCTGACTAGACATAATATCATATAAAAAATCATAAAGCTTTTGTAAATCTTCACTATTATTGCGCTTTACACTAAATAAAATAATAACTTGTACTTTTTTATCTCCCCAGTCAACGGACTTATCAAGTGTACAAAACATCAAAAATGTTTTCTCACTTAATAACTGCATCGGATGAGGAATCGCAACTAAATTCCCAACCGCTGTCGGAGATGTATTTTCTCTTTCCATAACAGAATCATAAAAGTTTTCTAGTACATAGTTTTTCTCAGCAGCTTTCTCACATAAAAACTGGATAACCTCTTCCTTCGTAGAAGCACTATGATTTAAAAAGATTAAATCTTCCTTTATATACTGCTGCACACTAGTATTCACATGCGTAAACAACTGCTGACCGATTGACTTAATCTCTTTATCATCAAATATTGAGTTCACTTTTATAACAGGCACAGGCAAACCACTCGGTATATGAATCGTACTAATAATACAATCTATTTTATCTTTATAAAGGTCTTCCACTTTCAATTGATAATAACCTGTAATCCCTACAATCTCTAATTTATCTCGGAACTGTGATAAAATTTTATATTTCAATAGCTGGGCGCTTCCTTGACCAGTCGCACAAACTAGTAAACATCTTTTCTTTTGATTCTGTTCCTGTAAACGACTCATCGCTCCGCCAAAGTGAATCGCAATATAACCAATTTCACTTTCCGGAATCGATTCTCCCGTATATTCACCAATTATATCTCCAACGAGAACCGCAATTTCAAAAGCATACGGATAATTCTTTTTCACTTCTGCCAAAAGAGGATTTCTCGTATTTAACTTATACTTCAAACGGTTTAATAACGTTTTTAAATGAACACCAAATCCAAATAATAATTCTTCATCATAATAAAAAATAAGATTCCGTTCTTCCGCTACTTTAAAAAGAATATGTTGCATAAATGCATATAGATCTTTCCCTAATAGTTCTTCCACATTTTCATAACGATCTCTCGCTGTAACAGCAGTACTCAATAAATGCATCGTCACATATAAAACTTCTTCTTCTGGAAATGAAAGATGCAACTCTTTCTCTAAATCCCCTACAATCTCTTTCGCAATTGTATACTCTTTCTTTATTATGAGTTCTGATTGCTCCGCATTCAGTCCTTTCATATAATGTTGATCTTCACAACGCCTTATTGCAATTGCAATATGAATGACTAAATTATCAATTTCTATATCTGATAAATATATCGTTCCTCCCTCGATATACTTTAAGATAACCGAACGGATAAGTGTGATATGAGGTAACGATAAATATGTATCCCTCTGCTCAAATTGCTCATGAAACGGAGTATGATCATAGCGCGGTAAACCATATTGTGATAAACAAGACCGAATATGAAACTCCTCTCCCACAATACGTATACCATAATACGGTCTCTTTTCAATTTGTAATTGATAGCGACCACATATATCTGTCACATCTTTCATAATTAAATTTACAGTCGATTTACTCACATAAATCTCCTCTGCTAACTGTGAAAGCTTCACATACCCCTCTGTCGTTACAATACGTTGCAGAATGTACGCTATCCTTTCTTCATAAGAAGTCGGGATCTTTTCAGTCTGTTTTTGAAATAGACTCAAGCAAAACTCTTCAAATTTCTTCGCCTGTATAATTTCTAGTTCGTATCCAGTCCCTCTTTGCGATTCAATTTTCGCTCCGTTTTCTTCCAATATATCATTTAATAATTTTATATCTTTTTGAATCGTCTTCGTTGATACATGTAAACGGCTCGCTAGAAACGCTCGATTTAACATCGACTTCTCTTCTAAAAACTCCTCTAAAATAGAAATTAATCGCTGATGCACTTTTGTCATAGCTCTTCCTCTCACAATTTATATATAAAAAGGAAAAAGCTGCTGAGGTCAGTAGTTTTTTCCTTTTTCATTTTATCTATTTCTTTAATGTAAATCCGAATTTATCCCATGCTTGTAAATAATCTAATAAGAAAATTTCTTCTTCTACAATTCGGCCAACTACATTTGTTTTTCCTGTGTTCACCATATCTTTTAACGCAATTTGTAATTCACCTTTATATTGACCATACTGTTCATTATCAATTAAAAGATCACCGCGTTTAATTTCGCGTGTATTATGCGGTTTGAACTCTTCTTTCTTATATTTCACACGACTTTGTGTCGAGCGAATCATATATTCAGATACATCTCCGCGGTAAAAATGAGGCTCGTCTAATACGATAATTTTTTCTAGTTCTGTTGTTGTATCATATAATCCTATATCAAATGTTTGTTTCTCTTTATTTAATGCACCTAGTGCTTGTAATTCTTCTGCTGATGCATACGCGTTCGCAATAATAACATCATCAATTAATTCTGTCGCAAATAAATGCTTCGCTTGTGTTGTCATCGGTAATTCACGATGCTGCTCTAACGTACATAACCCTTCTGTTACTGGCCAAGGTCCGTACGTTGCATCAAATGATGAAATAAACGCAGCCGTTCTCATACCGTAATCTTTAAATTGTTTCGAGCATTTAATGAAATGATCGTATGATAATCCTGAATAACGATGCGGATAAAAATTATGGCAACCAATTAAATTTTCACGATTTGGTCTATGGCTCATAATGTTATCTACATATTTCGTACCGTTACTCATATTAATTTCAATTTTTAAGCCGTATGGATTGTAAGTCATAATCGATTCTTCTAAACCAGAGAATCCAACATCTAAACGAATACCGTACGCTCCTAACTCATGGAAGAAAGATAAATCATTATATGAAATACCTAATTGTGTAAAAACAGACGGACTAATATCAACTAATACTTGAAACCCTAATGCATTTGCATGAGAGATCGTTTCTTTAAACTCTTCTATAATTTTCTCTTTTTCTCCATCTACAGACAATAAGCATGTGAATACACGAGTAAATCCGTATTTACTTGCTAATGTTAAATATTCCTTATCTTTCTCTACTGTTGAATGTTCTGGATAAATAGAAATACCTAATCGTCTCATATGTACACGCCTCTTTCTTCATTGTTTTGTAAACCTTTTCAAATATGTGTAGTGAAAAAGTATATATCCCCTTCTCATTCACTACTTTTTGAATCCGCTTTCTTTAAAGAAAAAACAACTTCTATCATTCATAACAACTACAAGTCTATACATCTATACTTTACATCTTTTTTTCATAGTTGTGTAGCTTTTACACAAATTTGTCAGTTTTTTCACCGCAAAAATTGTTATACGTTTTCAAGGCACCTTCCTTGACTGTTACATTGACCAATACATATACTCGAAAGAAAAGAGAAAATTTTATATAGGGGATGAATATATGGGAGAAGCAATACTCGTAAAACGAGAATCGTTATGGACGAAAGAGTTTGTCGCTTTAATTTTTGCAAACTTATGTATGTTTTTAGGGTTTCAAATGTTAATTCCTACTTTACCTGTTTATGTGAAAGAAATTGGCGGCACAAGTTCTAATATCGGATTTGTTGTAGGCATGTTTACCGTGGCGGCACTTTTTGTTCGACCACTGACTGGAAACGCCTTGCAAAAATTCAACAAAAAAATCATTTTAATGATCGGTACTGCTATTTGTTTACTCGCTATGGGTAGTTATCTTTTCGCTTCAACCGTCTTCCTATTGCTTGCCGTGCGAATTTTACACGGAGCTGGCTTTGGTATTACAACGACTACATATGGAACTGTCGTTTCAGATTTAATTCCGCAAGCTCGTCGCGGCGAAGGCATGGGATATTTCGGTCTTTCTGGAACGATTGCAATGGCGCTCGGTCCACTTATCGGACTTTGGCTCATGCAAACATATAACTTCACGATTCTTTTTTTATGTGCACTTTCATGTACAATTGTTTCATTAATATTAACGAAACTACTTCAAATCAAAAAATCGCCGCAACCACCACAGCAAACATCTGGTAATTTTCTCGATGGATTTATTGAGCGCAAAGCTTTACTTCCTTCCTTATTAATATTATGTATTACATTAATGTACGGCGGAATCGGGAGCTTTATTACATTATTTGCTACGGAAGTCGGAATTGCTGATATAAGCCTCTTCTTCTTATTTAATGCACTTGCAATCGCTGTCACTCGTCCGTTTTCTGGAAAGTTATACGATGCGAAAGGTCATGCATTCGTTATTATTCCAGGGGTTATCATTACGTTTACAGGTATTATTTTATTGTCGTATACAACTACAATTCCGAGTTTAATTATTGCAGCAGCATGCTACGGAAGTGGTTTTGGAGCGATTCAACCTGCACTACAAGCATGGATGATCGACCGAGTAGCACCACACCGACGAGGAGTCGCAACAGCTACATTCTTCTCAGCATTTGACCTCGGCATTGGCGCTGGCGCAATTATATTTGGATTCATTGCACACTTTACCAACTATGCAACTGTATATCGATATTCCTCTCTATTACTTATTGCTTTCCTATTCATTTACATTACAAGTATAAGAAAGCAAAAGCATGGAGATAAAAACAGAGAAAAAGCTGCTGGATAATTTCAGTGGCTTTTTTTATCGTATTTTTGCTGTTATAAAACTACATGCATTTTCCTACATATTTTTTTAACTTTCATCAAAAAATATACGATGAACTCGCAGACGCCTTCCTTCATATCCACCTGAACAATACTATTCTAAAAAGTGTGATTTATTTACAAAATTAAGATTTATACAAGATGAAAACCAATAAAATACAGCTGCTTCTTTAAAGAATTGTAAACTTTTTGCCCCTTTGTAAAGTTAGTGTAAATTTTACTAGCAAACCGTTTACAGTGCCTCAAGGTTTAGTTAATAATTACATCGTACATGAAATTTAAGGAGTGGAATGCGTGGAATACAATATTCAAGATATGATCTTCCAGTTCATTGGTGGATTAGGTATTTTCTTATTCGGTATTAAATACATGGGCGATGGACTGCAACAAGCAGCTGGAGATCGTCTTCGCGATATTTTAGATCGCTTTACAACAAACCCACTTATGGGTGTGCTAGCAGGTATGTTAGTTACTGTATTAATCCAATCAAGTTCAGGAACAACCGCTTTAACAGTCGGACTTGTAAGTGCCGGATTTATGACATTAAGACAAGCAATCGGTGTTATTATGGGTGCGAACATCGGTACGACAGTTACTGCATTTATTATCGGAATTAAAATCGGAGAATACGCTCTCCCAGTTATGGCAGTTGGAGCAATTTTGCTATTCTTCTTTAAAAATAAAAAAGTACATTCTGTAGGTCAAGTTGTATTTGGTTTTGGTATGTTATTCTTCGGTTTAGAATTAATGAGCGCAGGTATGAAACCTCTTCGTTCTTTAGAGGCATTCCAAGAGTTAATGGTTAGCATGAGTGACAATCCAATTTTAGGAATTATTGTCGGTACAGTGTTCACTTTAATTGTACAAAGCTCAAGCGCAACAATCGGTATTTTACAAGAACTATTCGGTCAAGGTGCTATTGATTTACAAGCTGCTCTTCCTGTATTATTCGGTGATAATATCGGTACGACAATTACAGCAGTATTAGCAGCAATCGGTACTTCAATTGCTGCAAGACGTGCAGCATTAGTTCACGTTATCTTTAATATTATCGGTACCCTTATCTTTACGATTATATTAATACCATTTACAAGTTTAATTCAATATTTCCAAACGTCATTAAATTTAAATCCAGAAATGACAATTGCATTTGCACACGGAACATTTAACGTAACGAATACAATTATTCAGTTCCCATTCATTGCAGTATTAGCATGGATCGTAACAAAAATCATTCGTGGTGAAGATTCATCTATTAACTTCAAACCGCAACATTTAAACCCAATCTTTATTGAGCAATCTCCAGCTATTGCTTTAACAGAAGCTCAAAAAGAAATCATCCGTATGGCTGAGTTTTCATTACACGGATTAAAAGAAGCGAATCAATTTTTAAATACACAAGACAAAAAACACGCTGATATGGCTACTCAATTAGAAGGAGCTATTAACAATTTAGATAAAAAAATTATCGAGTATTTAGTTTTACTATCAGAAAAACCACTTTCACCTACAGACTCTGAAAAGCATTCGGTGCTAGCAGGTGTCGTTGGAGATATTGAACGTGTCGGTGATCATGTAGAAAACCTTGTAGAACTTGTAGATTTCCAAATTTCACATCGTGTTTCACTATCAGACGAAGCACTAGCTGAATTAAATGAAATGCTTGAGTTAACAATTTCAACATTACAAGATGCAATCAATGCTTTAACTAACTTCGACACTGAACTAGCTCAAACGGTTATTGCAAAAGAACGTAAAATTGACCAAATGGAACGTGTTCTTCGTAAACGTCACGTATTACGTCTGAATGAACGTAGCTGTTCAGGTGATGCAAGTATCATCTACGTTGATATGGTAAGTAACTTAGAGCGTATCGGTGATCACGCTGTAAATATCGCTGATGGTGTTTTAGGTGAACAAGGTAAAATCAATTTAAAACAATCATTATAATAAAAAAGAGACGCTTAAGTTAGCGTCTCTTTTTTATTTCATATTTACAACCGTTCTTCCTTTTAACTTTCCTTGCAATATAAGTGTAAACCTTTCATCTAACTCTTCCAATGTACATTCTTCTGTATAAGATAGTAACTCATTATTTTCCCATTCACTTGCTAAGAGCGTCCACACATTTCTTCTCACATCCACTGGGCATTGCACAGAATCTATTCCTAAAAGACTTATACCTCGCAAAATAAACGGATATACCGTTGTTTGTAACTCCTGCCCTGCCACATTACCGCATGTCGTTACACAACCACCATACTTTACCGTTTTTAAAGCGGTTTCTAGCATATGTCCACCTACAGTATCGATAACCCCGGCGTATATCCCTTTTAACATTGGTCTTCCTGATTCATCATTCAACTCCGTACGATGAATCACTTGTTTCGCTCCTAGACGTAGTAGCATCTCTTCCTCTTCCATTTTCCCTGTCGCTCCTACTACGTTAAATCCTAGCTTACTTAAAATACTAACAGCTACACTCCCTACGCCGCCTGTGGCACCCGTTACTAAAACATCTCCCATACTAGGCGTTATGCCTGCTCCAATAAGCTTATATACTGATAAAGCAGCTGTAAAACCTGCTGTCCCGTACATCATACTTTCCTTTAATGACATTCCCTCTGGTAAAGGGGTGATCCAAGATGCTGGCACGCGAATATATTCTCCGAAACCACCAGAAGTATTCATACCTAAATCATATCCCGTTACAATGACTTGATCTCCTACCTTAATGGTTTCCCCTTCACTACTCACAACTTCTCCTGCTGCATCAATTCCTGGCGTATGAGGATATGTTCTCGTAACACCTTTATTACCCGTGGCTGAAAGCGCATCTTTATAATTTAATGAAGAATAGTGAACCTGTATTAATACGTCCCCCTCAGGTAAACTACTTACTTCTCTCTCTACAATGTTTCTTACAAACTGCTTACTTTCTGTTTCGTTCACAACGATTGCTCGGAATGATGTATGATTCACTATGCCCGCTCCTTTATCCGTAAAATTCTTCTTTATTATATAGAAGAAACCAGTAAACCTACTCATTTCTTCTTGGCTATATTTCAACAAATCTTACTTCTCTATCACTTTCTCACAATACATGTTTTCATTTCCACTAAAACAACTTATACTTATTCTACATCTGAAAAATAAAATATAGAAAATCTGACTTTTTATAAATATATTGAATTTTTACGAAATGTAAATGATTTGTAATGTCTTTTTTCGTCAAATTTCATTATAATAAGTGGATGTGAGTGTCGTATTTCAATCCAAATGAAGGAGTACAGGAAATGGAGCAAAACCCATCTTTGCAAGAAAATACACGCAGTAAACCGAAAAAAAGTAGGAAAAAAACAAAAATTATTATAAGCGTTATTCTATTCTTTTTAATAATAGGTGGCGGTTATACTTGGTTTTTAGTAAATAAAGCATCTTCTGCTGTTCGAAATGCCGCACACGATTTAGCGCGCGGTGATAAATCTGATTTACGTGATAAAGCTGTAAAACCTATCACAAATAACGTCTCCGTCTTAATCATGGGTGTTGATGAAAGCGATGTCCGCGGGAAAGAATATGGAGAAGCTATAAGAACGGATGCACTACTACTTGCAACGTTTAATAAAGATAGCAAAACTGTAAAACTATTAAGTATTCCACGAGATACATATACTTATATCCCAGTGGAAAAGAAAAAAGATAAAATTACACACGCTCATGCATACGGTTCTACTAAAAACGGAAAAGATGGTGGACCCCAAGCAAGCATTGATGCAGTTGAAAAATTAATGAATGTTCCCGTTGATTACTTTGTAAAGTTTAACTTCAAGTCATTTATGAAAATTGTCGACGATTTAGGTGGTATTGAAGTCGATGTACCAGTTGAATTTACTGAACAAGATAGTAATGATACTGCTGATGCGATTCACCTGAAGAAAGGTGTTCAAAAGCTAAATAGTGAAGAAGCTCTTGCCCTTGCTAGAACGCGCCACATCGATAGTGATGCAATGCGTGGACAACGCCAACAGCTCGTTATTGAAGCTATTTTAAAGAAACTAACAAGCGTTGGATCTGTAACAAAAGTTGGTAACATCATTGATGATATTAACGGCCAATTCGTTACGAACTTAACATTCGATGATATGCTTTCATTCTATAAGTACGGATCGGATTCGGAAATTGAGAAATTACAAATTCAAGGTGAAGACTGCTATATGGAAAAAGGTGACGATACATGTAGCAAATCTGCTGGCGGCGGCCGAACATATTACTACAATCCAGATAAAAAAGAATTAGCAAATGTAACAAACGGGCTTCGCGCTCACCTTGGATTACCTGCATATACAAAAACAGACTCTGATTCGAAGAAAACAAGCACAGAGAAAACAAAAGAATCTAAGTCTGAAAATTCAAGTGAACGCGAATCAAGTAACAATGAAGTGAAAAATAAGAATAAAAATAGCAGTGAAGATACAGAAGCATCGTCTAACGACAATGAATAAAAAAGAAGCAGTTCTCTATGGAGGTAGAGTACTGCTTCTTTTTATTTCTTCTAAATCAAAAATCAGAACTTTCTAACTATCTTTTTTAATATTTTTAAATTATAATAAATAGTAGCAATCTATTCCAATTATCAGGGGGCTCATACATATGAAAGCTGCAGTAAAACATAACATCTCAGATTTTAAAGACTACTTAAAATCCAACGATATATACATGGAAGAAAATATAGATGAAAATGATGGTTCTGTTCATTTTTCAGTAGGCTTAGAAACAGAAGCTGGCGCAAAAATTCAACTTATCGCTGCTTTCCAAAACGAACATCCTACTGTGGATATATACTGCTTCAATGTTGCTCACGTACCTGATGCAACATCAACAAATGATATTTTGCATGTTATCAATGAATTAAACACATCTTATCGATTTGCAAAATTCACATTAAACAAGCAAAATGCAATTGATATTTCAGCATCGCTTGCATTCTCAGAACCAAACTTTAATCCAGCACTTGTCTTTGAACATACGAGAATGCTATATAAATTAGCAAATGACGAATATAAAAACTTAATGAAAGTTATTTGGGCATAAATCAGCCTGCACCAATCAGGCGTTTACTACCTTCAAATAGCGGCATAAATAAAAGGATGAGCTGCAAGCAGCACCATCCTTTTATTTCGATATCATATCAATCCACATCTTAACAGCAGTGCCTACAATCAAAATCGATAACATATATTGCAATGCTTTTTGATTGATCCTCTTCCCGACTCGCACTCCAAGCGGCGCAGCAAAGATACTTGCAATCGCGATAATAAGAGCTGGAATTACAACTACTTGCCCAGTTATTACTTTTCCAGTCGTAATTCCTACTGAGGAAATAAACGTAATTGCGATAGATGTTGCTATTGTTGTACGTATCGGCAATTTTAAAATGACCAGCATAATGGGAACTAATAAGAAAGAACCTCCAGCACCTATAATGCCTGATGCTCCGCCTACAATAAATGCTAACAAACTTGCTAACCATTTATTATATGTCACTTCACCACTATTATTTCGTTTCGGGACAAACATCATAATAGCAGCTATTGTTGCTAACGCTGCATAAACAACATTGACCGTATGTTCCGCTAATACGTTAGCACCAAAACTCCCTATGAAACTTCCTATTAATATACTAGCTCCCATATACACAACTAGTGTTTTATCCATATCATTACTTTTCCGATAGGCCCATGCCCCTGCAAAAGTTGCAAAGAATACTTGAACCGCTGTAATACCACTTACTTCATGTGACGTATAGCCAGTAAACCCCAGCAATACCGGAATGTATAAGATCATCGGATAATTAATAATCGCACCGCCAATTCCAACCATTCCTGATATAAACGATCCTATAAACCCAATTATAAAAAGTAATACGACTAAGCTCATCTTACATCCCCTCCCTTCTAAAAAGAAGGTGAATTAAATGAATAAGTTTACATTCCCATCCGAAGCATCTGCTAAATAAGCTCCTACTCCTGCAAACTCTACCCCTTCCATAATCTCTTCCTCTTTTAACCCTAATAAATCTACTGTCATTTGACAAGCGACAAGTTTAATCCCCTGTTCTTTCGCCAAATCGATTAAATCGGGTAAAGGCATCGCATTATGTTTTTTCATAATACCTTTAATCATCTTTGGTCCCATACCTGCAAAATTCATTTTTGATAATCCCATCTTATCCGCACCGCGTGGCATCATCTTTCCAAATACTTTTTCGATGAAAGTTTTCTTCACCTTCACATGCTCATCTTTCCTTAAAGCATTTAATCCCCAAAAAGTATGAAAAATAGTTACCTCTTGATCATACGCCGCTGCACCATTTGCAATAATATAAGCAGCCATTGCTTTATCATAATCTCCGCTAAATAAAACGATTGTTGTTTTCTTCTGTTGTTCCATGTTTTTCTCCCTCCAATTACCTATAGGGGTATTTTGTCATTTATAAAAAGGCTCAAATCATGTATCTCTGTACTATACGACTTTACCTTCCCATGCTAACATACCACCTACCATATTAATTGCTTGAAAACCGTAGCTCTCTAAAAACTGAACTGCTCGTGCACTTCTTCCGCCAGAACGACAAACGATAATATACTCTTTCTTTTTATCCAACTCATGCATACGAAACTCTAATAGTCCTAGTGGAATATTACATGCTTCTGGGATTTTCCCCTCGGCAACTTCTTCTACTTCACGTACGTCTACGATATTGACTGCTTCTTTACGTAACAATTTTTCTTCTAATTCTTTTACTGTCATTTCTTTCATTTTAAATTTCCTCCTCACAAACCATTCATACCGCCTGAAACATTGATAACGTGCTGAAATCCTAATTTCTTTAATACCTTTGCTGCTTGCTTACTTCTCATCCCGCTCTGACAAATAACGATTACTTCCTTATTTTTATCTAATTGATTTGCTTTACTAGCTAACTCATTTAATGGGATATTCTGAAACCCTTTCATATGATTCCCTCTATACTCACCTACTGTACGTACATCGATAAATTGTTTATTCTTTTGCCCCATCATCCGTTTTAAATCTTTTCCTGAAATATTTTTTACTCCTCTAACTGGTAAGAAGCGA
The DNA here is from genome assembly GCF_056399205.1 of Bacillus sp. 01N45. Lineage (NCBI taxonomy): Bacteria > Bacillati > Bacillota > Bacilli > Caryophanales > Bacillaceae > Bacillus > Bacillus sp. 01N45. The sequence continues at coordinate 262,433 of NZ_JBFTQW010000007.1, forward strand.
GAAATAATAAACCACGATACAAGTACAATTAAGATTACATTTAATATTGTCTTTACATCCATAAAACTATTTAAACTCCTTTTGTGCTTTTTTCCCGTCCAAATATATACTATAGCTTTGAATATGGAACCCTTTCTTTCTTAAAAAACGAACACTTAAATTCCGATCCACTTTATTATGAACAATAAGATGCAAAGGCTTATTTGGTATTTCATGATAATACCGTTTTAAATACGCATACGGTATACACATAATTCTAGAAGTGTTATCACTGTGACTCTCTGTATAATTGCGTACATCTACAACAACACTTTCCATTTTCCTTACTTGTTCTAACGAAATATATGCAACGTTTAAAACCGGAATGTAACGTTTTACTAAAATTCCTAGCATCCATACTAGTAGAGATATAACTATATAAAACATATATGATTATCCTCTTTACTTTCAATAATAAGCATAGGATGTAATCTTCCACTTGTTATTGAACTGCTATGCTTTCTTGATCCAGAATTTTAATTCACCAGATTCTTCCGTGTGTTTTAACACTTCATGACCGCCTTTTTGTGACCATGCTGGAATATCTTTAATCGCACCTTTATCTGTTAAGTGTACTTCTAACACTTCCCCCGATTGTAATGCTTCCATTGCCTTCTTTGTTTTTACAATTGGCATTGGACATGCTAATCCTTTTACATCTAATACTTCTTTCACTTTCATCTTATATGCCTCCTATTTTTATAATTAAGCTTTCTTAATCCAGAACTTTAATTCGCCGTCTTCTTCTGTATGCTTTAACACTTCATGACCGCCTTTTTGTGACCATGCTGGAATATCTTTAATCGCACCTTTATCTGTTAAGTGTACTTCTAAAACTTCCCCCGATTGTAATGCTTCCATCGCCTTCTTTGTTTTCACAATTGGCATTGGACATGCTAATCCTTTTACATCTAATACTTCTTTCACCTTCATCTTATATACCTCCTATTTTTATTTCATTTGAAACCGAATTAATTATGAACAGCACAACGGTTTGGACCAATCTCCATTTCACGCTCTTCGTCTTGACTTGGATTTAATCGCCCCATATTTGTTTGACGAATTTCTTGATATGCATTCGGTTGAGGTGGTAAATTCTCTGTTACAACTTTACGAAACTCTCCCTCATCCTCAATATTTAATCCTGCATTATACGCAAATAAATCTTTTAATTTAGCACTAACAATGCCACTCTCGTCCATTTCAATTATTTTTGAATAATGAGCCGGTAACACAACTAAGTTTTGAGATAGTTCTTTATATCGGCTATACAAAGTAGTACGTAAATCACTTACCCAATCTTCAGCTTTCCCAGCAAGGTCTGGACGCCCAATTGAATCTACAAATAAAATATCGCCTGATAATAAATAGGAATCATCTACAATAAATGACGTACTTCCAATCGTATGCCCCGGTGAGTATAATGCGTCAATTTCAATTTTAGTACCCCCCACCGTAATAACAGATCCTTCAACAAGTGGTTTATATGAGAACACAACTTCCTCCGCATCTTTTGGCGGCAACCAATACGTACCACCTACTTTTTCCGCTAACTTACGTCCGCCAGAAATATGGTCTGCATGTAAATGTGTATCCATTACATTCGTAATCGTAACACCATGCTCTTTCGCAAACTCTTCGTACGCTTCAACTGTTCTTACTGCATCAATAACTGCTGCTTCACCGTTTGAAACGACCATATAAGATAAGCAACCTTTTCCAAGACGGTTAAACTGATACATACTTCCGCCATCTTTTAAATCTCCAACTTTTATAGGCTTTATATATTCACTCCAAGCCTTCATACCACCAGATAAATAATAAACATTTTCTAATCCAGCCTCTGTTAATTGCTCTGCCACAAATATAGAAGACCCTTCTTTTGCGCATACTACTAAAACATCTTTATCTTTAGGTAGTTCACTTACAATATGATCTACACCCTCTAATAAATCAAAGTACGGCACATTCATTGAAGTAACTTCTTTTCCTTCAATTTTCCAATCTTCATAATCCGCCTCATTACGAACATCTAAAATAAATAACTCTCCGAATAAAACTTTCTCTGCAACATCTTTTGCTTGTAACGGTTTAACGTTCATCTCATTACCCCCATAGGTATATTTTTATTTAAAAAATTTTATTTTTCCACATTGCCTTGCCACTCTAACATGCCTGGAATGACATTTTTCACATTTGCATAACCTTTCTCTTTCAACATGTGGCAAGCTACATCACTACGGTTACCAGTTCGGCAAACAACATAAATTTGCTTCTTCTGATCTAACGCTGCACTGTCTAATTCCCCTAACGGCACGGAAACAGCCGATGGAATATGACCAAAAGCGAATTCCGCCGCTTCACGAACATCTACTACAATACACTCTTCACCACTTAATAATATCTCTTCCAATTCCGAATTCGTAATTGTTTGAGGATATTTCACTACTTCATTCACTTCATGCTCGTGTGCTTTTCTAACGTAATGCATCAATACATCACCTTCGTGTTTCGTCCCGATGTACTGATGACCTACTTTACTCGCCCAACTTTGTATATCTACAGTAGACCCTTTATCTGTTGCCTGAACTTCAATCACTTGCCCTGATGTCAAACCTTCCATCGCCTTCTTCGTCTTCACAATCGGCATCGGACAGGCCAAACCTTTACAATCTAAACTCATATCCACTTTTATACTCATAGTCGATTCCTCCATAATTTATACACATATACCTGTAGGGGTATATTAAAATGTTTTTGAAAATCTGTCAACACTTATGTTTGACAGATTATCGGCTTTTTACAAGTAATTGAACAGCTTCTTTAATTAACTCTTCATTTGAACCATTACCGCTTTCAAACTGCTCACGCAAACATTGCTCTAAATTCGTTCCCACAACAAGTCCAATTGTACGATCAAGTGCAGAACGAGATGCCGTTAACTGTGTAATAACCTCTCGGCAATCTTTTCCTTCTTCCATCATACGAAGCACACCACGAACCTGACCTTCAATACGTTTCAATCTATTTTTCATATCTTGATTATATTCCATTCTATAATCACCTCATTACCATTATGTCACTATTTATAACCTATGACAATATATTATACCCTATAGGGTATTTTGTAAACCCCTATTTTTAATGTTTATCTTATATATTCACAAAACAAAAAGTGAAACCTTAATACATAAGCTTTCATCTTCCACTAAATTTTGAAGTGGAAGATGAAAAAATATTAATACGCAACACGTTCTGGTAATACTGTCCCATACAATTTAAAGCCACCATCTACATTCTTTACCTTATATCCTTTTTCCATTAACATGCGCGCTGCGACATAACCTCTCATACCAAGTTGACAGGTAATATATATTTCTTTATCTACCGGTACTTCATCCAAACGATCACGTAACTCATCTAAGGGGATATTAATAGAACCTTTAATCATTCCTTGTTTGAGTTCATTAGGCTCTCGAACATCAATAAGATATCCACCATTTTCAACAATACGATCTACCTCATGCCATTGTACTGTGTCCACAAAACCATCTACTATATTACTTGCCGCATACCCCACCATGTTTACTGGGTCTTTTGCAGAAGAATAAGGCGGGGCATATGATAATTCTAAATCTGGCAAATCAATTACGGTTAAGTTTGCCTTCATTGCCGTTGCAATAACATCAATACGCTTATCTACACCGTCACGCCCTAACGCCTGCGCCCCATACATTTTTCCGCTTTCTTTATTAAAAATTAATTTTATTAACACTGGCGTCGCATTCGGATAATATCCGGCATGCGAATTCGCCTGTACGTGTACTACCTCATAGGGTATATTTAATCGTTTTAATATTTTCTCATTTACTCCCGTCGCAGCAACTGTTAAATCAAAAACTTTAGCTACAGAAGTTCCCATCGTACCTTTATATAAAGAATCCGTATGACCATGAATAATATCTGCTAACATGCGACCTTGACGATTAGCTGGCCACGCTAACGGAATCATCGTTTCTGTTTCTGTAACAAAATCCTTTACTTCAATCGCATCACCAATTGCATATATGTGCGGGTCCGACGTTTGAAAACTCTCATCTACCTTTATCGTTCCTCTAACTCCTAGTACTAACCCTGCATCCTTCGCTAAACTGCTCTCTGGTTGCACACCAATTGCTAAAATAATCATATCTGTCTTTATGATTGAACCACTTTTTAAACGTACAACAGTCCCGTGCTCTTCTAATGCATCTACACCATCTTCTAAAACAAGCTCAACATTGTGCTTTTTCATATGCTCATGCACATATGCTGCCATTTCATAATCAATTGGTGGCATTACTTGATTTGCCATCTCTACAAGAGTAACATCAATTCCTCGTTCTCTTAAGTTTTCAACCATTTCTACTCCAATAAATCCGCCACCAATAACCGTCGCATGATGTGGTTTCTTCTCATCAATGTACGCTTTAATACGATCTGTATCAGGTACATTTCGTAACGTAAACAACGCCTTCGCTTCTTCAATACCTGGAATAGGTGGAACAATTGGTTTTGCCCCTGGTGAAAGAATTAAAATATCATATTCCTCGTTATATGTTTCATTTGTAGTTACATTCTTTATCGTAATTGTTTTCTCTTCTTTATTAATCTTTACTACTTCACTCAATACACGTATATCTAAATTAAAACGCTTTGACATTCTTTCAACAGTTTGAACTAATAACTTTTGTCTTTCTGTAATGACACCGCCAATGTAGTATGGTAATCCACAATTCGCAAATGAAATATATTCACCACGCTCCACCATAATAATTTCATCTTCTTCACTTAAACGACGAAGCCTTGCAGCTACTGATGCCCCGCCCGCAACTCCACCTACTACAACAATTTTTCTAGACATATTTTAAACCTCCATATGATTTATTTACTCAATGTATCAAAAACAGAAAACTTATACCCGTATGGGTATATAATAAAATATACAAAAATCATTTTCAATATATATATCTTTTGTTCACAAATTCGAAACAAAAAAGAACCTAGCTATCTCCAGGTTCCTTTCTGTATGATTAAATCCATGCCTAAAGGCGGCGTAGTATGGAGTAATACTTATTTTTGACGGCTGAATTCATTTACGAATGAAGTAATTTGTCATACTTCCTATAAAATCTTTGTAAAACGATAATCCATTTCTCCACCTAACGCTTCAGGTGTATCACCAGTTTCTCTAAAATCATGTGTATAAATTTGTTCAAATGAACCGAAATCTACTTGCTTATAAAATTCATAGCAAGGGAAACCATCATGTTCTCCTTGAATATCGATACTACCATCCTTTTTCACACATACAGTTAATAAATAGTCCACAGGAGGAGCATACACATTTAACGGATTACTTGCACTTGCTCTCATTTTGAATTGCACACCATCAGAATTCCATTCAATATCCGTACACACAATATTTTCAGTACTCGCTTTTCCTGTTCTTTTATTCACCGAACCATCTGGGTTTGTAACCTTCTCTGTCGTAATACCCGTGTCCGCATATGAAAACACTTCTTCTTTATAAAAATCCACTACTACCTCTTGCTCAACTCTAGAGCGCATAGCGTTTACCGCATACGGTGTAAATTCACGGGAATCACCTTCGAATTGGATTACTTTTCCCGTTTCCATATCCTTCTTAGCTTCAGTCCAAGACATTGGAATAAATACACTGGCTCTAATTTTAACGATATTAGTCATAAGAAACACCTCTATAATTTTATTTTAAATACTGCATACCATTGAGTAAAACAGATCACAATTTCGGTCCCATAATCAATAGATTTCTCTTTTAACGTTTGCTACTTCCTTCTGAAAAATAGCGCTATATTTATTAGATTGTCGTTTTAAAACTATATTCCATTTCTCCAGCTAGTGCTGCTGGGGTATCATCCGTTTCTCTGAAATCATGTGTGTATATTAATTCAAATGAACCAAAGTCTATTTGTTTATAAAATTCATAGCAAGGGAAACCATCGTGTACACCTTCAACATGCACAGTACCACATTCATTAACTCGTATAGTCAAAAAATAGTCAGCTGCAGGTGCTGTCGTGTTTAACGGATTACTTGCACTTGCTCTCATTTCAAATGAAACTTCATCTTCACTCCATACAATATTTGTACATACAATGCTTTCTGTACTTGTTTCTCCTTTTTGATACTCAATTGAGCCATCTGGATTTGTAATCTTCACAGTGACGATACAAGCATCTGCATATGTGAAAATTTCTTTTTTATAAAAATCAATATTCACTTCTTGTTCTAATCTTGAACGCTTTGTGTTCACAGCGTATGGTGTAAACTCACGTGCATCTCCAGCATATTCAAACACCCTTCCTGTTGCAGAATCCTTAATAGGTTCCAGCGATGCATATGGTGCAAATACACTCCCTCTAATTTTAACGATATTAACCATGTGAAACCTCCATTGATTCTATTTATATAAATCATTATTTGTACTATACGGAATATAGTCAATTTGATTGACTATATTCCGTATAGTACAATAGGTTTCGCATGTAGTCAACTTAATTGACTATAATTACGGAGGTTATATACATGGATCATTCAACATTTAACGAACTAGACCTTACTTCACTTTTATCATTATCTTTCAGTACATTAATTACTGAACTACATGAAAAATTAAGTGAATTAGGATTTGAAGATATTAGGCCAGCACATGGTTTTATGTTCAAACGCATTCTTCCTAATGGAGCAACTGGTATAGAACTAGCTGAGTATTTAGGGATTTCCAAACAAGCTGTAAGTAAAATGATAGATTCTCTTGAGAGTAGTGGTTACGTTACACGTAAAACGCATCCTACTGATAAAAGAGGTAAGATCATTGTTTTAACCGAACGTGGTTTGTCAGTAATGAAAGCAAAAGAAGAAATAATAGCTGAAATAGAACAGCGATGGATTGAAAACATAGGTGCAGAACGAATGCAAATGCTTAAAGAAGATTTAACAACATTCGTTACTAAAAAAAATACAGGAAAATTATCATCAAATATACGCCCTGTTTGGTAAACAAAAACTCCATATAAAAAACGAATCCATTTTGATTATTCTTTTTCAAAATGGATTCGTTTTTTACAGTTTTATTAATAATTATTGTTTCTTTTAAATTTTATATTAAATACATGAAAGTCTATATTTTAAACATTATATGATTTCATAACTCTCTGCACAATCAAACTCGCCGTATTCTCCTCCGGTGGCATCAACAAATTTGTAGCTGGCCCATATACGACAGGACTTAATTCCACTTCATATCCACCATATACAAACTCTTCCTTTGTAGGTAAATAACCAATATATCCGTTCGTATATCCACCAAAGAAAGCTAGTTCATTTTGAAGACTCTCTTTCATTTCTAACGCAGTTTCTGAAAAAGGTTCCATCGGTATACCAGAGAACATACCATCATTAACCTGAAACAGTTGAACTTCTAAATCAATACGTAACTGCCGAATACCTTGCTTATATTTCTCTAAAATGATAGTAAGCCATTCATCCGTATTCATCCCCCACTGCTTCTCGGCCAATCGAGCCATGCTTCGTATCTCATTCATTTCAGGAATATCTTTCAACTTCATTTGCATCGTACTCGAAATCGTTCTTAAATTTACAATTGGGCTGTATGTAACTGTTGGCAACATCGTTAATACATGTCCACTAAGTGTGTAAGCCATTTTCTTTAATGCTTCTCTTGAACCGCGATACTTCGCATTTACATTACCAGCAGCCCCTTGCACAATAATAACAGGACAGTTTACTATCTTCTCAAGAACCTCTCTCGTCATTCCAGGATAATCCGCTGATAACACATCACTATCACCTTTTAAAACATTTGGATGAGCCGTACAAAATACTACAATCCCAGATAGCTCCTTCGTTTCAGCATTTCTTATGGCTAACATACCAATTCGTTTATCTACAACACCCTCTATATTTGTTCCCATCTTTGCTCTTCCATCAGATGTTCTCTCTCTTCGGTTGACCCCAATATCACCTGTCGTAACACCCCAGCCAACTTCACAGAGCTTCAAGTTGTTATCCGCAGTAACCGCACCTTGCACTACATTATTTACTAAAATCGTTTTATACGACTTTACTAAAGATTGCTCACCGACTGTTTCTGGACCAGAGTGTGTATGTGTATAAACAACTGTTATTCGCTCAAATGGCACATGAAGCCTACTAGCTACTCGCTCACGAATAACATTCGTATCTTCTACTAACATCCCAATATTATCAACACTTATAAACACCGTTTTCATTTCATTTTTTTCAAATACAAAGACCGTCCCGTAAATACGCTCTTCAATATTATTTATTCCTGTCTCTCTATGGTATCCGACAAAATCAATACCGACAGGCGGCGTAATATCCACCTTGCATACCCCTATTTTGCTCATTTGAATCGCTCCATTTCTCTATGTAACTCCCTTTTTCAAGAATAGCATATTTAACCTTGTTCCAAATAAAAAAGAACGGACATAGCATTCTATGTCCGTTCTTTTCATCACACATACTTCCGATGCACCATCTTCCCATCATAAGAAAACACAACGCCCTTACTCTCCACAATGGACTCCATATGCACCGTTCTTCCCCATAGCTGATGAAGATACGGTAATACTTTTTCTAAGTATTTTAAATCTAGTTCAATTCCTTCATAGCTATGTTTAATGTACAATTCCCCATTCTTTAAGTAGTCTCCATCTTCTACTACTAAGTACGGGAAACCTCCATTAGTACGCATATTTACAAGTTGATCACGCACATGCTCCCATTCTTTATCAATCACTTTATATTCTTTTCCTTGGCGCTGGAATAAGTACATATCTTCTCTCATTACGAGGTCTTTATTTAAGTAGTTTCTTAAGAACGATACGTCCCACTCAATTTCACGTACTTCAAAAATTTTGTCTCGACCAGATCCTGGTTTTACACCGCGTCGCTTCATTTCTTCTGTCGGGTTGTTGTAACGTTCTTCAATATCTTCGAACATTTTAATACCGAGGTAGTATGGATTAATGCTTGTTTTTGATGGTTGAACTACACCTGCATTAAGCTTTGCGAATTCAATCGCTTCAGAAGATGTTAAGTCCATTTCACGAAGTATGCGTTGATGCCAGAAGGAAGCCCAGCCTTCATTCATAATCTTCGTTTCAAGCTGTGGCCAGAAATATAACATTTCCTCGCGCATCATCGTTAATATGTCGCGCTGCCACTCTTCTAGCTCACGGCTATATTCTTCAATAAAGAGGAGTAAATCTTTTTCTGGCTGCGGTGGGATTTTCTTCTTTTTATGCATATTAGGTCGTTCCCTCTTTTTGTTTCGATCATCTAAATTCCATAAATCATCGTACTGTGATATCTTTTTCTTTTCTACATCCTCTTCTAAATCTCCAATACTCCAAGCAAGTTTCGGACGCATAAGCGATGGATCAATATGTTCTTGAATGGCAAGTACTGCATCCAAGAACGTTTCTACCTCTTCTCTTCCATACTTATGTTCATACGCCTTCACACGATCTGCTGTCGCTGCCATACTCTCCACCATATCGCGTTTCGTATTAGAGAAACGAATATTATTTTTGAAGAAATCACAGTGCGCTAAAACGTGCGCCACGATTAATTTATTTTGAATTAAAGAATTCGTATCTAATAAAAAGGCGTAACATGGATTAGAGTTAATAACGAGTTCATAAATTTTACTAAGTCCTAAATCGTATTGTAATTTCATTCTGAAAAATTGCTTTCCAAAACTCCAATGCGAAAACCTCGTCGGCATCCCATATGCACCAAATGTATAAATAATTTCCGCTGGACATACTTCATAACGCATCGGATAAAAATCAAGCCCAAATCCAGTCGCAATTTCCGTAATTTCCGCAATCGCATATTGCAGCGCTTTATCTTCACTTGCTCTCATTATTTTCCCTCCTTACACTTTCCCTTAAGAAAGTGTATGATGAGGAACAAGCTTTCATGAGGATTGATTGCATAATAAAAAGACATCCTCATAAAAACGAGAATGTCTCATCTATTAACCTTCAATAATCTCCATCTTCTCCGTAATCGGCGTACGAGCTTTTCCTTCTGGTGCTTTATCGAAATAGCCAAGGTGAAGAATTCCAACGATGCGTTGACCTCTTGTTAAACCAAGTCCTTCTATAAATAATGGATTGTAGTTTAATCCGCCTGATTTCCAAACGCAACCTAAGCCACGTTCCCAAGCAAGCAGTTGGAAGTTTTGCATAAATGCACATGTTGCAGCGTAATCTTCGTCGCGTTGAATTTGACGTGGATCTTCATTAATATAAACAACAATTTGTGCCGGCGTGCTTAAGAAACGATCTGATAAAATTTTGCCTCGTTTCGCTCTTTCTTCTTCTGTGAAAGAGTTTAATACTGCATCTACTAATTTTTTGCGGCCTTCTCCAATGTATAATTTACAATTCCATGGTTCACGGTGTTTATGATTCGGTGCCCATGTTGCGTCGTTTAATAGTTCAATTAATAACTCTTTATCTACAGCTTTATCTGTAAATGTACGTACAGAGCGTCTTTCTTTAATCACATTTGCGATGGAAGTATATGTAGTCATATTTTTCTCTCCCTTATTTTCATCTATATGTATACATTTGTTATTGATATTGATTTTCAATTTCGATTATACCTTAGTTTTTTACTATTAATCAATGTTTTATGTTGGAAAACTTCCAAAAACGTCATTTTATACTGTGAATAAAAAAACTTAACTTGTTCACAAGTATTTCACATTTTATGGAAATGATATGTGTACAGTTTTCCACATTATCCATCTAGGAGGAGTTTATATGTACAAAAAAATCGCAGTAAGTATGACTATGGCAACATTATTATTCGGGGCAACCGTCTTCCCTACTTTCGCTGCCACGCCAAAAGAAATAACATTGCACCATCATAAGCCTATTTCAGAAGAAGAAATGCAGTCGCTCGAAAAACTCGGCTATAACAAACATGAAATTTGGAAAGCTGCTCACATTGCAAGAATCGGTAAAAAAGAAATAAAAGACGTTTTAGCTTACTATAAGCAAAATAAATCTTGGGAGAAAACAGCCCAGCATTTCGGTGTAGATCCAAGTAAATTAAAAAAGCATCATATGAATAAAGAGACGAAAAAAGCACTGCTGCAAGAATTAGCAAATATGCAAAAATCTACACCAGACGGCCTAAAACAAAAAATGAAAGATTATAATATCGGATTACGTCAGCTCACGGTATTAACAATCATCTCTCAAAAAAGTAACACTCCTCTTGATGATGTACTAAAAATGAAAAAAGACGGAATGGACATTAAACAAATTGCAGAAAAATTAAATGTAAAAAAAGAAGATATACGAGCAGAAATGATTAAATTAGTGAAGTCTATTAAGGAAAAGAAAACAAATTAATACGCCAAAAAAGGAAGGGATTCCCAATACCCTTCCTTTTCTTTATGAACTTTCAATTTTCAAGTATAAATTCCCGCCTTTCCCAAAAACTAACATAAGTAAATGCTATATGTCAGGGGGTGTAAAAATGTTCGGTTTCTCATCTGAAAAATCCAAAAAGACTACGGCAAAACCACTTTGTTCTATTCCAGAATTTATACATACCATGAAAGAATCTAGCGATTTTGTATCTTATAACGTACTTGAAGATGAAACGTTATGCTTGTTTTATTATAAATCTGTCGTGGAAGCACTTATTATTAAACAGTTTATTTTAACTCCTATGAAAAAGGAATCAGAACATATTCAAAATATCTCTGACCTATGTAATATTGTCTCCATTGAAGATATTATTACCTCTCCCTCTATTGATGATATTCGTGAGAAATTATTAGGTGGATATATTTTAGTACGCTTAAAAAGCAATTCGAATCCCGATCAATATGCTTTAATTCGTGCCGAAAGTACTGTTTTAGGAACACGATTATATAACGATACAGAAAATGAGTATAGCGTAATTGGACCTAAAATCGGTTTCGTTGAAAACCTTGATACAAATATACACTTATTGCGCCGAAATATTGTAACGGAGCAACTCATTTTCAAAGAAGTTATCGTTGGATCTATGTCAAAAACGAAAGTAGCAGTTGCTTATATTGAAGGGGTTACAAATGAACAATTTATCAACACTGCAATACAACGACTAGAAGACATTGACTTTGATGTTCCCTTTGATTCGACTATGATTGAGCAATTTATTAGTGATAATAGCAATTCACCATTCCCTGTTCTATTACCTACAGAACGATTAGATCGAGCAGTATTTGCATTAATTAACGGGGAAGTTTTAATTTTAACAGATGGCTCTCCATATGCTTTATTAGGACCGACAACGTTACTAGATTTTTTCATTTCACCAGAAGATTATTATTTACCGTGGATGATTGGATCGTTCTTTCGCGTTATCCGTTTTTTCGGAGCTATATTTTCTCTTTTTTCCTCCGCTATTTATACAGCGGCTTTAACATATCATTATCAAATGATTCCTGCTGATTTACTAGGACCTATTATTTTCTCGAGAGCGAACGTACCTTTCCCGCCTATTCTAGAAGCACTCTTTCTAGAGATTACAATCGAATTGCTTCGTGAAGCGGGAGCACGTTTACCGACGAAAGTCGGACAAACAATTGGTATTGTTGGCGGGATTGTAATTGGGCAAGCATCTGTTGAAGCCGCTTTAACGAGTACAATTTTATTAATTGCAGTTGCTTTATCCGCTCTTGCATCTTTCACAACGCCGACTGTAAAAATGTCTTCTACTATTCGGTTGTTACGATTCCCGCTTATTCTTTTAGCTGGTGCATTTGGTGGATTAGGTCTTATTGTCGGGTTTGTGTTTATTTTAGCTCATTTAATTAAATTAAAATCACTTGGATCACCTTATTTATTACCTTTATATCCATTTCGTGGTTTAGGTACAGCGGAAGGTTTTTTCCGTTTACCGTTTAGCCAAACTGCACAAAGGCCTTCTTTCCTTAGACCAAAATCTAAATGGCGCTATAATCCGAACAAAGCGAAGCAAAAACGTGATGGTGATAATGAATGAAAAAACTCTTATTGTTCCTTATTATACCCCTTTTTGTTCTACAAACTGGCTGTACACAAACGTATATAGTGGATACACAGCGTATTATTCATATTGCTGGATTTGACATCACAAAAAACAAAAGATTCCAAGGAACGATCTTATTTCCAGAGTATACACATGGTGTAAAATCGAAACCAGAAACTCAATCAACATCTGCCCGCTCACTTGAAACAATCGCTTCACGATTAAATGCAAAATCCCCCCACAATGTAGTTGTAGGTCAAATGCGTGTCGTTCTATTTGGAAAAGATCTAGGAGAACAAGGAATGGGGGAAATTATTACTAACTTACAACGTGACCCAAATATCGGGCGTGATGTACAACTAGCAATTGTAGATGGCTCGGCTGAAGAGCTTTTAAATTATGTAAAAAAAAATGGTTCGTTATACATTGCTGATTTACTTGAACAAAATATACGAAACGAGAACATTCCACAAACCACATTAAACATTTTTTTATATAATTACTACTCTTCTGTATGTGATGCGTATGTTCCTTATATTAAAATGGACGATAATCATTCCGTGGCTGTCAAAGGACTTGCTTTTTTAAAAGGTGATAAAGTCGTTATGTATACAGATAAAAGACATTCTGTTTTAGCAAAATTACTTATTAACCCTACGAAAAATGGACGTTACGAAGCAGCGATAAAGAAGAACAAACATAAAGGTATGGTTGTCATACAAAACTTAGCTGGGGAAAGCAAGTATGATATTGATCAAACTGGTGACATACCAAAAGTAAAAATCCATTTAAAACTAAATGGACTAATTAAAAACTCCCCTAATTGGATTGATTTAAGAAAAAAAACAAATATCAATTATATAAAAAAACAAATTGAACGAAACGTTGAACAAGATTGTGAAGAATTAATAAAACAATTTCAACAAAAGAGAATTGATCCTTTAGGAATACGCGATGAAATTAGAAGCCATACGAGAAAATGGAATATAAACCAAATTCGAAATATGTACCCGAATATAGCTGTGGATATAAATTTAGATATTAACATTGTACAATCTGGAATTGGAGAATAGTGAGGTGAAATAAGCAATGCATACAATGAATAAAACAAAGACTGTCTCTCCATATTTTGCATTTGTTTTGTTACATTCTCTTCAAATTGGAATAGGAATTCTAGGATATCAACGGGTAATTTTAAAAAATGCTGGTTATGACGCTTGGATATCTCTAATCATAGCAGGTATTGCAACTCATATTGTACTGTTTTGTATGCTAAAAATGTTAGAAAAAGATGGCGATTTAATTAGCATTCATACAACGAGCTTTGGAAAATGGATCGGTTCTATATTTTCTGTAATTTTTACTCTTTATTGCTTATTATTTTGCCTTACTGTTCTTCGTACATATATAGAAGTAATACAAGTTTGGATTTTCCCTACCATTAAGTTATGGAAACTAACCCTTATGTTTTTATTAGTGACTTACTATATTATAAAGGGAGGATTTCGCTCTGTGACGGGAATATGTTTTTGGGGAGTCGTTCTTCCTATTTTCGTTGTATTCTTTTTAATTTATCCAATGAAATATGCACATTTCCGCAATATTTTACCTATTTTTACACATTCACCTTTTGACATGCTTATATCTGCAAAACACTCTGCGTTAGAGTTTCTTGGTTTTGAGACAATCTTAATCTTCTATCCATTTATTGAAAAAGGAAAATCCTTAAAAAGATGGGCTCATGCAGGTATTGCTTTTAGTACCTTAATTTATGTAGTTTTAGCCATCGTATCTTTTATGTATTATAGCGAGGGCCAATTAAATCACACGATTTGGCCTACTTTAACAATGTTAAAAATCATTAAAGTCCCTTTCATTCAACGCTTTGAATATATTATTATTTTCGTTTGGTTTTTAATTATTTTGCCAAACCTTTGTTTAACCATTTGGTCATCATGTCAAACGATGAAGCGTTCATTCCATATTCCCTTTACATTCACATTACCATTTTTTATTTTCATGGTCTTTACAGCTTCCTTATTTTTCACAAATCGTGAAAGTATCAACACATTAAATACGGTGCTATCTCAAGCTGGTTTATATATTGTATACGCTTATATCCCAATTTTATTTCTATTCCATTCAGTACGATGGCGTTTCAAAAATCCGTCGAAAAAATCTTCAACCGATACACCATAATCTCTGATACAATTTGAGTAATACATTTGTAAAGGGGACAAGCGTATGAAGAAATATGTATTTTCTTTACTTGCAGTACTAAGTTTAATTCTTGCTGGTTGCGGAGCTACTAGTACAAATGAAAAGAAATCATCTGAATCAAAAGAAGAGCATGACCACGCATCGCATACTCAGCAAGCTGACATTCAAGAAAAAACAAAAGGGGTCGACACACTTCCTACCTTCCTAGACAAGCTTGATCCACAAATGAAAGATATCTACACTGTCGCTGGGCAAAATGCAGAGCTATTAGATTGGATTCCATGTTACTGTGGTTGCGGTGAGAGTGTGGGACATAAAAATAATAAAAACTGCTTTATTCGTGAAATGAAAAAGAATGGTGAAGTTGTTTGGGACTCCCATGCAACGACTTGCGTCAATTGCTTAGAAATCGCGGTTGAATCTGCTTCCATGAAACAAAAAGGAAAATCAACGCTCGAAATTCGTAACTATATCGACAATAAATATAAAGAGGGCTACGGCAAGCCAACACCTACGCCAATGCCAAAAGCTTAAAAACGGGGATATTCCTCGTTTTTTCTTTTCATTCGCTTTTTTTCTTAACAAATTCTTTCAAGTGTATTTCTCCTTGCTTGTCACACACTATATATAACTCCTCAGTAAGGAGGGTACACAGTGCAAACATATAACGACTATGACAAAGCTCTCTATTACACGTATAGCTGTAATTGGGATAAATTACTCGTTCTTATGGTTCAAACGAACGATCAACTATTTTCTAAGCGTATTGAACATTTTTTACACGCTTATCAATACAGTAAAGAAATGCCAGAAGTTGATAAACAATTGCAGCTCCTATTTCAATATATTGACCATGCATCCCAAAAGTCACATATAGAAGAAGTAGAGCAAATTCAAATGTAAAATATAGCGCTATTCTCTTTATGAGAATAGCGCTTTTTTAAAATGTTTATATCAATAAAAGTTTCCCCTTATAAAACTTTTATTGATAAACATATTTTTTCTTTCTTTTCTGTGCTACTTCATACTATAATTTAGTATGTAACTATTATAAGAGAGGTATAAAATATGGGACGAGAAAAAAAGCAAGAATATGCTTTACTTACCGCATGGGGAGCTTCTTTTATCGCTACACTAGGAAGTCTGTATTTTTCCGAAATCATGAAATTTGAGCCTTGTGTACTTTGTTGGTATCAACGTATTTTTATGTATCCATTCGTTTTATGGCTTGGTATCGCTGTAGCAAAGAAAGATTATCGCATCGCAAGTTATTCTTTACCAATTGCAAGTATCGGTGCTTGTATTTCTTTATATCACTATGCAATTCAAAAAGTCCCAGCATTTTCAGCTGCTGGAGCAGCTTGCGGCCGTGTACCTTGCACCGGAGAATTCATAAACTGGTTTGGTTTTATTACAATCCCGTTTTTAGCACTTATCGGCTTTATTACAATCGCTGTATGTAGTTTTATTGTAATAAAAAACAAATAAGGAGATGAAACAATGAAAAAAATGCTTATATTTGGTGGTATTATTATCGCCTTATTTGCAGCAATTTTCGCTGTCACACAAATGGAAGAAAAAAATGCTACTAGTCAAAAAATTGATAATGCTACTGATAGTAAAACAAATGGTCCTGACTACTATACAAACAAAATCTCTCTTTCAGATCTTCAAAAGAATTTAAAAGAGAAAAAAGAAGAAACAGTATACTTTTATCAAACATCTTGTGTTCACTGTCAAAAGCTATCTCCTGTCGTAGTACCAATGGCTAAAGACTTGAACGTTGATATGAAAGTTATGGATATTGAAAAAATAGATGCTCCTTGGGATGAATATAACATTAAAGGAACTCCGACAATTATTCATTTCAAAGATGGCAAAGAAGTAAGCCGTATTAGTGGGGAACAACCGAAAGACAAATTAAAAGAATGGCTTGAGCAAACAAAAAAATAATGCGAAAAGGAAACTCCTTCTACACATGAAATGGGCGTAAAATCCCAAACTAATGTATAAGGAGGGGGTTTTATGCCAGAAGTGAAATGTTCTGTTTCCAATTGCTCATTTTGGGGACAAGGTAACTTTTGTCAAGCAAGTGCAATCGTTGTTCAACCAGATGCACAAGAGGCCGGTTCGAATGCAAATGATTCGTATACAGGTGCGGTTTTAACAAACGAGACGCTAGAAAGTTCTGTAGCAACGAGTGTAGAAACTTGTTGTCATACATTTAAGCCTAAATATTAAACATAAAAAGCATACGATTACTCGTATGCTTTTTTTACATTCCTCTCCAAAAATCATGCATGATAAAAAAGTACAAAATAACGAGAACAACTGTCCCACATAAGGTAATGCGCCGATATATACTCTTCTCTCCTTCTCTCGCTTTCACAAATGCCCAAATAAATCCGAAAAATAATATTAAATCAAAATATGGAACATAAAAAGAAAAGACGAGAAACGCATACAAATACACGATGAATAAACAGGTCGTTACTAAGAAAACTTTAAAAGCAAATTCACTTTTCATAATGTAACCGCCCCCTATCTGTA
Source organism: Bacillus sp. 01N45 (assembly GCF_056399205.1). Classification (NCBI taxonomy): domain Bacteria; kingdom Bacillati; phylum Bacillota; class Bacilli; order Caryophanales; family Bacillaceae; genus Bacillus; species Bacillus sp. 01N45. Next base: position 280,394 of record NZ_JBFTQW010000007.1, read on the forward strand.
CTGTATTATATTCAGCAAAATACAATAGTTGCAGTTAAACTCGAAGTAGAAATAAGCTACCGTCTGTAATACGGTAGCCATTATGGAACATTATATTTCCGTTTATATATATTACTTAAAGTCGAGGCAGGAATTTGCTCATAACGAATTTTTTCTCCTGTTTCATCCACAATATACAAATTGTTTCCTATATAATATATTCCATCTTTTCGTTTTGAGTACACTGCATATCTTTCGTTCGGCAATACCGTTTTCACTTTCGTTAACTGCCCATTTGGTTCTTGCCAATATATATCAGCACGGTCTACTAACGTAAGCATGCCAATTTGCTCTTCTTCTATTTTACGACCATTCCAGCTCACAACGCGGTAACCAAGCTTATTCGCTTCATATTCAGGGCTCGTATGAAAACGAGAAATGATTACTTTCGTCTGTAATTGCACCCGATCATATAACCATTGTATATCCCGGTCATGCATGCGAATACAGCCATTCGACTCTCGGCTTCCAATCGTCCATTCCCGATTTGTTCCATGAATCGCATACTCCTTTTTATCCAAACCTAACCAACGCGTACCGAGAGGATTATTCGGTGCACCACCAGCTATTTTTTTTCGATGGTATTCTTTATTTTTAAATTTAGTTATAATACAAAAATTACCTTCAGGCGTAGGTGTACGATCTCTTCCAGTTGTTACGGGGAATGTTTTTGTATAATTTCCATTTTCAAAAAAAGACAACTGGTTTGTCGTAAGATTCACTAATATTAAATGATCTGTATCAGCAAAAGCACTAACCGGTAGGATGAAAAATAATAGTATGACGAAATATAATTTTTTCATCTATATCCCTCCCCTAGCGCTCAATATAATTAGTGGAATTAACTTTACTTTGCTCTTATCAATGAAAACTATCCATTTACAATAACGCCTCCATTTACATGCATCATTTGTCCGGTAACATAGGATGAATCATCAGACGCTAAGTATACATATGCTGGCGCTAGTTCATATGGTTGACCAGGTCTTTGCATCGGAACATTGCTTCCAAACTGAGAGACTTTCTTCTCATCAAAACTCGATGGGATAAGTGGTGTCCAAATTGGTCCCGGCGCAACACCATTTACACGAATCCCTCTTTGCACTAACGATTGAGAAAGCGATCTTGTAAAAGCTACGATTGCTCCTTTCGTTGCGGAATAATCAATTAAAGTTTCATTTCCTTCATACGCAACGATAGACGCCGTATTTATAATGACATCCCCTTGCTTTAAATGAGAAAGTGCTGCTTTCGTAACGTGAAAATAAGAAAAAATATTAATACGAAAAGTCTTTTCTAGCTGTTCTGCTGTAATATACTCTAGCCCTTGCTGCGGATATTGCTGCGCGACATTATTTACTAAAACATTCAAACTACCTAGCTGCCGAACGGTCTCTTCTACAATATCTTTACAATGCTGTTCATTACTTAAATCACCCGGCAACAATACACATTTCCCCCCCTCTTTCTCAACATATTGTTTCGTCTCAGTTGCATCTTCCTCCTCATCTAAATACGCAATCGCAATATTTGCTCCCTCTTTCGCAAAAGCGATGGAAACAGCGCGTCCAATCCCACTATCTCCTCCTGTAATTAATATATTTTTTCCTTTTAACTTTTCGCTTCCTTTATAATTTGGGTCTTCGAACTGTGGTAGAGGATTCATTAACGATTCAATACCAGGTTGTTTATTTTGATGTTGCGCTGGCATTGTTACAAAGTTTTTTTGCTGTGGCATATCTTCTTTCAACTCCTTTTCCTTATAATATGCGCACAATAAAAACTGAAATTCACACATCGTTTTACGATTAATATTCGAATTTAAGACACAAAATATGAATTGTTGTAAACTTTTTATGCAAAACTATTGCAAAATAGTTAAAAAACGAATATTATATATAACTGTTGTGAAAATTATTCGTAAACAGAAAGGATGTTTATATGTTTAACCTTTCAAAACATAAAACTTCTATTAAAACTGAAATTATGGCAGGTATTATTACCTTCTTAACAATGGCATATATCATTGTCGTAAACCCTGTCATCCTTGGGGATGCAGGTGTTCCATTTGAACAAGCATTTACAGCAACAATTATCGCTGCTGTTGTCGGAACATTATTTATGGCAATCTTTACAAACTTACCAATCGCAATCGCACCAGGTATGGGATTAAATGCTTACTTCTCTTACTCTGTTGTAAAAGCTCATGAAGGCATGACTTTCGCAATTGCATTCTCTGCTGTATTCGTAGCAGGTATGATTTTAATTTTGTTATCATTCACATCTTTCCGTACAAAATTAATGGAAGCAATTCCTGAAAACTTAAAACATGCAATTACTGCTGGTATCGGTCTTTTCATCGCCTTTATCGGTTTACGTTTAACAGGTATCGTTACAAAAAATGAAGCAAACTTAGTTGGACTTGGTGATCTTCACTCTGCTCCAGTACTACTAGCATTAGCTGGACTTGGAATTACAATTGTCCTTATGTCTTTAAATGTAAATGGTGCACTATTTATCGGCATGCTATTAACTGGTATTATCGCTTACTTCACAGGACAATTATCGTTCTCAAACGGCGTTACATCAATGCCTGGATTACCAGAAGGAATCATCGTTTCCAATCCAATTACTGCTGTATCTGATGTAATTAACTACGGATTGTACGGCGTTGTATTTTCATTCTTCCTTGTTACATTATTTGATACAACAGGTACATTACTTGGAGTTGCTCAACAAGGTGGATTTATGAAAGATGGAAAGCTTCCAAAAGCTGGACGAGCTCTTCTATCTGACTCATTCTCAGCAACAATCGGTTCTATGTTCGGAACAACACCATCAACAGCGTACATTGAATCATCTGCTGGTGTTGCAGCTGGTGGTCGTACTGGTTTAACAACTGTTACAGTAGCTGTTCTATTTGCACTAGCAGCATTCTTCGGACCATTAGTAAGTGCTGTTTCTGGCGTATCAGCTATTACTGCACCATCATTAATTATCGTTGGTAGTCTTATGATGGGATCAGTTCGCCACATCGATTGGGACACATTTGATGAAGCATTCCCAGCATTCTTAGTAATATTAAGCATGCCACTTACATCAAGTATTGCAACAGGTATCGCACTTGGATTTATTTCATACCCACTTATGAAAGTGGCAAAAGGTAAATTCCGTTCTGTTCACCCACTTGTGTATGTATTCGGAATCTTGTTCGCTTATCAATTGATTTTCTTACCACATTAAAATTCCTCATAAAGAGGGATTTTTTTTTATGTATAAAAAAATAGAGCATCGAATTTCGATGCTCTATTTTCCTTTTGCAACAATCACACGAACTACTTTCAATACAAGAAGTAAAAGACCGTTCACTATCGCTGCAATCCCTAAAAATACCGCTATTATCAGCTCTCCCATTCCGTTATTCAATACAAACATAACAGAAGAAATGAAAGCTAAAATAAACAATATTAACGTTGGTATATATTTAATAATAGGCTTCTTATATGATTTTTTTGAAAGAAGAAACGTAATTACTAATGTCATAATGATCACAAAATATACTACAAATAAGAAAATCATACGAAAGCCTCCACTATTCCTAAACTATGAACAATATAAAAGAAGTTAAAACTTATTAATATTTTTCATTCATCTGTACTTCTTTACTATACTTTTGAATGAAAACGGATGAAATAACCATTACCATCCCTACACTAAATCCAATAAGCTGATCCAGTAGCATTTCATCATGAATGAACCAGCGCAGTAAAAATACACCACCAAAAATAAACATCATAGTAAATCCAGTATGCCTAAGACCTTTATATACATTTTCCATATGTATCACCTCTTCACATACTTTTATCCATATTATACCATACATCCATCGAGCAAACGTATTGTCCTCTGGCAGTATGCAGCTACCTTTTGATCATGTGTAACAACTAGCACCGTTTTTCCTTGTTTATGAACCTCTTTTAAAATGCTCATAATTTTTTCTCCGTTTTCTTGATCGAGAGCACCAGTCGGTTCATCAGCAAGTATAATTTTTGTATCTTGTGCTAATGCCCTCGCTATCGCTGTCCTTTGCTGCTCTCCTCCAGATAATTCGTGAGGATACTTGTTAATATGTCTCTCCAGCCCTACCATTTCCAGCATTTCTTTTGATATTTGTATACGTTTCGTATGAGAGATTTTTCTATATATAAGCGGGAGCATTACATTTTCAATAACTGTATAATCATCTAGTAGTGAAAAGTTCTGAAACACAAATCCAACTTCCTTATTTCTATACTTATGATAGTTGGCCTTTAATGTACTCGTATCCATTCCATCTAAAAAATACTTTCCAGCAGAGGGGCTATCGATTAAGCCAATAATGTTAAGGAGAGTAGATTTCCCCGAACCAGAGGGTCCCATAATAGCTATCATTTCGCCTTTTTCTATTGTAAGATTAATATCTTTTAAAGCACTAAAATTACTCTTTCCGTATCCCTTAGCCACATTTGCGAGCTGAATCATCTATAACACCTCTTTCATATATGTATTTTTTATTTTTAGTACATTGAAATAAATGATTGTATATATAACGAGGATCATTGCAATTGATAGAGCACCTATAACAACCAATGATTCTATAGAGACTTGTAACGTTCCAAAAAAAGATATGGTACTATTTTCTAGCTCTTTTTGAATTTCAATTACTCCGCTATTCTCCCATTGAAAATGCATAATTCCTATACATATCGATAAAATGAATAACAACATATACTCAATAATAAATGGAAGACATATTTGAAAAGTACTTGCACCTAACGCTGATTTAATAGAAATATTTTTACGCTCCATATAAAGTGCGGCCATTGATGTTAATACGATAGATAGAAATGAAAAAAATAAGACTGTACCGCTTAATAATAAGGGGTATGACATATTATCAATACCTTGCTTTTCGTTTTCTAACAATTTATTCGGATTTGTAACATAATACGAATATCCCTTACCTTCCGTTACCTTTAATACTTTCTTTTGAAATTCATTTATATTTATATTCTCATTTATTTCTATAATTAACCCATTGTATAACAGGTCTACACTATAGAACTCTATTTCTTCCGTTCCAATTGGTAAAATTGCCATGTCATCTAATAATGTAATACGATTATCCGATATTTCACCGCTCCGAGGATATGTAAATGGTGAATTTTTTTCTAAAAAGCCAATTACTTTTAGCTTCATTTTTCCAGATGGTATAACCTCACCAATAGATACCTTCTCTTTATAATTAGCCCCTAATATAACAGGTCTAATATCAAATACTGATTTATGAAATTCCGATTCCTCAAAATACCTTCCTTGTGAAAGTCGGATATGAAAGTACTTATTAATATCTTTATCAATAATAAGAGTCTTTATCGTTCCATTTTCTTTTTTTAAGCTAAGTGAATAGTTACGGAGCAAATAATTTGTTGTATTTGTTATTGGTATCGTATTAGATAACCCTTGAATGAATTGTTGATAATCATTTCTCGCTTTTTCTTCGCTAAACAATGTTATATCTTGCGTCGCATAAAGTTCATAGAAATTTTTATGAGTCGATAAATGATTTGCTACCGTCATCATTTTTCGATATCCCGACAGATTACTAATAAATTCTATAGATGAAGAAAATGCAATAATTAAAGAAATTACTATAATTAAACTTGGTAACAACCGTTTTTTCATAGATCGTATAGAATCAAATATAAAAAACATGACGACCACCTACGTTCTTAAATGTTTTGAAGGATATATATTTATGATGTGCTTGATTGGAATTACAGTAACAAATATTGTAAGAAAAATTATAAAAACAACATTATATATCAATACATATAGTGTTAACGGTTTTAATAAGTATGTCTGAAAATACGTATGAATTGTTCCCGAAAATATTTCTAGCGTAAAAAAAACTGAGAACATCGCTACTAGAGAAATAAACAAAATTTGAATATATAGTTCGTAGTAAATAGATATATTAGAAGCGCCTACTGCTTTTTTTAATGAAATCTCTCTTTCTTTTTTATAAATCCAAAATAAAACCGCAGAAATGCCAGAAACAATTGCAACAAGAATAAATTTATAATAATACTTATTTGCTGGATCTATATGTGTCACATGTAGTTCCTGAAGATCTCGTTCATTCAGTATTTGAACATCTCCCGAAAGCACTTCTTTACTCCTACCCATAAATTTTTTTATTTCGTTATGAATAGATGATGTAGGATTAACAACTGTTAATTGTAATTGTTTACTCGCGATAATACCTTTTTTAGATATAGTAGGTAAATTTTGAAGTGGGATGTATATGTCTGATACACCGACGTCACTGTCTTTTCTCGATATAGTTCCTATTTTTTTATATGTATCATCAAATTCATATAAGTCCTCTACATTCGTTTGATCGCCAACAACCATATCGTTTACATTTTCACGATAAAAATATTGTCCTTCAGAAATATATGGCTTCCAATAATAATCATCTTTTAAATTCACAGCTACGATTTTTATTGCACCTGAACTATTTAATGCTTTTAAATGCTCTACGTAAATATCACTTTTTACAAAAATATCTTGTATGACAGGAATTATCGCTTCCAATTCAGTTGTATTCGCTATCGGAACAGTTAACGTTTGATTCTTTTCTGGAAAGCCGATTTGAAAAGCAGATATGAAATTTCGTTTAGATTCTGTTAAAAGCGCAGCTACTGATATAGAAAGAAACGAAATAAAAAATGATATAAGAAGAATGACTGAAAACAGTTTGTTATTTTTTATATTTTTAAAAGCTAAATACATGTCTCTGCTCCTTTTAGATAAGAAGGAGATGATGCACATCCCCTTCTCCTTATCCAAATATTTATAAAGACAACTATTTAATATTTTTTACCACTGTAATCGTAAGTTACCGTTACTATCAAAAGTACCTTTGTGTGTATCTTCTTGATAGTCATTATTCTCATTAGCATAATGCTCAGAATATAGCCCCTTTGCACCAAAGGCGTTATATGCGCCATTACTAACAGTGGCATTTAATGCTCTTCCCGATTCATGTGATCCTAATTTATCCGAAGCACTTTCAATATATGAATAACTTCCTTTTGAATTAATAAAAGAAATCGCTACTGAACAGCGAGATGCGTTTTGATTCGTAGTCGTTTGAGCTCTGTAAGATAGTAAGTTACCGCTTTTGTGGCCACTTAAAGTTGGATAAAATGCACTTGTTGAGATTGATGTTGCTAATAATACTAAAGTCGTAATCGAAAAAAACTTTCCCTTCATTAACAATCACCTCGTAAATTAAATAGTTTTTTTGTAGCGCTACATCGTCATAATACCTCTCAAGTAAATTCTTCTCAATAAGACACCCATATGTTTTACAAACTCTTTAAACACTTAAACATTCATACATTTTTAAAAAGTAACGGATAAGCAAGCAATACAAAAAAGACTGCGGAGAAACTCTTCCCCGCAGTCTAATACTTATTTTTGTAAAAACGACTGTAAATCTGCAAACTGTCTCTTTGCATCTTCATAGCCTTGCTCATATAGATTTTGTAGTTTTGCTGTATCTTTTTCCATACGATCTACTTGAAGCGGCACTTCTGGGCGAATAACAAATAAATTCCCGGCTTGCTCTTCTTTTTCAATGTAGTGAAGTGTTTCATTATATACTTCATAACGATTCAACATCGTGTTCACAAGGTTCGGATATTTTTTATATGCTTTCGCTGCCACCCATCCAAACTTTGACTTTTTCTTCGCGTAACCATGATTTCTCGTTAAAATAACGACTGATTTTTTAAACCCATCTTCCTGTGCTTTACGAACTGGAATTGGATCAGAAATCCCACCATCTAATAACTGCTTACCACGGTAATTTACTACAGGTGCAATGAAAGGTAATGAACTAGATGCTTGTAATAAATTTAGTGCATCATCATTCGTTCCTTCTTTTTCAAAATAAACAGACTGTCCTGTTTCACAATCTGTTGTTCCTACAAGGAAACGCTCTGGGCTATTAAAATATGTTTCAAAATCAAACGGGACATGTTTTTCTGGAATTTCATGAAAAATGAACTCCATATCAAACAATTGGCGTTTTCTCCATAAATTTTTATACGATAAATATTGTGGGTGTGATGCATAATCAATATTGACCGTTTTATTTCTATTTCTTTGTCTGGAAAGATACGACGCTGCATGACAAGCACCAGCTGATACACCAATTACATATGGAAAATATAAATCTTGTTCCATAAAGTATTCTAATATCCCGCCCGTATATACACCACGCATACCGCCGCCTTCTAATACTAACCCCGTATTTTCAAGCATGTTATTCTCTCCTCTTTATATATTGACTCTTTAATTATTCACCATGTTAAGTATCTTTTTCTATTATATATGAGTTCTTTTAGAAATTATATTCAAAAGTCTTGAAATAAAGGAGTTTTTTCTTCCAATTATATTTCCAAATGACCGGAGACATCCTTTATAAACCTTTGAATAAAATCTTGCTCTTCTTCCGTATATCCATCTAACAATAGCAGCCACTTTTCTTCAGCTTGTTTATGCAATTTATCATGAGCTTTATATATTTCATTTCCGCTTTCCGTTAAGCGAAAGAAAATTTCTTTTTGATTATCTAACATTTGCATCTTCTCAACGAATTGCTTTTGAAACAACTTTGTACAAATTTTAGAGATTGCACCCTTCGTCATTCCCATTTCTGTCGTAATAGCAGTTACATTCATCAGAGCATTTTTTCCGATACACTCGATCACATGTAGTTCAGATAAAGACATACCACTTATACCTGTCTCACGAAGAAACTTCTCATTTTGCCCTTTCAAATGTTCTTCTTTTTTATGCAAAAGTGTACGAATGTCCGAAAGTATTTCCATTTGTTTCGTTGCATGATCCAATCCGTTCGCCCCCTAAGTTTCCAAAGAAACAATTTAACTATATACCATTTTAAAATCATTTTTTCATATTTACAAGTGAGAAAAACATGTTAAAATAAATTTAGTTTCCTAGGAAACTAAATTATAAGGAGGTTAACATAATGAAAAAATCCAAACTACATTTCATTTTATACGTTGTCTGTATGAGTGCCTTACTCGGTTCCTTCGCTCAAAATATTTACACACCTATCTTGCCTATGATTCAAGCTTCTTTTCACACTTCTCTTTATCTAGTAAATTTAACAGTTTCACTATTCACATTCGTTCTTGCAATTATGCAGCTCATATATGGACCTTTAATTGATACAAAAGGGAGAAAATCTATCCTTATCCCTAGTTTAATCATTAGTACAATTGGTTCAATCGGATGTGCTTTTTCGGCGAACGTTTATTTATTTCTTTTTTTTAGAGCTGTTCAAGCAATAGGAATAGCGGCTATACCTGTAGTTGCAGCAACGATTATCGGTGATTTATTTGAAGGAAAAGAACGCGGAGAGGCGATGAGCCTGTATCAAATGTTACTTGCTCTCGCACCTGCAATTGGCCCTCTTATAGGTGGTTATCTCGGCAGTATAAATGGCCATTTATACGTATTTTTGTTTTTATCTACACTTGGCATTCTCTTATTAATTATAAACATTTCACTACTTCCAGAAACAAAACCCACTGTAATTAAGCAACCGCAAGCAAAAAAGAATTACTGGTTTATCTTAAAAAATAAAACTGGATTTTCTATTACTCTTATTGGCTTTATTCAATTTTGTATTTACTTTTGCTTTCTCATTTTTTTACCGAGCATTTTAACAAATTTATTTCACTTAACTGCAAGTGAAATTGGTCTTATATTTGTACCGATGTCCCTTTCTATTATGTTAGGAAGTTATTGCTACAAGCTTTTGCAAAAACGCCTCACAACAAAGCAAGCTTTATTCATCACTAGTTTCTTCAATATTATATGTGTCACTTTATTCTCTTTCACATATAACATCAATATCTCATTCATCATTATCGTTACATCTTTATACGGTTTTAGTATGGGACTTTCTATGCCAACTCACACTACTTTATTAACAGAAGAATTCGTACAAGAACGCGCAACTGCTATCGGTATGTACAACTTTATTCGCTATCTCGGTATGGGAACAGGACCACTTGTAGGTGGATTTCTTTTATTTAATCAAAATTACTTTTGGATTTTCTTCATAGGTGCAATTATGTTTCTACTCATAATCTTATATGCGATGAAACTGCTACGCTTCCCTGCCACACAAAAAGCAAAATAGAGACCTACAAATGGTCTCTATTCTAAACTCTTTGATCCGCAACAATATGAATATCAATATACTTCGTTTGCCTCATAATTTCATTTACAATTGAACCTTTTCGAATTTCTTCCCATCTTGTTCTTGCTGATTGTCCGAGTAAAATTTGCGTTACTTGTAGCCTTTTCGCGACTTCAATAATAACATCCGCTGGCTTTCTTCCTTTTGCCTCTTCTAAAACAAAACTCGCATCAAATTGATTCGTTAGCAACTTCCACTCTTCAATTGTTTGCTTTTTCCCCGCTGAAAGGGACTCTATATTTTCCCTTTCAACATTTAATACATACAATTCAGCATTTAACCGATCCGCCATACGCCAACCTCTTCGTATTAACTTCTCTGCTGTTGAACTGTATTGTACACAAACGAGAATTTTTTCTTTCACACCAATCGGTTCTATAACGGTTTGGCTAATTTTCTCGTCCATATCATCGGCAACTTCCCGAAGTGATAATTCTCTTAGTGCCCCTAAATTATTAAGCGTGAAGAAATTTTGTAAGCTTTGCTCTATTTTTTCTTCCTTATATATCTTCCCGTCTATTAATCTCTTCCTTAATACTTCTGGGGTTGCATCAACGAGCTGAATTTCATTTGCTTTTTGTAAAATAAAATCTGGAATACGTTCTCGCACTTTAACATTCGTAATTTGAGCTACAATGTCATGTACGCTTTCTAAATGTTGAATATTAAACGCTGATAATACGGATATACCAGCGTCTAGCAATTCCTGTACATCCATATAACGTTTCTTATTTTTAGATCCAGGAATATTACTATGCGCAAGTTCATCCACAACAACTACTTGTGGTGCACGTTTTATAATTCCTTCTACATCGAGTTCATAAAACACTTTCTCTTTATAATCTATTTCTTTTAAAGGAACCTTTTCTAAATCAGCAATTGCGTCTTCTGTCTCTTTTCTTCCATGCGTTTCAATTAAACCAATTACAATATCCATACCGTCCTTTTTCATCTCTCTAGCATCAAGTAGCATTTTATAACTTTTCCCTACTCCTGGAGCCGCTCCTACGTATAGCTTTAACTTCCCGCGGTTTTGCTGACGAATATATTCTAAATACTCTTCTGGTGTTCGCCTTTGAAACGTTGGTTTATAGTCATCCGCATACAACACACTCACAACCTTTCTTTCGAAACAACACTACCTCAATCCGTTAGATTGAGGTAGCACTGTTACTATTTCAGTAGTTTCTGCAATTCTAAATTTAACTTTAAAACGTTTACGCGGTTCTCTCCAAATAAGCCAAGTGCAGCACCTTCTGTTTGATTTTTAATCAACTGATTTAGCTTTTCTTTCGGAATATTCGTTAATTTAGAGATACGATCCACCTGCACAGAAGCTGCCTGCGGACTAATATCAGGATCTAGCCCTGAACCTGAATTCGTCACTAGATCAATCGGCACTTCTGTTACCGGAACAGCCCGATTTTGTTTCTTCCACTCTTCAATACTTTTCTCTACTCGTTTCTCTAAATCTGGATTAGACGGTGCATAGTTATTTGAACCAGATGCTTCTGCCTTATATTCAATACTAGAAACACGCCCATGAAAATAACGTGGATCTGTGAAATTTTGACCGATTAATTTAGAACCAATCACTTCATTTTTATCATTATATATTAGACTTCCATCCGCATTATCCTTCATTACCGCTTGTGCAATACCAGTTACAATAAGCGGGTATACAAGGCCGCACAACACTAAAAATGTAAAAGTAATACGGACAATCGATGATAGTATACTTTGTTTCTTCGCCATCTTTTTCCCCTCTCCCTTATATGAACAAGCCGACAATTATATCAATTACTTTAATTCCAATGAACGGTACAATAACCCCGCCAAGTCCATAAATAAGTAGGTTTCGGCTAAGTAGTGCATTCGAACTCATCGGTTTATATGCGATACCTTTCATCGCTAACGGAATGAGTAATGGAATAATAACTGCATTAAATATTAATGCTGATAAAATCGCTGACAGTGGTGATGTTAGTTTCATAATGTTTAATGCTTCCATTTGCGGAATCGCAAGTGTAAACATTGCTGGAATGATTGCAAAATATTTTGCGATATCATTCGCAATACTAAACGTCGTTAACGCACCACGCGTCATTAACAATTGCTTACCAATCCCTACAACCTCAATAATTTTTGTCGGGTTCGAATCTAAATCAATCATATTCGCTGCTTCTTTCGCAGCTGTCGTACCACTATTCATCGCTAATCCAACGTCAGCCTGCGCTAATGCCGGCGCATCATTTGTACCATCACCCGTCATCGCTACAAGTTTCCCTTTATCTTGCTCTGCTTTAATAACCGCAATTTTATCTTCTGGCTTACACTCAGCAACAAACTCATCTACCCCTGCTTCTTTTGCAATCGTTGCTGCTGTTAACGGGTTATCACCTGTACACATAACCGTTTTAATCCCCATTTGACGCAATTGCTCAAAACGCTCACGCATACCTGGCTTTACTGTATCCTTTAAATAAATTAAACCGTAAATACGATTATCCACTGCAACTACAAGTGGTGTCCCGCCCTCTTTGGAAATGGAATCTGCTTTTTGATTTACATCTTTCGGAATCGTTCCACCTTGTGACCTAACCCATTCAATTACGCTACCTACAGCACCTTTTCTCACTTTCGTTCCGTCCTGTAAATCGACACCACTCATTCTCGTTTCTGCTTTAAACGGAACAAACTCACCTTGTTCTGCAATTTCTCGATTATATGATATAGATTTCATTTTTACATATTCTATAACCGATCGACCTTCTGGTGTTTCATCTAAAACTGAACTAATCGCAGCCCATTTTCCTACTTGCTCAATCGTTTCATTTCCTACAGGAAGCAATGTATGAGCCATTCGGTTCCCGAAAGTAATCGTACCTGTTTTATCTAAAATGATTGTATTAATATCACCCGCAGCTTCTACTGCTTTACCCGACATCGCTAACACATTGAACTTTGTCACGCGATCCATCCCGGCAATACCAATTGCTGATAATAAACCACCAATTGTCGTTGGAATTAAACAAACTAACAACGCTACAAGTACAGCTGTATCAATTTGAAACCCTAAATAGTTTGTAAAAATCGGCAACGTCACAACAACGATTAAGAAAATAAGCGTTAAACTCGTTAATACTGTATTTAAAGCAATCTCATTCGGCGTTTTTTGACGAGCAGCTCCTTCTACTAACGAAATCATTTTATCAATAAATGATTCACCAGGATTACTCGTAATGACAATTGTAATCTCATCACTGACGACCATCGTCCCGCCTGTTACGGAACAAAAATCGCCGCCCGCTTCTTTTATTACAGGAGCTGATTCCCCTGTAATCGCAGATTCATCAACAGACGCTAATCCTTTAATTACTTCCCCATCACTCGGAATCATTTCTCCTTGTTTTACAATAACAACATCATCTTTTCTTAGATCAGTTGCTGAAACTTGAACAATGTCTCCATTTTCTTTTACAACATTTGCAAACACATCTTTCTTCGACTGTTTTAAAGAATCGGCTTGAGCTTTCCCCCGTCCTTCCGCTAACGCTTCTGCAAAGTTAGCAAATAAAACTGTAAATAATAGAATGAGAGAAACTGTTATATTAAACCATCCTGGTACACTACTAGAACGACTTGGAAGAAACGATAAAATGAACGTAATGATAAATCCAATTTCTACAACAAACATAATCGAATTCTTTATCATGACTTTCGGATTCAATTTCGCAAAGGATTGTTTCATCGCATGTTTCACGATATCACGATCCATCGTTTTCGCTTGTCTAACTTCATCTTCTACAGCATGTATTTGTGACTCATTTACTCTCTTTTCTTTTACTACTACCGGTCTCATCATTTACCCTCCATTACTTCAATGTAAGAAATTCTGCAATTGGGCCGAGTACTAACATCGGGAAGAATGTTAATGCACCGACAATTACAATTGTTCCGATGAAAATGCCGCCAAATAAACTATTATCCGTACGGAACGTTCCGACTGTTTCTGGTACTACCGTCTTTTCTTTCAATGAAGCTGCAACAGCTAGCATCGTAATTAAACTGAAATAGCGCCCTAAAAACATAACTAAGCCAGTTGTAATATTCCAAAACGGTGTATTATCCGCTAACCCTTCAAATCCAGATCCGTTATTCGCAGCTGACGATGTGTATTCATATACCACTTGCGTTAAACCATGGAAACCAGAATGAGAAATGGCATCCGTTCCTAAACTTGTTGAAAGAGCTAATGCTGAAAACCCTAAAATAAGCAGTGGATGAAATAGTATCGTTACCGCAATTAATTTCATTTCCTTACCTTCAATTTTCTTACCTAAAAACTCTGGTGTCCGTCCAACCATCAATCCAGATATAAAGACTGCGATAATCGCATACATAATAATGTTCACAAAACCTGCCCCAACGCCGCCGTACACTGTGTTTAACATCATATTTACGAGTGGTACTAACCCGCCAATTGGTGTTAACGTATCATGCATCGTATTAACGGCTCCTGTTTCAGCAGCTGTCGTCACTGTTGCGTATAGGGAAGAAAATACTGTTCCAAATCGTACTTCTTTTCCTTCTGTACTCCCTTGTACATGTTCGATGCCCATTCCATTTAACGCTGGATTCCCATGTAATTCAGATGTAGTAATCGTTATAAATCCTAGTAAAAACACCATGAATAGTGATACGAAAAGGATACGACCTTGTTTTTTATTTCCTACCATTCGTCCGTACGTAAATGGAAGTGCTGTTGGCAATAACATCATAAGCATCATTTGTAAAATATTACTCATTTGCCCTGGATTTTCGAAAGGATGTGTAGAGTTTGCTCCGAAAAATCCACCGCCGTTATTTCCGAGTTCCTTAATGGACACGAATGATGCAACAGGCCCACGTAATATACTTTGCTTTGCCCCATCAATTGTTTGTGCTGTAACTGCCCCGTCTAACGTTTGTGGTACACCAAGTGCGACAAAGATTAGCGCTGCAACAAACGCAATAGGAAGAAATACTCTCGTTAAAGCTCTCGTAAAATCAACGAAAAAGTTACCGAGTTCCTTCCCAGCAAGCCCTCTTATAAACGCCATTACAAGTGCTAAAGTCGTTGCTGGTGCTGCAAACATTAAAAATGTAATTCCGATTAATTGTGATAAATAAGATAAACCATTTTCACCGCTATAATGCTGTAAGTTTGTATCAGCCATAAAACTAATTGCTGTATTAAAAGCAAGCGTAGGCTCCATCCCTTCAATATGCGCTGGATTTAATGGCAATACTCCTTGTAGTCTGAAAATGAAATATACGACAACAATCATAAATCCATTTAATAAAACTAATGACAATGCGTACTGTTTCCACGTTTGATTGTATTCTTTTACACCCGTAATTTTAAAAATAAGTTTTTCAAAAGGCCCGAATACTTTATCTAACTTTTTACTACCTTGAAAGGCTTTCTCTAAATAAATCCCCATTGGCTTTGCCACAAGAATAAACAACAGCATTGTAATAACAACTGCGACCCAAATCATAATGAATGATTCCCCCTAATTAAAACTTTTCTGGATTTAATAATGCATACACTAAGTACACAGTAATTGCTGCAACAATAACCGATAAGGCAACCGTCATGATTGCTCCCCTTCTTTCACAACTTTATCTGACCAACTTGCAAGACTTACCATCGATGCGACTAACACAACAAAAATCCCGATCATTACAACATCTAACATAGCTACCCCTCTCCCTACTGTAAAAATTTACCATTAAATTATTAAAAAAAGAACACTAAGCTCTACTTAGTGTTCGAAATGAACAACACAAAGTAAACCTCCTCTCTAAACGCTTACGAGGTTAGCTGTCGGATTCGGGCCTAAAGAGTAGCCCTACTTTCAAAACTGAAAGATTCACCCCAAGTGACGATGCACAAAATTGGTTCCCCCGCTCCATTTCTGGAACTCAGCGATTTTAGGTTTTTTTGGAAATTTTATGAATGATTTATGAGAGTAAATATACTCCTCTATATTTAACTTGTAAAGAGTCAAATTACTTAAAATAAGAAAATATCCATCTATTTAAACGCTTACATTGAGTGTTATTAATATTATTTCATCTGTTTTCTCGTCTTTTCTTTCTTTTTCACAGAAATGATCTTTTAAATACGAAACAAAAAGAGCGAATGACATGAAGTGCATAGCTTGTTGCACTTAGCATTCGCTCTTTTTTTCACTATTTATTCTCCACGCAAAAACGCGCGCAAATTTCTCCCACGAATATAAACTTGTGACAATTCTGCATGTAGCTGCTCATATTCGATAACATCTGTTTTTAAATATAAAGCATCTTTCGATGGCAATATGATATAGGGCCTCGGAAAAATGGGATCAAGCACCACCAATTCTTGAACTCGTTCTACTGATACCGCCCAACGATTCGCTATATCTCCTAGTAACAACACCTTCATCTTTTTCCCCCGCCCTATTCAAAAAATAAAAAAGAAATATTATCACAATTCGTAAACACGACAAATGTAGCTCCAATTGTTTCATAGAGCCTCGTTGGATATCGTTTATTCTTTGTAACAACAGTAATAGGTGCTTGAAAAGAAAAGCGAATGTGTTCTGTGAAGAAACTAATGATTGGAAGCTCATCCCCTAGTAAAATCACCTTCTTAATACACTCACAAATACTAGTAAAATCTTGTGCCTTACTACAGCTATAAGTCCAATCAAACCCACAATTCCTAACTTCAGCAGCTATCTCTTCATTTGCTGTAAAAATAATTAACTCATGTTGAAATGCTACTAAATCTCTTAAACTATTTACCTTGCTTTCTTCCCCAACACAAATAAGTGTTAATTCCATATACCTCATCCTCCTTAGCATAAAAGAACTCAAACATAGATTGATATTCCCCTATACTAATCAGATCGATGAAGTGATGTATCCATCATGGCACCGTCCTCTCTCAAGACGCTTACGAAGTTAGCTGTCGGATTCGGACTTTGAGAGTAGCCCTACTTTCAAAATTGAAAGATTCACCCCTAGTGACACTGCACAAATTGGTTCCTCCGCTCCATATAATTGGACTCAGCGTATTACAAAAAATATATTCTGGCTGATATATTACTCCTGTAGTTGGAAAAAGTAAACAGAAAAAAAGCCAGTTACAAAACTGACTTTCCACTTACTTATACACGCGTTTTATTCACTTTATATGCAAAATGATTCGTCGGTCCATGACCACTTCCAATATGCAGCGGCTCTTCAATTGCTATACTAATAAATTGTTTTGCTTCTTGAACTGCCTCTTCAATTGAGTATCCTTTAGCAAGCCCTGCTGTAACCGCTGAAGCAAATGTACACCCGCTTCCATGCGTTTGCTTTGAAGGAATTCTTTCACTTTTAAATTCGATAAACTGCTCACCATTAAAGAGTAAATCAACTACTTCATTACCTTGATACTCTGCATGTCCGCCCTTCATAAGCACATATTTTGCACCCAATTCATGCAGTACTTTCGCAGCTTCCTTACTATCTTCAATATTATGAATCTCCATTCCAGTTAACACTTCTGCTTCAGGTACGTTCGGTGTTACAACCGTTGCTACTGGTAATAAATATTCTTTTAATGCTTGTACTGCTTCTTGTTGTAATAATGATGCACCGCCCTTAGCAATCATAACAGGATCTAGTACAATATTATTCCAGCCAAATTTATTAATATGTTCTGCTACAATTTGAATAATTTCACTGCTAAATAACATTCCTAGTTTCACAGCATCTGGTGTTAAATCCGTACCAATTGAATTCAACTGTTCCGTAATACCTTCTAACGAAACTGGATATACCCCTTGAACGCCAAGCGTGTTTTGAGCAGTAATTGCCGTAATAGCCGTCATCCCATACACACCAAGCTCTTGGAATGTTTTTAAATCTGCTTGAATGCCGGCACCGCCGCCACTATCAGATCCTGCAATTGTTAAAGCTTTATTTACTTTCATCCCACTCATCCTTTTCTATCCAAAATAGCGATGATAAATTGTTTTTGCTTCGCTTATATCTTTCGTTCCATGTACAAGTACACGACCATCTTTAAAAGCAACTAATCTCTTTTCTTCCACAGAAAATGATAATAAATATGGATTTACATTTAAATCATGCACACGATCATTCAGCAGCTCTTTGTATCGTTCAAAATCCATTTCCTCTTTATGAGGTGGTCTAATTTGAACTGTATTTCTCCCGCATAAAACTGCTGTTTTCGATGTGTTTTCTTTATTTAAATACGGGTATATCGCATTCTCTCCGCACGAAGGACAATTATGCTTACGAAGCTTTTGCACATTCATACATGAATATTCATTCTTCCACACATCAAACGACACAAGTCCATCTCGAAGTGATTCATAATCTTCCACTAACAATTTAAGAGCTTCCGTTACTTGATGAGAAACGACGAGAGATACAGCAGGTGATATAATGCCCGCTGTATCACATGTCGCCCCGCCCAGCGGAATCGATTGTAATAAACAAGATAAACATGGCGTTTTACTAGGAAGAATTGTGTAAGAAAGGCCGTAACTCCCTACACATGCTCCGTAAACCCATGGAATGGAATGTTTTTGCGCTATATCATTCACAATAAAACGCGTTTCGAAATTATCAGTTGCATCAATAATTACGTCAACCTTTGTAACGAGTTCTTCTAATTCCTCAGCTGTTACATCTTGAACGAGAGCCTCTACTCTTACTTCACGATTGATCTCTGCTAGACGTTTTTTTGCCGCTACAGCCTTTGGAAGATTATTTTCCACATCACTCTCTGCGTACAATTGTTGCCTTTGTAAATTACTCCAATCGACATAATCTCGGTCAACAATCGTTACTGTGCCAACACCTGCTCTTACAAACATCTCTGCATTTGCACTACCTAATGCACCTGCACCGATAATGAGTACATGCTTTTCTCTTATCTTTCGTTGCCCCTCTTCTCCAATTGGAGAAAATAATTCTTGGCGAGAATATCGATTATTCAACTACGCTCATTCCTTCTAAAGGACTGCTTGCTGTTGCACAACGTTTACGTGCAATACGACCTGCTTCAAATCCTAATCGTCCTGCTTCAATACTTAATTTCATTGCTTGTGCCATTTTTATTGGATCTTTTGCTCCCGATACAGCAGTATTTAATAACACACCATCCGCTCCTAATTCCATCGCAAATGCCGCATCAGCCGGGCTACCAATACCAGCGTCAACGATAACTGGCACTGTCGCTTGTTCAATAATGAAACTTAAATTTAACGGATTTACAATACCAAGTCCTGAACCGATTGGTGATGCTCCTGGCATAATTGCATGCACACCTAGTTCTTGTAATTTACGTGCTAATACAACATCATCAGATGTATACGGAAGAACGATAAATCCTTCTTCTAGTAACATTTCAGATGCCTTTAACGTTTCTACTGGATCAGGTAATAACGTTCTATCATCACCAATAACTTCCACTTTAATCATATCGCAAAGCCCCGAAGCTTTTGCTAGTTTTGCAATACGAACAGCTTCTTCAGCATTTTTTGCTCCAGCTGTATTCGGTAATAACTTATATTTTTTCACATCAAGTTTCTCTAATAAATTAGGCTGCTTTGCATCAAATATATCCATACGACGTACTGCGAACGTTAAAACCTCAGCCTCAGATACATCGATTGCCTTTTGCTGTACATCAAAATCAGGGAATTTTCCTGTTCCTAATAAAAGTCTAGAATGAAATGAAAATGGTCCAATGTTTAACATAATCAACCGCCTCCTACGAAAGTTACAATCTCAATTTGGTCTCCATCAAAAACAGATGTATCTGCATGATCATCTTTTTGTAAAATATCTTTATTACGCTCTACTACTACAATTCTGTTATCTAATTCTAAATGTGTAAGTAGCTCAGCTACTGTTTTTACACTCTCTGGCACTTTTATTTGATTACCATTAATTTTTAAATTCAAACTTCCATCCCCTTTCTAAACCGGTTTAGAAAGCAATGAATCTAGCAAGTGATTCTCCTGCTTTCCTTCTATTAAATCAGCTATATACTGACCAGAAACCGGGCTTAATAAAATGCCATTTCGATAATGTCCAGTACAAGCATATAGACCTTTTATTTCTTCATGCTCTCCCATATAAGGAGCTTCGTGATTTGATTGTGGCCTTAATCCTGCCCATGTGCTTTCCCACTCTGCTTCTTTTAAAGCTGGCAATATTGTATAAGCACGCTCTAATATAGAAGTAATACTTTCTGGTTGCACTGTTTTATTAAACGTATGAGGCTTCATCGTTGCTCCAATTACGTAACGTCCACCACGCTTTGGGGCAATGTAAAATCTTTCTTGGAAAATAGGCGCCTTTAAAAGTGGTTTTCTACTTCTTACCGCTACTACTTCTCCTTTAACTGGATATGTACCCCATTCGCGGTGAAAATAACCTAGTAACTTCGTGCTCCATGAACCGCCCGCAATCACAATCTTCTCGCACGCGATAATACCTTCGCTTGTAACAATCCCAGTCACTTTATTATTTTCAATACGAATATCAAACACTTCTGTCTGTTCATATATATCAGCACCCGAAATTGATGCGGAATGTGCGAATGCTTTCGTAAGCTCCGGTGCAATAACATGACCGTCTTTTGGATAATATACAGCACCTATAATTGACTCCGATAGAAACGGCTCTTTCTCTCGTAAAAGGTCTCCCGTTAGAAAATAAGAATCTTCACCTGTTTTCTGCTGCCAATCCATAATGTGAAGAATTCTTTCCTTCTCATCTTCATTTTGGGCAATGCGATAAATGCCTTTCTCTTCATACCCAATATCGATGCCTGTTTTTTCACGTAAAACTGCTGCAAGTTGTGGAAATATAGCACGGCTTTCTCTAGCAAGTTCAAATAACGGGTCATATGCATCCCATTCTGCCTGAACCCCGAGTAAACCAGCAGCTGCTTTCGAAGCTTCAGATGCGATTCTTTGCTTCTCTATAATCGCTACTTTATGCCCTCTTTCTGCTAGAAAGTGTGCAACTGAACTACCAATTACACCACCGCCAATTATTGCTACATCATACTTCTTACACATGTTTTTCCGCCCACTTTCTTATTGATTCCTTATAAGATTTCGCTTTGCTATACGGGTTACTACTACTTATAATCCCAGACATAACAGCAATACCACTGACACCGTTAGCAAGAACATCCCTAGTGTTTTCCGTGGTGATTCCTCCAATTGCTGTAATCGGTATGGATAAACACTTTGCAATGTCTGAAAGCTCTTCAAGCCCTCTCGCTGGTACACCTTTTTTACAATCTGTCGGAAATACATGACCATAGACGAGTGAATCCGCTCCATTCTTAAATGCATCGATCGCCTCTTCTAAAGAATGTACAGAATAGCCGACATGCAAATAAGAAAACTTTTCTTTCACTGACCTTACATTTGCGCTTCGATATCCGAGCTGCACGCGCGGAATGTTTAATAAAATAGCAATATCAATTCGATCATTTATTACTATCTTCGATGCTGGAAAGCCTTTCTTCAAAAGACTTTCCACACCTTCATACAAATCCTTCGTACTTTTCTCACGCTCACGAATATGCAAATAATCAATCTCACTCTCAATTTGCATCGCTACATTCACTAACTCTTCGAATGACATGTGACCATTTGAGATTACATGAAGCTCATTTTTCATATTCATTCGCCTACTTTAAAATGTTTTCGAATAATTCCTCAGCCGGAACGATTTCTTTCGTCATTCCTTTATCTTTCAGCCATTTATTTTGTTTCTCCCATGACTCTTTTGAATCCGATAAGAATGGCTCATCTTTCGTTTCCATCTTCTCTAATAAAATTTTCATGCTCTCTTTTTCAACTTCTGGTACAAGCGGGAAGTTTTCTTTTTCTTGATGGTTTAATAAAATATTTAATGCTTCATCTGGATTTTTCTTCATGAAATCATAGCCTTTTTTCGTACCACGTAAGAAAGCTTGTAACGCTTCTTTATCTTTTTTCAACGTTTTATCACCTGTTACAAATACAAGCTCATGGTAATTCGGTACACCGTAATCTGCTGGGTTAAAGTACGCTGGTTCATGACCTTCATGACGCATAACAGGTACTTCATGGTTAATGTATGCCCCTGTTACCGCATCCACTTTTTTCGTAATTAATGCCGGTACTAAATCAAAGCCAACATCGACTACTTTTACTGTATCTGGATTACCACCAGCTTCTTTTACCATCGTTTTTAAATACATCTCACTTAAAGGTGTTCCAGAATAGCCAACTGTTTTCCCCTCTAAATCTTTTGGCGATTGAATGCCTGCTGATTTCAGCGATACAACATGATTTAATGGTGAACGTACGACAGCTCCAATTGATTTCACTGGAATTTGTTCATTTGCTTTTGCCATGACAACATCTGGCTGATAATATAAGCCAACCGTTACTTTTCCTGCAGCTGCTAAAGTTAATGGATCAGTCGGATTGGAAGGGAATTTAATATTCACCTTTACTCCTTCTTCTTTAAAGTAGCCTTTTTCAATCGCCGCATAAATAAAGCTATGTACCGCATTTGGGTACCAATCAAGCATGACCGTTATTTCTTTTTCCTTTTTCCCCTTATCTGACGCTGAATTACTAGAACATCCAGCAATCATTGCAACTAATAATGTAAACACAAAGATGCGTTTTAAAAATTTCATGAATACTTCCTCCAACTAATAAATTTCTTTTCTAAAATCGAAATAAGTATGACGAAGAAAATAGCTAATAATGATAACAATACAATGGGTGCAAATACACCTGCGCCGTCTAACTGCGTCATCATTCTTTTACTGAAATACCCTAGCCCAGCTTGTGCACCGAGCCATTCACCAATTGCTGCCCCAATTACACTAAGCGGAACTGCAATTTTTAAAGCTGAGAAAAAATAAGGAAGAGCAGACGGCAATTTTAATTTAAGAAAAACATCTTTTTTCGTTGCCCCATACGTAACTAATAGCTCCTCCCATTCTTTTTTCGTACTGCGTAGTCCATCATACGTATTGACCGCAATTGGGAAAAACGTAATTAAAACCGTAACAACGACCTTACTCCAGATCGTATATCCAAACCATAAAACGAAGAGCGGAGCAAGCGCTGTAATCGGAATCGTTTGTGAGGCAACTAATAGTGGATAAAATGCCCTCTCCATCCAATTACTCGCATTCATTAACATCGCTAGTCCTACCCCAAGTACGATAGAAATAGCCACCCCTATTAAAACGACGGATAAGGTTGCCGGCAAATGAACCGTAAATAATATATCTTTTAGTTTCCAGATCTTCATCACAATTGCAGACGGTGACGGTAAAATGTACATTTCGTCTACGATTCTTGCGCCTACTTCCCAAAAGGCAAGTAAAATACTAGTAAGTGTAAGGGCAGGTAATAGCTCCTTCAACCGGTTCATCATACGAGTACCTGCCTTTGTAACATACTAAGAAGCTCATCTTTAAGCGCTAACACTTCAGGCTTATATAAATCTTTTCTTGTTCGATTACGATCAAGTGGTACAACCCTCTCGGTTAAAGTAGTTATCGGTTGCTGCTCTACTACTAAAATTCGATTAGAAAGAAACAACGCTTCTTCCACATCATGAGTGATAAATAAAATTGTTTTTTCCCACTCTTTCCATTGTTCAAACAGCCATTCTTGCAAAGATGCCTTCGTTAAAGCGTCCAACGCGCTAAACGGTTCATCTAACAACAATATCTCCCCGCCTGTTAATAAAGTTCGAATGAAAGATACGCGTTGCCTCATACCACCAGATAAATCTTTCGGATATTTTGTCTCATACCCTTGTAAACCAAATTTATGTAACAGTTCCTTTGCCTTTATTTGCGCTTCTTTCTTCTGTACACCTTGGCACTCTAGCGGCAGGGCAGCATTCTCAATAATCGTTCTCCATGGCAGGAGCATATCTTTTTGGGGCATATAGCCTACAGGATGGCTCTTTGTTTCTGTCAGCTCTATCTGTCCAGTACTCACCTCTTCTAAACCTGTAATAAGGCGAAATAAAGTACTTTTCCCGCATCCACTCGGTCCGATAATACTTACAAACTCTTTATCTTGTATAGAAGCATTTAATTCATTGATGATTGTTTTCTCATCATAATGAAAAGAAACATTATGAAACTGTAGTATGTTCTTGCTCCTCAAATCCCCACATCTCCTTACGATAGGACATATCCCAGAATAAATATTCAAATCGACTGGAATATAGGAATATCTCCTCTAATCGATCTAACTCTTTGTCAGACTTTCCAACTGCCATTTCATTTAATAAATCTATTAACCAAATACAAAGGCTACCGTATTCTTCTGAACTATATCCTTGAATCCACTCACCAAAGAACTCATGATCTCTTGCTCCAGGAATATCGTTTAAACGCTTTCCAATTTCCCAGTAACTCCACATACATGGAAGAAGTGCTGCTATTAATTCCGCAAGTGTGCCATTTTGAGATACAGACATCATGTAATTTGTATAGGCTAAATTTTTAGCAGATGGTTTTGCAGATTCTATCTCCTCTATAGAAATACCAAGTCTTTTTGCATATTGTTTATGGATCGTCATTTCTCCATTTAATATGCCATCAATTTGTTCAGCAAATTTCCCCATTACTTGTGGATTCGTTGCTTTTACAACACCAATCGCATATAGCTTTGCATAATCTAACAAATATAAATAATCTTGAATAATATAATACTGAAACTTATCTTTTTCTAACGTGCCATCTCCCATACCTACTACAAACGGGTGATTATGACTCATCTCCCAAACTGGTTGTACAGTTTCTAATAATCTATCGCAAAATTTCATTTCTCTATCCCCTTTCAATTTATATATCTAAATAAAAAACCACTTCTAAATAAGAAGTGGTTACAGCAAATAAAATTATAATTTATTCGTTGTTCCACTTCCCTTCGCTAGTATTACCTAGATCAGGTCTGTAAGGGTTAAGGATTATTCCTCTCTCAGCACAACAAGCACCCCTAGTGGTTTCAATATGAAATTTTCAAACAAAAAAGCCCCGTTTCTATACGCAAAGAAACGGGGACTCATTATTAGTGTCCGAATTGCTTCCCTACGCTAGCATAATCTAGATCAGGTAATGAAAAGGATCAAAGGCTTACGGCCTACTCTCAGCTGGCAACACCAGCTCTCCTAGCAAACTATGAAATTAACACTGTCAGTATAACATCGTAATAAGACATCATCAACTGTTTTAATTTTCCCAATTGTCAACAAAATAACAAAACTATATAATACTTATATTCTATCTTAGAAATTATTATCCTAATTAATTGGATAAAAAGGAATCATTATCCTCAAAAAATTTATTTTTATATTGATTTCATATTACATTTATGTGAATACACCCACTATATTATATCTTTATACTATAATAAAATTACAACTATACAACTAGAGGAGGTCTCTATTATATGAATATGAAAGCTACTGCTTTAACAGCAACTACTGTCGCAATTGCCTCTTTACTTCCTTCTATGGGAGAAACAAATGTACAAACAGCCAACGCTGAACAATTATCTAATGTGAAAACTGGATATGTCAAAGTCGATCAAGTAGCCTTACATACAAAAGATAACGCAAATAGCTCATCAATTGATACAATTCGCTTTAATACGAAGGTAAACATACTTGAAACAACTAATGGCTGGTATAAAGTATCTGTTAATAATAAAGTAGGTTACGTACAAAAAGATGCTATTCTACTAAAAAACAAACTTCAATCTAATAATCAATACATCGTTAATGCCAATGCATTAAACGTTCGTTCTGAACCTAATTTAGAATCTTCAATTTTAGATGTATTACCAAATGGGAAATTCGTTACCATTCAAGAAGAACAAGGCGAGTGGTATAAAATTTTACATAATGGCAAAACAGGTTACGTACAAAAAGCATTCGTATCTAATGGTTCACAGCCTTTAGTAAAAGGCATCACAGTTCAAACTAATACGAAATACACAGTTGCAACACCTAAACTTAATGTACGTGGCAACGCTAGTACAAGTGGTGCACTACTTGGTTCATTACAAAATGGTACACAAATACAAGTAGTGGAAACTGTAGGAACTTGGTATAAAATTCGTTTTGGCACAGGATACGGATACGTGGCAAAACATTATGTGGTGCAAAATCAAATGCAATCACAAGCTCAAACGGCTCAACCTACTTCCATTCCAGCAGTTTTCAAATTCCCTACTCAAGGAAGAATTAGCTCAACCTTTGATATACGTTGGGAACAAATGCATTATGGTATAGATATTGCGGCTCAAGGTAATGTCTCAATCCAGGCGGCAGCTGCAGGTAAAGTTGTGAAATCATATTATTCAGCTAGCTATGGCAATGTTGTGTTCATCGCCCATCAAATAAACGGGAAATTATATACAACAGTCTATGCACACATGAAAGATCGCACTGTACAAGCTGGTGATCAAGTACAAGCTGGACAATTAGTAGGTCATATGGGAAACACAGGTCATTCATACGGGCAACATCTTCATTTTGAATTACACAATGGAGAATGGAATTTTGAAAAAACAAATGCAGTAAACCCACTGCCATATTTAGTTAGGTAAATTGTATGCAACGCAATATCAATATACCTCTCTTAATTGAATACTTCGCCTTTTTAGGTTTAATCTGTTGTTTAATCATTTACAATACAAACACTGTATTTTTATCTATTATCATTGCTTTTGTTACTTTAGAAATTATGATGGAATCCTTTCAAGTACAACTAAAACAAAAAATTGCTCATATATATAATGCCATCTTTCTATTAAGTGCCCTAATAACAAATATTATTAGTAATGGTTTTTATTTATCTACCGTATTTCCTGTATTCTTTATGGCTGTTTTATTATTCATAGCTAGATACATTCATGTCCCTAATACCAAAAAACACGAACAAGAAGCTTAGAAAGAGGAGACACTGTGTACCGATCTTTCAAAGATAATCCGATAAAATATATATTGAATTTATACACAAAAATAAATACTTTTTTTGGTATACAAGGAAGTAATACGGCACAATTTCTCCTTTATGGAATGTTATTTCTCGTCTTAATTGCGTTCTCCTTGCTTTACTAATAAAAAAAGGATCTCACATAAACTTGAGATCCTTTTTAATTTATATAGAAAATGCTCTTTATCCGCAAGCATATTTTTCATAAATAAAGCTAAGATTATATTTTTTCTCTAAGCTCATTCTTTGTTCATCATCACACCAATAGAACAGAATATCATGAATTGTTGCATAACGCTTATTTTTAAGAAATAGTTTAAAGAATGATGGTAAACAATCATGTAATTGTATAAATATATAATTGCGTAATATTTCTTCTTTATATTCAATGCCCTTACAAATATACAATAATTCTTCACAATAATACGCATGTTGTGGAACTTGAATCATTTCGAAAAATGGCACATATGATAATAGTTTTCCGATGAAATGATCATATCGATCCATTATTCCTATCGTCATGTGCTCCATCATATCTTTCATTACATATAAATAATCATCTACATGAGTAGTCTTGAGTGGGTCTAATCGATCTGAAATTTGAGAAAGTACAGCTCTTTGACAAGCTAACACCGCTTGACTAGGTCCATAGTATGATAGGAAGTCTGTACACTTACGATATTTTCGTAATAAGTCATGTGTATATAAGTCATATACAAAAGTATTACAATACATTGCTAGACTCATCATATCACTATTTAATTGCTCTTTTGATAGAGATTTAGCTCTCTTACACATATAAAAGAATGTAAATTCTAATACTTCTTTATGGGATAATAAATGTTTACAGTCCGTTATACATTTCTCATTAAATTTAACTCTATCCCAAATTGCTACATCCTCATCAGTTAATTCACCAATACGATATTTAATAATTAAATAGTTTAAAGCAACCGCTTGTGTCAAAAGATCCCACGTTTCATATTCCAATGAAGTGTGAACAAACTCAGCTAGGCCTTGAGTTACCATAAAAGTATTTGCTTCTTCATACCAGCCAATCTCTTGGCATAAACGAAGAATACGTAATAAAGTTGGAATTTCATCTTTATGAAACTGTGGTAAATTTTTTGCTTTATCCATTCCATATACGATAAATGCCGCTAAATTTTCTTCTTTATAAAATTCTTTTTCTTTCCACACTAATATAGTTCTTTCTTTCCCTTCACCTTTCGGATGACAAGGTACAAGTAAAGAAAATAATTCAGCGAAATTATTTGGTTCTATATATGTATCTGTAACCAAATTCCAATTTGGATCGCGCTGTATAGCCCTCATATAATTCCCCTTCCCTTTTGTCTACATAGGAAATATTAATCCATTATTACATCATTAACAATAAATATTGTTATATTCGAAATCTATCATAATACTTATATCTATCAGTATATCATTTTTTCTCTTATTTAAAATTAGGAATGACAAATTTAAATAAACTGTTGAAATTACTAACTGTATACTTATTATATAATGGCTCAGATACATCATGCTAACATATTAGCTTAACCCTATATACTAGAATAATGTATCTGATTTTTATACGTAACTTATTCCACTAATTAAAGTCTCACTTCATTCCGTATGCTCTGATATTTCACTTAAAGCAAATCCCGCTTGATCATCTGCCGATTCTTTTATAGCTAAATCTCCTAGTGCTAACATCCCAACGAGTTGACCACTCTCAACTACTGGCAATCGTCTAATTTGATACTGTGCCATTAACTCTGTAGCCTTTTCAATAGGTTCATCTGGAGAAACTGAAACAATGTTTGTTGTCATTACATTTGTAATTTTATTAGATCCAGGATGTTTCTCAGCAATCCCTCGAACAACTAAATCTCGATCCGTAACAAGACCAACAACTTGCTCATTTTCAACAACCGGAATCAATCCAATCGATTCTTCTTTCATCTTTACAGCAGCCTCATATACATTGTCTAGCGGTGTACAATGTACAACATCAGTACTCATAAAGTCTCTCACTCGTGTCATTTTTGTCTCCTCCTTTTTATACATACCATAGCTTTTCCTAAATCCCTTTATTTATTTCAGGAAAATCAGTTGATAAAGGAGGATTCCACAAAATAAAAAAAGAGTCAGCATATTGCTGACTCTTTTTTTTATGACCCGTACGGGATTCGAACCCGTGTTACCGCCGTGAAAGGGCGGTGTCTTAACCACTTGACCAACGGGCCATGGCTCCGCAGGTAGGACTCGAACCTACGACCGATCGGTTAACAGCCGATAGCTCTACCACTGAGCTACTGCGGAATAATATATGGTGGGCCTAAATGGACTCGAACCATCGACCTCACGCTTATCAGGCGTGCGCTCTAACCAGCTGAGCTATAGGCCCATACACTTTTACAGGGGCAGTAGGAATCGAACCCACACTGGAGGTTTTGGAGACCTCAGTTCTACCTTTAAACTATGCCCCTAAAGGATGCCGACTAGAGGACTTGAACCCCCAACCTACTGATTACAAGTCAGTTGCTCTACCARTTGAGCTAAGTCGGCATAAAAAAATGGTGGCTCGGGACGGAATCGAACCGCCGACACGAGGATTTTCAGTCCTCTGCTCTACCGACTGAGCTACCGAGCCAACATAAATGGCGGTCCCGACCGGGGTCGAACCGGCGATCTCCTGCGTGACAGGCAGGCATGTTAACCACTACACCACGGGACCATTTGGTTGCGGGGACAGGATTTGAACCTGCGACCTTCGGGTTATGAGCCCGACGAGCTACCGTGCTGCT
>NZ_JBFTQW010000008.1:0-276938 GCF_056399205.1 Bacillus sp. 01N45
CCTGTTACTCCCGGTGATCCYGTTAAACCGGTCGGGCCTGTTACTCCCGGTGATCCCGTTAAACCGGTCGGGCCTGTTACTCCCGGTGATCCCGTTAAACCGGTCGGGCCTGTTACTCCCGGTGATCCCGTTAAACCAGTTGGACCCGTCGGACCGGTCATTCCCGTTGGGCCCGTTGGAATATAAATTGGGGGAAGAACTGGAAACGTAGGTCCAATGTTTTCAGGTTCTATCATAGCTTTATTTATTGATAATTTATTTTCTCGCTTCACTTTAATACCTCGTTCCACATTTTTGTTTACTACTTAACAAAATAATACATCTATCATTTTAGAAGAATTTCATAACTACTTTTTTCATTCTCAAATGATTTTTACATATAGTAAACTTTTTACCGTTGCTATAACTAGTAGTATTAATATAATAAAATGATAGTTCCATTTCAAAATACTAAATCGGTTACATTCTAATTTAAAAATGAGGTGATTTATATTCAAGATAAGAATGAAAAAATGAAAAAAGAACTATTATCACTGGCTCTTGAAATTATTCTTCCATACAGACTGACAGGTCCTACTGGGCCCACAGGTAATACCGGTCCTACAGGCATTACTGGACCCATTATTACAATAAACTCTATGTTCGCTAATAATACATTAGGTGGTCCCATCTCAGTCATATTAGGTGGAACTAATATTCCACTTTCTAATAACCAAAGTCTCGGTAATTTTACAGTGAACGCTACAAATGATATATATACAATTCCTGTTACTGGAAGATATTATTTAACCTATCAAATTAATACAACAACTTCTCTACTTGCTGGTACAAGGCTACTATTAAACTCTTCGACTCCACTTCCCGGATCTATTTTTTCACCCGCAATATCAACTTCAAACTATAATAATAATTTAATAACCAATTTAATTGCTGGTAATACAATTTCCCTTCAAATATTCGGCGTATTATCCATAGTTAATTTAGTTGGAGGTGGTTCAACAGGTGCCTCTTTAACAATTATACGAATCGATTAATAAATGATTCATTCTTTTTTATAATAAACATTCTTAGCTGCTAAAGTAGTAACTATTACGTCATTCCTAAAGCTAATAATATTTCAATAATTTCACGACAGTGATTAAGCAATAAAAACAATTTGTACTATACTCATAGTAATAACCATCTATACTAAATTTTCCGTATATACATTATCAATTTACACTTCTCCCTGCCAATGTTACATTGAATAAGAAGACAGTTTCCCAAAATGCGAACCATCTCAAAACGTATTTGAGAAACATACTCCAATCCTATACGCGAGAGCAATACTATGTCGACACTCAAACGAGTGTCTTTTTTTATGAATTTAAAAAAATAAAACCATCTCTTATAGATGGTTTATCAACACACATTTCTTTATATTCTTGATGCAATTGTAAGTTTATGCAGCTGGATAATAAATGGTCATACTTAACCGAGTTAGCGTACTTCCGGAATTATGATAAGAGTGCGGTCTATCCGCCTTAAAGCAAATTGCATCTCCGCTATTTAATGTATATTGACAATCATTTATTTCAATTATCAATTCCCCTTCAAACACCGTTATAAATTCTTCGGTCCCTTCTTTATGGCCTTCCGAACTTAATTTTCCTTCTGTTTCAATTTCAACCGTATAGATTTCAAAGTTCCTATCATCTTGAAAAGGAAAAGAAGGATACACTTTATATCTCCCATTGTCTTCTGATAATACTTGAACATCATTTCGTAAAACAACTTTCGTATCTGGTTGCGGATTATTGATTAAAGAAGTAAAAGACACTTTCAAACCATTAGCAATTTTCCATATCGTTGTTAATGTTGGACTTGACTCCCCTCGTTCAATTTGTCCAATCATCGTTTTACTCACACCTGTTAATTGCGAGACCTTTTCCAAACTCATTTTTTCTTTCTCTCGTATTGTTTTTAAATTTTTCGCCAAAATAAGTTGAATTTCTTCCATAAGAAACACCCCTACACTATATACAATATAACGACCGTTATGTATAATAAAGAGCACACGTTATATTGTTCTTTTCGGTCATTATAACACACACAAATAATTAGGGGGTTTTGAAATGCCTATATTTTCTTTTTTGTTATTTGTTTTTATAAGTAGCTTCACACCCGGTCCTAACAATTTTTTAGCTATGACATACGCTAATCAACATGGTTTAAAAAGGAGTATGCAATTTTGTTTTGGAGTAGCTTTCGGTTTTTTCATCCTCACCTCCTTATGTAGCTTCTTTAATATTGTACTAATTAATATCCTACCCATAATCGAATTCCCTTTAAAAATTTTAGGTGTAGCATATATGCTATATTTAGCTTTTAAAATACTCACTAGTAAAACTAGTACAGATTCCGATGAAAAACATAATAAAAACTTATTTACAGTGGGGATTTTTCTTCAGTTTGTTAACCCTAAAGGGATACTATTCGGCCTGACTGTAGTGTCAACTTTTATTCTCCCTTACTATAATTCATATTCAAGTTTTCTACTCTTCTCATTATTTCTAGGTGTAGTCGGGTTAATGAGTACATTTAGTTGGAGCTTATTTGGTTCCATGTTCCAAAAACTTTTATTAAAACATACTAAATCTTTTAACATCATTATGGCCGTTTTATTAGTTTTTAGTGCTTTTTCAATTGTAATCAATTAAATTCAAACTCTAAATTTTATTTCTGTTTAAAAGTATGATTTACAAATATAGCTGATATACCAAATGAACCTCCCGCTTACATGCATTACTTATTTAGTTTTAAGGCGGTAATCTTCTATATCTACTCTTATTCATACGAGATAAAATAAAAAGAGGATTACTCATTATAAGTAATCCTCTTTTTTGACTATTGATTTTTAAATATTCTGTTCCACTAAACTAAAATCTTTACTTAACTTCATACCACCAGCCTTTACGATCAAGGTAATCCGTCATTCCTTTAAGTTGCGCATCTGAAGTTGGTTCAGAGATAAAATATGTTAGACCATCCGATTGTAAGATGAAGTTAGCTGTCATTTTTAGTGACGTTAATGCTCCCATTACATCGGGGGTTTCATGCGGTGAAAAAGCTCCTGATTGAATGATATTTTTTTTCGATGGCGGAGTTGTCCCGCCAGATTGCCCCGTTAACGCATAAACAATTGAATTTGCAATCTTATCTGGATTCCATTTTGACATATCTGCTTCATTATCGATAAATCCAAGTTCAATTAAGATTGCAGGTGCTTTCGTATTCGCTAATACATAAAGGTCTTTTCGCTCCTTCGCGCCACGAGTTGACCAGCCAATATCTTTTGAAAGTTGCGCTGCTATCTTTGCTGATAAAGCTTGTTGGTCATAATACAGTACTTCAACACCATTAGCATTCGTATCATATGAGTTTAAATGAAATGAAACTACTAAGTCTACATCATGTGAGTTTGTTTTAGATACAATGTTATTTAAATTTTGCGCTTGTGTTGTCCCTACTTCATCAGTATCATCATAAACTGTATGCCCTACTGCTCTTAATTTAGCAACAACTGCATCCTTAACTTGTCGATCCATAATATGTTCTTTCCGATTCCCATAATTTGCACCCTGTACAATACTATTGTGACCTCCATGTAAACTATATCTAGCCATTGTTCAACATCCCCTTTTTTATTAATATATTCAAAGCTCGTCTTATTGTCCGGTCAAATATCCAGTAAAGCTCCAGCAAACAATAATAAGGGCACTAATCTATTTTTTAATTTTTAATTCTAGATTATCTATTTTCTAAAGCAAAGGACTCATAAATAAAAACCACAACTAATATTTTTCAGTTGTGGTTTTTACGCATTTAAACTGTTTATTTTGAAATCTTTTTATTATAATACATAAAAATACGTTATAATATAAGCTACTGTTCTTTAGGAGGGGTTTAATGGCTGATAAATATAAATTTTTGATTCTCTTTGTTACAGCATTTGTTTCTTTCTTTTCCTTAATAAAAGATTTCCGTAACATTTCAAAAAGTTTCTTTTGGGGGAGCTTTGCAATCCTAACAAGCTTTATATTATTATTAACTCACGCTTTAGAATTAACTCCAATACTTCTCTATTCAGCTCAGATGGCTCTTGAGATTATTACAATACCACGTAAATTATTTCTTCCACCTGTCACTGAAGTTGCTAGTTTTTGCTAACAATTCGTATATATATAAGTTTCAACTCTACATTTCTAATTATCTTTACAAATATAATAGTGCGGTTTCTCCTTTCTAGAGAAACCGCACTATATTAAATTTTAAACTGACTAGTATAAAAATCTCATACATCGCTGTTTTTTTCATTGAGTTCGTTTGTTTTGTGTAAAAGAAAAAGCACCCAACTGGTTGCTTTTTACAGAATCATCTTTTTCTTCCGCTTCTTTTTACTTCCTTTATTTCTCCTTGCTTAACTAGTTTTTCAATATATAAATGTACTAACTTATAAACACATTCTCTTCGCTAATTTTCCTGATCTTCTTGATTTTTCATCCAGACGCACAATGCTTTGTAGTTTTTCAGCTCCTTCACCACAAGTCTTCGCATTTCCTTTTCATCGATGTCCTCAAAAAATGACAATTGATTCATACGATACGGTCCCCCTCCGTTCGATTTACTCTATTGAACTTTTACTTCATTTCCTTTTTACATTCTTCAAGAAAATCGATATCCTCTTGAAGCCGTTCTTTTGTTGAAAGTAATTCCATCACATTACCTTCTGTGCTATAAATACGTATCGTTCTTTCCTTAAACTCCATACCCAATATCCCATCATCATTTAAAAGCTTTACATTACCTCCCATTCTTTTAACCTCGCTTTCTATTCAAAGGATTATTTTATTGGTTTTTCAATTAAACTTCATTTCAAAATTCTCCGTTTTATATGAACCACTAGACACATACACCATATACTAATTTAAATACTTCCTAGGAAAGAAGGTGAAAGTTATGCCATCTATTGTCGGAAATATGGTTGTACAAAATAGTAACGGTTCTTTCAACTTAGGTGATTTTTATAATGTTTCTCCAAAAGAAAATACAAAAGCTTATAATGGTTCGGGTGCATCTAATGTTGCTTTTGTGCTTAATACATTTAACGGTGTTAGTGCAACCAACACATTTGATTCTGATGTTGCCGACCAAAGCCAAGTTGGAACCGCCTAAACTTATTTATTTCTTCTACTTCCGAATAAAAGCCAATATCCCGTTAATAATGTATATATAGTTTCTGTTTCCCCTTCATACCCGAAGGCTTATCAGTTAGCTTTTGCTAGCTGTCCTTTTTAAATACGGGCTGCACACGTATTCAGCTTATAAATTAGGCCTTGTGAGCTGCCACCTTTTAAAGGAGCACATTTAAATATATGCTCCTTTTATTCAATGTTATTTTCACGATCATGCAGAATAAAACATAAGGTATATGGTAATTCAGTGCTCATAAAACCTATTTTTTCTAAGAGTTTATCCATTTGTAAGCTCTTTTTTTCTTTTCAAATAACTCTTTTATTTTTAAATTTGTATTATTTTAAATTATCTATTCTACTTCTCTTTTCTTGTTCATATGCCAAGTTTTTTATTCATAAACTAAAAGTACTTGACATAACTGAATGGAGGCTAATAATGTCTTTTTCAAATATTATTAAATACGGACGCGTTCCCCTCTTTAATTCTAACTTCCCTTTGATTTTATTTTGGAGTCAAAAAAGTGGCTGTACCTCTCTTGCACATTGGTTTTTTTATCAAATAAATTTATTTAAAGAAGCCATAAAATACGATTCTTTCATCCATAATTATGAAAATGAAATATACAAAAACTCCTCGGACTACTTTATTGAACTAGCTGCAGCTTTATATACAAACGGAAAAGATACCTATAAATTAGTGAGAAACCCCTATACAAGAGCTGTAAGTTCATTTTTTTCACTAATTGCCCCCCCTTACATAGAAACCCCAGCATGGAATCCTATTCGGAATTTTTATTATGGTAATGAATTTTGTAATAAACCTATTTCATTTAAAATCTTTCTCTACTACTTAAAAGAGCAAATGATAGATTTAGAACAAGTAGATCCACATTTAATGCAGCAATATGAACCAGGTGAGGAAGAGTTTGTTACAAAGTATATCTACCTTGAAAATTTCTCTACTGAAATTGAGCGCTTAGAACAAACATATCAATTAAAAACTTCTCCTTTACACATACTAACCAAATCATGGCATCATCAGAAAGACAGGGCGATTTTTAGAGGTAATTTTGCAGATGCTGATATTACCGATCCTTTATTCCCACGCCTCCCAACATACGATAGCTTTTATGACCATGAAACTATCCAATTAGTACAGGATATTTTTAATAAAGATTTTAGCACGTACAATTACCCATTAACTCCTTTAAAAAATATGTGATTTTCTAATTGTAGTTTCATATATTATAGAGAAACTTAGATTCACCTATTTAAGTTTCCTCATAAAACTCTCGTAGTAAGTTGGGGCACTGGAAACAGTGTCTTTTTTTAATAAAATTCAAATTGTATTATCTAATAAATCATTAAAACATTTAAATAGAACGTGAAATACTCATTAAGGTTGCCACCATTCGTATGTTTTACTTTGTATGCAAGAAAGACGCAGTTAAAACATTTAGTGAACGAATATTTAAATAGTAATGTTTACAAATATAAAAATGCGGTTGCTCCTTCCTGGAGAAACCGCACCTTATAAAAGTTTTTATTAAATTTTAAACTGACTCGTATACAGATCAAAGTAAAACCCTCTATCTTCCATAAGAGATTCATGATTCCCTCTTTCCAAAATACTTCCATCTTTTATAACAAGGATTTGATCTGCTTTCTCAATCGTTTTCAGTCGATGAGCGATTACAAAACTTGTTCGACCTTTCATTAAATTATTTAGTCCTTCTTGAATTTGCAATTCTGTTCTCGTATCAATATTTGATGTTGCTTCGTCGAGAATTAATATATCTGCATCTGCTAAAATCGCCCGCGCAATCGCAAGAAGTTGTTTTTGTCCTTGACTTAAATTCGATCCTTCTGAAGCAATTTTTGTTTCATATTGATTCGGTAAATGTTTAATAAAAGAATGTGCAGATGCTGCCTTAGCTGCATTGATTACTTCATCATCACTAGCATCTAATCGACCATAACGAATATTATCCATAATCGTCCCAGCAAATAAGTACGTATCTTGTAAAACTACTCCTATTTTACTTCGCAACGAATTAATATCATAATCTTTTATATCTTTTCCATCGATATGAATTTGCCCTTGCTGTATATCGTAAAAGCGAGTTAGCAAATTAATGATTGTTGTTTTGCCCGATCCAGTTGGACCAACTAAAGCAATTGTCTCCCCTGGCTGTGCCTTAAGACTCACTTCTTTTAAAATCGTTTTATTTTCCTCATAACCGAATGTAACATTCTCAAGTGCAACATGTCCTTGTAAATTTTGTACCATGAACGCATCTTTTTTATTTTGGATTTCTGGTACTTCATCCATAATTTCAAAGACACGTTCTCCACCAGCAACTGCCGATTGAATCGTATTCATTAAAGTTGCGAATTGACTAAGTGGTCTTGAGAATTGACGAGAATAATTAATAAAAGCTGCAATGACACCTACTGTTGTCATTCCATTTAAAACCATTACTGATCCAGTCCCAATTACAAGCCCCATACCTAAGTTATTTATAAAGTTCATACTTGGAAAAATAAAAGCTGAAAATGTATCCGCCTTCGTAGCTGAAACTCTTAATTGTTCATTAATTTTATTGAAAGTTTGTACGGTTTCTTTTTCTTTCCCATATAACGTTGTAACATCCGCTCCTGTTATAGCTTCCTCAATAAAACCATTTAATTCTCCTAAATCTCGTTGACGCTTTGCAAAGTTTTTGCCACTATAAGCAACTAATTTTTTTGTAACGAAAAACA
Organism: Bacillus sp. 01N45; assembly: GCF_056399205.1. NCBI lineage: Bacteria > Bacillati > Bacillota > Bacilli > Caryophanales > Bacillaceae > Bacillus > Bacillus sp. 01N45. The sequence continues at coordinate 7,998 of NZ_JBFTQW010000008.1, forward strand.
TAATAGGTACTGTAATTAATGTAACAATTGCTAAAATCCAATCTAATGCGAACATCGCAATCGTTACACCTATAAAGGTTAATGCTGATGAAATAATTTGTACAACACTTTGTGTTAACGCTTGATTCAAATTATCTATATCATTTGTCACACGACTCATTAAATCCCCTTGAGAACGTACATCAAAGAACCGTAAAGAAAGCGTTTGGATTTTCTCGAAAATATCTTGTCGTATTTTTTGTATTGTTTTTAATGCAACGTTAACCATGACAAATGTTTGTAGCCAAGTTAACAATACTGTTACACCGTAAATCGCGATAAGTAACAAACACATTCTCGCCGTACCGTTTAAATCTTTCGGTACAATATATTGATCTATAATTACTCCCATTAAATAAGGACCTAATAACCCAAGTAACGTCGTAACAAATACTAAAAATATAACGAACGTAAGAGCAGCCTTTTGATACCCCATATAGTTCCATACTCGCAATACAGTTCCTTTAGTGTTTCTAGCTTCACCCATTTTAGGCGCGTTACGCCCACCTTTATTAGCAAATTGCCCTTGAAAATTACGCATGTTCTTTCCCACCTTCTTTATGTAAATTGCCACCTTGGGAAAGATAAATTTCTTGATATACCTCACATTGTTCTAACAATTCTTCATGTGTACCATCACCTACTAATTCACCGTTATCTAAAACGAGAATTTTATCAGCATCTATTATAGATGAAATTTTAGAGGCGATTAATAATGTTGTTGTTCCTTTATATTCTGTTCTTAATGCCGATTGAATGTTAGATTCTGATTTCGCATCAACTGCTGATGTAGAATCATCTAATATAAGAATGGATGGCTTTCTCACAAGTGCCCTTGCAATTGATACACGTTGTTTTTGTCCACCTGATAAATTCGTCGCCCCTTGTGTTAAATGATATTGATATGAATCTTCCAACTTGTTAATAAACTCAGTCGCACAAGCTGATGAAGCCGCTACTTCCAGTTCGTCATTCGTTGCATCTTCTTTACCATAACGTAAGTTCTCTTCTATGCTACCTGAAAACAATAATGCCTTTTGAGGTACAAACCCGATTGAAGCACGAAGTTTTTGTAAATCGTATGCTCTAACATTTATTCCATCAATGCATACTTCCCCTTGATCAACATCGTATAAACGCGGTAACAGTTTTGCTAAAGTAGATTTACCACTTCCTGTAGAACCGATAATTCCTACTTTTTCACCTTTACATATGTTAAATGAAATATCTTTTAAAACATATTCATTATTTTTCGTGTAACTATAACTAACATTTTTAAAGTCAATTTGTCCCTCGATTTGCTTAGGTGCAACCGCATTTGTTTCCGTCGTAATATCAACCTCAGTATTTAAAACTTGCCGTACACGATCCGCAGATGGAAATGCTCGCGCGATTTGCATAAATACCATACTTATAGACATAAGTGACATTAAAATAATATTCAAATAGTTTATAAACGCTAAAATAGCTCCTACTTGAAGCGTTCCATCAAATACTTTTTCTCCACCAATCCATAATGTTGCGACAATCCCGCCGCTTACAACTAACATAATGATTGGCATCATTATGGAAATAAGCTGCACCGCTCGAATATTTATCTTCGTTAAATTTGTATTAACATTTCCAAACTGAGTAATTTCATATTTTTGTCTTACATACGCTTTAATAACACGTACTCCAGATAAATTTTCTTGTAGCTTTGTATTCACTTTATCTAATGCTTCTTGCACTTTTTTGAACGTTCCGCTCGCTTTACTTGCAATGAATATAATCGCAAGTAATAAAATTGGAACAACCACAAGTAATATAGGAAATAACTCGCGTGCTGTTACAAAAACAATTATTATACTTCCGATAAATAACAAAGGACCACGAACAAGTACACGTAATGTCATCGTCATCGCCGATTGAATAGAAGTAATATCATTTGTCACAATCGTTAATAATTTCCCAGTTCCAAATGAATCACGATTTTCACTAGAAAATGTTTCTACTTTCGCAAATACATCTTTTCGTATGTCTGTAGCGAAATTAACAGCTGCTTTTGTAGAATACATCATACACCCAAGTCCTCCAACTAAACCGAGTGCTGCAGCTCCTATCATAAGAAGCCCCATTTTTATTACATAATTCAAATCACGATTTGCTATCCCTACATCAATAATATGTTGCATAATAGTCGGTTGAATTAAGTCCATCGCAACCTCAAGTACCATAAATAGTGGTCCAATAATCGCGAAGAACATGTATGGTTTTAAATAATGTAATAATTTGCGAAATGATTTCATACTTAATCTCCTTTTTCCTATGAAATTACCATTTAATAATTCATACCCTCCTTACTTAAGCCATATAATTTTTGATTTTTCCAGTACTTCTATTATATTATGCAAATTAATATTTAACATTATTAAATGATAAGCATTAATGACTTTCCGGTCAATAAATGTGCTTTATATTACGCAAATAGAAAAACCGTATTCTTAAGTAGAAAGAATACGGTTTTTCATCTATATCTCTTCAATTGTAAAATCTAAAAACTCAGTCTCAAATCCATTGTTTTTAGAAGGACTACACGTGTAAAAACCTATTTTAACAGGCGCATTCCCTATATCCTCCATCAAATGAGCAATTCTTATTTGTTCCCATTGACAGCTATTTTTTACATATATTATATAATCGCCACGTTTACGAACAATTCGAAAATGAAGTTGTTGGGTAGCTAATTCTGTTGGAAAGTCTTGTGTTGACCAATCAGAATATCCATTATTCGTTACGACAGCTCCTAAATGAGAAGGGCCATCCGGAATATACTCTAATGAAGTTTTCAACCAACACTTTTCCGAAATCATAACAAAAAGACCTGCTTGATCGTATTTTGAATTTGGATCCATACACAATTGAACTTCAGCTTGAAAGTCTGTCATCATTTCATTATAAAATACATGACCATTCATTACTTCAAAACCATAATGTGTTTTAAGCCAGAAATCTGTTTCTGCTTTCGAACGGACGATAAACGACCGGTTGTCATTAATTTTATAATATTCAGGGACATTCATTATAGTGAGCTGCTCAACATGTTTAGGTATATACGATATATTCATAGTTCCTCCATAATAAAGCCTTTATACAAACATTTAAAACTCCGCTAATACAGGGAATTTATAACCTTTAAAATCTAACTCTTTATTACTTCGAACCATTAAATACTTTTTAGACTGTAATTCTGTAAATTGTACATCCTCAATCCCTAATTGATCTGGTGAGAAGTAAAATTCGATTTCTGTAAATCTTTCAGCGATTTCTCCGCATATTTCATCTAAAACTGGAATTACTGGTGCAAATACTCCATATAATTTCAACTTTTCATTATCTACTTCATACACAATTAGAGCATCTAGTTTCTCTGAATAATACAATTTCTCATTCCATCCCGAATCATACATATTCAAATAAAACGAAGGACGGAAGTTTAATGTTGAAAAATTATTTGAAAGTCTTTGGCTACTATCAATAGTTTCATGTATTAACTTTCTATCCTCTTCCATATAATAATCTAATTTTCTAAGTAAGGAGTCATTATTATTCTTTTTATCATATAGAATAGTCATCAAATACTCCTGCACAACTTTAAAACCAAATGATGCATATAGTTCAGGTTTTTCCGTAAATAATAAGGTACATTCACATTTCTTATCAATTTCTTCTATCATTTTACTTATTAATTGTGTCATGAGTCCTTGTCTACGAAAATCAGGGTGAGTCATTACCGTTTGAATGCCGGCTGCATTTATTCTTTCACCATTTACTAGCAATGGTAGCGAAAATACCGCAACATTTGCAATCGCTTTATCGTCATGTAAAAATGATAAAGCTTTGTATGTATCATCCCAATAACCTCTCTCTGAAAAATCATTCAATGTTTGAATTGTAATTCCAAACACTTCTTCAAATAAAGGAAATAACTGCTCTCTTTTTGGTTCTTCTAAAAGAAATTTTTCAAAAATTTCAACATTCCCCATGTTGTCCCTCCATACGTTAATTCCATCAAATTAGATTTAGCTATATAACCTGCTCTTAATGTAATAGGTCTTACCAATCAATATACTATCATAAAATATAAAAAAAGAGTCTAATTAATTTTATGTTTTGACTATTCGAAAATAAGTCGAATAAAACAATATTAAGATTTTTGAATATTAATAAGTTTATTATATAAAAATAGTGCTTTCTACTTCGTTTTTACTCATAGAAATGCACCATTTATAAAAAAATATTTTTTATTATTTTTTTCCTTCTAGTCTCTCCCTCGTATTAATTTCTTCTCCTCTCATTCGCTTTTCAAATGTATTTCTCCAACTTGTAGAAAGTGCATGTACTTCTAAGATCCTTTTTAGCCCTTCCATATTTTGTTTTTCCTTATGCATAATACGATTAGCAAATGCTACTGTAACACCTTTTGGATCAGACTTTATTAACTTTAACGTATCAACAGGTGATACCCATCCTTCTTTTAATACACGAAAATAAAATCCTGTATATCCTGTTTCTTGAAAATAAAGTGGTAACTTTGGAATATTGTATTTCTTAGCTAATTTAAAACAAGGTTGTCTTGGCTGTGTTACTTGTACAATTGCTTCTCCAATTTGAAATGTATCACCAATACAAACATCCTCTTCACACAGACAATTAATTGTTATATTTTCTCCGAATGCTCCATATACAAGGGCTTGATTCAACTCTTTTTCCCAGTATCTATAATGTTCTCCAGAATACACACAAACTGCTTTATCTACTCCACCATGATGAACTAAGTCCGCTTGCCCATCTCCATTAAATTTTAAAAAGGATAAAAACACCGGTTCCCTTACTTGCTTCTTATTTATACCTGTATGAATTACCTTTCCGCCGTATGTAACCTCTTTTGGTAACCCTATATTTAAAGATAGTACCTCATATACTTTATTCATCTTAATCGCTCCTCTTACTTACCCTACAATTTTTCAATAGATTAATTTATACTTTCAAACTCTCTGTCTATTTTTCATTTAAAATGACAAAAGGTCAGCAAATGTAATAACCACTCAAATATCCTTGCTCCTATACTTATCTATCCTTACTTCAAAACTTTTCAATCCCTCTCTAATAAAGTGATTATAAGCTCAACAAAATCATTGTTCAATCCAATTATTTATATAATAATGATAGGTATAACCTATCATTAAACTTGAGGTGATTCCAATCGAATTAAGACAACTTGAATATTTTTTAGCTGTTTCAAAAGAATTGCATTTCACAAAAGCAGCTGAGAAACTAAATATTTCACAACCTTCTTTAAGTCAGCAAATACGTGCATTAGAACATGAAGTAGGAATGCCGCTTTTTGATCGCATTGGTAAAAAAATATCTTTAACTGATGCAGGAAGGATTTTATTATTACATAGTAAAACCATTTTTCATGAAGTCGAACAAGCTCGTTCTGCAATTCAAGATCTAAACGGATTACAGCAAGGTTCCTTAACAATAGGCTCTTTGTTAACCGTCGTAAATTATTTACTACCACCAGCTATATTAAATTTTAATCATTCATATCCCAATATAGAGCTTTCTGTATTAGGGCTTCGTACAGGAGATATTCGTGAAAAATTATTACAAAACGAACTAGATATTGGCATTACATTTCTCCCGGTGCAAGATAAGGAGATTATTTCTATCCCTCTATACAAAAGTGAACTTACATTAGTCGTACCAACCGATCATCAATTAGCTGAACGTAATCATGTATCTATTGCTGAATTACAGAACTACCCTTTAATTCTTTTACCTAAAAATTTCTTTTTAACCGAACTAATTACATCTCATTGTCAAAAATTTAACTTTAAACCAAAACCAATTTTAGAAATTAGTACGATGGAATCTTTAATCCAAATGGTTTCAAAAGGAATGGGAATTACAGTGTTACCAAAACCGTATATAGACTTTTTACAAAATAAAAACATTCAAGCAATTAAAATAGAAAATCCTACCCCAACAATAGAAATTGGGCTTATTTATAGAAAAGATAAATATATGTGTGCTGCAACTCGAGAATTTATTGAACAACTAAAAAGAACAGTACGTTCTTTACAAAGCTAAACGAACAAAAGAGATTATCCTATAAAACCGTTTCACAACGCTCTAGTAGGATAATCTCTTTTCAAAACAAAATACAACATAACTTTTAAACTCAAATAAATTTCAATGTACCTTTTTAGATATTGGAATATATTTCGTAAAATATGCCCCGACTAGTAATAAAACAATTGAAGTTAACCAAATAAAAATACCGCCAAAGTTAAACCAATATGCAAGCAAATTTAAGATTGCTAGTGTAAAGAAACAAATTGAAGTTAACGCACTCTTCAATCCTTTTACCCCTGCTTTTTTTCTTTTTTCATAAGTAATATACATTGAAACGGCAACAAATAAGATAAGAACAATCGGTAACATTACTTTTAGCAATGGCAATCCCTCCCGTACATACACCTTACTATTACCATTTTATCTCATTTATTCTTCTTGAATCAATTAATAGCATTCTTCTCTCCAAAAGTCAGTATACGTTTTATTATTAAATTTCACATTTACCTGAGAAAATGAAAGACTTCCTCCAACTTTCAATGAGTACCAGTCGTTGAATAGTGGAGATCCGAAGCAAATATTCATTATACGATTATGCAAATCAAATAAGACAGAATGCAAAGTTCCAAACCATTCTTCATAATTATGTACTGTCAGCCCAGTAGGATACTCTCTTTCTACTAATTCTTTTAAAGAATCCATGCTCACTAGTTCATTTTGATTTAAATATTCATACAATATGTGATATCTGTTTGTGGATTGTTCTAATCTTCTATTATTCAATTTTTGAATAGGTAAACTAATCGCATGGTTTGTTGATACGATAAAATCATGGCTTTCCTCATCAATTGTGGTTATTGATTTATATCCGTCAAATATTTCAATACGCGCTGCGTCTAAAGGATCTGCTACAATTAGATTAATATTACTTGCAATTGGCATTTCATCAACTAGTGATATCGCCTCCTGCACATTTTTACATTTCTCCAATAATACTCGAATTACCGCAAAGCATTGTAAACCACTTAACACTGGCTTTCGTAAGCCTTCAATATTTCCTACTGGTTGACCACATGCTGAAAATGTAACAGCTAACCCATGCTCGTTAACTCCTTCTGTTCGACCGAAATAAAAAGTAGAAAAGCCACTATGTACATATGCACCTTCAACATGTGTTGAGCAAAAACGCATATCATCTATTTTGGGTAACAAATCATAATTTCTTAATACATATGTGTGCTTTGAATCTGTCTTTTTAGGTAATACGACACAATGACTACATCCTGCTTTTAATAGTGTTTGATAATAATACATCAGATTTCTAGCAGGAATTTTCAACACTTCACAAAACCCTTCAATTTCTTCATTAATTCCTGGACAATATTGATTTAATATATTTCTAGATTCTGTCCAATAATTATCTGATACTAAATGTTCTTGCTGTATAAATTGTGGAATGAGATACGGATGATTTTTCACAAACTCTCCTTGTTGCTTTCCAATATCATAATGACTTCCTTTTAATGATGAAAAGTACCCCTTAACTTGGTACATCTAAATCCCACCTTACATCTAATTTATCCATATCATACCAAATGAATTTTATTCATTCTTGATGTTTTTTACTGTCTTTCAAATCAAATTTGGCTGGAATAAAGAAAACAATTATAAAATAAAAATTAGGAAACTGTAATCATTAACAGTTTCCTAATTTACCTATACTATATTATCCCCTCTTCCACCAACGTTTCTGCAATTTGAACCGAGTTCCAAGCGGCCCCTTTTAATAAATTATCGGAAACAATCCAAAGATGGAATCCTTTTGGTGTATCAGGGTCTTTTCTAATTCTCCCGACAAATGTATCTATTTTCCCTTCTGCATATAATGGCATTGGGTACAGCTGTTCACTAGGATTATCTTGCAGTATAACACCTGGTGCATCCAGCAACACTTCTCTTATTTCTGCAACAGTTGCTTCTTTTTCAAGTTCTATATAAACCGATTCTGAGTGCCCGGATACGACCGGAACACGCACACAAGTAGCTGCCATTTTCAAGTTTTGGTCCTCCAAAATTTTCTTCGTTTCTTGAATCATTTTTACTTCTTCAAATGTAAAATCATTATCTGTAAATATATCTACTTGAGGCAATACATTAAACGCAATCGGATAGTGTTTTTTATCTTTTTTCGCTGGCAGTATAGTACTCTTAACCTCTTCACCTTCAAGCATTGACTTTGCCTGTTCTTTTAATTCATGAATCGCATGAATTCCTGAACCTGACACAGCTTGGTATGTGGAAACAATAATTCGTTCCAATCCGAATACTTTTCGAATTGGTTGAAGTGCCGTCACCATCTGTAATGCTGAACAATTCGGAACTGCTATGATACCGTTATGCTCCTTTAAAGTGTGCGCATTTACTTCTGGAACAACGAGTGGTACATCGTGCGCCATTCGGTATTCACTTGTGTTATCAATTACGATGGCACCACTAGTGACTGCGTGATTAACAAATTGTCTAGACACTTCTCCTCCAGCGCTAAAAAAGGCAATATCTACACCTTCAAAGCTAGTTGCTTTTGCCTCTTGTATCATTATCTCTCGTCCTTTAAATTGCACTAACTTGCCAGCGGATCGTTTTGACGAAAGCAATGTAACTTCAACTATATTAAATTTAGTTTCTTTTTCTAACAGTTCAATAATTTTTTGTCCTACTGCACCTGTAGCACCAACTACAGCTACATGATAGCCCTTTTTGATCATCATTTCTCCTCCAATATAATTTAAATGAATATTTCTATAATTTCATTTTATAAAGAATTTAATCATTTGGAAAATTGAAATACGTGATATAATCATTCACAAATCATGATAATAAAAGAGGGATAGCTTATGGAAATGAGACATGTTAAAACATTTTGTGCCATCGTTAAGTATGGTAGTTTTTCTAAAGCTGCTCATGCGTTAGGTTATGCGCAATCTACTGTAACAGCGCATATGAAAGCATTAGAAAACGATTTACGTCTCCCTCTATTCGATCGATTAGGGAAAAAAGTACTTCTTACAAAAGCAGGTCATCAATTTCATCCTTATGCTCTAGAATTACTAGCTATTTATGAAAAAGCGCAAGAAATCCCTCAAAATAGTGATGATTTAGAGGGAACTTTAACGATTACATCTAACGAATCATTAGCAGTGTACCGATTACCACAATTATTACGTATGTACAAACAGGAGAATCCGAAAGTAAATATCATACTGGAAACAACTACAAACGAACAAGCAATGAATAAGCTACGTGAAGGAGAAACAGATGTTATTTTCATAATTGGAGAAAGTATGGAACATAATGATTTTATTACGCGTACTTTTTGTAATGAAGCATTTGGATGGATTTTACCTCCCCATTACTCTACACACTCTAATCCATTTTGTTTACTAAATGATACTCAATTTATCTTTACAGAACAAAGCTGCGGCTATAGACCGATGGTAGATCGGTTTTTACGTCAAAGCGGAAATATTCCAGCTAAAACATTTGAAACTTCCAACGTTGAAGTCATTAAACAATCTGTGATGTGTGAGTTAGGAATTTCAATTCTTCCTTACATTGTTGTACAAGAAAGTTGTCAAAAAGAACAACTCTGTTTTCAGCCTATCGAAACTTCAACAGTTATTCAAAGCCATGTAATCTATCATAAATCTAGATGGATTTCACCCGTTTTACAATCGTTTCTTTCCTTACTAGAGCGAGACTAAAAGGTGCACAAAAAAAGAGTAACTGCCTAATAAGCACTTACTCTCTTCCAATATTATCTTATTTATTAGTCTGTCCCCCATCTGCAATTAATTTACTACCTGAATATGTACCTTTTTGCATAAACAATTGATTAATTAACTCTTTTTGTTCCGCTTCTGACATTACTCCTTTTCCTTCGCCTAAATTCCCGCTTTGTAATTTCCAAATCTTGTTGTGATCTGCGTCCATCTTTTCATATTTCCCTTGTTTCCATCTCTCTAAAATATCTGCATATGTATTTCCTTGTACTAGATCATTACTCTTTACAATATCAAGTAAACTTTCAATTCGTTCTTGTGTGATAAAAATATAGCCCCACTTTTGATCAGCTTTCGTTTTTTGATGTGCCATTTCATGTAATGCTGTCTGTATGTTCTCATCTGTCCATTTAAAATTTTTATTAAAACCGCTATTTGGTAATGAATGATTGCCATTTTCTAAAAGCTTTGCATCTTCAGCTTTTACATTACTATCAGCTAGTACTTCTGCTGCCGGAGCAGCTGGTGATGCCTTTTTCGCAGCTGGTTTACTATTATTTAGATAATACAGCATACCATATGTTACACCTACGCCGATTACCGCCATACCAGCTAAAATACCTATTATTTTAAAAAATGTTTTCATCTTGCTTGTTTCCTCCCACATATCCCATTCATATTTTCTATTTCTCGAACCACATATATATTTCCTTATATTATATTTCTTTTCTTTATCAATTGAAAGATTATTCTGTCAAAATATCCATCTTTTTCAAATGCAGATCCATTTCTAAGCATTTCGTTTTAATTTTATAAAAATATATGCTAGCCTACATATTAAGGAGATGAATAAATATGAGTTTATTGTATAGCGGTTTAACTTTTTTAAACTTTGACGATACATATTTATTACAAAATAAACTTCATTCTTATTCACATGAGGATATTGATTTTAGTCATTTAGAGCACACAAACCTGTATTGCGAGATTCCTTCTTTAAAGAGTATAAAACGGGAGTTATATCGTAGAAAGCAAAGAGGAATCACCTTTATCGGTTCTGGAAATTATCATTATGTATCTTATTTGCTACTAAAAGAAATAGATGAACCATTTAGCCTTATTTTATTTGATCATCACACTGACATGAACTTAAAAGAAGAAAATGAACATACTCTTATTTCTTGCGGGTCATGGGTATCGTTCACACTTCAAAATAACCCAAAATTAAAGAAAGTAATTATTATCGGACCTTCTTCTTTAACCATTCATTCTAATGATTATTCATGCGTAGAAGTATTCCCGATAGATACAACTTATGAAGTATCTACACATACGATACTTTCGCATATTCATACAGATACTATATATGTAAGCATTGATAAAGATGTTTTAGATTCAAAAGTAACTATTACAAATTGGGATCAAGGACATATGAAACTTTCTACACTATTAAAATGTTTACATTCTCTTATTAGGAATAAAAATGTTTATGGTATCGATATTTGTGGTGAACTACCGGTTTATCCTTCTCAGCTCTTTCTAGCTAAATATGCAAATGCTATTAAGAAAAATGAAAAAGCAAACTTACAAATTTTAAAATCAATATATAATACATAAAAAAACAACGAGTACCTTATAAGGCACTCGTTGTTTTTATGCACGATGTTCTTTTAACCACTTCGTAATCGCATCTAACCTCGAAACATCAAAACGTCTCTCTTCACACACATTTAAACTATTTAAACTTTTCACAATTTCTAATTCATTCGATTTTACACTTTTCGCATCAATCATTTTGCAATATCCGTCTGTAACAGCATTTAAATTTTCATAATAACGTTGAAACGATTTTGATATATGTAAATGTTTTTCAAAGTTTCTTCTTCTTTTTGTCTCGTCAGATTCTTTCCGTTTTCTAAGTTCTTCATCATTCGTATATAAATAAAAATATTGATCGGGAAAACCAATTTCCCTATGTATCAGCTTTTCTTTATAAAAGTTTTCTATTAAAGATAACGGCTGATTAAATATATCAAAATGGAAACACCAATTATAACTAAGTGGTTGATAAATGTCGCCATCAAGTATTACTAATTCATATTGCTCTGATTTCTGCGCTGCTATTTTCCAGCGCTCTACTTGTTTTTCAAAATACCATGTTCTATGTTCGTTTTTTGGTCTTTCAAACAATACATTCACTTCAGGTATAATGTACGCACCATAATTTTTTTCTAACTCACGACACGTGCTACTCTTACCAACCGCACTTGCTCCCTCAAACGCTATAATCCCCATAGTTTCTCCCACTTTCATTAACTTAAATCTCTTTGCTTTGCATTTTTTCCCCATAACTGTCTCCATAAAACAATTGAAGCGATAGAAAGCATAATTGTTGTAATGATACTCCCCTCAATACCGAACGAGCCCCCATGAAGGACTTCCGATCCTTTTGTTACAGGTTTAAAAAGTGGTGTAGAATACATTGCCATTCCACTTACTGCAAAACCATAAATATTAAACTGTGCCCAATTCCACAACGAATGCCACGCGCATATCCCCCAAAGACTACTGTCCTTTAAAGCGTAAAAAGCTGCAAATACACCAACTAATATTATATTCGATATTGAAAGAATTGTAATACCTGGATTTAGTAAATGCAGAAAACCAAATAAAAAAGAAGTTACAACAATCCCAATCCATATACGGCTTCTAACAGAAAGGACTGGAAATAACCAACCTCGAACAACAATTTCTTCTGTTGCACCTTGTATTAAAAAAGCAACTAAAGATCCCACAATTCCAATTATAGCGGTTGGCGTAATTTGTTGCATTTGTAGTTGTACAATTCCTGTTAATAAAAGTATCATTACTGGTATTGAAATGAAAACAAAACCTATTAATGCACCTCTCAAATATTTTCTTATCCACTGATTTCTCCAAAAACCAATGGATGAAATTGATCTTTTCTCTACAAATCTAACCCATAAAAAAACAAAAAATACAGCTCCGCCAAACGTCAATATCATCTCAATATCACTATAAATTGCCTTCATTAAAAGTGTTTCTGCTTTCGGTAAAAACAACATAAATAACATGAACAATTCACCTAAAGTTAAAAATACAATTGCAAGTATAACAGCGAATATTGGATGAACTTTTTTTCTTCCTTCTTTAGCTGCATCAATTATTTTAAATTGAGTAAATTGCAATATTCTCGCCTCCATAACAAATATATTAATACTATATATCGTTTCTCTAATACAAACTTCCAATAAAAATGCTCTCCGTTTAGCATAAACCTAAATTTGGAATAATATATAAATAAAAGAGATAACTTTGTGCGTTTTACTATTATCACCAAGATTATTCACTGGTATTACCAGCACTTGCTATTTCCCACCATTTGTTGTAAGATAGTAATTAAGGTCAATTTAACACCATATTTCCTTTGCATATTATCAAGTATCAATCAGGATTATTTTGTACTCCTTATGGGTGTTTGATAATATGTGAACTTTTATTTTTCATTCAAATAAGGCCGATCATATTGTAATCTTTTTAAATTTTAGGAGGCATTACCATGACATTAACAGGTAAAGTAAAATGGTTTAACAGCGAAAAAGGTTTCGGTTTCATCGAAGTTGCAGACGGTAACGACGTATTCGTTCACTTCTCAGCTATCACTGGCGACGGCTTCAAGTCTCTTGACGAAGGTCAAGAAGTTAGCTTCGAAGTTGAAGACGGTAACCGTGGACCTCAAGCTAAAAACGTTGTAAAGCTATAATTCAAACAATAAAAAGGTTGTTACCAGCTCGGTTAACAACCTTTTTAATATATAACTAAAATTTTTTACATAAAAGGAGTGGTTATATGTATCGCAATCGAAAGAACGATGTAGCTGAAGTACCACCAGAACAAACCCCTGTCTGGGAATGTGAATCAGAGGATTGTTTAGGATGGATGAGAAAGAATTTTTCATTTGAAGAAGAGCCTAAATGCCCTTTATGTAAAAGTAGCATGAAAAGCGGAGAACGTTTATTACCTAAAATAGGTTAATTTTTACTTACCCCCTCTTTTATAAGAGGGGGTTTTTATTATAAATTTATATCCTCTACATCCGTTCGAACTATAGAATACAATAGTGCATCATGTTGCTTATTTCCTTGATGAATATAGCCACGTAATAACCCTTCCTTATGAAAGCCTATTTTAGATAACATTTTACAAGAAGTAACATTTTCAGGGTATGTAATAGCTCCAATTCTAAATAAGCCTAAATCTCGAAATCCATAATGAATAATTTCTCGAGCCGCTTCTGACGCATAACCATTCCCCCAATAACGAGGATGTAAGTCATATCCAATTTCAGATCGTTTACTCCATAGTTGTAAATTATTTAATCCAATTGTACCCACTAAAGTATTTGTTTCTTTTAATACAATCCCCCATCGTATTGCCTTTTTCTCAAAGTAATTTTTTGAAAAAGATTCAATCATACGTGAAGCTTGTCCAAACTCCGTAAAAGAATTCATACCGTAATAACACGTTACTTCATCCAATGAAAAGATTTCATATATTTTTTGACAATAAGATTGTTCTATTTCAACTAAACGCAAACGTTCTGTTTCTAATATAGGAAACGCCACAGGATCACTCCTTTCTTTCTACTCATTCATTATAGCAGAAAAAGTATTTATAATTAGGAAAGTCCTCAATGTCCCATTTATCAAATATTTCTAGAGAAGCTTATCCTCTTAATTCAATACAAACTAAAAATAACCCTTCTTGCTTTTGCATGATTAGAAAAAATAAAGAGGTGATCAAAATACTATGATCACCTCTTTATGCTCTATTTATTTGCAACTAATGCCCAAGAGCTGTTTGTCTCCAGTTTACACTTAAAAAACCAGTTTCTCTAAGTAGTGTATCTAACTCATTAACAAAAGGATACAATCACATTCCCTACTCTTACCTTTATTTATAAAAATTAATTGTATTATTTTCATTTTCACCACTCCGTCTTATAATTTCGATTCCGTGCTCACTTTTCCCTTCTAAAACACACCCCTGATCCATACATTTATGGTAAAATGTAGTTAACGTTATGTTTTTCTGTGGAGGTGTAAATGTTCTATGTATATATTCATCGGCTTATCCCTCTTACTCATATTACTCATATTTTTATTTGCAAAAAAGTTCGCCCCAAATTCATTCATGATGACTAGTTTTAAAGGTAATAGCTTTATGACATTTTCAATCGGCATGTTAATCGCTTCCACTCTTTCGCTTTCATATGGAATCTATCACGCAGCAACCTATCAACCTAAACATTTAGATATCACGTTACAAAATCAAAACTTTACTGTTTTCGGTAATGTTGGGGAGCTTGGATATTTCTCAGAAGAGTTACTAAAAAAAGATACAGCAGTTGAATTACATTTTGCCTCTTGGGAAACAATTCAATTAAATAATCCAGAAATAATAGTAAAATACCCTTCAGGTAAACAAGAATCATGGAAACCGAACATAACATCACTTCCAGCCAATAAATTAAAAGAGAAACATGGCATAAAAGAGCTTTATCAACTCTCATCATATTCATTTAAAGAATCTGGGAACATAGCATTAACGATTACTGAGAATAATATAACTAATAAAAAAATCTCAATTCAAGTGAAATAAATAAAACGTCCCTCCAATATACTGGAGGGACATTTTATTTATATATGTATTCTATTTTGACTGTTTCTTTAATGTTGCAATTATTTCATTTGCAGTGTTCTTCCCATTTCCAATACACGCACCAATTCCGACACCGTAATATGAAGCTCCAGCTAAATATACATTAGGATAAAGATCCGTCATTTTTTCTTGTAATATTTGAACAGCTTGATTATGTTCTAAATGATATTTCGGCATTAAATCTTTCCAATTTGTAACTTCAACTACTTCTGGTTTCCCTTTAATTCCCAGACTCTTTTCAATATCATATAAAGCGACTTGTACCAATTCTTCTTCACTATAATTTTTAATCGTTGCATATACTGGATTTGTACTCTTATAAAACATTCTTACTAATAGCTTTTGTTTTCCCGATGTATGCTTCCACTTCCGGCTTGTCCATGTACACGCATCACAATGTAAATCACTGTTTTCCGTTACGATAAATCCTGTGCCGTCCGCCGGTAATTGTTCATCAAGTATATCAAATCCTAAGTAAATACTTATAAGAGATGAGTTTTTAAATGTATGAAACTGCTCGTTTAACTCATTAGACCGTAATAAAGTTTCTGCGATATCATGCGGAGCTGCTAAAACAACATAATCAGCTTGGATTGATTCATGATTTGCAAAGGAGATTTCATAGCGATCACCTTGTTTCCTTACAGCAGTCGTTACAGCACCTTTCTTAACGACTGTCTCAGTCAGCATTTCTTCTAAACGATCAATAATCGTAGATAGTCCACCTTTAAATGATACGAACTTTTTGTTTCCTGCTGATTGAAACTGTTTTTTATTCTCTTCAAAACCTTTAATAATACTTCCATATTTATTTTTATAATCCAGTAAATACGGTAATGTCGATGCCATAGTAAGTTCATTCAATTTACCGGAATATACTCCTGAAAGCACCGGAGCAATTTGTCTTTCCACTAACTCTTTCCCTAAAAAGCTTTCTAAAAATACAGCAAGTGAAGTATCTTTTGTAAACTCTTTATTTTTCGTTATAAAATCTTTTAAAGCAACAATTTTCCCTTTCGTTGATACTAGCGTACTGCTAAACAATGACTCCACACTCATCGGTATCCCAAATATAGTGTCAGATGGAATTGGGTGTAAAGTATTATCAGAATGTATGTAAGAAATACCCGTTTCGTTATATACCATTTCTTCTTCTAAATTCAAATCTTTTACAAGCGGCATAACATGTTCATTACGAGCAACGATAGAATCCGCTCCTGATTCCATAATAAAATCCTTTTCTTCTACACTATGGATTTTACCACCTAAGTACTCTTCTTTTTCTACAAGGATTAAATTTAAATCGATATTATTATCCTTTTTTAATTTTTCTAAATAAAACATAGTAGAAAGTCCCGTTATACCTCCACCGATAACAACAACTGTTTTCATATGTACTGCGCTCCTAACCGATACAATTAATAATTCCTTTATTATTATACCCAAAAGTCCTTATATTCGACTAGCAGCTTGTGCATTCTGTAAGAAATTAGACAATATATTCGAATATATTTCTGGTTGATCGTTATGCACTAAATGACCAGCAAACGGAATAACAGCAATATAAATATTATCGTTTAATTGTTTGAACATTGTAGTAGCTGTAACTTCATCTTCTGCATCTCCCCCAGCAATACAAAGTGTAGGTATTTGAAGATTAGCTACATCACCTGTTTCATCAAATGGGTACCAATCTTTAACTTGCCACGATTCAAGTAATGCTTTCCAGTCACTTTTCTCATGAATTTCATTCATATACGTTATAACTTCTTTATTTTCCATCAATTCCTGATGACACTTTGCTTCATACTCCTGAGACTCTTCCCAATTTTCTCTTAACCGGAAAAATACCTGAAAAAGTTAATGTTCTCACTTTATCTGGATATTTTTTTGCAAATAATAAAGCGACTAATCCTCCTAGTGAAACACCAGCTATATGACATCTATCAATTTGTAAATGTACTAACGTATCATGTAAATCCTTTACAGATCGTAGGAAATAATTCTCCAACGTCCCCCCTGATCTTCCATGTCCTCTTAAATCAGGACGAATGATTTGATAGTTTTTTTCTCGAAAAAATGCTACCTGCTCTTCATACTCTACTAAACCTGTCATACCACCAGAGTGTAAAAGCATAATTGGTTCCCCTTCGCCTGAAATGTGCGTATGTAATATCATATATCTCCCTCCTTCAAAACAGAATATTCTATCTATTATCAGTATATAGAATATACATCTGAATTTCCAAATAAAAAAGAACTATAACATTTTCAAATCATGCCATAGTTCTTTTTATTTTAAAAACATAAAGTAATTAATCAATTTGTCTATTTCTTGACTTAATGCCAATACTTTTTCATGTTGAATTCCGTAATCCGATACTAAATATAAAAGTTCTTCTTTCTTTATTTCAATGACTTTTTCCAATTTCACTAATTCCATGTCGTTTTACTTCTCTCTCCAATACTAAAATATATGTATTTTAGTATAGCCTATTTACATAATTAGTAAAAGTAAAATAAGCATGTAAAATCTTACAAATAAAAAAATAATATACCTATCAACAAAAAATTTTAAATTTAACCCTTTATACAGATCATTAGACTTCATTATGTATTAATAACAAATCGGAATTTCTCTAATGTAATATCTTTATATTCTGGAGCTCTCTTTATATGATCAAAATAACTATATGAGAATTTAAAAACATGCCCGAAATCCCAATCAAACGCACTATAGTCTTTTAGCCAAAATTGATTTTCTGTTGGTAATACATAAGCACGTTTTGATTCGATTAAAGGTAAACGATCTATAGGTGAGTGCAAGTTAATTTCAGTATTCGGCATAAGATATTGACTAGCACGTAACACGTATACTAGTTTTAACAGTGGACGTATCCCTCGTTGGAATATATCTCTATGCCCTAAATCATACATAATATTAATTGCATGAGAAAAAGTAAGCAAATGACCAATTAAATCATGATGCGCTTCCGCTCTATAAATAATATTAAATTGCGAGAGCTCCTTTAAAATAAACTTAGATAATTGTTTCGGATTTTTGAATTCACTTTCTATCTCATCGTTTATACTTAATTGTTTTACTTCCTTCGTCGTAAAACCAATCCACGATCTACCAGGAATTGTTTTTCGAAACGATAATATAAGGTTAGTAATTCCCTCAATTGCTTGATTATTCCCCCATTTTTGTAACTCTTTCATAGCTAATAAACTTAATGCAGCATAAATGACATTATGCCCCACCCAATGAAGTTCATCAATTGTATGCTCCATTGATTTTATAATCAGTTTTTCAGCACTTTGAAAATCAATTTCTTTTTTACTATCGATGATTTCACCTAAGTTTTGATTGTTCAACATCATTTTTGTTTGAGAATACATACTACGATTTATCTCTTCTTCCATATTGTTATCTTTCATAAAAAAATAACTAGCAATTGCAGCTGCTCCGAAATGCGCATGCCAAATATCATTTGTTTGTTTTTTACACTGAGAAATAATTGAAAGACCCTCTCTTAAAACAGTTTTATTTTCCATCTATTTTTCCCCCGTAATAAAAATCACTTAATACTCATCCTAAAGATGGTGTCAATACAAATAAAATATGATTGGATTCATCACTTTTATTCAAAAAGCGATGTTTCACATTTGGCGGAATACGTACAACATCGCCTTCTTCTAAAAAATATTCTTTTCCTTCTAACTCCACATACACTTCTCCTTTCATAACAACAGCAATCTCTTCTTTATCTTCATGTGAATAGTGACTTTCCGTTGTGTTTGCTTGTTTATTTAAATCCATTATTAACATTTCAATTCGTGCTTTCATAAAATCCGGTGTTAATACATCATATACAATGTGATCATTGTTCTCCCGATACACTTTTTTTCGATCTTTTTTCTTAGAAATGAGTGAATCTGTATCAATCTCATTAATAAAAAGTGTAAATAGCGGTACATTTAATGCTTTCGCAATTAATTCCAATACACTTAAAGAAGGATTCGCATATCCTCGTTCAATTTGACTAATTAGTGAAGTACTAATTCCTGCATAATCAGCAAATTCACGAATTGTCATATTATTTTTCTTACGATAACTTAATACAGTTTGTCCGAGTCTATCATGTATCATAGTAAAACCTTCCTTTCGTTCATCATATTGCATGTTTCGTTGTCTTTGTGCTGACATAGTAAACAAAGGCAAATAATCCTTTCCTATCGCCTTAAGGACTTATATACTTACCTTTGTACATTATATCGTATTTAGTTCATTATAATAAACAATCTATCGGAGGGACAAACTGTGAAATCACCTATTCTTTCATATTGCATCTTATTTTTCGGCGTATTCGCCCTATCAACTTCAGCAATTTTCGTAAAATTGGCAGATGCTCCTGCGGCTATCATTGCTTTTTACCGTTTATTTTTTGCTGCACTGATTCTATTACCGTTATTACTATTTAATAAAAATAATCGAAACGAGCTAAAAACAGTAACAAACAGACAATGGGGATTCGGATTCATATCCGGGCTATTTTTAGCTGCACATTATGTACTATGGTTTGAATCATTACAATATACTTCTGTAGCGAGTTCTACAGTTATCGTAACGTTACAACCTTTATTTTCAATGATTGGTGGTTACTTTCTATTTAAAGAGAGATTTACGAAAGGAGCGGTCATTGGTTGCCTCATCGCTATTTCAGGAAGTATCGTCATCGGATGGCAAGACTTCCAAATTAGTGGAGAAGCTTTATACGGGGACATTTTAGCCTTTATTGCGGCCGGAATTATTACCACTTACTTTTTCATTAGCCAACATGTTCGTAAAGATTTATCACTTATACCGTATTCGGTAATTAGTTATGGAAGTAGCGCCTGTTTTCTCGGTATTTTTTCCTACATGCAGCAAGAATCTTTCATCCATTACTCTACACAAACTTGGTTGTGCTTTATCGGCTTAGCATTTATTGCTACAATTTTAGGGCAAACAGTTTTTAATTGGTTATTAAAATGGATGAGTGCTACTGTAATCTCTATGAGTATTTTAGGAGAAACGATTGGAACTTGTATACTAGCGTACTTTATATTAAATGAGACCATTTCTTTACAACAAGGGCTAGGCATTACATTTATTTTTATTGGTTTAGCATTATTCTTATTACAACCAAAACTACCGAATCACAACTAACAAATAAAAAAGCATGACATTAATTTGTCATGCTTTTCACTATTCATTATGTACAATTAAACCATCAGGTCTAAAACGACTCATCATAATTTCATTAATAAACTTTCCGTGAGCCTTCAAATTCCCTACTTTTATTCCCTCTTCTACAAATCCAAATTTTTCATATAGCGATTTCGCTTTCGGATTCGTTTCTAAAACACCAAGCTCTACTCGCTCTAACATTAACCAATTATCAGCTAAATCAAGCATTTTTGTAAGAAGTGTTTTCCCAATGCCTTTATTATGATATTCACTATCTACCCCCATAAACAAATCCCCCGAATGAGATCTACGTCCTGGGCTTTGGGTTAATCCAACAAATCCAACAACTTTTCCATCATACTCTGCAACAAATTCAAATTGATTTGGCGCTAAATTACGAATTCTATTTTCCATCGCATCTACACGCATACTAGGTAAGAAAACCATATAAGGTAATACATCATCTTGTATGCATATACGATGAATTGCTCTAGCATCTTGTATTTCTACCGCTCTTAGTTTGATCTCCATATTTTCTCCCCTCCATATTCATAACAATACATTATTCATTCTAGACCCCCGGGTGAAACCCCTTCTCTTCTATATTTCTTTATGTTATTTTTACATAATCATTTCAGTATAACATCCAATTTTTGAACAACTTATCCTTATCTACAATTTAGTTAACTTTTTACTCTATTATATAACTCCAGCAGATTTTCAATTGGAATACCATTTATTTTCATACCAGTTATATCACAATTTTCTATTTCCATATTTTTCAGATTACTATTACTTATCGCACTACCTTCCAAATCACATCTATTAAATGAAATAGGATGTTTACCTTCTCCAAGGTTTGTATCTTTAAAATGAACTCCACCTAAAGTCACAAAAGAAAATTTACTACCGGAAAGATTTAAATCGGCATATAAAGAACTTTTAAAATTTATATTTCTAAACTTTGATTGACTCACATTACAATTACTCATCTTCATATTCATCATATTGCTACCAACAAAGGAACTGTTTTTTAAATTCACTTGATAATACTCTGTATTTGCTAGATTACAGTTTTCATATTGGCTATTTTTCATATCATTATTTTTAATCAGGTTCTCTTTAGCTGACTCTACAGTTATTCTTTTTACATAACAATACTCATCTTCAGATTTAAAAATTATTTCATAGCCCATTTTTTCATAAAAATGATGATTATTAAGTTGTCTACTGGATGTTTCGAGATCCCAAACCCTTATGCTTGGATATTCCACTTCAATTGATTTAATAACATGTGATCCAATTCCTTTTCCTTGATAATCAGGATCTACAAAAATACGATCAATTCGACCGTATGACTTACCAGAAATCGTAACTATAATTCCTCCGATTATTTTGTCATCCACTATTACCTTAAAAGAATCCAGTTCTTCGATTGAATATCTCATCATTTCAACTGAAGAATAGCCTGGTGGTTGGATGTTATAGTCAATGACATCACCTTGACCGCATAGCCATCGTTTTGCTTCTTCATCAAATGTTCTTGTCATTATTTCTGTTAACTTTTCAGCATCTAAAATTGTAGCTTTTTCTATAGATATTATTATCATTTTTGTTTTCTCCTTCATTGTTACAAGATAATAAGTTTTGCGAACCGTATAGTTATAAAATAAAGAAAATTAAAATTAATAACTTCATTTACTATTAAACTACAAATCAACCTATATTTTCCACTGTTACTTAGCATTAATGAATAAAAAAGAGACCATGCTATATAAACATGTTCTCCTCTTTTATTCATTTTCAATTGTGTATAATTAAAAATTAGATACTACTTTAGCCACTCGTTGCAACTATTACTTAACTCCTGTAAATCCTCTATAAATCGACTCGCATGATATCCATCACAAACCGAATGATGAATTTGTAATGAAACTGGTAGCATAACCTTATTTTCTTCATTAAAATATTTCCCACAAGTTATAATTGGTAATAGAAAATCACCATCATTATTAATATTAAGATTAAATCCAGTAAAACTAGCCCAAGGTATGCTAGAAATAGGAAAAACATTTGGCGGAACATTTTCTTTTGTGAAGAGACCATGAACACCAGCATAGCACCTCATATCCTCTTCATAGTTTTTATAGAAAATGTGAAAATCATTAGAATAATCCGTCCATATACTTGAAAAAGATTTATCATCTTTATGGAAGATTGTATAACTTGGTATCATTTCCTCCCAATATCCTAAAACTCCTTCATCGTTAAAACATGTTCGAAATTCTTTATGATTATTTATTACTCTAGAAATTAAATATATAAAAACGGGATAAAATTTTATTCCTTTTTGATGTAATTCCTTTAATAACCTCGTAATATCAACATTCACAGTCATACTAAACGTACATTTCAACTTTAAATAATGTTCAAAATACTGCTCTCTATTCCAATTTTCTCTGTCAATTATATAAAACTTCATTGTAATAGCCTCCTAAAAATTTTTTATTTTAGAAGGCTAACTTTCTTGTTTTCACCAAACCTGTTCACTCCTAATAGTTAAAGTTTTTATTTAATTATATAACATCTACAAAAATTCATTCACATATTTATTGAAATCCAACCACATACTATTAATAAATCAACTGACGTTTGGAGGATTCAAACATGAATGACAAAAATGTAAATAAAAAAGATAATGCTATCGCAAACAATACACCTATTCAAAATAATAATACTGTAAACCTTAATGTAGAAGAACAAGCAATGAACGGCTTATATGGAATGCCAGAAACTGCTATTGAAGATGCTGATCATGCTGTAACTGATGATTTGACTTCAAAAAATTAATAAAATACATAGAAGAAAGCCAAGGAAAATATCCTTGGCTTTCTTAACTATGCATCCACCTTTTGTACTTCTTCACTCTTTCTTGAAAGCTTTCCTGGCCAAAAAGCAAAGCGACCTAGAACAACTGTAATTGCTGGTACAAGTAATGGTCTAACAATAAATGTATCTAGTAGTACACCAATTGCAGTTACAATACCAAATTGAACAAGAACTTGAATTGGAAGTGTACCTAACACTGCAAAAGTTCCTGCTAAAATTAAACCTGCGGATGTAATGACACTACCTGTTTGTATAACGCCATTTTTTATAGCATCCAAGTGATTTTGTGTCTTTCTGTTTTTCCATATTTCTGAAACCATAAAGATATTATAATCTTCACCTAAAGCAACCAGAAATACGAATGCATACAACGGTATCGCACCTTGAATGGCCGGCGCTCCCATACCATAATGAAGCAATAGCCACCCTGCTCCTAGTGCCGAGAAGAACGATAATACAACAGTTACAATTAAATAAATCATCGCGACAATTGATCGTAAGTAAACAAGTAATAATAAAGCTATAATACTAATCATTACTGGAATGATAACTGCTTCATCACGTTCCGTAATTTGCTTTGTATCATATAATGATGCTGTTTCTCCGCCAATCCATAGTTGATCTTCTGCATTACTAATCCCAGCATCTTTTAATACTTTTTCTACACTACTTTTCAATTTAGGGATTTGATCTAACGCTTCAATTGAGTATGGATTTTCAGCTAAAGAAACCTCATACATTTGTATTTGCTTATTTTCTTTACCCTCTTTTGGGTCTTTTACTGTATTTACAAAAGAAAATCCCTCTAGTTCTTCTTTAATAGGAAGCTCTTTTCCTTTCGTATCAACAACAACTTTTACTGGTGCTAGTTCTCCAGCTGAAAAATGATCACTAATTAACGTAAACCCTTCACGTGAAGGCATATCTTTTGGAAACGATTCTAATAAGTCATATGTGTATTGAATACGTGGTACAAATGAAGCCAATCCACCTAAAACAAATACAGTGAGCATAATTATTGTCCACGGTCTTCGTACTACGACATCTCCAAGTTTTTTACTAAAAGCACCTTTTGATTTTTTAACTTTTACAACTTTCTTTTTCTTTCTTACCCATTCCTCATTCATTGAAGTTGTTCTCGGTATAAATGGGAAGAATGCAGTTCTACCGAAAATTAATAATAACGCTGGTAAAATTGTTAAAGCAGCAATTCCCATTATGAATACAGCAACACTAAATGGTACCGCAAATCGATGAAAGGCACCGTAATGAGCGAGTAATAATGTTCCTAATCCAAGTACAACAGTTAACGCACTCATTATAATTGCTCCGCCAGAAGCTTTAATTGCAAGTTGCAATGCTTTATATTTACTTTCTTCCTCTAGCAAGTACTCCCTATATCTCGAAATTAAAAATAGACAATAGTCCGTTCCAGCACCAAACAATAATACTGTCATAATTGATATCGCTTGGGCATCTACTTTAATCCATCCGTGATCAGCTAAAAAACCAAGTGTAGGACTAATAATACCGTATGCAAAGCCCACAACAAGTAAAGGTAAAATTGCTAAAATTGGTGAACGATACAGTAAAATTAATAAGACTAATACGAGTAGTACAGTAGCAACTAACAGCTTCACATCAGCTTGACTAAATAAGCTAACCGCATCAGTTTGAATACCTACAGGTCCAGATAATCGAACATGTAAACCAGATTCACTTATTTTTTGTTTAAATGGATCTTCCTTCACCTTACTATTTACTATCTTTCTTAAATCTTCAAGATTTCCTTTTAATATATCTGTTCCGGCAGATTTATTAAAGAATACCGGTGTGACAAATGATGTACCATCTTTTGATGCGCTTTTTGATAATACTTGTTCTGGTATTGTATCAAATGGTGGTAACGTTGATTGTTCTTTTAAAGGACTGGCCTTTAATTCTTTATAAACGTCTTGTATGAGTTTATAATCCTGTGACTGTAATCCATCATCTTTATACCATACTACTAACAAAGGATTCCCTGCATTATTCGGAAACTCGTTTTTCATTAGTGCTTCCGCTTGCTGCGACATAGCTGTTTCAGGTAAATTTTTCGGATTCGGTTCTTTCGTACTGTTTACTTGTGGCAATGTAAATGAAAGTAATAATGTAATAAGAATCCAAACCGATAAAGTTATCCACTGCGTATGCTTCCCTGCTACAAGCCTCCCTAACATATGTAACGGGTGCTTTTTCATAAAAACCCCACCTTCCTTTTTTCCTCTAACATTAATTATATATACTGGTCGGTTAATTAATCAAGAATGAATAAAACTTTGTGTTATAATTATCTCAACAATACATGTCAGGAGCGAATGGATTTGGAACAAAAACAACGTCCTCTCGGAAGGCCTCGTCAAAATAAAAATACAAAGTCTACAAAAGAAACCATTTTGGAAGTTGCAACTCGGCTATTTCTTACTCAAAATTATCAAGTCGTTTCCATGGATGAAGTTGCAAAAGTTTGTGGTGTTACGAAAGCAACCGTCTACTATTACTATTCAACAAAAGCAGATTTATTTACCGCTACTATGATTCAAATGATGATACGTATACGCGAGAATATGTCTCAAATCCTTTCTACAAATAAGACTTTAAAAGAAAGATTATTGGACTTCGCTAAAGTCTACTTACACGCAACGATGGATATTGATATGAAGAATTTTATGAAAGATGCAAAACTATCATTATCTGAAGAACAATTGAAAGAATTAAAAGACGCTGAAGACAACATGTATGAAGTATTAGAAAAAGCACTCGATAACGCAATGCAAATTGGAGAAATCCCAAAAGGAAATGCTACATTTGCTGCTTACGCTTTCGTTTCTTTATTATCAATGGGAAATTTTAAGGATGAGAGCCATAATGATATTCCTTCAAATATAGATAACTTAGCAAAAGAAATCGTTTCTTTTTATTGGAACGGGTTAGGTCATTAATATTAAATAGATTTTCTTGAATAAAAGAGCATGTTCGAATTTTTTTCAAACATGCTCTTTTATTTATTTACTATTAATTAGATTATACTTCAGCTCAGTTTAACAAAAAATTCCTCTTCAACTTTTACAAATTTTGAATTTGAATCTTTATATTCTCCTTACTTAATCCCCCATGGTAACAAACTACCGATTCAATATCAAGATTTGAATACCTCTTCAAAGACTGCTGTGCTTCCTTAACATTTAAAGTTGTTGGGACGTGAATTCCTCCTAACTGTCCATTCACACTATACATCGAGTCTCCTGCAATAAGGGTTTTACTTTGTTTCAAATATAAACTAATATGACCTGGAGTGTGTCCTGGGGTATGTAGAATTAGTATCCCACCGCAATACGGAAGTTCTTGCCCATCAATCACAATATCACTCACTTTTCCTTTTGGTGGATTCTTTACTTGTTCATCCTTCAGTAAAGGAAACTCTCCTTCAATATAAGGTTTATCTAGCTCGTGCGCATAAACTTTAATATCACTTACACCATTCTCCAATAAATCAGGAAGGCTACCTATATGATCTATATCCTGATGTGTCAAAATCACAACTTTTAGCTTATCAAAAGATACTCCAACTCTCTCCATCTCTATTTGTATATCTTCAAATTGTCCAGGTAAACCAGTATCTATTAACACTGCCATTTCATCATCCCATAAAAGAATTGGGTGAATAATAAAGTGAAACTTTAATCAGTGGGGGTTTTCTTCATCCCCAACTGATTATTAGTTGAACCAATCGGACTTTTATGGGCAGTTGATCCCCCACCTAAATTCTTTGCTTTCGTTGAATTTTGAGGTGGGGGTCTTACTGCCCATTAAAGCGGGATAAATTCTTGAAACTCAAGTTGTAACATTTCTACCCCTTTAGCAATCTCCATATAGTCAGTCTCCTTTATGATGAAGTTTGAAAATATGCACAAGTACATCGGAAATATAAAGCCACACTATCTTTTATTAGGTTTTGTCATCCCAATAGAGAATACCTCAAACCCTTTAGATTCATAATAAGATTGCAATTTTTCCACACACATAAGTTGAGGAATAACCTTATTTAGTTCACAGTGCTGGATTAATCGTTCTACGATTTCTTTTCCAATACCAATGGACTGATAATCTTGCAATACACATATACCACAAATAACGCCTGTTATTACACCATCTGATATAATACGCCCCATCCCTACTAATTTCTTATCATCAAAAGCATAAATTGCATACCAACTTTGTTTACACATTTGTTCCAATTCATTGAGCGTTAATTTAAGAGAATTCCATCCTAAAGATTCATATAACGCTAATAATCCATTGAAATCTGTTGGGTGTTCAATTGTGTAATTTATACTATTATTCATGTAAATACTCCTTATCCTATCGTTTGTTTGTATTTCATAAAATTACCTTTAACAAACTTCCATAAGAACAAAATAACTCCTTCTCAACATAAAATAAAAAGAAGTTAACCTCACATCAGTTAACTTCTTTTATATAAATCTATCATTATTTTATCAACCAAAAATCATACAACTGCAGACGATAAGAACAAACAAAACTAATAAACTATTTGAGAAATAACCCATAGAATACTACCCCTTTATTTCATTATGTAAAAGATTTTAACATAAAATTATTTACAACATAATAACTGAAAAAGACATTGCATGCGTTAGTTATATATGTTTAGTAATATTTTATTTTTGGTCATATTCTTCTTGCCTAAAGCCACTTCTTATACTCCAATACTTAAGTTCATATAACCTCAAAACAATATAAATAAAGAAGACCTCGACATATCGATGTCTTCTTTTCAACTATGCTAATTGCTAACTCATGTTTTTTATTGAATAGATATAAAACCTTTACAAACAGGGCATATAAGTAAGGCATTCTCTACTACATAAATATTTAATCAGATCATTAACACCTTTCCTTTATATTCTTTAAATCTCACCCTCAGTTATTTTAATAGATTTCTTATTTGAAAAAAGATTTTTAAAAATTCCTATCCCTATAATTAATAGACCTATACCAACTAATTTATTTATTTGTAATGGAATGCTCTCCATTCCAAATAATCCAAATGTATCAATGCATAACGCAACTACTAATTGAGTTATGAGACTAATGAGCACCGTATACGCTGGACCTAAACTCTTTATTGCACCCATTATACAAATAATTAATCCGATACCAAACAACCCACTTACATAAAACAAATAATTTGTAGTGTAAAAATTAACGCTTATACTTTTCTCTGTAATGATATAAAATAGCACTGAACTTATAAGACCTATTCCAAGAACACATGTAGTTGTTAACCACTGCCCTACATTTTCATTCACTTTCGTATTAAAAACAGATTGTAAGCTAATTAATATTCCTGCTAATATAGCTAAAGTAAATCCAATCAAAATCTTCCTCTCCCTTTCATTACTCATAAATATTATCTTTAGCAACTTCCTTCATTTTAAAAAAGTCTTTAATTACAATAACTCCATTTCTCTTTTCAATTAATTTTTCTTTATAAAATTTTTGTAACACCCGAATTACGTGCCGATTACTTACTCCTATAAAATCCGCAATACTTGATATCGAAGTTGCATCCAAATCTTTTTTATACATATTCCCGTTACTATCAGTAGAAATAGAAAGTAAATAACTAGCTACACGTACTTCTACTGGATAAAGTAAATTAAGTGCTGTAAAACGAGTCGATATTTTTAATGTGTTTGCAATGTTTTCAAGCAAGAAGTTCATAAATATAGGATCATGTAATAACTTATTTCTAATTACAGCATGAGAAATAGAGATGGCTATAACATCTGAACAAGCTTCAACGACATTATGCGCTTTGCTATTTTGTATTAATTCAATATCGCCAACAACCGCCAATGGATTGATAAAACGAAGGATCAGTTTCTTTCCCTCTGGTGTAATCGTATAAACTTTTACTTTACCTTTAACAACAAAATATAAACGATCCATTGCGTCATCTATATTGCAAATAAGCTCGCCTTTTTCAAAATGATTTACTTGAAAATAAGCTGTATCTATCTCTGAAAAAATTTCAAGCATTTTATTAGTTTTCAAATAATGGATAATTAAATCTGATCTATTCTCCATTTTCATTTCCTCCTTTCATTTACATATTAAATACAACAATACCTATAATCATTACTATTGTTCCCACAATATGATATCTCTCCATCTGTATCTTTTTTATTTGAAATAATCCCTTCATTTCAATTAGAGTTGCTGTTAATAATTGAGCAACCATAAGTGTTCCAGCTGTTAATGTAACTCCCATTGCATGTATCGCTACTGTTTCTGCACAAATAATTAATCCGCCAAGTGCACCAGCTACTAAATATATTTTTTTCACATCCTTTAAATCCGCTATTTTCTCTTCTTTCTTTAACAAAAATATTGTTGTTGCAATAATGAATCCAATTAAATGCGTAATAATACTTGTCGACCATATACCGATATGTGAACTAAGTTTTGCATTAAATGTACCTTGAAGTGTAATAAATACGCCAGCTAAAATAGCAAATACAACGCCTTTCAAAAAATCATCTCCTAATCTTCTATTTCTGACTTAATTAAAAGCTATAATCCTATAAAGGCAAAAGGACAAATGTCACATCAATATGAAAATAGCTACAAATGAACAATAAAAAACACAACTCAAAATATTTGAGATGTGTTTTTTATTGTTTTATCGTTATATAATATTTTAATATTTATAACTACGCTATATTAACAGGTTTATTCTTCATAACAAACTTTCCAAATAAGAAACGCACAAGTGGCCCCATAATAATTAATTGTAATGGATACGCCAAAATGAAATTTTTAATGAAAATTGAAAAATACATCGATACAAATGAGTCTCCTTGTAGTCCACCATGTAAATACATCATAGCCATTCCGTAAAAAGACATAAAGAAAACCATTCCAATTACCATAGCTGTCGCCATCGCAACTATAATATTTATTTTCTTCGATTTATCAAACGGTAACATGAATACAAGTTTTTTCGTACAAGGTCCAACGATACATATTTCAATTAATAATGCAATAATGAATCCAATTATTAGTTCTAATGCGATCTCCTTAATATGAATTGGCCCTCCTGCTCCATTCAGTAATAAATTATAAAACGTCATTACAATAACCATCCCAAGGCACATCATCATACCAAATTGGAGGTTTTCCTTTCTTGTTGTTGGCAATTTCTATCATCCTTTCTGTTTAAGTCTTTGTCATTATATCGATTATGGAAACCTCTTCGTAAGTGAACATTTTGTGAACAAATTTAAAGCGTTATCATATATTCACTATACTTTCTGATCAAATTCTCACTCTTACTTATAAAGGTTTTATATATTTCAATGTTGAATTACTAAATTTAACATTGAAATACATTACTACTAGGAGGATAACCATGAATGACATAGAATTTTACGTATACCACATCGTTACAAGGGAAAAAATGAATATTGGACAAATCATTCATTTCGATAAAAATCAAACGAATACCCTCTTTCATTTCTTTTTTGAAAGGGAACATTTGAATTCTAACGGTGAAGATCCCATGCAAATTTTAAAAGAACATTATACAAATGAAGAATTACATATAAATAATGAAAATGCTAAAGTAGTTATGAATTATATGAATCAAACAATTAGAGCCGTTAGAGAAACGATTGTAGAAATGGTAAGACTACAAGAATTCCCTGAATACCCTTCAAGATTATCTTGTTTATATGCTGCAAAGAGCTATGAAGATACTTTAAAATGGAAAGCATTATTTGATTCTTACAATCGAGAAGTTTTGCAGATTGTTAAACTACGAGTAATTGGAAATTGTTTTGAAAGTGACGGAAATCTTTTACCGAAAGAAGATGGTATTCCTTTCTCTCAAAAAATTGAACAAGCAAGAGAGTATTGGAAAGGAAACGTTAGTAATGAACTTCCTGAGTTACTGATCAATGGAAAAATTGAAGTGGTGGAAATTATTGATGATTTTTCCGCAATTCATATTTAATTCCTAACTAAATCATATAGGATGGAGATTATAATGATGAAAAAAGTGTACTTCAATCATGATGGTGGTGTAGATGATTTAATTTCATTATTTTTATTACTCCAGATGGATAATGTCAAACTTACAGGTGTTTCAGTTATCCCTGCAGATTGCTATTTAGAACCAGCAATGTCTGCGAGTAGCAAAATTATTGATCGCTTCGGCAAAGGAAATATTGAAGTAGCCGCATCAAATTCCCGTGCAAAAAATCCATTTCCAAAAGAGTGGCGGATGCATGCATTTTATGTAGATGCTTTACCCATTTTAAATGAGTCTGGAAAAGTTGTAACACCCGTAGCAGAAAAACCTGCACATCATCATTTAATTGAAACCCTACTACAAACTGAAGAGAAAACAACTTTATTATTTACAGGGCCTCTTACCGATTTAGCGCGTGCACTATATGAAGCACCTGTAATCGAGGGGAAAATTGAGCGCCTTGTTTGGATGGGAGGAACATTTCGTACTGCCGGCAATGTACATGAACCAGAACATGATGGAACAGCTGAGTGGAATTCGTTTTGGGATCCTGAAGCAGTAGCTCGTGTGTGGGAATCAAAAATTAAAATCGACTTAGTAACGCTAGAAAGTACAAACCAAGTTCCATTAACTATAGACATACGTGAAAGTTGGGCAAAAGAGCGTAAATATATTGATGTTGATTTTCTTGGTCAATGCTATGCAATGGTTCCTCCCCTCGTTCATTTCTCAACTAACTCTACTTACTATTTGTGGGATGTATTGACTGCTGCCTTTATCGGGAAATCTGACCTTGCAAAATTACAAACAATTAATAGTATTATTCATACATATGGACCTAGCCAGGGGCGTACAGTGGAAACTGTTGACGGACGACCTGTAAATGTAGTATATGATGTAAACCACAATGGATTTTTTAACTATATAACTGAATTAGCGAAGAAAGCTTCCACTTGAACCACTATCTATATGAAAAATAAATAGAATGGCATTATTTTAGACGATAAACCCCATATTTAGAATTTGTTTGAAACTACATATTTAACTATTGAAAAGAGTATTGAATTAACTTTCAATACTCTTTTTATGCAGTTTAATTATATTTGATTAGTGTAGTGTCTTACTGATTATTCATTTCATAACCATTTACAAAAAACGTAATTGTTTCTAATTCATCTTCATTTAATTCTCTATTTACGTCTCGTTTATACGCTGTCTTTATGTTTTCTTCATCGCCTTTATGAATTTCTGTATAAGTTCCTACTGTTTTTAACAAATGCATTTCTTGTAAAAACTCATCCTGACTTATAGCTGTCCCATGAGAAAGAATATAAGTTTCAGCATCAAATGCCTCCAACTCTTCTATTAATTTAAACGTTCGTTTCATCGAATAGTTCCACTTTGAAGAGAAGATATCTGCATATATACAGTCTCCTAAAAATAAAATCTTTTCTTCTTTCACGTAAATAACAACTGAATCATGTGCATGATCTCCGCCGACATGTTTTAACACGCATGTCACTTCACCAAGGTCTAATTCAATTTGATCCTGGAACGTTAAGGTCGGAGGAATAATTTTAATATTTCTCGCTTTTTCTTCAAACTCTTTTTTAATACAATCTGCACAAAATGCAATTTCAGTACCATCTTTTACGCGTGCGTCCAACGCTTCATCTGTCCATTCATAAGATACTAGTGGCTGCATTTCTTTCTTCGTTTCTGCATGCGCAATAGTTAATGCATCTTGTAGTACAGGCAACCCAAAAATATGATCCCAGTGCCAATGCGTTAATGCTACGAAATCAGGACTTGATACATTCTGTTCTTTTAGCATTTCTAAAAATAATTGTGCATGTTCTTCTGAATTCCCTGCATCAATCATTAAAGTTTTTTCTTGTC
This sequence comes from Bacillus sp. 01N45, assembly GCF_056399205.1. NCBI lineage: Bacteria > Bacillati > Bacillota > Bacilli > Caryophanales > Bacillaceae > Bacillus > Bacillus sp. 01N45. The sequence goes on from NZ_JBFTQW010000008.1 coordinate 41,800, forward strand.
CAACGACCATTCCTAATATAGGTCTATCTGTTTCAGAAACAGGTGTCATATACCAAAATGAGTTTCCTATTTTTTTAATTTGCTGCATAATTAGCTCCTCCATTTATTAATAATCAGTTTAAACAAATATATGTATGCCACTTGATAGATTATAGCTAGTGTTATTGAAATCTTTATCCAGCGAAAAACGGGATAATTATCAAAGGACAGAATAGATTATCGTTTTAGTTCCAATTTTTTTCGTTTCTATAATGTTCTCTTTCTATTGGTGATAACATTTTTGCAATGTTAGGACGTTTGAATGGAGATAATAAAATTTCATCAAAATAATCTTCTTTATAATATACATTCCAAGGTATAAGTCCATAATATGCATTTGCTAACTCAAGAAGAGTACCATCACTATAACTCATCGAGCCAGCAACACCAAGTCCGCTATGTTGCCAAGGAATTTCGTCTATATTAATCCTAATATCTATATTCCCTACTACCTTCCAATCACCCTTGTCTAATGAACTTGAAAGCAATGTTAGTATAGAGATAAAAGGATGATTTGAAATCTTTTCTACAGCTGGGATAGTCTCAGTATTCAAATTAAATAATCCACAAACCGGACTACCATATGACTTCCGTAATACCTGCCCAAATACATATGTATCATCTCTAAGATTCAGTAAAAATATGTCTCCCGCTTTCCACTTTTGCTTTTTAGGACGTTTGTGAGAAAGGAGTTTGTGTCCTGCTTCTGTAATTTCTACTTCTGAAATCGTTTCATTTATTAATCCATTAATAATTACAGCAATCTTAAGTATAGTAAATGCATTCGTTGTACGAATTACTACCTCACTAGAATCTTGACTAAAATCAATACGCTTGTATAAATCTTTTTCTATTTCATTTCTAAGTATTTTACGAAACTGTTTTAATGCATCATAGTTTGTTTCAACTTTTAATATCTCTGCCAAGTCCTCCGTAATAAAAAAATATGAGGTTGTAGCATCTGGAAGAAAAATATCTATTTTACCTAATGAGACAATCATGTATAATTCACCCACTCAAAAATAATAATTACTGATTTTCTTTAACACGTAGTACCTTCTCCTTTCCATTTAAATATACATCCCAATCATAGTCTTCAATTTTATAGAATCTACCTTCATCATTTCTTTCATATGCACATAAAGGTGGTTCCTCAAGAAAGTTTAAAATAGAATCATCCATATTCAAAACGACTCCAATTGGAATAATTTGAAAGTTTTTAGGATTATTGACATAGTCATCACTTTCATAGCCACTTAATATTGACCAACCAGAGTCACCTTCTTCTCTTGAACCCTCTTTAAGCATAAAGTTAAATTCTCTTTTTTCAAGTACATCATCACTAACAATTACCTTCGTATCAAAATAAAAATCCCAATCTTTTGAAGCTGGATCATTATATTCCGTATCACATATATTTTCAATTCCAAATGAAATTTTATCACCTATTTTTAAATCTAAACGATATGGCTCATTGATCAGTTCCCCTACAAACTTTTTCTCATTTCTTTCAGTGATTTCCACCCACATTCGTTCACCATGAAACCCATCTTCGTCTTCGATTTTAGTTACAAAAATTAACTTTACCAAATCTCCAACCTTTAATTTCTCCAAAACTTCTGAGCTAGGAAGATAGAATGTATAGGGCGCTTCTTTATTTATTTCATAAACATTATCTAAGTACCAAGTCATCTTTTTCTCTCCTTAAAAGCTTTTCACACTCATATTTTAAAAATAACACTATTTTTTCTTCCGGCAAACTACTACCATAGAATAGCAGTCTTCCCCTAACTCATTTCCTTCCCAATCATTATATATATGTAATAATTCAAAACCATTCACTACTAATAATCTTTCTAACTCCTGTGGATACGTATAGCGAAGATCAATCGTTGTTTTCAGTTCTTCTACTTGCATATCACCCTCATAAAATCTTCTTGTTGTTATGTAATGCTGTATTTGCTGAATTGAATCGTATGTCATTTCAGTATATAGATCGCATTTTCTTTCCTTTTCATCACTAATAGTTGTCCAATATTCTTCTGTAGATGGTTGTATTAATTCTTCTTTTGAAGGAAAACGTGTATCGAATATAAATATACCATTATCAGCTAACACATGATGAATAGATGTTAATAACTTATTTTGATCTGTATTCGTAAGAAAGTGTTGAAATCCATGACCAACCATAAATGCTAACAGAATTGTTTCTTCAATCTTTAATTGTAAACAGTCTTGTTGTAACCATTTTACTTTTTTACAATCCATAGATTTTCTCTTTGCTTCAGCAAGCATACCTTCATGTATATCTACACCAATCATTTGATATCCGTTTTCTATAAATGGAATTGTAACCCTTCCTGTTCCGCAGGCAATATCTAGAATCCATTCATTTTGTATATTTAGTTTTTGTGCCCATGATAGTAAGAACGGAAAATCTGACAGACTTTTATTTTCTATATCATATCGTTTTGGATTTTCGTATTCAGATAGACTCCATTTTGTTTGCAAACGTATTCCCCATCTCATATTTCCACTTAAGTTTAATATATAAATTATAACGAATTATTAGTTTTTTCTCTATAATCAAACATAATTACTTGGACTAATCTAACTTTCCTTTTCGTAAGCTAATAATAAGTGGAAGAATCGGAGTGTGATACGATGGAACGATTATGGATTCCAATGATTGTTACGTTTTTTTCATTTGGTGGATTACTATTAGGCGGTGCTGTCGGCATTGCTACGCGCCAACTAATTGAAGAAAAAATGCATCGTTTATATGCATTATGTGGCGGAATTTTGCTTGGCCTTTCATCCCTTGAAATTATTCCTGAAACATTTGCAAGMTATGAAATAATTGGGCCTATACTTGGTATAGCTATCGGTATTTTAGTTATGAGCTTATTAGATAACTATTGTCACCATCCAATGATACATAAAAAAGATCAACAAGCGTGGCAAACTTTCCTTTTTCTTTCTTTTGCTATATTTATTCATAATTTGCCAAGTGGATTTGCTTTAGGTACAGCTTTTATTAATCATGCTGAATCTGCAGTTCCTTTTTTAATAGCAATCGTTGTTCACCATATTCCTGAAGGATTAGCTTTAATTATCCCCTTTCTCTTTACAAAGCATAAATATATTTCATTTTTACTAACAACTTTATTACTTTCACTTATTCTCGGTACCGGTACTGTTTTTGGTATTTTGATGGAAGGAAAAGCTCTTCATCTACAAGGGCTCATTATGGGAAGTGCTATCGGTTCCCTTGGCTATGTTACAATTCATGAAATGCTTTGGAAAGCAAAGAGACAGCTCTCTTTCCTGACATTTTTAACATGGGCAACTAGTGGATTTTTACTAATAACAGTATTTACACTATTCGCTGGTCATCATTAAAGATAATAATATAATCATTTGTATATTTTTCCTTTTTCTCCAAAACATAATAGTATCTACCTAATTATAAGGAGGAAAAATTATGTTTGGGAAAACAGCGGGTGAAGCTCTAGTTGACCTTTTAATTGACTGGGGAGTAGAACATATATACGGAATGCCTGGAGATTCCATCAATTCTATAATTGAAGCTTTACGAAAAAAACAAGATAAAATCAAATTTATTCAAGTGCGCCATGAAGAAGCTGGTGCACTTGCAGCAGCTGCCTATGCGAAATTAACAGGGAAACTCGGCGTTTGTATGGCAATCGCAGGGCCCGGTGCTATTCATTTATTAAATGGTTTATATGATGCTAAACTCGATAAAGCCCCTGTTCTAGCAATTTCAGGTCAAGTAGAAACAGATTTACTCGGGACGGATTTTTTCCAAGAAGTAAACTTAGAAAGATTATTCGATGATGTTGCGGTATATAACCAGCGCATTATGTCAGCAGAACAGTTGCCTGCTGTCGTGAATCAAGCGATTCGAATGGCTTATACGAAAAAAGGTGTATCTGTTCTTACGATTCCAGATGATGTTCCGAAATTCGAAGTAAAAAGTGGTGCTCGTGTTACAAATACTTCTTTTACATTACCTGAATTATTTCCGCAAGAAGAAGATTTACATGCTGCAAAACTCGCAATAAATGAAGCGAAAAAGCCTGTAATTTTAGCTGGAAAAGGTGCGAAACATGCGAGAGACTCTTTACTTACTTTCGCAGAACACATCGGTGCTCCAATCGTACTTACATTACCAGCTAAAGGAATTATTCCTGATGAACATCCACTTTGTATCGGTGGATTAGGATTAATTGGAACGAAACCATCTTATGAAGCAATGAAACATGCGGATACTTTAATTATGATTGGTACATCCTATCCGTTCACAGGTTTCTTGCCCGAAAAAGCAAAAACAATTCATATCGATACTGATCCTGCCCAAATCGGAAAACGTTACGTAACAGATATTGGCTTAGCTGGTGATGCTGATAAAACATTAAAATGGTTAATTGAAAATGTAGAAAAACACGAGGACCATTCCTTCTTAGAGCATCATCAAGAAATGATGAAAAAGTGGGAAGAAAAATTACACAATCAAGAAGAAGATTCTTCTACTCCAATTAAACCACAACGCGTTATGCATGCACTGCAACAAGTAGCTCATGATGATGCAATATTATCAGTCGATGTCGGAAATGTAACAGTATGGACAGCAAGGCACTTTCGTATGACAAATCAGCAATTTATTATTTCTAGCTGGCTCGCAACACTTGGCTGCGGTTTACCTGGTGCACTTGCTGGAAAAATTGCTTTCCCGGATAAACAAGTATTTGCGGTTTGTGGTGACGGTGGTTTTGGAATGACAATGAACGATTTCGTAACAGCTGTTAAATATAAACTACCAATCGTTGTCGTCGTTTTAAACAATAATAAAATCGCCATGATTAAATTCGAACAAGAAGTTATGGGGAATATCGAATTTGGTACAGACTTAACAAACCCTGATTTTGCAAAATACGCAGAGGCGTGCGGAGGTATTGGATACCGTGTTGAGAATTTAGATGAACTACTTCCTGCTTTCGAAAGTGCGGTAAAACAAAATAGTCCGTGTATTATTGATGTAGTTGTAGATGTAAATGAAGCACCAATGCCAGCAAAAATCACCTTTGGTCAAGCCGCTGGTTATACGAAGCATATGATAAAAGAATTATTTGAAGAAGGTAAGATTGATTTACCACCACTTTAAACAAAAAAAGATAGCTGAAAACGATTTGTTTTATTTAGAACCAAGAAATAGGTATTTAGCATATGTATATCAATAATAGTTATATAATGTTGCACATTGTATAGACGAAAAAGAAGAGGATAGATAAAGCAGAAAGTATATGCATTATCTATCCTTTTTGTACTACATATGACCTCATTTACTAAAACAACATTTTTAGACCTTATTGAACTAACGCATGCGTTAGTTCAATAAGCATTTTTTCACAATCTTTACAGAAATGCTATCCTTTAGTTCAATGAGGAAAAACTGCCTTAATTGCAGCCCTTGCCTCTCCTTTTGTGCGTGGTGGGTGGTACTTCCATTTTACCAATGGATGGTTTCTTCTTGTTTTTCTTGACATAAAAAGGGGCCGTCCCAAAAGCCAATTTCCGATGGCTTTTGGGACGGCCCCTCTAACCCTTTAACTGAAAGAAAACCTGTTCAAAATTGCCTCAGTACTAAGTATGACAGTGTTAAGCTCATTCCCTCGGCTATCTTTTCCCCTTCTGAAATAGAGACTGCGTAAAAAATTTTTGCTGTTCACGCGAGCAATCACCTGACTGCGACTTCTCGGCAAATTGCAGCATTGCGCTAAGCCGCTAATCCAATCAGCGATTTCTTGATGTGGAAGTAACTCTTTGTCAATCATCGTATCCACGATGTTTACCAACCGCTCATCATCCTCATCGCTAAAAATGTGTCTACCATTATGAAGCATGCCAGAAATAGCGACAAGAACCTCACGCAGCATTGCGACGCTGCTCTCCTCGCACTGCACCAGCTCGACAAAAACATCCGCACCATGAGACGCGCTGTGAGCCCAGCCTCCTACTGAAATGTAACCTCGCAGATCCTTCTCCTCTTTATAATAACGGAGCATCGCATGTATTAATTGCTCAATTTCCGCTTGATTAAAAAATGGATTCTGTCTGTGACGTTGCACAATCAAAGCGATAGGTAAAGCAGAGAACGTCCTTGTAAAAACTGACTGATCATCCTCGCTACCAATACTATAGAACAAATGGTTCTCATCAGTCAGAACAGTTAAGAGGCTTCGTAACTCCTCTTCACTGAATCTATTCTCTTCTCTAATCCACATATAAAACATCGAATAAATCAGGTTATCCCGTAATTCTGGCTGAGGATCGCCAATATATTGAAGTAACAAAGGTAAGAAACCTTGATGCTGCTCACCTTCGCGTAACTGATACTCATCCTTCTCAATTCTTTGCAAATCCAGCATCAATTTAGTCCTTGTATCGCTCATTTCCCCATCTCCTTCAACATTAACATAATCTCCTCTATAACAACTTCTGGCTCATCATGATGAATATAATGTCCACTTCGACTAGCAATCCGGTACTTGCTTGACGTTGATAGCCATTGGAATTCTGCTTGGAGTCTTTGCTCAATTTCCAATATTTCTTGAGATGGCCATCCCTCTTCAACATTGTCAGGTAAACCTCTTGTAATAATTACAAGAGGGAGGTTACTTTGCTTTGAATGATCAACGATTTGCTTATAACTTTGTATTTTATCAATCTTCTCACTATTCAACATAGGATTCTCGTAATATTCCCTATTTCTTGCAAGCAGATTTTCGGGTAGAACCTTTTCATAGGCAAGTTCTTTATATTCCGGTGCAGCGTCAACCAAAATCATACCGCAGATGTTCAGTGGATAAAGGCTGGCATATAATCTAGCGACCAAACCACCAAAAGAATGTCCTACCAATATATAGGGCTTCTCCACTTCAAGCGCTAGCAACAATTCGTTTAGCTCCTCGACTAGATTATAGCAAGTCGTCGGGACGGATGCGACTTGACTCCTGCCAATACCCGACCTGTTATAGGAAAAGGTTGATGTTTCTTGCGATATTCGGTCTTGGACTTTTTTCCATGTCTCATAACTATCGCCTAACCCTGCTATGAAGATTACGCTTGGAATACTGTTACGTGAATATTTATTTAATAGTCTGTGGTTATCACATATATCAATTATCTTTTTATTTTGTATAGTTACTTTTAATCACCCAGTTCAATTATAGGATTTACACTATCGATATTTCCATAATAATTCGATTATTATTTCTTTTAAAACTTTACTGTTTTTTAACTTCAGCTATCTTTTTTATTTTTGTACCTCTCTATAGAAAGAAAAATCATTCACATTAGTTTGTATTCGTTTCTCTTCCTTTACTTCTTTATCCTTGCTCTTAAGTATTTTTATATTTCCTAGTTTAATCGCATCTTGCATACTATTACTAACTAGATTTCCCGCTAAAATCGTCATACTATAAAAAGCAATTGGTATAAGTACAATCCATGTATGTGTAGTTAAATGGCGGAAGTTTTGACCAATTAGGCCAGTCCATTCTTTTGTTACACTATCTGGATCCATTCCACTGAAGGTTATTGTTCCACCAAAAAATAATTGCAACAAACCAAGGTGTAAAAGAAGCAATAAAGTACTCACAAATTGTTGGGCTACTAATAAAAGAAATGGTGGTAACATATGCGGCCATATATGGCGCTTCAACCTCTGCCATTTACTCCCGCCGAGAACAGTAGCTGCCAACATAAATTCCTCTTTCTTAATACGTTTTACTTCTTGCGCTACATATAGCATAACTGTTGGTACAGCAAGAAATACAAGAACTATAATTTGAAATGCCACCCGCAAATACAACGGCACAACTTCCGCTCCACTGTCAAACGTTAAAACTTCATTTAACATAAAATAAGAAATCATGACCATTGGTACAATACTAAAAGGATCGAAAAATGATGAAATAACTGGAAAAGAACGTTTACCATACATACCAAGAAGTAAACCAACTCCCCCTCCAACTATAACTCGTAAAATCGCTATAATTATACTCGCTCCAACTGTCCATTTCGCGCCTTCTATTATTAATTGAACAATGTCGCGGCCTTTCACATCACTTCCAAACCAAAATTTACTTGATGGCGAAAATGGAGCTGCCTCTAGTTCTCCTTTTTCGTTATACATCATCGTAAGTTCGCGAATATTCCCATCAAAAAACACCGTATATCCAATACTAACAATCATTAGTACACTTAAAAAAGTAATACCTATCCAAAATCTCACATCTCTTTTTACAACTTGCCACATATTACACACGCTCCTTTATCACATTTTGCAAGAGTGTATGTAATATACGAAATAGTATAAAAAGCGGTACGTATAATATTACTAGACTCACTGTAAATATTTCTAATTTAGAATTTTCTTTTACAAAAACAAACATACCATATGTATTAAATATCCATTCAATAATATATAAATTGGAAAGCATAAATAATATATTTGTTTTCGCATAATAAATTGTCGTCAATAAAACATTTCTTGAAATATGATGTGTCAAAATATGCTGTAAGCTTAATCCTTTACTCTTGGCAAACAAACTATAATCTTTCTCTAACTCTTCTTTAAATCGTAATAACAACAGTTTAATAAATAATAATGTTGTTGGTATTGTAAGACATATAATCGGTAACAAACGTATCCTTTCTTCCCCTAATCCAGCTAGTTTGACCGGCATAAATCCTGTTTTTTGAAAAAGAATTACGACAAGAAGTTGTGATAATAAAATAAGTAATATATCTGGTATACTCTCAAGCGTAAGAAAAATCCCGTTCCACATTTTCTGTTTCATATGAGAACGTTGCAATACCCAAACGACAAGTACATACGCTATAAGCAAAGATAGTAAAAACGCTGATAGAAATACAATCATCGTTTCAATATAATGAATCCATATTTGTGGAAATAATTTTCTTGAGTCCCGAAATCCATATGTAATTTCACCTGGTTGAAGTAACTTTCCTCCAAGAAATACAATCGTGTTCCAAAAACCGATTAAATCCATTTGCAATCCCTTAAATAAACGTGGCAGCGCACCTAAGCAGATTATACATAAAATAGCAGCTACTAGTTGTAAACAAGTAATCCCACACCATTTAACAATTCGCATCAACATAACGATTTCTCCTTACTATCCGATAGAATATTCAGAAATCAAAACCAGATATATTACATCTCTTCAGCTATACCTTGCACTCGTTTCTTTCCACTAGGTAAAATGGCTCGATATAAACACGTAACAAAAAATAATAAACCAAATAAAATAATAAACAACGTATCTGCACGAATCCATTTCGGGAACAACATCGCTATCGCACCGAGAGATAACAGCTGGAATCCTGTCGTTAATGGACTAAGTAAACTTTGAACGCGTCCCATGAATGACTCTTCTACAATTTCATACATCCAGCCCATTATTGCAACATTAATAAATGGTAAAAAGAAAGTCGCAAAAGCGATACATACATAAAAAGACCATACGTGATTTACAAAGTAACACATACCGAAAAAGACTCCTGAGCCCGCCATACCAAATACAATAATAGGCTTAGGTGCATATTTCTTACCTATACTTGTTGCTACTATACTTCCAATTAATAATGAAATCCCTCCAACTACACCGCCCACCATCGCTAAACTTTCATACGTTGCTGGTGCTAATTTATATTTTAATATGTAAGTAGTGGATACGCTTAAAATACCATTTAATAGTCCAAATACGATAAATCCTAAAAGTAATTTTTTTAAAGTGTCATTTTGATATATATACTTGATCCCTTCTTGAAACTCTGTTATTAACATCTTCAAATTAACTTCTTTCCACTTTGTTCTACCATTTGGCAAACGAACTTTTTCTGGAATGGAGATCGTTTGAATCAAAATACCACTCATAATAAATGTGAGCGTATTTACTAAAATGCTCCCGTAAATTCCAAAAGTCCAGTACACCATCGTTGCAATTCCTACCCCAAACAAAGCATACAAACTATTTACCATTTGATTCATACCTGCTGCTGCACCGTATTGGTCTGATTCAACTACTCCTTGTATCATCGACTGTTCTGATGGAGAGAAAAATTGTATACATGCATTTTCCAAAAATAAAAATATAAAGACGAGTATAATCATTCCGTAATAAAGCGAAATTAGAATTCCGATATTACAGAGCGAACAACATATGTTGCTTACCGTACAAATACGTTGTCTATCAAAACGATCCACTACTGTCCCTACTAATAGAAAAAAGATTAATGCGGGTAATGCCATCATAATTTGTGTCATCGTTGCGTAAACTGGTTGTTTTCCGTACTGGTCTAACAAATAAAACATTAAAGAAATTCCAGCAATCATAGAACCGAGTCGCTCTAAAATATTTGCTAGAAAAAAACGGGCATACACTTTGTTGCGAAATAACTGTAGCATTTCTTTCATACTTCTAACCCTTTCTCTCGACAAAATTTTATTTTTTCAGTCATTTCTTGGAAGTTATATTATATTTTTCGACCATTATCCAATCTTTTCCTTCTGTATAGAGAACAATATAAAAAAGACTCTTGTTTTTTATCAAGAGTCTTTTTATTTAACTTCGCTTCAGTTAATACTATGCATCTAAATATCTTTATACGTCTCGCTAACTATTATAATTTTCTAAAGTTCGGATACACTTTATTTATTTTACGAATGTATCGCACATCCAATTATAAAATTTTTCTTCCTCCTCAAATTGTGGATAATGAGCTGACTTCTCAAAAGTAATAAATTCTTTTTGACCTGCTTCAATCGTATCAAAATATGTTTTTGCTGCATGATATGAAGTGTTATAGTCATATTTCCCCATAAGGAAATAAAGCGGTAGCTTCATTTTAGTCACCTTAGTAGGCAATGGATTCTTTAAATCCTTTTCTAATAAGACAGTTTGAGAATGTGATAATCCAACGTTATAACGAATTACGTCTAACAAGTTATATTCATTACTGAGTAACATTCCGATGTTATCACCATCTGGATTTTCAATGAGTCTTGATGTTCCACCATATTTCGCAACATAATTTCTCGGAGTGTATGTATCGCCATTTTTAATTTTTTCAGTCAACCCATTTAAATAGGACACCTCATCTGTATTCCCAGCTTTTTGTGCCTGTTCAACCACATATTTTAAACTATCGATTTCACTTTCTACTGTATCACTCATTTGCCCGATGCCAACATATGCTTCAAATTTTTCCGGGGCTTTATTGGCAGCTTGCATTCCGATATATGTACCGTAAGAATGACCAACCAATATTATTTTTTCTCGACCAAGACGGTTTGAAATATAATCTGTCATAGCTAATAAGTCTTCTACAAGAAGATCTGATATAAGGTTCGAATAGTCTTCAAAGAAATGATACGACTTCCCGCTCGCTCTTTGATCGTAATTAACAACTGTGAATTTCTCTTCCAATAAGTTTTGGTATTTTTGAGCATATGGTATTTCTGAAGTTCCTGGTCCACCATGTACAAAAATAATAACTGGATTGTTCCTATCTTTGCCGCGTATCATAATTTCATGACCACTGCCATTTATCTCTACTTGCTCTAATATGTTTATACTGTTCTTCCCCTTTATTTGCGAAGTCCATGTAGGAAATATTAGTGCTACGATTAATAATAGTGTAGTGATGGCACCAATAAGTTTTATTAATTTTTTTATCTTCTTCATAAGTAGTCTCCTTTCTTTTAAATTTATAAAAACATCAATTTAATTCTGTAAAACTCCCTCAAAATAATATGAATATATAACAATTTCTCTCTCTAATTTCATCTTGCTCGTTTGCACATTTTTAATATCCCATACACTTCTTAACTTTCCCCTATATAAACTCTTAATATTTTCTTAATTTTCAATATAAATTTTATAGAAAGACTCGGTCACAATGTATTAAAAATAAAGAAAAAAGCCCTTGTTTTCAAAACAAAGACTTTTTTCCTTTAACTATTTCGCTACCTCTTCTTTCGGCATTACCATACCTTTGTAAAGTTGAACAGTTATCCAGTAATAGATGAAATAAATGACTAAGAAAATCCCTATCGGCACCCACACTTTTACAAACGGGTCAACTAATATGAAGCTAAATAAGTTTAGCCCTACTAACACGTGGGAAATCCCAATGATTGCCGGGAAGATAAATAAATATGAAATTTCTTTATATATACTTTTCGTTAACATACTACGTCTCACACCAATTTTTCGTAACATTTCATAACGTCGTACGTCACGAGAAGCACCTGTTAATATTTTGAACATAAGAGAACTTGCCATCATTGCTAAAAAGGCAATTCCGAGGAAAAATCCCATAAACATTGTTCCACTCATGAAACTGTTCATAAACTGATAAATTGTCATTTTCGTAAATAAGTCTACTTTTGCACCTGTTGTTTTTTCAATTTGTTCTTTTTGTCTCTTGTCTATTTCAATTAACAACGGTTTATATTTTTTCATATCATCTACTTTTGCTAATGTTACACTATGTTCCGTTCCTTGAACTGCTTTGTAGTGTTCTTCATCTGCAATCCTTACAGGTTTTCCGTTAAATTGATTATGTGTAATTTGTATTTCTCTTACAACCGCATCTTCCCAATCCCTTGGCATACGAGGAAGTTTATTGGCTGCTTCAGGAGCTTCCAAAGCAGAATAAACAGGTTCAGTTAAAGGTTCAGCCACACGTTTACGAGCAGGTTCTTTTAAAGTTTTTGTATCAAAGTGGTCTGAAACAAGTGGTGGTTTCTCAGTTAAGTCGTTACGTAAATAATAAACCGCTTCTCCATCTACTTTATACTTATACTTGCTTTCTTCCACAATTTCCATTTCTTTTAAGGCTGCTTTATCTTGATTATTTGGATCATGAATTACGACATCATATACACGAGAGAAGTCTGTCATAATACCTACATTTTTTTGGAACGCCATCCCTGCCGTCATCGCACCTGCACCTAATGCAATTAACATCGCTACGGTACCTAATACTCTCGATAAACTATTTACTCGAAAGCGTAGCTGTGCATATGTAAAACTATTTAAGCCCGTTTCATTTCGTTTTTTATTCCCTTTAATTTTCATCACAAAAAATGGAAGCAATGAACTAAAGATAAAATATGTTCCGAGTGTTGTAACGATTGTCGCTATTATAAAACCAAGTTCAGCAAACATTTTTATATTTACCATAAAATAATATCCTGTACTTACTAGTAATACACCAAGTACAGTCATTATAATAATGCGAGTTTTACTTTTCTTCACTTCATCTAGTGTTTCATCTTCACGTATTAATTCTAATTCTGTTTTACGTAATAAACGGATGCTATTCATTAAACCAGTAATAAAAAATAGTATTAAGAAGAAAATAGCTGTAACTAAGATTGCTGGTGTATATACAGATGAATAACTACCTTTTGTTGAAATTTCCATACCATTCATTAAAAAGTTTCCTGCTACACTTGCAAGTAACATCCCTACTAAGATCCCGATAATAATACTGACAATACCCATACCGAATGTTTCAATAAATAATAACTGTGCTACTTTTTTCTTTTTCGCACCGAGCATCATGTACATACCGAGTTCTTTTCTTCTTAATGTGAGTAAGAAAGAATTGGCATATATAATATAAAATACAGTAATGAAAGATAATAGTATGGCACCTACCCAAAATACGAGTCTAATACTACCAATAAGACTATTATCCTTCGTAAATTCACTATTCATCGCCATCGTTTGGAACATGTAGAAAATACTAATACTAATAACGAGACCAATAAGTAAAACCATATAATCTTTTAACATCTTTTTCATACTATGACGTGATAATTTGAATAACATAGTCTCGCCCCCTACTTAGACTCAGCAGCTGAGCCCATATGAGCGAGCACGCCTAAAATGTCTTGATAGAAATTTTCTCGCGTTCCTTGACGTTTTAACTCTTTATAAAGAAGACCGTCTTGAATAAATAAAATACGTTCACAATAACTCGCGCTAAATGCATCGTGTGTAACCATCAAAATACTTACATTGTGATTTTCATGTAAATCTTGCATCGCTTCTAATAAGCTTTTTGCATTTTTACTATCAAGCGCACCTGTCGGTTCATCTGCTAATACGATTGCTGGATTATGTACTAAAGCTCGTGCTGCCGCCGTTCTTTGCTTTTGTCCACCAGAAACAGCAGTTGGATATTTCGTTAAAATTTCAGTAATCCCTAATTTCTTTGCAACCTCATTTACCTTCCCCGTAATCTCACTTGAAGGTACGCCTTGCAGAGAAAGTGGTAAAGCGATATTTTCATAAATTGATAAGTTTTCTAGTAAGTTAAAATCTTGAAAAATGAATCCTAATTTTTGAGATCGAAAATCAGATAATGCATTCCCCTTCATAGAAGTAATATTTGTACCAGCTATTGTCACACTGCCACCCGTTGCTTGATCCAATGTACTAATCACATTAAGTAAAGTCGTTTTTCCAGATCCAGAAGGACCCATAATCCCGACGAATTCCCCTTCTTTAATACTTAATGACACACCCCTTAACGCTTTTGACTGATTCTCATTTCTTTTCCCATACGTTTTTTCTACACGTTCTACAGTAACTACATTTGTTGACATCTCTTTCACTCCATCCCTTTTGTATAAAATTAATTTCTCACATATTTCTTATCTTTTTCTCATGTAAATCCTTAATAATTTTTAAACTTTTCAATCAGAAAGGATTACACGAGTTACGTAAACCTTTTTCCTATTCCATATTCTCACTTTTCTAAAACTCGTTCCTTCGATTTCGCTTACATTTACCTTACATTTTTGTAAGGTAAAAAATATTACAGACCATTTCATAAGGTGGATTCATTTGTAATGAGCAAGTTTTTTATTTTTATCAAAATTAATAGGATACATAAATAACAATAATAATAAGTTAAAAAACAATATAATTTTATTTTAAAACGATAAATTATATGATAAAATCATGTTGTCATTAAATAAACGAGGTGCTTTTTATGAAACAAGTTACAACACTCTTTTTAAAACTAGCTATTGTTTTTATAGGTATAGTAGTACTTGCATTGTGCATATTTTTAGTTCCTAAAATCGGGAATTTCGCTGGAGAATTGTATCCAGCTATTGCTTATATGAAATCTCTCGTTTTAATCGATATGTACGTAGCGACGATACCTTTTTACTTCGCTCTGTATCAAGTTTTTAAACTTTTAAGTTATATTGATAAGAACAAAGCGTTCTCGGTATTATCAGTAAAGGCTTTAAAAAATATAAAATACTGTGCCCTCACTATCGGTACCATATACATACTAGGTATGCCACTTTACTATCTTATGGCAAAAAAAATTGATCCTCCAAGTTTTATACCAATTGGATTGATCATTATTTTCTCCTCTATCGTGATTGCTGTTTTTGCTGCAGTTCTCCAAAAGCTCTTACAAGAAGCCATTAATATAAAATCAGAAAATGATTTAACGGTATGAAGTGAAGTATATGGCAATAAATGATGAAGGGATAGCGATTAAGCTATCCCTTCATCATTTATTATGGTTCTTTAATGAGTTTAAATTCAGTAATACATGTTAATGGTGTATTTTATTATCAATCTCTATTTCTTATTTCCTCTTTTATACTCTCCACAAACCCATTTAGTTCAATAACTTCTGACTGGTCTTCACCGTATTTACGTACATTTACAGATCCGTTCTCCATTTCCTTATCCCCAATAACAAGAACATAAGGAACTTTTTGCATTTGTGCTTCTCTTATTTTATATCCTAACTTTTCATCTCGTACATCTCTTTCAACACGAATGCCAGCTTGTGCTAATTTATCCGCAATCTCATCTGCGTATTGTACATGGACTGCATTCGAAACTGGAATGACCTTCACTTGAACCGGTGCCACCCATGCCGGGAACGCGCCTCCAAAGTGCTCAATTAATATCGCTAAGAAACGGTCTAAAGATCCTAAAACTGCTCTGTGAATGACAACTGGTCTTCTCTTTTCATTCTTCTCATCTATATAATTTAAATCAAACTTCTCTGGCATTTGGAAATCTAGTTGGATTGTCCCGCACTGATGACTTCTATTTAAAGCGTCTTTAATATGGAAGTCGATTTTCGGTCCATAAAATGCACCGTCACCTTCATTTAGTCTATATTTATAATTCAATGAATGTAATACATTTTC
The DNA here is from genome assembly GCF_056399205.1 of Bacillus sp. 01N45. NCBI lineage: Bacteria > Bacillati > Bacillota > Bacilli > Caryophanales > Bacillaceae > Bacillus > Bacillus sp. 01N45. Next base: position 58,151 of record NZ_JBFTQW010000008.1, read on the forward strand.
TAATGCCTCTTCTGCTTGCTCCCACAACTTATCATCACCCATTGAATCTTCTGGACGAGTAGAAAGCTCTACTTCATATTCGAATCCAAAAGTTTTATAAACGTAATCAATTTGCGCCATTACAGATTTAATTTCATCTTCAATTTGTTCTGGAGTTACAAATAAATGAGCATCATCTTGGCAGAATGTACGTACTCTTAATAATCCATTTAATGCCCCGCTAAATTCGTGTCGGTGTACTTGACCGAACTCACACATACGAATTGGCAATTCGCGATAAGAGTGTAATTTATTTTTGAACATTAACATATGTCCTGGGCAGTTCATTGGTTTTAATGCGAAACTTTTATTGTCTACTTCAGAGAAATACATGTTGTCTTTGTAATGTCCCCAGTGTCCTGATTTCTCCCATAATTCTTGGTTCATCATAAACGGAGTACGTACTTCTTGATACTTATACTCTTTTTGAATTTCTCTTAAAAATGCTTCTAATTCATTACGAATAATTTGTCCTTTCGGTAAATAAAATGGCATTCCCGGAGCCTCTTCAGAAAACATAAATAACTCCAGCTCACTACCTAATTTACGATGATTTCTTTTTGCTGCTTCTTCAACGAAATGTAAATAACCTTCTAATTCTTTTTGAGAAGAGAACGCAACACCATATATACGCTGAAGCACTTGATTGTTACTATCACCTCGCCAATATGCACCAGAAACGTGAGTTAATTGGAAGGCTTTCAAATAGCCTGTTGACGGTAAATGAGGTCCTCTACATAAGTCTACAAATTCACCTTGTTTATAGAGTGTTACACTTTCCCCACTAGGAATTGCTTCTAACAATTCTAATTTCAGGTGATCATTCATTTCTTGAAACAGTTTTTTTGCCTCTTCTCGTGAAACCTCAACTCGCTCTATTTTTATATTTTCATTTATAATTTTTTTCATTTCTTTTTCGATTTCCGGCAAATCTTCTACGTTTACACTACTCGGAAGATCCATATCATAATAAAATCCATTTTCAATAACAGGTCCTACACCAAGGTTTACATTACCATGCATTCTCTTTACAGCTTGCGCTAAAATATGTGCCGCAGAGTGTCTTGCAATTTCTACCCCTTCATTTGAATCTATAGTAACGATTTCTACTTCCGCATTTTCTTCAATATTTCGGCGTAAATCATATAACTGATCATTTACTTTCCCTGCGACTGCTTTCTTTTTTAAACTACTGCTAATGGATCCCGCAATTTCTTCTAAAGTAATTCCTTTTACAAATTCTTTAACGCTTCCATCCGGAAATTTCATTTCAATCATCTGTTCTTTCATTTTTCATCTCTCCATTTCATAATAAAAAGCACACTCATCCCTAAAATAGGGACGAGCGTGCTTTTACCCGTGGTTCCACCCAGATTCCCATCACAAAAAACATAATGGCTTCTTTTACGGTAACGTCGTTTACACGGCACTAGATACTTAATTTCCCCAGTACAGCTCTAAGGTGGTAAGTTATTTTTCTGCGTTAGGAAGTTCTCAGCTTTCCTTCCTTCTCTGTATAACCGGATAAAATAACTCGTGTCCTTTTCTTCGCTTATTATGAAATTGAATACAAAAAAGCATATTCATCCCTAAAATAGGGACGAATATGCTTATATCCGTGGTTCCACCCAGATTCCCATCACAAAAAACATAATGGCTTCTTTTGCGATAACGTCGCTTACACGGCACTAGATACTTAGTTTCCCCAGTGCAGCTCTAAGGTGGTAAGTTATTTTTCTGCGTTAGGAAGTTCTCAGCTTTCCTTCCTTCTCTGTATAACCGGATAAAATAACTCGTGTCCTTTTCTTTGCTTTTAAAAGTACATCCATTAATTGTTATTTACTATATCTTATTCATTTTATTTTTGCAAGTGTTTAAAAATGATTTTTTATTTAATAAAAAAAGAAACCAAAAATAGATTTTTGGTTTCCTCTTTTCAATTTTACCAATCTTGTGGTTCGTAATTTAAGTCTGAAAATAGACGTCGTTTCTCTTTCTTCGATAAATCTCTCCACTGTCCAACAGGTAAATTATTTAATTCTATATTCATAATTCTTGTACGCTTTAAAGTGTATACTTGATAACCTAAAGCTTCACACATACGACGAATTTGACGATTCAACCCTTGAGTTAAAATAATTTGGAATTCATATTTTGATAACTGTGTTACCTCACAAGGAAGCGTTTTCGTTCCTAAAATTTTCACACCAGCTGCCATTTTCTCTAGAAAATCAGGTGTAATTGGCTTATCTACTGAAACGATATATTCTTTTTCATGTTTGTTTTCAGCACGTAAAATTTCATTTACAATATCACCATCATTCGTTAATAAAATTAAACCGTCTGAGTCTTTATCAAGACGTCCAATGTGACTAATTCGTAATGGATGATTCACTAAATCGATAATATTACCTTTTACAGCTTTTTCACTCGTACATGTAATACCTACTGGTTTATTTAAAGCGATATATACGTGATCTCGAGCAATACGAAGTTGCTCTCCATTTACACGTACATCATCACCTGGATTTACTTGGTCACCAATTTTTGCAACCTTACCGTTAATAATTACTCTTCTCTCATTAATTAGTTTATCTGCTCCACGTCGAGACGCTTTTCCAGCTTCACTAATAAATTTATTGATACGCAAATTAGGCACATCCTTTTCAAAAAAATTCAAGCTCACACTGCTTCTACCGTACAATACAAAAGGGTAAGCCTTCTATTATAACTTAAATATATTAACATGAAAGGGTATATAACGTCTTCTATTAATTACTCGTTTATAAGAAAATATCTTTATTATACATTCATTTATGCACGTTTTGTACACTTAATATACAAGCCACTCTTCCTTACATACAGCTTGTTTACTTCTTATATCTTTTAAATCATCATGAATATTAGCTAGTTTATACAACTCTGGGAAAATCTCTTCTACATAATTTTGATGCGCCATTTCATCTTTCCAATAAGTTAACACTATGTAACAATTTTCATTTTTTAAAGACTTTCCAACAACTCCACCTAACATCCCTTTTGCATTTTCCATCCCTTTATTCCAAATTGTTTCTTGTTTATGTAAAAACTGCTTTTTTCTTTGTTGTTTTACATCACAAATTGCAACTCGTACAAAAGATCCTGCTGTAATTACATCGTTCAAATGCGTATCAGTTATATCATACAACGGTTGAAATAATTCAATTTCACATGAAAGAAACGTATCCTCTTGATTACTATTTAAATAAATGGTATCGTGTGCACTATTCATAAATGATTGATAAGCCCTTCTATCTTCCCATAAAGTGAATACACATGCCTCATCTTCATTCCATCCACCAAATTGTCCGTGAAATCCATCTAGATGCTGTATAGCTTGCCATTTTTCTTGTGCTTTTGAAAATAACTCTTTTTTCTCTTCTTCCACCTTACAGTAGATTGTTTTTAGTAACATTTTTAACTCCCCCTTAGGATATAATTTACCTTCCACTTATAATTTTCAGTTTACATAATATTTTTATAATCTCCTCATTACTCTTTATGTGCATATAGAACTAATCATATTTATCACTACATCTATCAAACCATCTATCTGATTTTATTTCAAATAATTCAGAATCAAAAGAAAAGATGTAACCCTTAACGAATTACAACTTTATCTTATCTCCCTTTCTTATTCACCTTTTGTTCAAATAAATAATACGTAAGTTCTCCTGGATAATGTAATACAGTTACCTTCCGCTCCCCTTTTTTAAAACTAACAGTATGTCCGTTTTCCCCTAAGTTCTCCCATCCACTAGCCTTTGTAATAGGCATTACACTTATATATTTATACTCCTCTTCCTTATCATTGTTAATATGAATTGCTGACATTGGTACTGGAAAATCTTCAATTTTAGATTCTTTGTCTAAATATATAAGTGTAAATAAACTAACTAATAACACAACCGTTGAAATATTTGAAACTAGTTTTCTTCTATTCATTTTCACTAAAAACCCTCTTTTCTCACATATTACTTTCATTATTTTACTAATCTTGATTATTTGTGTATATAAAAAATATAATTAAAATTAATTCCAGACTATATTCTCTATTATTAACAATATTATTGTTATATATTATAATTAAAGGATATTTACTTTTGGAGGTATTACCCATTGAAGAAATTATTTTTTAATAAATGGACAATAGTTATTTCTATTTTTATTATTACCTGTACGATTTTCTACACAACTAAAGATAAAAATAATAACGAAAAAACTATCGTAGAAACAATTGATACAAAAAGTTTTAAAACTAAATTACAACCAAAAATTGATGAATTAACTACAAATTATAATGACATCATCGAAAAAGATTGGTTGCCTGCCTGGGAAGAGATTAACACGAACGGAGATTCAGTAGACAGAGATAAACTATTAGTCACAATGACTGCTATTTCCAAACAATATGAAAAAATCATGAACGAAATAGACACTGTGAAAATTAAAGAAAATATATCGGAAGTACAAATACAAGAACAACTAATTTATTTCACAACTGAATTTAAGACTGCTTCTAAATTTATGAAAAACGCAGCAAATTTAATTATAGACGGAGCAAATAACTCTACTCCATCCAATGAAACAATTGAAAATACTAAACATGCTTTAGGACTTGCGGACCAACATATTGTCCTCGCTTTATCTACGTTAAATGAAGTTGAAGTTAAATTAGGACTTGCAAAAAAATAAAACTGGTTACTATTTTAACATAAAAAAAGATTGCAATTCATATTTTGTCTGTCTATAATGTTTTTATTGATTTACAATCAATATTTTTATAAATTTTATAATTCGGATGAACCATTCAGGAGAAGGTCTATTGATCTACCGACGGGGCAAAAAGTTGCTGAATCAACTTTGAAACTCTCAGGTCTTGTTTACAAGTAGAACTGCATGGGGACGAATCTCTGGAGAGACTCCCTCTCGCTTTTATATAGCGCGGAGGAAAAAGAGCACCGAAGGAGCAAATCCGCTACTATAGCGGATAATCTCTCAGGTAAAAGGACAGAGACAAGCGAAAGAAAATGCCGATTTGTATCGGTTTATTTTTCTATCCCTTGTTTCTCCAGAGACCATTTCATTTACTTGAAGTGGTTTTTATTTTTTCATAAAAAGGAGAATACAGATGGAGACAGTAAGTACAGTATTAGAACAAATCAATCACTATGTGTGGGGATTACCAACGTTGTTGTTACTCGTTGGTACTGGTATCATTCTCACAGTGCGTTTAAAAGGATTACAGTTTAGTAAACTATTATACGCTCACAAACTAGCTTTTAAAAAATCAGAAGATACATCTTCCTCTGGAGATATTAGCCACTTCCAAGCACTTATGACAGCTATGGCGGCAACGATAGGTATGGGAAATATAGCCGGTGTTGCAACTGCAGTAACGATCGGTGGACCCGGTGCAATCTTTTGGATGTGGATTACTGCTTTGTTCGGTATGGCAACAAAGTATGCCGAAGCAATTCTTGCGGTGAAATACCGTGTTAGTAATGAAAATGGTGAATATTCAGGTGGACCAATGTACTATTTAGAACGTGGTTTAGGTAAGAAATGGCTTGCAGTTTTATTCGCTATATTCGGCACAACTGCTTCTTTCGGTATCGGTAATATGGTGCAATCTAACTCAGTTGCAGAGGCAATGCGAATTAATTTCTCTTTCCCTCCTGCTTTAACTGGTATATTTATGTCGTTTTTAATCGCCATTGTTATTTTAGGCGGTGTGAAAAAAATCGGGAAAGTGACAGGATATATCGTTCCTATTAAAGCTTTCTTTTATATCATTGCTGGGCTTATTATTATTTTCTATCACTACGATCAAATTCCAGAAGCATTCTCACTTATTTTTTCTGGCGCATTCAATGGGACTGCAGCTGCTGGTGGTTTTATTGGCGCAACAATTGCATCTGCAATTCAAATCGGAATGGCGCGCGGTGTATTTGCAAACGAAGCTGGTTTAGGGAGTGCCCCTATTGCTGCAGCTGCCGCAAAAACTGATTCACCTGCAAAGCAAGCTTTAGTTTCTATGACTGGTACTTTTCTAGATACGTTTATTGTATGTACCATTACAGGGCTAGTATTAATTACTACAGGTGCATGGAAATCAGGTAAAACTGGCGTTGAAGCGACAACACTTGCGTTCCAATCTGTATTTGGCACTGCTGGTAGTATGATTCTTGGTATCGCAATTATATTATTTGCCTACTCTACTATTTTAGGATGGTCGTATTACGGCGAGAAGTGCGTGGCTTATTTATTTGGAGAAGGTGCTGTTAAATATTATAAAGCGATCTTTATTGTCATGATTGCTATTGGGGCTAATTTAAAACTAGGTATCGTATGGACATTTGCTGATATTGCAAATGGACTTATGGCGATTCCAAACTTAATTGGCCTTATTGGGTTAAGTGGTATTGTTGTTGCTGAAACGAATCGCTTTTTACAAGCAGAGAAATTGAAAGAAAGTCATAAAAAACAGGCAAGTTAATATAAAAAAAGGAATGACTCATACATAATGAGCATTCCTTTTTTCGTTTTCTAACTCAGTAAATGTCATGAAAAATATATTTATATCGATCTTTCCCTTTTTTTATTCCACTAAAAGTTTTTCACATAAATGACATAAATCGTATGGTCTAACTATATAGTTGAAAAGGAATGTGACATTAAAGTGTCGCCGAAAAACTCATCCAAGAAAAGGGAGGAAAAATCTTTTGAAAAACAAAATCATTGTTTTCCTATCTGTGTTATCATTTATTATTGGTGGTTTCTTTTTTAACACAAATACTTCAAGTGCTGAAACATCATCTACTGATTACGTCCCTAACCAATTAATCGTTAAGTTCAAACAAAATGCCTCTTTAAGTAATGTTCAATCTTTTCACAAATCTGTCGGTGCTAACGTTTTATCTAAAGATGATACGTTAGGTTTTGAAGTCGTTCAATTTTCAAAAGGTACTGTCAAAGAAAAAATAAAAAGTTATAAAAATAATCCAGATGTGGAATATGCAGAACCGAATTATTACGTTCACGCCTTTTGGACTCCGAACGACCCATATTTTAAAAATCAATATGGATTGCAAAAAATTCAAGCTCCACAAGCTTGGGATAGTCAACGAAGTGATCCTGGTGTAAAAGTAGCTATTATTGATACAGGAGTTCAAGGTTCACACCCTGATTTAGCTTCGAAAGTAATTTACGGACATGATTATGTTGACAACGACAATACATCTGATGATGGTAATGGTCATGGTACGCATTGCGCTGGAATTACTGGAGCACTTACGAATAATAGTGTTGGAATTGCTGGTGTTGCCCCACAAACTTCAATTTATGCCGTCCGCGTATTAGATAATCAAGGAAGTGGTACTCTTGATGCTGTAGCGCAAGGGATTAGAGAAGCTGCTGATTCAGGTGCAAAAGTAATTAGCTTAAGCTTAGGCGCTCCAAATGGTGGGACTGCTTTACAACAAGCCGTTCAATATGCATGGAATAAAGGCTCTGTTATTGTTTCAGCTGCTGGAAATGCTGGAAATACAAAAGCTAATTATCCTGCTTATTACAACGAGGTGATTGCAGTTGCTTCTACAGATCAATCAGATAGAAAATCTTCATTTTCTACTTATGGTAACTGGGTAGATGTTGCAGCACCAGGTTCAAATATATATTCCACATATAAAGGAAGCACGTATCAATCATTAAGTGGTACATCTATGGCAACACCTCATGTTGCAGGAGTCGCTGCTCTTTTAGCAAATCAAGGATATAGCAATACACAAATCCGCCAAATTATTGAGTCAACGTCTGATAAAATTAGTGGTACAGGTACGTATTGGAAAAATGGTAGAGTCAATGCATATAAAGCTATACAATATGCTAAACAATTACAAGAAAATAAAGCCTCTTAAGAAATAATGTAAAACTTTAATCAGTGATCTGCCATTAGTGCGGGATAAAATAGAAGGAGAGACTTTTACAATTAAAGGCTCTCCTTCTTACAAACTATATTACTCCCCCTCCTTCTGCACCATATGTAAATACAGTACAAAATCCGTCATTGTCGACGAATGACCGAGTTGACGGATCATCGCTGTTATATTTCCTCTATGATATGTACCATGATTTACGACATGTTGTACTAACTCTAAAATTGAAGTTTCTAATTTCCCTGCATATGGATTCTCGATAACAAATACAGCATTCACGTCTTGTATTGTAATTAAAAAGTCTTTATATTGATTTGCCATGTTTTTAAACATTTTTTCTAATTCATGTAACGATTTAGTTTCGATTTGTTTTCGTAAATTTTCTCGGTCTTGTATTGCTTCATTCATACTTTTACCATGCAATATGTGTAACCACACTTGATCTGTAATATAAATATGCGCAAAAGTATCCTTAATTGATGGAAATACACTCTGTATCTTTTCGCTAAAGATTGTCTCATAGCTTGGTAACTCTTTTAATCGATTGAATAATCGCGTATTAGCCCAATCATGGTAATCAAACTGTTTTAACATGTACTCTTTCAATCTAAATCGCCTCCTTATTGTACGAAACGAATGTTTTGTTTCTCCATTTCCGATTCTCTATCAGCTTTTGCAATCCCTTTTTCTTCAACTACATGTTTATTTATAGTTTTATATTTTACATACGTATGAAATTCCGTTTGAAATGGAAACGGTGTAATCCGTATTGTTTCCTCGTCCACCCATTCAGCTTGAATAGGTTTCTCCACCTTACTATTAAACATTTCCGTTCCTTCAAAACCACCTTTAAACAAATCAATTTCATCTTCCTTTTCTACGCCAGGTTTATTCATACACACATATAAAGAAAGTTCATCGCAAAACTTTAATAATCTATAATGTTTATCGAACATCGCAAATTGTTCTTTCGTTAACGTTTTCAAAATTCTTTTTTGTCGTTTCAATTCATGTTTATAAAAAGACATCATTTCTTCGTCTTCGTCATTTAATGAAAATGATAAAAAATGTTTACTACAAAGTAATGCTCCGTATGGATTCGAATCTTCAATTTCATTCAAACCAATCGTATAAAAAACAAAACGCAATGAACTTGGACAATCCATAAATGTATATGGAATATTTTTAGCATCATTCAAAATTGGTACTTTATCAAGTTCTATCCATCCTCTATCATGCTCATATATTGCATCAATTGTCTCTTTTAAGTATGTTTCATCTTCAAAAAAATCTTCTTTTATATGCTTTGCAATCTCTCCAGCTAAAAAACCATGATCATGTTGACGAATTAATATACTTTCTTTCTCATTCTTTTCACGAAAAATCATTCATATACTCCCCCTCATCCTCATATTACAGCATTTTCTATACATCAATTCTTAATTAATCCCTAATTATTAGCAGGGATTCAGTCTCTTACAACGAAATTAACATAACTATATAGTATTCTTTCTAACCATATAAATAGCTTTCTCTATACTATCCATTATACTAAAACATTCATTCTAAAAAACTTTTTATGAGGTGAAAACATGAACAAAACAGAATTAGTTAAAAACGTGGCACAATCCGCTGATATTTCTCAAAAGGAAGCTTCTGCAGCGGTACAATCCGTATTTGACACAATTGCTACTGCATTACAATCTGGCGATAAAGTTCAATTAATCGGCTTTGGAACGTTTGAAGTGCGCGAAAGATCTGCTCGTACAGGACGTAATCCACAAACTGGCGAAGAAATTCAAATCGCTGCTGGTAAAGTTCCAGCATTTAAAGCTGGTAAAGAGTTAAAAGAAGCTGTGAAATAAATAAGAAACCAGCCATTTTATAGGCTGGTTTCTTATTTTCTATTTAAGCAGATTTTTTATATTCTCTGCATGATATACTTCACAAATATAAAATATGCATTTGCAATTACTTACAATTTGATATTTTCTAGTTGGATACACATTCGCCGTAACAGAGCATCCATCAAACAATTCAATAATATTCCCAGATGGCTGATATCCTTCGTATAATACGTTTCTTCTTACTTCCATCTTTTCTATAATTTTTTCAACTGGAATATTCCCACTCTCTAATTCACTCTTAATTGTATTTGGTAAAAACGAAGTGTCCGCAAAAATTAGATTCTCAGATAACACTTTTCCTTTATAACTAACATTGGATACACGGTAAAGAAATGTTCCGTTTTTATCAAAGAAATTCTTTGCTTCTTTCGGGATGTACTGTCTATCAAATACCTCTTGTTCGAGAATTTCAAACTGAACTGTATCATTCAAAAGCTTTTCTAAAGCATGAATAGATGATGTATCTCCAGAAAATAAAATATTTTTAATTGCTTGTACATTATAAGTGAATTCATTTGTTCTATTTTCCGCTACTAACATGAGGAACACCTCTTCTATAAGATTTTTTATTTAACTTATTTATAATTTAAAAGCGCTACTGCGTCTAACTGTGTAATTTCAGTTACTTCTTTACTAAATATTGCAATTGAAGCCATATAATCTGCACTTGGCCTTATATCCTCCATCATTGTATTTTCTACTAACTCTTGCCTATCCTTAAAAACTAACAAATTTGGAGGATCATTTGGAGCTGATACAGTAATACCTACTGGTGAAATCATTAGTCCTTCACCTGTCGCTTTTAGTACCGCTTCTTTTCGAGTCCAATATGTTAAAAAACCTTCTATTTTCTGTTCATTAGGTAATTTCATAACTTGTGCTATTTCAATGTCTGTTAATACGCCCTCTGCCATTTTCATAACATCTACATTTGGATTCATTTGTTCAACATCAACGCCTACAGGTGCAGACTTTGTAAATGCAACAACAACCCACTCACCCGAATGTGAAACAGATATTTGCGGCATTCCTTCTGGTAATTGTGGTCTACCATGTTGTAACTTACATACAGGGCACATTCGATTAATCGGTACTTGAACTGGCGACATAGAAAGGATCTTTCCAAGAACTAATCTACTAATTACACAACCTATTATAAATCGTGCACGATCTGCCGAATGATGATATGAATTTGCTTTCTCTCGTTCAACATCATTTAGTAAATTGTAATGCCATGATTGTAAATCTGAAATTCTTGCCCACCATATTTGACAACTATTCTCATTAAGAGTTGGTACAGAATCTACAACTTTACTCTCTATCATGTAAACTCTCTCCTTCTAAAAAACAATATCATTTTATTTCAAAAGAATATTATTATTCTATAACTTATTCGTTTACAACTTCTTTTTCTTTTTGTAATATAGGTAACGGCTTTTTCTTCTTCTTTGCCATTACCTCTTTATCAGAAATACGTAAAGAAAATAGTAATGCTACGAGTAAAAATATTGCTGATCCAATTAACGCAGCTTGATATGGTAAGAAATCTGACTGAGCATTATTTTGTACACTATTATTTCCAAAACCGGCTAGTATACTAGCTAAAACTGCAACTCCTATCGCTGAACCTAATCGATTTTGCACATTAAATATAGTCGTAGCTCTCCCCATAGAAGGTGGCGTGATATTATTAAATGCAGAAAATTGAACTGCTCCAACAGACTGACCTAAGAAAATACCGATACCAAACAATAATGCCCGAATTTGCCATGGGTTCGTATCGTGATTTACAAAACTTAATAAAACAAAGATAATCGCCGTACAAATTAATCCAATAGAAATTACCTTTCGAGCTCCTAGTTTCTTATATGACCATGGCACAATCTGTGACGATATCATTAACCCAATCGCCTCTGGGAATGTCGTAAGACCTGATTCCAATGCGGAAACCCCTATTACATTTTGATACATAAGTGGAAAAACAAATAACGTTCCTAGTAAACCAGCGGATGAAAACAATGAAATAAGACTCATTTTTCTAAAGACTGGTTCTTTTAATAAGCGTAAATCTAACATCGGTTGCTTTACTCTAAGTTCTACAATGATAAACAATGTAATGAATACAATCCCAGCTATTCCAGTACTTATAATCTCTGAAGCCCAGCCTTTTGACGGCCCTTGACTAAGTGCATAGATAAGCATCGCGAATCCTGGTGCTGAAAGAACAAAACCGAGAGAATCAAAGCGACCAGCTGATTTTTCAATATGCTCTTTTAAAAATAGTAGACCGAATAGTAATGCTACGATTCCGAACGGTAAATTAATATAAAATGCCCAGCGCCAAGACATTTGATCTACAAAAAAACCGCCAATAATTGGTCCTACTGCCGGTGCTACAGCAATTGGCAACACAATAAACCGTGAAATTTTCGGCCTTTCCTCTGGTGAAAATGTTCGGAATAACATCGCCATCCCAACTGGTGTTAAAAGCCCCCCGCCAGCACCTTGCATGATGCGAAAAAGATTCAATGAAGTAATATCATTCGCTATTCCACATAATGCAGACGCAGTTGTAAATACGAAAAGAGCGGTTAGAAATACTCTTTTCGTACCGAAGCGATCTCCTAACCAACCAGAAATCGGAAGAAAAACAGCTAAGCTAACTAAATACCCAACATTAACCGTCCCCATTGCAGATGGAGGCACTTGTAGTTCTTTACTTATCGTTTGGAGTGCTACATTCACAATCGTTGCATCCATCGCAGCCATAAACATCGCTGTTATATATACGATGCTTACAACTACTTTTGGATTTATTTTTGCCTTCATTATCGTTTTCCTACTAATATTTTTTCGCCCACTTGTTTACTTTTCGGATTCAAATCTTCCCAGTTATTTTCAACATATTTTAAACAATCATTCCTACTAGCCTCTTCATGCACGACATTCCAACCAATAGGTACATCAAGAAAAACAGGCCAGAGAGAATACTGGCCCTCCTCATTTTTTAGTACTTTATATGTGTAATTATCATTTTCAAACGGATTCGTCATACTGTACTTACCCCTTTCTTATCCTGCAAATATTTCGCTAATACTTGTCCAATCTCTGTAAGTGGTCCTGGTTGACATAAATCTTTATGTCTACAATCAATATGGTGTTGCACAATTTGCCCCTCTAAATAATTTAGCCACGTATTTGGAGAGATAGGATCGAACCAGTCTGGTATAACAGTAGATCTAAAGAATAAAATATCTCCGTTATAAACTTTCGGTACATATTTCCCTAACAATCCTACCGAATTTACATATGTTTCTTTCAAATTTAAAATCGTCTCTTCTTCAAGACTTGCTAATGCACTTCCATCTTTACGAAGTATTTCTACTGCACTTTCCATCGTAAGTGGTTTACCATCCATGTTATCTGGATCGTATCCACCTAAAGCAAGTAATGCGATTAACGCTTCTTCTTCAGTAGGTGCTTCCGTATTCGGTAAGAAGTGACCTGGATAAGAATCCAGCATAACGAGTAATTCTACTTCTTCCCCTTCATTTTGCAGTTGCGCCGCCATTGCATGCACAACATTTCCTCCGAGCGACCAACCGAGTAAACGATATGGTCCGTGAGGCTGTACTTCACGAACGTGTTTTAAATAATCCGCCGCCATCTCCTCTAAACTTTTTGGAAGTTCTTCATTTTTAGCAATACCACGTGCTTGGACACCGTAGATTGGATAATCTGTTCCTAAAGATTTCATAAGTCCTGCATAGCACCAACTTAATCCACCTGCTGGGTGTACACAAAATAGTGGTAATTGGTCTCCGCTTGCTCGTAATGGAAGCAACACATCAAGTGCACTTTGTCCATTTCCCACTTCAAGTCTTTCAGCAAGACCCGCAACAGTAGGTGCTGCAAATAAAGTTCCGATATTTAGTTCGACCCCAAGTGCTTCTTTAATACGACTCATAAGCTGCACTGCAAGAAGTGAATGGCCACCTAAATCAAAGAATCCGTCATCAATTCCAATTTGCGGCACACTTAAAATTTCTGTAAACAAGTCACATAACATTTCTTCTTGCGGTGTTCTTGGTCCACGACTAGAAGATGATGCGATAAATTCTGGAGCCGGCAATGCCTTTCTATCTAATTTACCGTTTGGAGTTAAAGGCAACTCATTTACTACTACAAAAGCGTATGGAACCATGTAATCTGGTAAACTACCTCCAGCATACTTACGCATTTCATTCGTATCAATCATTTCATTATTTGATGCGACGATATAAGAAACTAACCGTTTATCCCCTGGTTGATCTTCCCGTACAATAACGGCTACTTGCTCAACTTTAGGATGTTTCATTATTACCGCTTCTATTTCCCCTAATTCAATTCGGAATCCACGAATTTTTATTTGATGATCTGCACGTCCTATATAATCTAGCGTCCCATCTTGACGCCAACGTGCTAAGTCCCCAGTACGATACATTCTTGTACCTGGCTTACCAAATGGATCTGCAATAAAACGTTCTGCAGTTAAGCCTGCTCTTCCTAAATATCCACGAGCAAGCCCTGCACCTGCAACATACATTTCTCCAACTACTCCAGGTGGCACCGGTTGTAAATAGTTGTCTAACACATACACTTTAAGATCAGGTATACTACACCCAATTAAACTGTTTGCTCGTAAAGAGACGATTGTTTCATCTAATTCAATATAACTAACATGTACTGTCGTCTCCGTAATACCGTACATATTAATAAGTTTTGGTGCGTTATGAGAATGTCGACAATACCAATCTTCTAATCGACTTAGCTCAAGTGCTTCTCCTCCAAAAACAACATATCGTAAAGATAATTTTTGGCCAATTTCTTCATTTTCATGATCTGCTTGCATCAATTGATAGAACGCTGATGGAGTTTGGTTTAAAACAGTTACCTTTTCTTTAACAAGAAGTTGTAAAAATTCTTTCGGCGAGCGACTTACAGTATGTGGTACTACGACTAAACGCCCACCATATAATAAAGGTCCCCAAATTTCCCAAACCGAGAAATCAAAAGCATATGAATGAAACATTGTCCATACATCGTTCTCGTCAAATTGGAACCAATGATCAGTTGCTCCTAAAAGTCTTACTACATTTTGATGAGGTATCATAACGCCTTTCGGTCTACCAGTTGAGCCTGATGTATAAATAACATACGCAATGTGCGAAGGAGATAACTGCTTCATGCGCTCCATTTCATCAATATTGTCTTCACTATATTTCTCAATTTCCCCTATTACTTTCACATCATCAACTAAAATTTTCAGTTCCTCATCACATTCAATTTCCACATCTGAATTTGTTAAAACACATGATGGTTTCGCATCGTGGAGCATAAATGAAATACGATCTGACGGATAATCCGGATCTAACGGAAGGTATCCCGCACCAGCTTTCAGAACAGCTAGTAAGCTTACAACCATATTTAAAGATCTCGGCATCGCTAAAGCAACGAGTTGATCAGGGCCTACTCCATTTGCTATTAGCAATCGAGCTATTTTATTCGCTTTTTTATTCAACTCTTCATAAGTTAACTTTTCATCTTCAAAGACGACAGCAATAGAATTTGGATTTATATGAGCCTGCTTTTCAAATAATTGTGGCAATGTCATTTCTGGTACAATTTGAAAACCACCATTCCACTTTTCTAACACTGTATTTTTCTCTGCTAAAGTTAATATTTCTAATGTGCCAATTGATTGATCCGGATATTTCGCTGCATCATCTAATAACAAAATAAATCGTTCAACTAATTTTTGAACTGTTTCACGTGTATATAAATCCGTACTAAATTCTAGTAATCCGTTTAAGCCATCTGGAGTACCATCAACTCCGTTACTCTCGCTAATTTCAAATGTTAGATCAAACTTGGCAGAACCAACGCTTTGAATTTCAAGGTTCGCTTCTATATCCGGAGCATCAAACGTTGCTTCTGGCGTATTTTGGAAAGCTAACATAACTTGAAACAGCGGATGACTATTTCGAGTACGTACTGGATTTAACACTTCAACGAGTCGTTCAAATGGAACATCTTGATTTTCATAAGCTGCAAGATTTGATTGCTTCACTCTATTCAATAATTCTTTAAAGCTTGGATCTCCTGATGTATTTGTACGTAACACTAATGTATTTACAAATAAACCGACTATGTCAGAGAGTGCATCTTCATTTCTTCCAGCAATCGGACTACCAATTGGTATATCAGTACCTGCACCTAATCTTGTAAATAGCGCACTAAGTCCTGCTTGCAACACCATAAACAAACTAACTCCGTTTTTCCGTGCAAGCTCTACTAACCTACTATGCATACCCGCATCTATTTGAAAATGAATTGTTTCTCCGTGATAACTCATTTCAATTGGACGCTGGTAATCTGTAGGTAACTCTATTTTATCTGGTAAACCTTCTAACTCTTTCTTCCAAAAATCTAATTGTGTTGAAATAAGACTTTCTGGTGTAGTTTCATTACCGAGCAGTTGTTGTTGCCAAAGTGCATAATCTGCGTATTGAACTGGAAGTGTCTCTAGCTGAACTCTGTTACTTTGACATCGTGCTTTATATGACGCTGTAAAATCTCTCGTTAACGGTTGTAATGACCAGCCATCCCCTACAATATGGTGCAATAGAATTAGTAATACATGTTCGTTTTCATTCACTGTAAATAGTTGCAGACGAACTGCTGGTTCAACATCAAGGTTAAAACTATATCTTACCGCCTCTACAAGCACATTTTCTAACTCATCTTTACATGTTTTTGTTATTATCATTTCTAGATTTAAATTTTCCATATCTAAAATTTTCTGATAGGAACTACCTAATACGTTAGGGAAAATCGTTCTAAGCGTTTCATGTTTCTCAACTACATCATAAAAGGCACCTTGCAATGCTTCCTCGTTCAACTTTCCAGAAATACGAACGACTAATGGAATATTATAAGTAGGACTTGGACCTTCTAAACAATTTAAGAACCATAACCTGCGCTGTGCAAATGAAAGTGGAACTTCATTTGGTCTACTTACTTTCTTAATAGCTGGTCTTGCAGTTTTTGCTTGATCCAATTGTTTCGCCAGTTCAGCAACAGTTGGCGATTCAAATAGTTTTCCTATTCCTAATTCAACACTTAACGTTTCACGAATTCTTGCCATTAGACGAGATGCAAGAAGCGAATGGCCACCCATTTCAAAGAAATTATCATCAATGCTAATGCGAGAAACACCAAGTACTTCTGCAAATAAATCACATAATATTTCTTCTTTCGGATTTCTAGCAACTCTCTCCTTGTTCATTTCATTAAAATCAGGAGCAGGTAATTTCTTTCTATCAACCTTACCATTTGGCGTTAATGGTAATTCTTCTAGCACAACAAATGCCGATGGCACCATATAATTCGCTAAACTTTCTGAAACATAAGAACGAATTTCTGAAAGGTTAATCCCTTCATTCCCTTCGGCAACGATATACGCAATGATTCGTTTATCATTTGGGCGATCTTCCCGTACCATTACTACCGCTTGTTGAATATATTCATGTCGTTGTAATACCATTTCAATTTCAGCTAATTCAATTCGGAAACCACGAATTTTAATTTGATGATCTGCGCGGCTCATGTACTCTAACACACCATCATTACGCCATTTCACAAGATCACCTGTGCGGTACATGCGCTTCCCTGGTTTTCCATAAGGATCTGCAACAAACCGTTCAGCCGTTAACTCTGGTTTTCCTAAATATCCGTTCGCAAGCCCTTCCCCTGCAATATATAATTCACCAATTAATCCAGGTGGTACTGGTTGTAAACCTGCATCTAATACATACACGTCTGTACTCCAAATTGGCTTTCCAATAGGAGGTATACCAATTTCATTTTCATCAATGTTCATGACAGTAGACCAAATAGTCGTTTCAGTTGGTCCATATAAGTTTGTAATAGAGCAACCTAATTCTTTTAATATATTTGCTAAATGGGCTGGAAGAGCTTCACCACCAACGAGCACATTTAGCCCTTGTAGCCTTTCTGGATATTCAGTTACTAACGCCTGCCATAACGTCGGTGTAGCTTGCATAACTGTCACTCTTTCTTCTTGTAACAGTGCCGTTAACGCAGAAGGCTCTTGAATTACCTCTTTTTGTGCAATTGTTAAACTTGCACCACTAATAAGAGGTAAATAAATCTCTAGAGCAGAAATATCAAACGCAAATGTTGTAACTGCTACTAAATGATCGTTCTCATTTAGTGAAAACATATCGTCCATAGCCAATAGAAAGTTACTTAAAGCTTTCATAGGAACAATTACACCTTTTGGATTTCCGGTTGAGCCTGAAGTGTAAATTGTATACGCAGGCTTTAAAAATGAATCATCATTTCTAAATGGTAGATTCCTATGAGAATATGCTTTTAATGCTAGTTCTGTTTCTTCTCGATCTAATTCGATTTTTTTTATATCATTTTCTATAACTAAAGTAGATGAAACAGATGAATGTGTGATGATATAAATTGGTTTTGCATCATTTACTATATAATTTATTCGCTCAGCTGGATATTCTGGATCTATCGGTAAATACGCTGCACCAGCCTTTAAAACTGCTAGCATACTTACTACCATTTCTATTGACCTTGGAAATACTAAAGCTACAGACTGATTTGGCCCTATTCCTTCTTCTACTAAATAGTGCGCTAGTTCATTCGCCCGTTCATTTAGCTCTTTATACGTAAGGTCTACTCCGTTACACGTAACCGCTATTTTATTTGGATTTTTTTGTACTTGTTTTTCAAATAATAAAGGTAGAGTGATTAAATCCTCAGCTTCCTTAGTTTCATTCCATTCGAATAAAACTTTATGATTTTCTTCTGGAAGAGTAATGTTTATATTTCCAATCGACACGTCTTTTTGATAATCATTTATCACTAATTCTAATACATTCATAAATCTCTCTTTATGCAATGCTAGTTCCGTATCACTATATACTAACGGATTCGCATCAAAATGAATCATTAGCTCATTTTGATCAAAACGTTTATATACATTTATCGATAAATCATCGACTGGTCCTGCTGATAAATTATGTGTAATACCACGATTCCCAGCAAAATTAAGCCCATAATCAAAAGGCATCACATTCACTAACGGCCCGAATAACCTTTGATTTTCACCTAGTAACTTTAAGTCTCTTCTTAATTCCTCATGACGATATTTATGATGACGACGTACTTCTCGAATCTCTTTAGAAACTTGCTGTATGCATTCCGCAAGAGTTATATTTGGAGTTACTGTAATACGAAGTGGTACTAAATTCATTACCATGCTCGGTGTATAAATAGATGCAGAACCGAGACGCCCCATCATTGGTAAACCTAAAACAATATCATTTGCACCTGTTAATTTATGCATGTAAATACTTGTTACAGCTACAATAAATTCCGGCCAATTTGTTAAAGAAACATTGATATCTTCAAGTAAAGTTTTCGTGCTAGAACTGGATAAATAAGCTGTTTCTCGTAAAAATCCATTTGATGTTCTCGGCGCTCGTTCTGCTAAACTTATGACATCCGGTTCATCTGCAAACTTTTCTAACCAAAAAGTACGATCTTCCTGAAATTGTTTAGACTCACGATACTCCATATCTTCTTGTACAATTTTTGCAAGAGAACCAAATGGCTTTTCATTCTTTCTTGTTTCTTCTATAAGTGATGTATACTCTTTCGCTACCTTTTGGCTTAGAAGTGAAAATCCATAGCCATCCATCACAATGTGATGGATGCGCTGATACCAAAAGAAACGATTATTTTCAACTTGAATAAGTGCTTCAGTAAATAAAGTATCTCTTTTCAAATCGACTGGCATAGATAAATCATTTTTCATCCATACTTTAGCAGCTTCTTCAGGATTTTCTTCTTTACGAACGTCAATAAAATGCATATGAAACTGTAATTCTTCAATAACTTGCCATGGACCAATTTCATCCTCTTCGAAGCGAACATGTAGTGCTTCTGCTTCTGTTACAACTTTACGTACTGCTAATTCGAAAATTTCTTGATTAATATTTCCGTTTATTTCAACATATTCCCCAGTATTATAAATCGGATTAAGCGGATCTAATTGCTGTGCAAACCACATACCAGTCTGCGCAGATGATAACGAATGACGAACCTTTTGACTATTAGGCATTCTTTACTACCCCTTTATTATGTAGTCTATTTGTTACAGCACCTGTGCTGTCTGTGAAGATAGTAAACTGTACCAATAGGAAACAGTTGGACGTTCTGCTAAATCTGCAAAAGTTATTTCTTTCCCTTCGCGACGCCACATCTCTACTAAACTCATAATTCTGACCGAATCAAGTCCTCTATTTAGTAAGTCCTCATCAATATCAATACTCTCTACTGGCTCACGAAGTAGTTGTGCAACTAGTTCATGCACTTCCTGTAAAGTGATTCCTTCACTCTCATCACTTTTTACACTTTGTAAATCTTTTAACAGTAAGTTTGTTGATGTCGTTACTGCACATCTATTAGATGCATACTCCAATGCTTGTTTATGATGGTCTATTGAAAAATCAGCAACTGCATCTGCTACAAAAAATGGTTCTATACCATCCATAAATGCTTCGCAAGCTGTTAAAAGGCAGCCGATATGCGCATAAATACCGCAAATAATAAGTTGATCTCTTCCCTGTTCATTTAAAATTTCTAATAGATTTGTCTTTTTAAATGCACTATATCTCCATTTTGTTAAGAATATATCATCTTCATTAGGAGTAAGTTCATCGACAATTTTCTTTTTATCTGGTCCAGCAGGAATACCGTCACCCCAGAAGTCTTGTAATAATCCACGTTGTTCTAACGTTTGTCCACCTGGTTGTGCTGTATAAACAACTGGTATACCAAGTTCCTTACATTTTTCTCTTATCACCTTAATATTTGAAATGAGTTCTACTTTTGGTGATTCTTTATCGCTATATGCATCAAGAAAATATTTTTGCATGTCATGGATTAAAAGAACCGCACGTTTCGGATCTGGCGTCCAGTTCACTTTATTTTTTGGTAGTTCTGATTCAACTGGCATTTTGTATACTGAAATAGATGGGATAGCCATCTAATCACTTCCTTCCAATTTTTATTTTTTTATCGCTTTACCGTAATAAGTTTTTCCGTAATGACTTTACGTAACTCTTTTTTGCTTACCTTTCCAACACCTGTTTGCGGGAATGAATCAATAAATTCAATTCGATCTGGAATCTTATAAGCCGCTATACCCCGTTCTCTTAAAAACATTTTTAATTCACTTACTGTCGGAGCTTGTTCACGAGCTATTACAAACGCACAAGTACGTTCTCCTAAATAATCATCAGGCATTGATACGATGGCTACATCATGTACTGCATCATGTGCTAATAAATGATTTTCAACTTCTTCCGCAGCAACTTTCTCGCCACCACGGTTAATTTGATCTTTATCTCTTCCTTCTACAATGATGTAACCTTGTTCATTTACTTTTACAAGATCACCTGTGCGATAAAATCCATCCTTTGTAAATGATCGTGCATTATGCTCTTCTGCTTTATAATAGCCACGAATTGTATAGGGCCCTCTTGTTAATAAACTACCTACTTCACCAGGTTTTACATCGTTATCATTTTCATCAACAACCCGTACTTCATCGAATGTAGACATCGGTCTACCTTGTGTATGAATAATGATTTCTTCCGGATCATTTAATCTCGTGTAATTTACTAACCCTTCTGCCATACCAAACACTTGCTGTAACGTACATCCAAATGTAGGGCGAATACGCTTTGCAACTTCGGCACTAAATTTCGCACCACCTACTTGAATCACTTCTAGGCTCGATAAATCGTTATTACGGGAAGATGCAGCATCAAGCCAAATCATTGCTAATGGTGGAACGAGCGCTGTAATCGTTACTTTTTCTTTTTCTATAAGAGCAAATGCCTCATCTGGACTCCCTCCAGTTGCTAACACTACTTTTCCACCCGCATAGAAAGTTCCAAATGTCCCTGGAGAACTCATCGGGTAATTGTGTGCTACTGGAAGAACTGCCATATAGACACTTTCTGCATTTAAATTACAAATTTCAGCGCTAACACGTAAACTATAAATATAGTCATCGTGTGTTCTAGGAATTAATTTAGAAAGTCCTGTTGTCCCTCCTGATAATTGGAGAAACGCAACATCACTTGGCTGAACTTCTGGTAATGGAACGGGATCTATATACAGATCACTTATGTTCACAAACTCTTCTTCTTCTCCCACTACAATTACATGTTGTAAAGTTGGTACTTTCTCTTTCACTTCTCTTGCTAGTTTTCGATAATCAAAGCCGAGAGCCTTATCTGAAATAACGTAAGCACTCGCCTCACCAAACTCACAAAAATAACTAATTTCACTGCTTCGATGTGAAGGTAGTGCAAAAACAGGAAGTGCTCCAATTCGAAATAGCGCAAAGCATATTTCGAAAAACTCGATAATGTTGGGTAACTGGATTACAACCCGGTCCTCTTTCTTTATTCCTAAATTCAGTAAACCTGAAGCTAAGCAATCTACTTTTTTATCAAGCTCACTATACGTTATATGCGTATTACCACTTACAACTGCAATTTCATCTCCATGCTTTTCAGCACGTTCTCTTAACAACGAACCAAATGTTTCTCCAAGCCAACATCCTTCTTCTCGATAACGATTTGCAAATTCTTCTGGCCATTCCGTGAAACCTGCTAACATTCTTTCTTCCCCCTATTTTTCATTCAGCGAATTATCACTTAACCCTAGAGCCTTCAGCATTGTTTGGAACTTAGCTGATGTTTCTGCTAACTCATCTTCTGGTTTTGACTCAGCAACAACTCCTGCTCCTGCATATAAACGAAGTGTATTTTCTTGCACTTCAGCACAGCGAATTGTAACAATCCATTCACCATCTCCATTTAAATCGCTCCATCCTAGCATTCCTGTAAAGAATTCACGGTCAAATGGCTCAATTTTTTGAATCGCCTCTCTCGCTTCTTCCATCGGTGTTCCGCAAACTGCTGGCGTAGGATGAAGAGCAATTGCTAATTCCAAAGAAGTAGTATTCGGATCCTTTAGTTCACCTTTCACTTCAGTAGACAAATGCCACATCGCTTCACTATGAATAACGGATGGTTTTTCCGGAACATGTAATGTATGACAGTATGGACGAAGCGCAGCAGCAACCGCTTCCACTACTACCGCATGTTCATGTAAATCTTTCGGAGAAGAAAGTAATTCCTCTGCTCTTCTCTTATCTTCTACTGGATCATCACTACGTGGTCTTGAACCAGCTAACGGATTAGAAATAACTTGCATACCATTACGTGAAACGAGTAATTCAGGACTTGCTCCAATTAATGTTTTATTACACTCGTTTTCATCTTCCGGTAAATTCACAGCAAATGTATAACCACGCTTATTATGCTCTGCTAATTCTCGAAGAAGTTTTTGCTTATCAATCTTTTCGGAAGATTCAACATCTAATGATCTGGATAGAACGATTTTCTTTAAATCGCCGTCCTGTATTTTTTTAATCCCTTGCTTTACACCATTCATATAAACTTCAGGATCTGGTACAGGCGTCATTTCAAATGCCAGTTTCTCATTTCGTTTTATCTCATTTGTTGTCTCTAACTGTAAACGCTCAGTAATTCTACTATGTTCTGGTACGATAAGTTGAACTTCTTTTCTACGATCAAAAGGCAAAGCACCAACAACGATAGGGTTCGGATTTCCAGCTTGTTTTGCATTACGTAATACCGCTTGTACAAGTTCTGTAAAACTTTCAATTTCATGATGTTTTACTGTAGTAAACTCTCCTTCTGCCAATATCGTTCGATTTGGTGAAGCAAAAAAGAACGAAGATTCAGTTTTATAATCTTCTAATAATTTTTCCGACAGTTCCTTTACGGCTATAAGTTCATTCATAGTATTAAAACCTCCTGAATTTTTTATTAAACTCCTAATGTAGCTCCGCCATCGACACATAAATTGTGCATTGTAATATGACTCGCTTTATCAGAGGCTAAAAACAATACTGCTTCAGCAATTTCTGAAGGTTTTGCAATTTTTTGTAACGGAATACCGAGTCTATATGTATTTTGAGAACCAGCAATTATATTTTCAGCTCCATTCTCATCAGCCCATAATAATCTTTGCATTTTAGTTTCAGTAGAACCTGGAGAAACTAAGTTACAGCGAATATTGTATGCTGCAAGTTCTAACCCTAAACATTTCATAAACATCGTCGTTGCAGCTTTTGATGCAACATACGCAGCCATCTCCATTCTCGGAGTATTTGCCGCATTTGAGCCAACTGTAACAATTGCCCCTGACTTTCTTTGCATCATATATTTACTTACTGCTCGGCACATATAGAAAACTCCTGTAGAATTTACAGAGAATGTTTTATTCCAATCTTCATCACTTAAAGAGTGAATCGCTCCCATACGTAAAACCCCTGCAACATTTACTAATATATCTATCGGTGCTATATCATTTTCAATCCGTTCTACTACTTCTTCAACAGCGGCACTATCACTCACATCTAAACGAAACGTTTTCACACGTGTTTCATTTAATTCATTTTGATTTAAGAGTACGTTTAACCCCTCTTCAGTTTGATCAGCCCCAATAACTGTAGCTCCTCTTTCTAAAAACATGTTTGCTACAACACTACCTATACCTTGCGCTGCACCAGTTACTAAAACCGTTTTCCCATCAAATTCCCCTATGTTCATTTCCTCTATCCTTTCATATAAAAATTAATCCAGTTTAACATCATCATTGATAACGATTTTCATTATCAATGATGATGTTAAAAATAATACACTTACTAAACTAATTGGTCAAGTGTACTTTTCATCAAAATTTTATTCATTGATAATGTTTTTCATTTAACATTCTTACACCTAAATGATAATCTTTCTCAATAAACTTGTCAACCTATTTTTATTTTTTAGATAAAATATCTTAGTGATTCTCAATACAATTACATCTAAAAGCATTAATAAGTACTTACATTACACATTTAATTCATACTCCTCTTTTTAAACTTGTAGAAGACCAACTGTAGATACCTTCATTTACAAAGCCTTATCAAAAACTCAAGTATATATTTTCTCAACATTTTTCTGAAAATACCGAGAAAATATATCTTGCAATTATTGATGTATGTCTTGTTTATATTTTAAGATTTAATACGTATTTCGGATATAATGTATCACTTTTTAATATTCTAATATAATCCAATTGGGTATTTCACTCGCTTTTTTGTCTCGAAAATCCCAAAGATTATATAACCTCCTTGCAATCATTCATAAAAAAAGCACCCTATTTAATAGGATGCTTTTTCGTATTTATAGTGTGATAGAAGATTTATATACTTATGCTACGCTGCGATACTCTTCTTCTTGTTCTTTTTTCTGCTTAGGTGCTTGAATTAAAATTGCGATAACAAATGATACGACACATAATACACCGATCACCATGAAGGTTGGTTTGAATCCACCTAGAAGTGCACCGATAAAGGAACCTGCAAGTGCTCCAAATCCAAATCCTTGATACACAATTCCGTAGTTCTTACTATGGTTTTTCATACCGTAGAAATCACCAACGATAGCTGGGAAAATAGTGATATTTCCACCAAAGCAAAACGCTACGCTTGCTACACATACGAAGTAGATACCATAATTTAAATCTACGAAACTTAAAACCAAGACTGAAGCTGCCATAACAACAAATGTACCAGTAACGATTTTTAAACGGCCGATTTTATCTGATAACGGTCCTAAAATAATACGACCTAATGTATTGAAGATTGCAACCATAGCCACCGCATTAGCTGCTGTCGCTGCGCTAAGCCCTACAAGTTGAACACCAATGTCTTTTACCATACCAATTAAGTATAAGCCACTCATACATGATGTAAATAACATAATAAATAATAAGTATACTTGTTTTGTGCCTAACATTTCTTTCGTTGTATATTCCTGAGTTTTTGTTTCATGAACTGCTCCTTGATCTGCAGCTTGATGGATTAAACAAGCGCCAATTACAATCATAGCTGTAACAATTAACCCCCAGTATATAAACGCTTGTGATACACCAACTGATTCAATTAACTGTGCGTTAACATATTTAAAGATTAAGCTACCTGAACCATATGCAGAGACAGAAATACCAGCAATTAAACCTTTACGCTTTGGAAACCACTTTATTAAATTGGATAGTGAAGTGATATATGCTGTACCATCTGCATAACCTACAACAACCCCTGCTAGTACATAAAGCAATATTAATGAGGAAGCTTGTGAACTAAGTATTAATCCTAGTCCTAATGCTAGTCCAGCTATCATAATAAGTTTACGAAGTCCCCATTTTTCTTGCAATTTACTCGCAAATAAAGTCGAAAACGCTAAGGAAAGACTAGTAATTGAGAAAGTTATAGCAACTGCGTTAAGACTCCAACCGTATTTACTAACTAAAGGCTGATTAAATAAACTCCATGTATAAATCGTTCCAAGTCCCATTTGTACTATGACTGTACCAAGGACAACAAGCCATGGATTAACATTTGATTTTTTCATACCTTTCCGCCTCCTCTTTCTATTTCAATGCTATTCGCTAAATTTTCTTTTTTTATGTTCATATTGGCCACCTCATTTGATTTAACACCTTCATTGTATAAGATGTTTCTGTTTATGTAAGCACTTACAAGATAGAGCGTCAAAAATATGGAATCAGTTACAGAAAACGAAGGACGAAATACAAAAAACGAATTATTAAATACGTAAATAGTTATTATTATGTTTTGCATCCATACGACTTACAGCTGTTTTATCATCTTCTTTTATAAAAATTATGTCTCAAGTTATATGATGGCTAGATTACAAAAATTCGATTTTCCTATACAACAAAAAAACTATTTTTACACTATAGTGCACTTTATTTTTTATAAAATAAAAAATATTTTATTGATAAACAAAACTAAATATTCACTAATATATCTATACGTGGTTTAATATATATAATAAAAAATATTTCTGTCTTTAATGAGGAGGTACTATGAAAGCAAACGTAGGGGATACTATACTTTTTCAACGAAATAATTTAAAGATTACAGGATCTGTATTAAAACTTTATACTGAATCGGTCTTAGTTGAAATTACAAATGTAAGCGGTGGTACTTTTGAATTTGATCGAACGATTGTAAATCATAAAAACTATAAAATTTTAAATACGAATACATAAAACAACAAAAAATAGCCCCTGCTCACCAGCAGGGGCTATTTTATATGAAAATACTTCATTAGTTTATATATCCTAAAACACTTACAATCTTACTCGCTTTTAAATTATTAATATGATAATAAATTTCTAAACCTCTTCTCTCAGCTCGTAACACTTTACCTTTCATTTTTGATAAATGTTGCGAAACAGTCGATTGTGGAATATTTAGTAATTCTGTTAATTGTGTTACATTACAAGTTTTTCTCGTACTTAATTCATTTACAATTTGTAATCGGATTGGGTGCGCCATAATTTTCAAAATATCTACATCTTCTTCTGAAACTAAACTTTTTCTCATTTCACTCGTATATGTTGTCATAAGACATTCCCCTTTTATATGAATTCCTCTTATTTAGATCTATTTCCAAAATATTTAAAACTCCGATGTGAAACCTTTATATAAAAATAATAGAATTTTAAATTTTTAAAAACAGAACGAAATACAATTCACTTTATTTATTTGGTACATATACATAATACAATGTTAATATGTGCTCTATGTGAAGTTAGCATATATTTATAATGAAGATTTTTCAAACAATTCACATCTAACTATATACTCCCTCCTAACACTATCCAGTGATTTTAACATATTTTAGGCGTTTGTATATACTATCTACAAAATAAATGTTGTTTAGGGGGATTTCAAATGCCAACAATGTTACAAGAAGAAGTTGAAGAAGCTCGTGAAACATATGTCAGTCGTATCATATTAGTCAGTGGATCAGCTTTATTTTTAGTAGGTGGTGTTATATCGGCAATTTCGGCTTTTAAAGCTTATAATCGTTTGGAAAATACACCGCCTTCTCCAGATAACTCGTAGGTGAATTGTTTTATATTGAATAACAAACAAATGCCACCTCTATTAAGAGATGGCATTTGTTTTATCATAAGTTCTATACTAGAAACCCGCAAAGAATGCTTTAAGTATGAATTACACTTGAACTTACTTCACCACAAACCTCGTCTGACTACACCCATCCTTCTGCTTCGTTACTTCTAATACAGCCGGCATTGCGTTTTTCAGCTCTTGAACGTGTGAAATGACACCGATAAATCGGCCTGATTTTTGTAAGTCAATTAAGGCGTCTACTGCTTTTGTTAATGACTCCTCATCTAATGAACCAAAACCTTCGTCGATAAACATCGTTTCGATGGAAATACCGCCTTCATACGCTTGAATGACGTCTGCCATTCCGAGCGCTAAACAAAGTGATGCATTAAATTTCTCGCCACCAGATAATGTTTTTACATCGCGTGTTTGGCCAGTATATGCGTCGTATACATCTAAGCCTAATCCACTTTGACGATTTCTCTTTTCAACTCGTTCACTTCGTTTTAAATAAAATTGTCCATTTGATAATTTACGTAAGCGTTCGTTTGCAATTTGAACAATTTGTTCTAAATACTCAATTAAGATGTAACGTTCAAATGATATACGGCTTTCGTTATCGCCTTTCATTACTTCATATAAGTCAACAAGTTCCTGGAAAGCTTTTTCTTCCTCATGAATTTGTTCATCAATACGCCTAATATTTTCATGTAAATCAGAAATATATGTTACCGCATTTTGCGCACGTTGACGTTTTTCTTTAATGATATCAAGATTGATTTCTAAATCTTTTATATGTTCACCTAAAGCTGTAATATCCATATACTCTTTATCTTTTAATTCAGCACGTAACTCTTCAATTTGTTTTGCAAGTACTTCAAGAGATGAATAATAGCTTTGAATTTCTTTTTGTAACATATCCATCTCAGCATCACTTAATTTAGCTTCTTTATACGTAATTTGATCGGTAAATCCGCTCTGCTCAAGCTCTTTCATAAAGCGCGTAAACGTCTCTTCTTTCTTCAATTTTGTACTTTCAAATTGATTAGAAGCACTTTCCTGTTCTGCTTGAATACGTATATTTTCATTTTGCCAATGTTGATACGCTTCCTGCACTTTCTTCCATTCGTCCTCCATTAATTTGAGTTCATGCATAGCTTGGTCAAACTGGACTTTCCAAGCTTGGACTGTTTGTAAGTTTTCAGGAATATTTTTCTTATCATGTTCATATGACGTACGAAGCTGCATACACTCCATTTCTGTACGGTGCTGTATTGTTTCTACCTCACGCTTTTGTTTCTGAAGTGCATCTACTTTTTCTTCTACACTCTTTATATTCACAGCAGTTTGCTTACGCGTTTCTTCACTCGCTTTTAGCGTATTTACTTCAGTTGCTAATTGTTTTCCTTTTTGAATAAGTGCACTGTATGTTTCAACTAATTCCTCTGAGCGATAGCCTCGCTTCTTAACCTCCTCTATTACCTGTTCATATTGTAGGTGATAGAAATTCCATTTCTCCTCTAATTGAACATGTAATTTTTCAGCAACATTTTTCTTTTCTCTTAAATCATTTAACTCTTTTTCATCGATCGCATTACTTTGCTCTGTAGCTTTTTTCGGATGGTTCGTACTACCACATACTGGACAAGATTCGCCATCATGTAGATGAAGAGCTAATATACCAGCTTGTTCACTTAACCAGCGACGTTCCATATTTTCATATGCGTTAACTGCCAATCGCATCTTATTATATGCCGCTTCTTTTTCTTTCTCGAATTTTTGCTTTTCTTGCCAAACATCATATGCTTGCTTTAAAACTTTGGCATCTTCTCGCATATTCGTTAGTTCCTCTACTTTAGCTACATATTGCTCAAGTGCTCGTTCTAATTGCTGTAATTCATCAGACATTAGCTGTTTTTGATTTGTATGCTCATCTAATTGTCGATCTAAGTTTTGCATACTTTCTTTTAATTTCCCTATTTGAATTTCTGCATTTTGTAAATTCAACTGTTTCTCAGCTAATGATGCAATAATCGGTTGTAACTCTTCTAATCTTTGAACAAGTTTTTTTGCATTTTCTCTCTCAGGTTCTTTATTCTTTACCGCTTCATATTTCTCCTGAGCAAGTTCAAAGCTTTTCGTTACATTTTCTTTTTTAGCGATTATTTGTTTTAATAAACTTTCAGCCTTCTGCTCATTTTGCATTGCTTCTTCGTACCATTGTTCAAATGGTAATAAGCGCTTCGCTTCTTCCGCACGTTTAAAAGATTTTTCTTTCATTTCAATAACTGTACGATTTTCTTGTAAAGTGTTATATTTCTCATTTTTTTGTTGTAAATCTATAAATTTCTCATTTATGGATTTCGCTGCATGAAAACGTGTTTCAGCATCCTTTAATTGCTTCGTTTGAACATCTTGTTCTACTTGTAATTGCTCCACCTCTGCCTTATACACATCTGTTTCTTGTTCTAATGCTTCTACTACTTGATGCGTGTTTACATGTTCTTGTTCCACCAATGTCTCTAATAATGCTCCATCGCGGATTGGTAATTTGAAAACATTACGGAAGTATAGCTCTCGCTCTTTCTGTTTTTCTTGTAAAACGTCTTTCCATTGTTTTCGTTTTTGATCAAGTAACTCACGCATTAACTTATAACGATCCGTTTTAAAAATACGACGTAAAATTTCTTCTTTGTTTTCTGTCTCAGATGTTAATAGTTTTCGGAATTCCCCTTGTGGTAACATAACAATTTGGCTAAATTGATGTTTACTTAAACCAATTAAATCTTCCACTTTTTTATTTACATCCGTTACATGGAAACGATCAACAGCTGGAACATTCTCTTCATCAATCACTTCATATAGTTCTACTGCATGTCCCGTAATTGTCTTGTTCCCTTGTTTTTTATGTCCAAGTTGTCGTTTTATTTCATAACGTTTCCCTTTTAACTGAAAGGTTAGTTCTACACTTGTATACATATTATCATCAGCAAATTGACTGCGAAGCATGCTCGTATCACTACGTTCTTCTCCGCTTGCCTCACCATATAACACATAACAAATCGCATCAAAAATCGTTGTCTTTCCAGCTCCTGTATTCCCAGAAATGGCGAAAATACGATGATCTCCAAGATCATTAAAATCGATTACTTCTTTCTGTTTATATGGCCCAAATGCTGTCATAATTAGTTGAATCGGTCTCATCCTCGTTCACCTTCCCGTTCTTGCACTGTTTGTAGTACTTCTACAAATAGACGTTCTTTCTCTTCTGATAAATCTAAGCCTTTCATTTCTTTATAAAAAGCCTTTAATAACGATAAATCATCCGTTTTATGTCTTGAAACAGTTACTTCATTTGACTCTGTGAACTCTCGTCTTTGAATAGATCTTTCAACATGCATTGCATTTGGATATACAGATCGTATTTTTTCCATTGGCTGCAAGACAGGATTTTCATCTAATAATTTTACAAACACATAATCTTCACTTACTGGATGTTGTAATAATTCATCTATTTTCGCTTCTACTGTTCGCATTTTACGACGTGGTGCAAGTAACCTTTTTTCAATTGTTGCTTCACCTTGCTCGTCCAGTTCCACAATATAATATCCTTTTTTATGTTTTTCTTCAGAAATAGAATATGCAAGTGGAGAACCTGAATATCGAATTGTCTCATTACGTACAAAATGCGCTTGATGTAAATGTCCAAGCGCTGTGTAATGAAACTTATCAAAATAATGACTATTTACGTATTCAGCACCACCAATTGAAAGTGGTCGTTCTGCATCACTTGTATTCTCTTCCGCTTCTCCCGCAGAAGTTACAAATGCATGACCAATAAATACGTGTCTTGCTTCTTTATCCATTGTTTCAGAAAGCTCATTCATAAAAATACGCATCGCATCATCATGAGAACGTACATCTTCGTTTTTCAAAACATGTCTAACTATGCTTGGATCCGCATATGGAACGAGATGGAAGTGAACCTCGCCATATTCATCATTTAATATAATTGGCTCATATGGAAATTGAAATTGTCCCACAATAAATAATCCTTGTTTCTTCATTAAACTACTTCCAAAATGAATACGATCTGGACTATCATGGTTTCCTGCAACCGCAATAACTGGTGTTTGTAAATCAATGACTATTTTTTGTAAAACATCATTTAATAAGTCTACTGCTTCCGTAGGTGGAATTGCTCGGTCATATAAATCCCCTGCAATAATTACGGCATCTGGTTTTTCTTCTTCAACAGCTTGTACAAACTGATCTAATACAATCTTTTGATCTTCAGTCATATACACGCCATGAACGAGCTTTCCTAAATGCCAATCCGCTGTATGAAATAACTTCATAGTTTCCTGCTCCTTTTAATTTACTGATTTTAGTGATACGAGTTGATAGTTTATTGTAGTTTTTCCGTTTTCCCACTCTAACTTTTGTATCATTGCACTACCAATTCTTTCTTCATTTGATTTATATAAAGGCAATATTTCTTGAACTGTAAATAAGTGATAACCATCCAATTTTAATTGAAATATGTTTTCTTCTATATGTAATCTTACTTCTTTTTCATTTGAAATAATTTTTGTGTGCATCTCAAATTTCATGACAGATACAACCCCTTTTTCTAATCTCTACACTATTAATAGTATATTGGCTATGCAAGATTGACAAGTAAATACACGGCAAAGTACACACTTTTCTACCGCTATATGTTTTTTATTTTTATATATAATACGGTATGTGAAATTTTATTTATTGTAAAAATAAAAATGTCTAATGTGACATCTTTATTTTTGTATAAAGTCTTTCATTACATAATATAAAACTGTAATGAAAACGATCGCTACAAAAAATGAAAATACTGCGATAATGTACCCATCCTTATTTAATAAAATGCAAAAAGAAATAGATATGATAAAAATCGGAAATACAAGTCGTACTTTATCCTTCACTTCCTCTGTCGTATCTGTATGATGAAAATACTGCGTTATCCCTATCATTAAAGAAGACAAAATAATCACCGACAATAGTAAAGGTCCTGGCATTCCGATTTCTCCTTTCTCTATTTCTAATGAAAAGCAATTTTTCTTTCATCATAATCACTTCAAATACTCTTTTTGAAGTAATTATGCACAATTTACACATATATAATAGCGTGTTTATCATGATAATTTCAAATAATTACAATTACAGTAATGTTGTAATATTCATTTTCAACCTTCAAAATCCTGCAAATATAACTCGTCAAAATATGCAGTGTCGAAATTAACACGCACCGTCAAGTTTAGACAAAATTTATAAAGGACATTTCAGTACGTATCAAGAATTAAGAATAAGAAGATATGTAAGGGAGGATGAATTATGACTGAACACGTTTTATTTTCTGTTAGCGAAAACGGCGTTGCATCAATTACTTTAAACCGCCCAAAAGCACTTAATTCTTTATCTTATGACATGTTGCAACCAATTGGGCAAAAACTGAAAGAGTGGGAAAATGATGAGCGAATTGCGCTTATCGTATTAAAAGGAGCCGGCACAAAAGGTTTTTGTGCAGGTGGCGACATTAAAACTCTTTATGAAGCACGTTCGAATGAAGCTGCATTACAGCATGCGGAACGTTTCTTTGAAGAAGAGTATGAAATTGATACATATATTTATCAATATAAAAAACCGATCATCGCTTGTTTAGATGGAATTGTAATGGGTGGTGGTGTCGGTCTTACAAATGGTGCGAAATATCGAATTGTAACGGAGCGTACGAAATGGGCAATGCCAGAGATGAATATCGGATTCTTTCCAGATGTCGGTGCTGCTTATTTCTTAAATAAAGCTCCAGGTTTTGCAGGCCGATATGTTGCTTTAACAGCATCTATTTTAAAAGCTGCTGACGTATTATTTATAAACGCTGCTGATTACTTTATGACATCTGATTCCTTACCAAATTTCCTTACTGAACTTGAAAATGTAAATTGGCATAAAGAAGATGATGTACATACTAATTTAAAAGAAGTTATTCGTACATTTGCAACTGCTCCAAAATTAGAAAGCGAGCTTGCTCCTTCATTAGAAGAAATGAATACTCATTTTGCTTTCGATACAATTGAAGAGATCGTCCATTCATTGGAGAAAGACCAAAGTTCCTTTGCTTTAAAAACGAAAGAAACACTATTATCCAAATCCCCTATTTCGTTAAAAGTAACATTAAAACAGTTTATTGATGGACAAAATAAGTCCGTTGAAGAATGTTTCGCTACTGACCTTGTACTTGCTAAAAATTTCATGAGACATGCAGATTTCTTTGAAGGAGTACGATCTGTTGTCGTTGATAAAGATCAAAATCCGGATTATATATATAAGCAGTTAAGTGATGTTTCAGAAGAAGATGTAAATCGATTCTTCAACTTACTTAACGCATAAGTGGTGGGGCGCCCGTTCATTCGGGATAAACATGAGGCTATATAGTAGTGGAATTTCACTACTATATAGCCTCTTTCTCATTTAATAATTTTTAATAAAATTTAATTTTATTAAATCAAAAATGTGTGCTACACTATTTTTAATCAAATATTCTAAAAATAAAAAGGAGGAGCAACTATGATTGAAAATTATTTTCTTTTCATCATTATGTCTATTTGTCTTATTATTTTACCCGGTCCTGATACTGCAATGGCGACGAAAAATACATTGGTTGCCGGTAAGGTCGGTGGAGTGAAAACAGTGTTCGGTACATGTGTTGCACTTTTAATTCATACTTTAGCAGCAGTAATCGGACTTTCCGCAATTATTGTAAAGTCAGCTCTTTTATTTTCTATTTTCAAGTACGTTGGAGCTCTGTATTTAATTTATATTGGCATTAAAGCCCTTTTAGCGGTAAGAAACAAAGAAGGCTTTGATACGAACGATATATCTTTAAATAATGAAGATGAACACACTTCTTGCTTTCGCCAAGGGTTTCTTACGAATTTATTAAACCCTAAAGTTGCAGTCTTCTTTTTAACCTTTTTACCTCAATTTTTAAATCCAAATCATAATACGTTTATTCAACTTCTCGTAATGGGTCTTACTTACCTCGTATTAACAGTTATTTGGTTCGCTTTTTATATATTTTTAATTGATAAAATTAGTGCTTTTATGAAAAAACCGAGGACGCAACGTTATATTCAAGGCTTAACAGGAATCGTCTTAATTGGCTTTGGTATTAAACTAGCTTTTGAAAAAAATAATTAACAAGACGAAAAACACCACATCTTCAGAGTGGTGTTTTTCATTTAACAACTGTTTTGGCTGTTTACTCTCTATTAAAACCAGCGCTCTGTTACAACTTTTTTACGTGTATAGAATTGAACACCATCTGTACCATTTGTACCTAAATCACCAAAGAATGAAGCTTTATTTCCTGCAAATGCGAAAAATGCCATTGGTGCTGGAACGTTTACGTTTACACCGATCATACCAGCATCGATATTATCACGGAACGTTTGTGCATGTTTACCATTTGACGTATAAATAACCGCGCCATTTGCAAATTTAGATTGATTTGTTAATTTAATACCTTCTTCTAAATCTTTAACTCGTACAATGCTTAATACTGGAGCAAAAATTTCATCTTGCCAAATTTTCATTTCTTGATTTACACCATCAAAGATTGTCGCACCTAC
Source organism: Bacillus sp. 01N45 (assembly GCF_056399205.1). Lineage (NCBI taxonomy): Bacteria > Bacillati > Bacillota > Bacilli > Caryophanales > Bacillaceae > Bacillus > Bacillus sp. 01N45. The sequence goes on from NZ_JBFTQW010000008.1 coordinate 93,927, forward strand.
AAAGTAACCTTCTCCAACTTCTTCCTTAATTTTGCGACCATCAACTAATAAAGTTGCTCCATCTGCTACACCGCTATTAATATAGCCTAATACGCGCTCTTTATGAGATTCACGAATTAATGGTCCAACATAATTATCTTCGTGGAAACCGTCACCTACTTTTAACTTCTTCGTCTCTGCTACTAGTACGTCGATGAATTCATCAGCAATTTCATCAACTACTGCTACTACTGAACATGCCATGCAGCGCTCTCCACTACTTGCGAATGCAGATCCAATTACACCTTGCACTGTTTTCTCAAGATTGCAATCAGGCATTACAATCGCATGGTTTTTTGCACCAGCTAACGCTTGTACACGTTTCCCGTGTTTCGTACCTGTTTCATACACGTAACGAGCTACCGGCTCAGATCCAACGAATGAAATAGCTTGAATATCTTTACTTTCTAAAATGCTATTTACAACATCTTTTCCGCCTTGTACTAAATTCAATACCCCTTTTGGAAAACCAGCTTCATAGAATAACTCTACAAGTCGCTCTGCTAAAAGTGGCGTTCTTTCCGATGTTTTTAATACGAACGTATTACCGCAAGCAATTGCAAGTGGGAACATCCATAATGGAATCATCATTGGGAAGTTAAACGGTGTAATACCAGCAACAACTCCAATTGGGTAGCGCCAAATCGATCCATCAATGCCGCTAGCAATATTCGGAAGAGCTTGTCCCATCATTAAATTTGGTGCTGATGTTGCAAGTTCTACCGCTTCAATCCCTCGCTGCACTTCACCAGTTGCATCCGTTAATGTTTTACCATTTTCTAGCGTAATGATTTTAGCAAGCTCTTCTTTGTTTTCTTGTAAAAGCTGTAAATATTTATATAATTGTCTTGAACGATTCGGAACTGGTACTTTAGACCATGTTTCGTATGCTGCTTTTGCCGCTTCAACAGCTTTTTCAACATCTTCTTTCGGAGATAGCGGAACGTAAGCGATAATTTTTCCAGTCGCCGGATTCGGAACTGCTTCTACTTCTGTACCAGTAGATTCTACCCACTCACCATTAATATGATTTTTTACTCGTTTAATTTCAGTTGTAATCATTATATTCTCTCCTTTTTTATGATGTATATAAGTCTATTATTTTTGATTAGAAATTAACTGTTCACTAACTTTCTTATATAAAGCAGCCATATCGTTTTCACCATATCCTGCCTCACTTGCTTCTTCATATACGTTTAATAGCATTTCGCTTACTGGTAAGTGAAGTTCGCTTTCTTTCGCTAAATCTACTGCAAATCCTAAATCTTTCTTTAATAAATTCACAGTAAATCCTGGATCGTAGTTTTCAGTTGCAATGAAACTTTTATAATTACGCTCATAAATTCTACTTTGACCGTAACTTACATTTAAAATATCAAACATTTTATCTAAATCCATATTATTCTTTTTCGCTAATGTTAAAGCTTCACTCACACCAGCTGAATAAAAACCAATTAATAAGTTATTAATTAATTTAACTGTTGTGCCACTATCAATCTGCTCACTAACATGGAAAACATTCGCACCTAGTACGCCCATGATAGATTCCGTTTTCTCATATACTTCTTTCGATCCACCAACCATAAACGTTAATGTACGGTTTTCAGCTCCAATTACCCCACCACTAACAGGCGCTGCTAAAAAGTCTACTTTCTTTTCCTTTGCAGCTTCCTCTAATTGTTTGTTTAACTGCGGCGATACCGTACTTGTATCAATGAAAACTACATTCGAGTGACCATTTTCAAATAATCCTTCTGCTCCAAAATATACCGCTTCAACAGCGCGAGGTGAAGGTAAACTTGTAAAAACTACATCACATGTTTCTGCTAGTTTTGAGATTGATAGACCGATAATTCCGCCTTCTTTTTCAAAGGACGCTTCTGCCTCTTTATTTAAGTCCACGCCATATACTGTGTAACCTGATTTAACTAGATTTTTTGACATCGGAAGACCCATGTTACCTAAACCGATAAAACCAATCTTTTTCATATCGCTTTCCTCCTATTTTACACAATATATTTCCCACGATTTATAATAGCTTTCGCAATTTCTCTCTTCTTCGTAAATACGTTCGTGTATAAAGGTACTAATAATTGACGGATTTCAGCTAAAATCACATGTCTATCTTGTTCTTCTGTGACAGCTGCTGAAAGTACAGAAATCGCCGCTTCTTCTACTTTACGGTATCCTTCTTCACAAATAACATCCGTTATTAATTGCTTCGTACGTTCTTTTTCCTCACCATTTTTACTTACCGCTTTTCTCGTACGTAAAAACGCTGATTCCATGACGTACACGTCCGTCAACATATTTGAAATTACACGTGAATATTCTTGTTCTTGGTCAATTTTTAGACCTGGAGTTTTAGAGAGCGTTTTCAAAGATTGTTTCAACAATTTTTTCGCTAATAAAATGTAACGATGGTTTCTTTCGACATTTGCTACATCACTTTCTACTTCAGTATCTTCTAATTGTTCGATTTGCTTCATTAACATTTTGGCAACTGTTAATCTATTAATTTCGTTCGTTCCTTCAAAAATACGACTAATTCTAGCATCACGATATAATCGTTCTACCTCATACTCTTGCATATAACCGTAACCACCATGAATTTGTACAGCTTCATCTACGATATAAGCAAGTGTTTCAGAAGCATTTACTTTATTCAGTGCACATTCAATTGCAAATTGGGACATTTTCTTCATAAGATCTTCATCGCTCTCATGAATTGCTTCATCGATTACACCTGCTGTACGATAAGCTGCACTTTCGGCTCCATATGTAGCAATGATCATATTTGCAATCTTCTCTTGAATCATCGTAAAGTCTACTAATTCCGTTTGGAACTGTTTTCGCTCTTTTCCATATTGAACCGACAAACCAATTGCTTGTTTTGCTGTTCCAATATTTCCAAAAGCAAGTTTAAGTCTAGCAAAGTTAAGAATATTAAGAGCTACGTGATGCCCTTTCCCAACTTCCCCTAAAACATTTTCAGCAGGGATGACAACATCTTCTAAAATAAGAGTCGCTGTTGAAGAACCTTTAATCCCCATTTTCTTTTCTTCTAATCCAATAGATACACCTTCACATGTTCTTTCGACAATAAACGCTGTCATTCCTTTATTTGTCTTCGCAAAAACAACATATACATCTGCCATATGAGCATTTGTAATCCATTGCTTCTCACCATTTAACTTCCAAGCTGTTCCCTCTTCATTCAATACGGCGCTTGTTTTTGCGCTTAATGCATCCGAACCAGCATTTGGCTCCGTTAAAGCATAAGCCCCAATCCATTCTCCCGATGCGATTTTCGGTAAATATTTTTCTTTTTGCTCTTTCGTTCCATAATATATGTAAGGTAATGTACCGACACCAGCGTGTATATTAAAAGAAACGCTAAACGCACCAGCGTACCCCATTTTCTCTGCTACAAGACCTGAGACAGCCTTTCCTAACTCGAACCCGCCATAATCTTCTGGTACCTCAATGCCTAATAATCCAAGTTCCCCAGCTTTCTCAAATAATTGACGAGAAACTTTATAGTTATGTTGTTCAATATTCTCCATTTGTGGAACAATTTCTTGTTTAACGAATTGTTCTGTCGTTTTTGCGATTAAATCTTCATCTCCTGAAAAATCTTCTGGCGTAAAGAAAGTATAATTCACATCTTTATTAAGTGAAAAAAATTCATCCCACGGTAACTTTGTTTTCTCCATCTGAATCCCCCTATCATTTCGGCCTTACTTGCTACTACGTATGCTCGTCTACGATGAGTGGAATTTCTTATTTTTGAAAACAGAAGGCGATGAATTGTCACATCAAGCAGTTCGTTTTGCCAAAGATGTATTCTCATCGCCTTAGTTGTTTTATCTATTGATCCTCTGATAATACTGTTTTTGCAATTCCAGTATCTAGTTCTTCAAAGTCATGATATGAAATTGTTTCATATAACTCACTTCTCGTTTGCATACTTGAAAGTGCATCTTTTTGAGAACCTGTTTCCTTAATTAAAGTAAACACATTCTCATATGCTTTCGCTGCAACACGAAGTGAAGTTACAGGATAAATAACCATTTGGAAGCCCATATTCGCAAATTCCTCTGCACTATAATACGGCGTTTTCCCGAACTCAGTCATATTCGCAAGTAAAGGCGCATTTACTTTACTATTAAATAGACGGAACTCTTCTTCTGATTGAAGTGCTTCAGGGAATATTGCATCTGCACCTGCTTTTACATAGGCGTTCGCTCTTTCAATCGCTTCATCTAAGCCTTCTACACCGCGAGCATCTGTACGTGCCACAATATATAAACTTGGTGCAACTTCTTTAATCGCTTTAATCTTTTGAACTAACTCTTCTGTAGTAACAAGTTTCTTACCATTTAAATGTCCACATTTCTTCGGTAATTGTTGATCTTCAATTTGAACAGCCGCAACTTTTGCTTCCACCATTTCTACTGCTGTTCTCGCTACGTTTAATACACCGCCAAATCCTGTATCAATATCAACAAGAACTGGTAAATCTGTAGCTCTTACTAGATCTCTTGCTCTTTCTGCTACTTCAGTAGACGTCACGATTCCTAAATCTGGTAGACCTTTACTTGCAGTATAAGCAGCTCCCGATAAATATAAAGCTGAAAAACCTGTATTTTTCGCAACAAGAGCAGCCATTGCATCATGAGCACCTGGAATTTGCAAAATTTCATTTGCTTCTACTAAAGCTCGGAAGCAATTCGCAAGCTCCTCTTGTGTTGACTGTTTATTCACAACCCAAGCCATTCTAAATTCCCCCTATTATTAATTTAAGAATAGATCTACAAATTCGTTTACATTCATATTTTCTAGTTTTTCTTCATTTAGACAAACTTCATGAATTTGTTCTTGTTGCTTACTAGAATAATGACCTGCCATATTTGCAGTGAATTTTTGAACAACTTTTGGAATCGCTTCGTCTCTACGGAAACGGTGACCAAGTGGATATTCACATTCCACATTTTCTGTTACAGTGCCATCCTTGAAATGAACTTGAACAGCGTTGGCGATTGAGCGCTTGTTCGGGTCAAGATAATCTAAACTGTACTGTTTGTTTTCAACAACAACCATCTTATTACGTAATTCATCTACACGTGGATCATTTGCTACTACATCCTCATAATCATCCGCAACGATATCTCCTTTTAACAAACCAATTGCCGTAATGTATTGTAAGCAATGATCACGATCAGCTGGGTTATTTAATGGACCTTCTTTGTCGATAATACGAATTGCTGATTCATGAGTTGTAATCGTAATACGATCAATTTCATCTAATCTTTCTTTAATTTCTGGATGTAATTTCACAGCACACTCTGCAGCTGTTTGTGCATGGAACTCTGCTGGATATGAAACTTTAAATAATACATTTTCCATTACATAAGACTCTAATGGTCTTGCTAACTTTAATTCTTGTTTATTGAATAATACATCTTGGAATCCCCAGCCTGGTGCAGATAATGCTGTTGGATATCCCATTTCACCTTTTAGAGCAGTCATTGCAAGATGAACACCGCGGCTTGTTGCATCACCTGCTGCCCATGATTTACGTGAGCCTGTATTTGGTGCATGACGATATGTACGAAGACTAGAATTATCAATCCATGCATGTGATAATGCATTAAAGATTTCTTCACGTGTTCCGCCGAGCATTTTTGCAACTACAGCAGTTGTTGCTACTTTTACGTATAATACATGGTCAAGACCAACACGATTCAAACTATTTTCTAAAGCTAGTACACCTTGAATTTCATGCGCTTTAATCATCATTTCTAATACTTCACGTACTTTTAATGGTTCTTTTCCTTCTGAAATACGAACACGGCTAATATAATCTGCAACTGCTAAAATACCGCCTAAGTTATCAGATGGATGTCCCCACTCTGCTGCAAGCCAAGTATCGTTATAGTCTAACCAACGGATCATACATCCGATATTAAATGCACCTTTCACTGGATCAAGCACATATGACGTACCTGGTACACGTGTACCATTCGGCACGATCGTTCCTGGTACAACTGGTCCTAGTAATTTCGTACACTCTGGATATTGTAGTGCTAAAATTCCGCATCCAAGTGTATCAAGTAATACGTAACGAGCAGTACTGAATGCTTCTGCGCTAGTTACCTCTTTATTTAATACATAATCCGCAATTTCTTCTAATAATGCATCTTTTTGTTTAATTTCATTTGTTTTAATCATACTATTCTTCCCTTTCTGTCGAAAATTCGTTATTATTAATGATGGGTGTCTGTCAAACACCCATCTAGCGGGCGGCGCTAACAACTCCCCAGTTGTTCTTATTTACTAAGTACATGTCGCTCGCCAACATAATTTACACGTGGACGGAACAATCGATTGTTCGCATGTTGCTCAATTACGTGCGCGCATAGTCCTACTGTTCTAGAGCTAAAGAAGATTGGTGTGTAAAGTTGAATTGGAATACCAAGCATCCAATATACTGGAGCTGCATAATAATCAAGGTTCGGATAAATTCCTTTTTCCTTCTCCATAATCTTTTCTCCAGCTTCACACATTTCATATAGTGTATAATCGCCTTTTACATCACATAACTGCTTTAAAGCTTCCTTCATCATCAGTGCTCTTGGATCCATCTTCTTCATATACACACGATGTCCAAAGCCCATAATTTTTTCTTTGTTATATAGTTTCTTCTGTAACAACTCTTCAAACTTCTCAACATTACCAGCTTCTAAAAGCATGTACATAACCGCTTCGTTTGCACCACCGTGTAAGCTACCTTTTAAAGATGCAACTGCACCTGTTAAAGCACCATATAAGTCCGATTGCGTTGATGCAATAACGCGCGCTGTAAATGTAGAGTTTGGCATTTCATGTTCACTATATAAAACAAGGGAACGATCAAAGATCTTCTCCTCAAGTTCAGTTGGTTTTTTACCTGTTAACATATAGAAGAAATTCGCGCTATATGATAATTCTTGAAGAGGCTGAATTGGCTCTTCATTATTTAAAATATGATAGCTATTCGCTACAATGTTTGGTACTTTGCTCAATAATTTGTACCCGCGGCTTTTGTTTACTTCTAACGAGCGGTTTTCGATATCATTATCGTAACCAGCTAATGCGGACACACCTGTACGCAATCCATCCATCGGGTGCGTTTCTTTCGGTAATGCCTTTAATACGTTGAATACACCTTCTGGTACCGCGTATTCTTCTTTTAATTTCTTTTCGAGTTTTGCTTTTTCATCCTCATTTGGTAGATGTTCTTCCAATAAAAGGTGCACAATGTCTAAATACTCTTTTGTTTTTGAGAGTTCGATTAAATCATACCCTTGAATTACAATTTCACCTTTCACTGTGTCAAGAAACGAAATTTTCGTCTCCGCTGCCACTATACCATCTAATCCCGGGGAAAATTTTTCTTCAGCTTTCATCATTATTTCCTCCAATCCTAATAGATCTTCGTGCACATAACTGTAAGCCTTTACAAAATCGTGAAACTACATTTCTATTTCAATGTATCAGAGTTTTTAGAAGATTTCAATTTATTTTATAATGATAAGTTTCCTATACTTTTACCGATGTAACAATACAATTTTTCAAAAATAATTTTCATATTTTATAAAGAAAGGACAGACTTCTTTGTTCGCCTTATTAAAACAAAATATAAGGATGAATCAGAAAATCCTACAGAACACATCATTCTCCCATTTTTTTTAAGAAAATAAAAAAAACGAGCTGCACACATATACAACTCGTTTCTTCATAATATTTATTTCACTATCTCTTCAATATAATTCTTATATAAAACTTATTTACTTTTAAAAAAGTTATTATTTTACATAATTAAATTAAATTCCTACGTTTCCCCGTACTAACCTACAACTAAATGATAGTTTTGAAAGTGCTAAAGATCATCAACTTACATAATTTACCATATAATTTCCTAAAGACTATTCCTAAAGAATATCCAGGCTGAATTAGACTATTAACATGCTATATTCAGAATTCTTCCTTAAACCATTGTAGAGCGTCATGTTCAATTAAAATTTTGATCTTTGTTCCTCTCGTTTACGCAAATTCTTTTTTACCTAATCGCTGTTTTACAAAAATGACAAAAATAATGAAAGCGATTAGTCCTGAAATTGCACTACCTGCAAATAAAATACGGTAACCGAACATTTGCGAAACAACTCCAAGTAAAATCGCACCAAGTCCAATCCCTAAATCAAATGCGGTAAAGAATGAAGCGTTAGCAACTCCTCTTTTACTCGGATCAACAATTGTAAGCATCGCTGCTTGTAATGCGGGCTGTGCTGAACCGAATCCAACACCGTATAATGCAGCTGCGATAACTACCCCTATTAAACTATTTGAAATCGTTAATACAACTATCGCGATAATCGTAATACATAGTGCCGGGAGTATAATAAATACTTCTCCATACTTATCTAATAGTTTTCCTGAAATTGGTCTTACAATCGTTAAAGCAACTGCATATACAAGAAAGAATGTCCCAGGATTCACATCGATTGAAGATGCAAATAGCGGTAAAAACGTCGTAATTCCTCCATATGCAAATGATAAAAAGAAAACTACAATTGTAATGGAGAGAACCGATTTTTCAAACAACTGCATTTTCCCTTTTTCTTTTTGTGGTGTGAATGGCATTTTCGTCATGAACGATAATAGGACTGCCATAAAGGATAAAAGAGTTGCCAACAAGAATAGGCCGTGAAATGAATAATGTTGTACAACCGATAATCCAATCATTGGGCCGATCGCCATTGCAATTGTCATAGCCATCCCGTACCAACCCATACCTTCACCACGGCGTGAATCTGGAATAATATCAGTTATTGCTGTTCCAACAGCTGTTGTAGAAACAGCCCATGTCACGCCATGAATAACCCGTAAAACAGCTAAAAGAACAATAGTCGATGCTAAATTATAAGAATACATCGTTATCCCAAAAAAGACGAGTCCGAAAATAATAAAAGATCTTCTCCCATATTGATCTAACATTCCTCCGATAATCGGTCGTATTACAACTGCTGCTATTGTAAACATTCCCATCATAAGTCCAACTTGTGATTCATTGCCGCCTATCTCTTTAATAAAGAGCGGGAGCGTTGGTACAAGTAAATAAAATCCTGTAAATAAAAATAACATTGCGAAAGTCATTTGAATAAATGATTTCGTCCATAATCGTTCCATTAAAATTCCTCCATAAACACGTATATTCTTGCAATTAACACCTCCATTTTACATTTTCTTAGTCCCTTTTCCCTCCGTAAATAGACGTAACTTTTTATAATAAATGGTCCACCATCAATATAAATTGGTCTTACAACTTTATAAGTATACATTAGCCTAAAGTCCTATCTATATGTACCTTTATACGCGTGAAAAGAATATACTACTTTATTATCACCACTTAGGAGTGATTATGTTATGTGGGTATCTTCAAGAGTAACAGCCGTCGTTCCTTCGACTCCTGGGATACACGTTCCAGCCGTTCATACAGCTAGTTCCGATGTAGGAATTGAACTTCCTGCAACTTGGCAACAATATCAAATTCCAGGTCAAGTTACTCCCTCATTTTGGCATCATGGCGCACATCCAAGTAGTACTACCTTTTACAACCCCAGTTATACTCCATTGCCTCAGGCTCAAGTTTTTTATCATTTTCCATCAATTTATTTTCAAAATTTCTACGGTACTTTTAACATTTAAATTTAAACGATAAAAAAGCACTTAAGATTGTAATTTTTACAAATCTTAAGTGCTTTTTTGTACTTTTTATTAACTTCTCTTATTGTCCATTATTGACAGGGACTTCTCCTGCATTCCCGCCAGTATCTGGTTGTGTGGTCGCTGGAGGTGTTGTATTTCCTTGACCTCCTCCATTATTTGCTGGAGGTGTTGTATTTCCTTGGCCTCCTCCATTATTCGCTGGAGGTGTTGTATTTCCTTGGCCTCCTCCATTATTCGCTGGAGGTGTCGTATTTCCTTGGCCTCCTCCGTTATTCGCTGGAGGTGTCGTATTTCCTTGGCCTCCTCCATTATTCGCTGGAGGTGTTGTATTTCCTTGGCCTCCTCCGTTATTTGCTGGAGGTGTCGTTCCTTGGCCATTTCCATTATTTTGTTCATTTTGTTTCTTTTCTTCTTCTTGTTTCTTTTGTTCTTCTTGCTTCTTCAGTTCCTCTTGTTGCTTTTGTTCTTCTTGTTTTTTAAGCTCTTCTTGTTTCTTTTCTTCTTCTTTGTTTTTCTCTTCTTCAGTTTTTTGCTTTTGATCTGGTTTTGGTTGTTCCGTTGTATCCGGTACGCTCGTATTTGGTGAAGAATCACGTTTTTCACCTTTTATACGTAGCTCACTACCTTCTTGAATAACACTACTTGGCATTTTAAAGCGTGATTTGTCAGTAGCAAACTCACTCATCATTTCTTTAAAGATCAACTGTGCAATTTTCGTATTTTTACTACTAATATACTCGTCTTTACCATCTTTCATATATCCAGTCCATACCGCCATCGTATATTGCGGCGTATAACCTGCAAACCAACTATCACGAGTCGCACTTTCTGGAATTTTATATTGAGCTAGTTGTTTTGAATCATAGTTTGTTGTACCTGTTTTACCAGCTACATCTAAAGAACTAATATTTGCTGCTGTACCAGTACCAGATGTTACTACTGAACGAAGCATATCAGTAATCATATATGCTGTAGAGTCAGCTATAACTTGTTTTGGTTTTTGCTCAAAACTTTGTGACTTGCCGTCTGGATAAACTACTTTCTTAACAAAATGCGGTTTTGCATACTTTCCACCATTACCAAATGTCGCATAAGCACCCGCCATTTCAGTTGGTGATACTTCGTTTGTACCAATAGCGGTAGATTCTGCCGGCGGTTTATTAAATGTAATACCTAATTTCTCAGAGAATTCCTTTGATTTATTAAGTCCTACTTCTTTTGCAGTTTTAACTGCTGGAACGTTACGTGACATTTTTAATGCTTCACGCATAGTAATTGGGCCTAAATGACTTCTGTCCGCATTTCGAAGTTCTTGTCCAGTTGAATATTTAAATGGAGAATCATCAATTTGATGGTACGTAGCCCATTTTAAATATTCAATAGCAGGACCGTAATCAAAGATTGGCTTCATCGTTGAACCAGCTGCACGATCTAATTCAATTGCCATATTATGCCCTTTAAATACTGCTTTATTTTCACCGCGCCCACTACCTATAGCACGAACCTCACCTGTTTTCGTATCCATAAATGTGAAAGCACCTTGGAATTTATCATTTGGATAATTAATAATATTTTCATTTAATATCCTATCAGCAGACTTCTGTGCATCTCGGTCTAAAGTTGTATAAATTTCTAAACCGTCAGAACCAATGTTAGCATCTGGCAATTCTTTTTCAACTTCTTTCACAACCGCATCCATAAATGCAGGATATGGCATTGCCTGAACAGTTGCAGTTTTAAGTCCATCTGTTACTTTAACTTTCGAAGCTTCTTCCATTTCTGCCTTCGTAATATAACCATGTCGATTCATTAATTTTAGTACAACATCTCTTCTTTCTGTTGCTCTTTGAATATTGTCCGTTTTCGTTGGATCATAGTTATTCGGTGCTTTCGGTAAACCTGCAAGCATCGCAACTTCTGGTAATGTTAACTCTTTTAATTCTTTACCATAGTAGTTTTGTGCTGCTGTTGCGATACCATATGAACGGTTTCCTAAGTTAATTTTATTTAAATACATTTCTAAAATTTCATGTTTTGAATATTGTTGTTCTAGCTTATACGCTAAATATATTTCCTGAACTTTACGTTTTGATGTTTTTTCCATCGATAAGAAATAGTTTTTAATAACCTGTTGCGTTATTGTACTTCCACCTTGTGAACCGTAATCTCCTTTAAGACTCACCAAGACAGCACGGGCAGTACCTTTAAAGTCTACTCCACTATGCTCATAAAAACGTGAATCTTCTGTTGCTAAAAATGCATTTTCTACTAATTTAGGAATTTGATCATACGTAACATTCGTCCGTTTTTCTTTCCCGTATTCATATACCAAATCGCCATTTTTATCATAAATTTTTGAGGATAACGGATTAACAAGTTTTGCTTTCTCAAGTTTTGGTGCATCCTTAATCATTACGAAGAAGGTAGCAACCCCCGCCACTAAACCAACAATACCAAGTAATAAACAAGTAATTAAAAACTTACGAAAGAATGAAGTTTTCCCTTTTGGTTTTTGTGTTTTAGAAGCTGGCTGTTTTTTCTTTTTAACTTGTCGTCGTTCCTCTCGAGAACGATAATTTTCTGACATGTTACTTTCTCCTGCCTTTCAATTCTCCCGTTGATTTACTTAAAAATATTGAGGTCACTTTCTAAACTGAAGTTAATTAAGAAAGTATATCGACCTGGAGCATTCAATATTTTCCTAATTCACAGATTATAAATTTTAGAATACTTCTTATACAAACTATTTTCACTTCTATTTTTCCTAATAATGCTGCCCCTTTAAGCATAGAATGTAAAAAGTGAATTTTTAATACCTCGTATAAATAATATACCTTTTTTTCAAATGGTCAATATTTTCTTATTTATAAATCAAAGGTGAAATAAAAATAGCACAACGATATGTACTTCGTGTGAACTTCCTTATAATTACGTATAACGAACATTTAATATATTGCATATAAGTATAATACCTCTTTAATTATAAGGATTTCAACACCACAACCTCAACATCTACAAGAAATTATTAAAAATGAGAAGTGAGGAGTTGCGTAATGATGAAACTATCTCCCGTGATTTCAAAAAATATAGTTGCTGTTGGCTATAATCCTTTTTCTATGATTTTGCGCATTCAATTAAAGAATGGAATGTATGATTTCTTTAACGTGCCTGAAAACATTTACACCGGTTTATTAAGCGCACAATCTAAAACTAATTATCACAATACTTATATTAAAAATTCTTACCGCTATACTAAAATTTAAACTTAAACAGAATGAAAAAAAGAAAGGAGGTAGTCCCCCTTTCTTTTTACAATCATTTCACGACTTAGCTATCTTCTATTCCTCTTATTCATTTCATCATATGCTTCAATTTGTTTTTTTAATCTCCGGTCTGCTTTTTTATCATGTACAACTAATATCGCATGTATAACTCCTGGAACCCAAAATATTAATGTTAATAGGAAGTTAATTATTGCTTGAAATGGTTTTCCACAAAATAATACGGCTACTGGTGGTAGTAGAATTGCCAATAAATACATCATCTCTTGAAAACTCCTTGTTTTGTATTTTTTATCTCTCTTCTTTTCATACGCTCACAAAACCAATTATTTTTATATTTCATAAATTCCAATTAAGCATGAAAAACTTTTCTACTCTTATATATTCTATTCAAATGCCTAAAAACCTACTACTTCAATCTTACCACGTATGTAAAATTAAAATCCCCCTTCCTTTATCAAATGTGTATTTTCATATTTTTATTTTTTCTAATCTGTCTTCTTTCTCTATTATAGTTAATCCAATCGCAGAAATAATAGTTCCTATTGCTTGTATCCAAATACCAATGAGTGCTATTATCTTCTCATTCTTCTTATCAACCATACTGCCTTCATTTTCTATTTCGTTCTTTGATACATTAATAATACCTTGATACGCTTGAAGTCCAGCACCTAAACTTTGCAAAGAATTACCTAGTATTATAATTCTCTGTATTGCTTTCATCTGAAGTAAAGCTGCTTCTACTCCTAAAAAAGCACCAATCGATTGTAAACTGTTCCCGATAATTATGAGATAATCATTCTCTTTCAATTGTTTATTTATATTAAAATATGTTCCTATTACATTTGATATATTCCCTAATGCTAATAATTCAATGCCCATTTTATCAAGCATTTCACTTTTATTCTCCAAACACATATTTTGATTTTCTCTTTCAGCTTCATTTCCGGTATCATTACTCGCTATTATTTGTAATATATAACCGAGGGCTTGTAATGAGCTTCCTACAATTACAAGATCTGATTCAACTTTCTCTTCTCCAATAAATCCTCTTGTCGTCCCAATAGCCGCAGTAAGATTTCCTCCTACTTGAAACCATGCTCCTGTCACTTTTAAACCGCTTGGATTCATTTTTATCACCTATTTAGAAATTTTCTAGTGCTTTTTTCGCCATACACAAATGACATCCTTTATCTCATATTTATTTTCTATATGTAATTTTGTGCATTCTAAAATGTGTTAATCATACAAAAAAGCACCTTTAAGGTACTTTTTTTAGACAAAGCGTATATCACTGAAAATATGCTAATTAAAAGATACGTATACAATTCAAAATATATTTACATACATTCTGGGCATGTCAATGAAGCTCCATTTTTATCTATTGTTATATTTAATATATATTGAATCGCATGATGTGACCACATTTCAGGTGTGGGTGATTCATTTACATACTGTGGTGCACATGAATACAGCATTGGGCTCCTAATACTTCCGCCCGGATCTAAAGCAACTACAGCCATACCATAGGGTAATTCAAGTGCCATAGATTTCGTGATACCTTCAATTGCAAACTTTGAGGCACAATATGGCGCCAGCTCAGCTTCTCCCTCTCGGCCCCAACTAGAACTCATATTAATAATCATTCCTTCTTTCCTAGCTACCATCGCTGGGACAAATGCCCTAATTACATTTACTACACCATTTACGTTTACATTCATTACATTTTCGAATTCTTGAGCTGTTACTTTCCACAGTGGCGCATTTTTATTAACAATCGATGCATTATTTATTAACAAGTCAGGTGCTCTATATCTATGAAGTATATAACTCGCCCAATTACTTACTTGCTGGGAGTCTGAAACATCGATTATTTGAAAATCATGTATATTACCGTAATATTTTTTCAATTCTTCAATTTTATCTTTTGAACGTCCACAGCCATATATATTCCATCCCAATTCATGAAATCGATCAACCATTGCACGACCTAATCCTTGCGTCACTCCTGTAATCATTACAACTTTTCCAGTTTCGTTTCGCTGCATATACCTCTCCTCCTTTATAAAATTTTACACTCTCCCTTTTCATTCAGCCATTTACTAAAGTATCAACTCATTTCATACTTTAGTAGGTGTTTTTATGTAAGCAAAAAGAGTAACCATAACAGTTACTCTTGCTTATATATCAAAAAAGTCATTATTTATTTCGTTATTGCTTTTATATTTCAGCTTCTCTTTCCCGCATTTCTCACACAATATATAAAAGTTACACCTAGATTACCTCTTTTAAAATCTTCATTATCCTTAATAAAACCATATTTATGCTTACAGTGAGATTCATCTAAAAAAATTTTAAACCATTTTTTCAACATAGAACAGTTAACCTCTATGAAAGAATCTTCATCTATTCTGATTACCGATTTTTATTTAAATTCTCAATCTCATTTTGCAACTTTTTGAATTGTTCAAAATGCATAGTGATAGATTGACTATTTCCATAATCAACACTATGCTTCACAAATAAAACACCAGTGTCATGAAAAATTGCTTCCAGTTCTTTTCTGATGGATACTTTCATTATATGTGCTGTTTTAATAGCCGATAAAATTGCAATTTCATTAAACTTTAATTTTATTTCATTTGGACAAAATGCTTCTTCAACCAATATAACTTCATTGCTATAAATAAGTGCAACAAGATTACTTGATTTTGCATCTGTTAAATCTACTTTTTTTATAACATTATTCATTACATTTTGCCTCCTTTGATTTTGTATATATTAATTATACAATTGTTTTTTAAAATTAATCGACCTTACATTAATTTTAACATACTTTTATTGTAGGATTAAGCTACACTTCAAACGTTTTACTATTCCACAATTTTTGTTACATGAACCATTTGGACTATAAGGCCATATAGTAATGTTAACAAATGATTGTAAAGCGGGTGAAAACTATGCCCTCAGTTGTAGGGAATTTAGTTGTACAAAATAGTAACGGTTCATTTAACTTAGGCGATTTCTACAACGTTTCTCCGAAAGAAAATACGAAGGCTTATAATGGATCTGGTGCTTCAAACGTTGGTTTTGTTGTTAATACTTTTAATGGCGTGAGCGCGACTAATACGTTTGATTCTGACCTTGCAGATCAAAACCAAGTGGGTACAGCCTAATCCTATTTTTTCATCGTTCTGTTTAGGAATTTTAAATTTGTCTATACTATAATTAGGCTGTTACACAGCTATTATTGATTTTTGGAGTACCCTATCTTTTTCTCCCTTTCCCTGGGGCTCAGCAGCTAGTATGAAGCTAGCTGCTTTTTCGTTTCATTATTTATATCCCTCATCTAAAATAACGTAAAGGAAGCTAAAATTGAAATTTCAGCTTCCTTTACGTTATTTCAATAATATCAGAAGTATTAAATACGTAAGTTTTATAAAATGCGTCCGTACATATTACAATGCGCTTTAGCGGGTTTATATGCACTACTGTCATATAACTTGTAAGGATGTAACCATCTTCAAAATATGTCACCAATATTTCTTTCTCAGACAATAATGACGTTAATAATTTATCAGAAATTCTCTCTTTTGCTTCGTTTGTTAAGAGCGGTTTTTGTACTTTAAACTTCTCTCCAATAACCTTTCGCAAACTTAACAACTGTTCCGACATTACTGTAAATGGAACCCATTCTCTTTCTATTTTCTGCACCTTTACATCATTCATTTCTTTATCTCCTTGATCATTTATCCATTCAATTTCACACATAATGGTACTCAATTATTCTTTCATAATGCTAGGCTCATATTTATCCGGCATTAACAGGTAGTGAAGCTCCTACCTCAAAATCCGCTATATGCGAGGAGGTAAGACGAAAATCAACTGCCCGTTAACGCTTAATTGGTGAAAGCTAATAAATAACGGACGATGAACACCCTGCTTATTAAAGTTTCACTTTATTTCTTATTCGTATACTATCTACACATACAAGAACATTCGTTCTAATTATACACGAACCTACGTTCTTTTGGAATGATTTAAATTATATTTTTATCCATCATTTATTTTTTCTTCATCAAGTGAGCTTTTCACTTCTTATATAATAGGCCGTCCACATATCAACAGAAAAAGCGACTTCATACAAAGTGAAGTCGCTTTTTTCTAATAACGTATATTTCCATATTTACTTTTCTATCCTGACAAGCGTTCTTTCCGGGATACAAATCTCATCTATATTAAAATGATTTATTTTTAATTTAATTCTCCCACTCGTTCCTGATCTTCATCACCAACCCAACAACTGAATAATTCAAAATAGTCCCCCTCATTTAAATAACCTTCCATAATCGAGCATAAAGCTAATAGCTTTTTTTAGCTTCTTTCTTCTCCTTTTCACTTTGCCACTCAACAAGTTCAATGCCCCAGCTCGTTGAAACTTCATACGTGTAACTTGTTTGAAATTGAAACTCTTGTACAATTTCAAGCATACTTTCATCTGAAAAGCACGACCCAAAAACAATTACATCATTAGAATCTGGATCCGTTAACGGAATTTCTACATTGCACCCTATATAACTTGCTAAACTCATTTTTACTCCTCCAATATTCATATACAAAATACTTTATATGAATATTTATCTGCTCGAATATAAAATCCCTGCCTAAACTAAAAAGTTTTAATTTTTCAAGTTTATTAACCAACTATAAATGAAAGCATATATTATAAAGAACGAACTCACAAAATTTAAGGAATTTATAACGAACCACAATTCATTCCTTATGAATTTCTATGAAAAGAGAGCAATTTAAACACTCTCTTTTCGTACATAATGTATAAAACTATTTATAAATAATTGCCCCTTATTATTACATATATTTTGGTTGTACTATTATATGTAACTCCCTCTCTGTTACTGCTTTTTTTGGGTTACGAAAATACTCTAATTCATATTATAATACTTCATACTCAACCATCCCAATCTTGATCCCTTTCGTTTCTTTTAAAATAGCTAATAAGTTGCTTATATCTTCATCATACGATTCAAAAACCTTCCCTCCACCTTCTCTTTGAAAAATTACTTTCATATTTTCTCCTCCTACGTAATATATTTATCTATTAAATAATTTCTTTAAAAGCATTCTTTCCTCTGAAAATTTCATACTAAAAAGAACATTCTTTTTTAGTAGAATGCTCTGCTTTTCACTTCATTTAACATCAATATTTTTTCAATACTATTGTATGTTTCATTCTGCAAATTATGTTTATCCACTTCAATAAAGAAAAACTTAAATCACTTCAGGTTTTAATTAGCCCGCGCCAATCAGACTACATGCAAATAGTGGAATGAAATTAAGCAAACGAAACATTATAATATCAACATTCTATGAAGCATTGATCATTCCAATTTTTAAAAAATACATAAATTCCCATTGAAATTCTTAATATTTAAATGTAATATTATATTGTCTTACTATCTATTTATAACACACACACTAACTAGAAAAGGGAACCTATATAGGTTCCCTTTTCTAATTACAATCATTATTTCTTTTCTAGAAATTCAAATGTATTTTTAAATTCTTTATCATTCACTTTAATACCAGCATCTTTCAATAAATCATTAACTACTTGCTGTTTCCATTTACCTGTCGTATCTTGTAGTCTTTGCTGTTCTAAATCTTTACGAATTTGATCTTTTACTTCATCAAATGGCTTCAATTCTTTTTTATCTGTCACTTTAATAATATGGTACCCGTAAGTTGTTTTTACTGACTCACTTACTTGTCCTGCATTTAATTTATATGCAGCTTCCTCAAATTCTTTCACCGTTTGCCCTGGAGCAAAACCAGTTATTTCCCCACCTTGTTCTTTTGAACCAGTATCCTCTGAATATTGCTTCGCTAAAGCTGCAAAATCTTCTCCATTATTTACTTTCTCTTTCACTTCTTTAGCAGTCTTTTCATCTTTCACTAAAATGTGACTTACCTTCATTTCTGGTTTATAGTTATCTTTTACATCTTTTTCTGTGACAGTCGCTTTAATCGCTTTCTCAAATGCGATTTCTGGCTTCATTTTTTCTTTTAATTCATCTTCATTTTTCAATCCAACTTGCTCTAAAGTCGATTTGAAGTTGTCACCCATTTTATCTTTTGCTTCTTCTACTTGTTTTTTTGCTTCCTCATCTGAAACTTTATATTTATCTAGCAACGCCTTACTTAACACCATTTGGTATAAAGTACTTTCCCCATATTTTTGTCTTAATTCTTTACTTAACTCTTTCTCTGTAACATTTCCTACTTTTGATGTTACTACATTGTCTGAGGAACCACATGCCGATAATGCCAGTAGTACGCATGAAATAATTGTTCCTAAAAATAGCTTTTTCTTTTTCAATTCAAAATACCTCACTTTTATTATTATATAAGAATAACTATACAATGTACTTGTGTTAACAATGTGTTTTCCACATGTAATTCATTTCATTTGAATAAACTATGTATCTTGTTCTTTTTTGTTCAAATATTAAAGGTCATCTTACTATTTATCAGTAAAATGACCCTTTACGTATTCCTATAGATTCTTAATAGTTACATGTTCTTCCAGTATCCAATTATTTTGCCCGATATCTACTGCATTTTTGGCTCTTCCCCACACACGAAAAGATTTTGATCCATCAATATTTCCTTTATAATTTATACATTCAGGCTCTGCATAATAATTCACTCCATACCCAACAGGATATTTTGAAACTGCATAAAACCATTCTACATCAAAATGTTTTACATATACCCACTGTTTATCATTGCCTAAGCAAATCATATCTTTATCTGCGTCTTCCCAATAACCATGTAAGACTAAATATGGATTTTTTTGAGTGATTGTACCTGTAAACTGAGGATTCGTAGGATTTTCATATACGTTTATGCCATATCCATCAGGATATTTTGAAACTGCAATACCAATACCATTTGATTGCTGTGTATTCTCTTTGTTAAATTGAATAGATTGATTTACTTGATCCGAACCTATAAACCAAGAAAGCGACTTATTTCCTATTAATTGATTTAAATCACCTTTCCCAATACCAGGAACATTTCCCGCATCAGTATATTGCCAAATATCACACGGATATGCTGGCTTATTTCCTCCATAACGAGGAATCCATACAAAATCAACTTCAATATTACGTGCTCCAAATGATACATACGTGTGATGCCCCACGTATAGCCCTACTTTTTTCGCACCTAAACGGCGTAATTCATCTATAAACGCTTGTGTCCCCCCTTGCATATCCATCATCGTTTGAATTTCTACGTCCACCACCCAAAACTTAGCAGATTTATCGCCACGACTCCAAAAATCTTGTGCCTCTTTCCTTGCATCAGCAATAGATATAAAGCGACAAAATGCATAATTACCAAATGGAATACTGCGTTTCTTCATTTCATTCACATAATTTTGATACATAAAATCTACCGTATTCGAGCCATCTTGAACTCTAGCAATAACTAAATCTAGCCGAGATGCTGCAATATCCCAATCAATAGTTCCATTCCATTTTGAAATATCGATAATATACCCCACTACAATTCATCCCCTTTTTAATATCATATTCAAAGCTTGTCTTATTGAAAGCCCCTTATGCCTAATACTAGCTATCTATAATATAAATAAGGAGAATCTATATTATTTTTCAAAACATATAATCTTTTAATTAAACTTCCACTAATTTTATTTATTTTTCATACAGCTCATTCACAAATTCGAGATATGCACTATCATCTATTAGTAAATAATATCAATTAATTAACCTTTCATTAGCGCTATTATTAGAAACGTTTTCATTATTACTACTCATCGATATTAATCTTCTTTAGACTAATAAACATATGTATGACAGCTAACTTACTGTGTTTCTTGYGATTATTCTATATTCACGAAAATGATTTCCCTCACATTTCTTATATATTTTCAATTCAAACAGACTACTTTTACATACTATATGAAATTCTGTAACTCTTTCATCAGTGGCAGTTTCGTTCATGATTCACAGCTTGTTAACCTGTAATTAGCTAGACAAAGTAACGTTTATGCATACAAAAAAGACATTTTCTATTAATGAAAATGTCTTCTTACAATTTAGTAAAACAGTTTTGGTGTCAACTCTGTATTTTGTAATTGTGCACTCTCACCGCTCGGAACACAGCTTGTGGAGAATAAAATTGGGATATCACAAATGTCATCGTTCATTACATCATGAAATACATTTGCAGCAACACCAGTAAATGTTTGACATAAATTTGAAATATCATCATTAAAAAATTGAATCACTTGCGCAGTAAAAACTGGAAAGACAACATTTGATCCACCAGGAAGCTGCGGCTGTACAACAACTTGTTCAAAATAAGGATTATTTTCTAACGCCGCTTGAAATAAATGAGCAATTTCAAATGCATCTAGTGGACATGGAAGTGGATTTACAATGTTATTTTCATTATTAGTTACAATAACTGTTACACTTACATTCCCAAATTCTACAAAAGATTTTAGAAGCGTTGCTAACGCTATCGCTTTTTCATTACTTAACGCATGCACTAAAATAATATAATTCCCGCCAACTGGAATTAGCGGACCAACTGAAACAGTTGGATCAGCACCAATTGAATTTTTTAACTCATTGAAATATGTGATCCACGGTGGTGAAAGCTGAGCTTGTACATTTTCTTGCACTCTTTCATTACCTCCTAATACAATTCTTACTACTATAATATGTATCAAGGAAAAAAGTGTATTAGATAAATTACTTATTTTTTGCTTTTACCTATTATATCGATTAAACATTTTATAGAACATTCTCAGTTTCCTATGCATTTCCCACATTTTCACCACGGCATAAAACCCCATATTATTATCAACTCAACTAAAATTTCATATTATATTAATACGCCTTTATAATCTGAACGAAAAAGTGCAGAATAAGATGCTGCATATGAGGAGCTGATTTTATGAAAAAAAAACCTATCGTGGTTAAAGTTCCACCAAACTCAAAACTAAAAATCACATTTTTCGGTCCATGTAACGAGGTAATTACAAATGTTTCTATAATTAACCAACTTTCCACACCTAAGTGTCAAACTATTACGCAATATCCAAACTATAAGAAATACGGAACTGAAGTACGATCATTATCCAGTTGTTAATCCATTCTATTCACAATCCTTACAATTTGGTTAGCTCCGCGACGACGGGAATAGACCAAAATTACTCATTTCATGTTATTCCATTGATAATCTATTGATTTTTCACACGTTTTTATTAACCGAGCATATATTATCGTATGGAAATTATCCACTCATAAAACCTATCTTTCTTTAGAGCGTACTTTTTATGTATGCTCTTTTTTTTATTTATCTCTCATTCTGTAAACATAAACCTGCTCACTTTTATATTTCACGGGCGATCAACCTATCTGCTGCTTATAAACAATTTAATCAATGTGTAATCAACAATACTCCTTTATTTATTATACGTTCACTATTCTGTTAAATTAGTGTATTGATTGATTCAATCATCATTCATTAATATATTCCCCTTCTAAATTGACCAAATATGTATTAAAATTCTTTATATACTCAAGGAGGTCAAAAATGTTCAAGTTGCATCCCATACTACTCATCTTAGGATTTATTTTATTTTTATATAGTGTAATCGTCTTAATGTTTTTCCTTTCTATACAATAGCAATACCTACACAAACCTATGTTAAATATGTAATTTCTATATAGTAAAGAAAAAGCCCGTAATTATACGGCCTTTTATGTATTAATAAATTTAGATATCTTTTCTATTCCATAAGACTACTAGCAAATGTAATGCCTAAGAACTTTCACAACCATGTTACTTGTTTCGTTGTACTCTTTTTATTACCTGCAGAATATCTAATACTCATAATAAGCTAGCACTTTCAACCTTACATCCTAGCATGTAAAATTCTCCTGAAACAAACTATATTTAGCCTATTTACTTATATATTTTAGAAAAATAATAATAATCCCCCACCATTTGGTGTAGGGGATTAACTAAACCTACTGAAAAGTATTTTATTCTCTTCGTTATTTAATTGGAGAAGGAAATCTTGCAGCTTCAAAATGTGAGCCGTCTTCTGAAGGACTTAAAACTCCGTCTATGCTACTTTGTGCATAAACCTCAACTTGATCTCCTTCATTCAATTGAATAATCGTCGAAACACTTACTACATTTCCAAAACCTATTGGACCGAAAAAGTCATTATCTATAGCTATTGCTGCGTTTCCATTTACACGAATTTCTACACGAGCTCTATAATTTAAACTAGGATCGTTTGGAAAGAAACCAATCGTTCCAATAATAGAGTAAACTCCCCTAGTCTTCGG
The DNA here is from genome assembly GCF_056399205.1 of Bacillus sp. 01N45. NCBI lineage: Bacteria > Bacillati > Bacillota > Bacilli > Caryophanales > Bacillaceae > Bacillus > Bacillus sp. 01N45. The sequence continues at coordinate 117,436 of NZ_JBFTQW010000008.1, forward strand.
AATAAAAATAGACGTTACTGGATTATACTCATTTGCTAAATCAAATTGTTCATTTTGGAACAATACCTTTACAAAAGTATTGGCAGGAACCGTTTGATTCACCGTATTTCTAGCTCTAAATGCAGATGCCCTAACAAGCTTCTCCTCGTTGTCATTACACTTACTCGTGCTCTTACAACAATCATGCTGTTTCTTTTTATACTCTTTACAATACTTACAGTAGTAATAGCAAGACATGCTAGTTCCCCTTTCATGCTTATTACTACATATTATGTAAGGGGGATTCGCAATGTTTGGACGAGCTATTGTTTTAGCACTATACTTATCGCCTATTTATATACACTTGAGAGGAAAACATATTAATAAAAACACAACCTAGATGTATCGTGCAATCCATTCAAATTTAATGGATTCTTCACTTAGCTATTTCACTTTCAATACAAAAAAGAGCGAATCTACATTCGCTCTTTTTTTATGGCCCAAAGCTTATCATCCAACCTAACATAAATCCAAATACAGCAAACAACAGCATAAAAACAAATAAACTACATGCCCACAATGCATATTTTCGACTTTTGCTTTTTGTGATCATACCTACGACTGAGCACACCACGCCAATACCAACTATTTGCAGAAAACCTTTACCTATAAATGTTTCTTGAGTAAGCAATATAATGTTCAAATACAATAACGCTAGAAAGGCAATAATTAATGAAATAGTCCCCATCCACGTTTCCTGTTTATACATATGATTCTTTCTTTTTTTTAAGAATGCCAATTCCATAACCTCGCTTCACCTACTTTCAATTTTCTAACTTTTTCGTGGCTCATCAATTTTTCAACTTCTACTTTAGGCCCAGTTACAACTGCCCCGTATGTTTTCACCCCATTTTTTTCAAGGAAAGAAATACGCTTTGACAACTCTAATACTTTCGCTCTAGATAGCTTCACAGCTAAATCTTCATGCTTCTGTAATGACTTTAAAACATCAATAAATTGTTCCTCATGAGGTGAATCACTTTCAAAAGCACCACTTGGCCTTGAAATCATTTCTGCTGGAAAGCCAATCGGGGCTACATACATACCCTCTTCATTCGTTTGCTTCTCCTCTAATCCTGTATTAATGGCATACCACACAATATCAATAGTAGGAAACATATCCGTTACCTCTTGTACACTTAATAATTCTCTAAAAGATACAAATGCTTCTACAACAGATTCTTGCGGAAGACCCTTTAATACTTGCACTTCTTCGCTACTATTATAGGACGCATTATAATTATTAGGATGAGACAATACTTCGTTGTCTATATACGGGATTTTCGGAATTTTTTCATCTGTTGTATATTCACGGCTTACTTTCGTTGCTCTACTAAATACATAATCTGTTTTCTCTTCTCCTATTCGAATATCTTTCTTTCCTACTCTTTTATACAAATCAAAATGCAATTGCAAACTAAGCGGTATCAACGTTTGCTCCATGTCCCTATCTTTCAAAAATACATTTGGTTCTGTTACACTTAACGTTTGATTTACTACATTCCGTATCTCCATTGCGTTTGTAGGTGCCAATGTATAATATAAGAGTGTTGATATATATATAATAGGTTGAATAAGTAATAAAAAAGTAAATACAATTAAAACATTCGTAATACGTGCTCTTTTTTTACCTATTTTCAACAATTGCTCTTGTTTTCCATCAGATAGTGAAGCCGGTCTTTGATGAATAGCTTCTTGTAACAGTTCTTTATAATCATCTTGTTCAGAATGAGGTTTATCATTTGTCATTTTGACTCTTTTCCTCCTTTAACAATTCTTTTAATCTCTTTCTCCCGCGAAACATGTGACTTTTATACGTATTTAACTTTAAATCTAATACAGAAGCACCCTCTTCGTACGTTAATTGATGTACGTCACATAATAAAATAGCTTGTGCCTCTATTACCGGTAAAGTATGAATAATCTGAATTAACTTTTCATAACTATTTTTTGCGACTACATACTCTTCTGTAGATTCCTCCGCTTGTATTGTCTCTAATTCCTCCGTTCCTACAAAGGTTACTTTTTTCTCTTTCCTAACATAATCAATAAACGTATGATATGCCACTTTAAAAAGCCATGATTTTACCTTTTGATTTTCATAGTCTTCTAAATAAAGATACGCCGATAAAAAGTCTCTTGCATCAAGTCCTCCGCTACGTGATGGCTACGAGAAAGGGAAAATAAATACCGGTACACATCGTTTATATAAACCTTATATATTTCTTCAATCTCCATCCCCCTCCTCCTTTCATATATAACACGAATAAACAAATTCAAAAGTTGCATTATTTTTCCTTTTTTCTTTTTTATTTATAAAAAAACATCTTTTATACATTTTAATAACTATTTACAATTATAAACAAAATACTAGATATTATGGCTGTAAATATCTTTCAAAACCAGTAAAAAAACGATTCAGATGTTCTCCTACTTTTTGTAAGTTGATAGTTATATGACAATCATCCTGTACGATATACCCGCAGATAGGACTTCGTTGTTACATCTGAATCTGGTCCGCGTAAATAAATGTTCATGTATCCTTTCATACAGAGCCACTAACCATCATTTTTCATGATAAATTAATCCCCACTTTTTCTTTAATCGGTATCATCTCATCAAAAAACATTTGTAGTATGTACGGAGATTATCTCATCGGCTATTTACAAATTGTAGGTGAGGACTATTTGACGCTTACATATCCCCCTCTCCATTTGTGGGTAATAAGACTCCAAAAAAATTTCGGAACATGCAAGAAAGGTAGGTAGGAGCCAGATCGTCCGTATATGTCCAATTGGCGAGGACTAATAATCGGTTTGGGATACCTGCCCCCTACTGATTAAACTTTCAATTTATAGATTAAATACAGTTCCATATGGGATAGTAAGAAAAGAACTTCCATACGGTGTGATTTGATGCACTGGGTAAAAATACTCCATAGATGAATAATACGGCTGGATACCTTGTTGCTGCATTTGCATTTGTTGTTGCATTTGTAATGCTTGTTGAACAGCTTGAACTGTACTTTGTGCTCCACTAAACGTTATTGATGTACCATACGCTGGTCGCATACCAGCTTGAGTAGCAAAATAAGAATAAAACATTACTTTCATCTCACTTCCCTAAAAGTAATTACAAGTTATGTTATGATTCTTTATTTCAGTGGGTGCGGAGAGTTAATCTATTAGCTTTGATTAGGTTTAAAGATTTTTATTATCTGTTACACTTTCATATTTCATTTACAAGGTTCATCTACTAATACTAATTTAATTTTTGAAGGGGCATTTCATTAACAAGTTTCTGATAACTATTTTTTAAATTCGACTACTTTCAAAATTTTAGAAATGAATGTTTAAGATTACTAAAAATAGATTACTTATCTATACAACCTTCACAAAATAAAAACACCCTAAACGGATGCTTTATTTTTCACTACTTTTATTCATTAACAATAATTCAATTGTCCTCGTATTTCACCATTAGAATGTTGTACTGTATGAACATTAATATATATGTTTCCAGATATGATTTCATTTACAAGAGTACCTAATGTTTGACCCGCTAACGGCCCGACCAAATCTTCTTGAGTAATCATTCCCGTAAGAGTTGCACACTCTATTGAAACTGGATTTGTTATAGGTCCAAATAAAAAGCTACAACAGGACCGTTCGTTCCTTTTGACCCAAGATGCAGATGGGCAGCTACTACATCCTCTATATCGAATAAATCTAGCTTGAATTTTAAGCTAAGCTTGTCCGGGCTTAATTTAAAGAAAGCCTCTCCTCGAGCACCTGTTTCTACTGGTGGAACTTCATTCCTACCGCGTAACTTTGCAAAGAACATATTTACCACTCCTACGTTGTTATATACTCCTAATATATTCTTGTCCTTCATATATAGTGTTAATAAATCAGGTATTAGTCTACTTAATTTTTTTATACCATAGGTTAAATTATCAATTTCTATTAAATCCATTAATCCGACTATTACGTATTTGAATTTTATTCATATACTATATTAGATTACTCGGAAGGAGGCGAAAGTATGGAAAGCTGTGTTTTGTTCGTTAATGGACAACCTCTTTTAGTGGTCTCAGTCGCTGGAATCGAAATTGCTAGATTAGAACTTTCTCTTCAAGTAGCATTGACCTTAATAGCATTAGGAATTCCAATCTGTGCATAAACGTTAGGTATCTATTCAAAAGAGAGCTTAGGCTCTCTTTTTTATTTATATCTTTCCTTCACAACAAAAAAAGACACCACTAAAAGCACGGCATCGCGTAAAATAACTGCTATTTGTTTAATCATTTCTTCACTAGCAACCCTAATTCATGTAGAATTTCTGAGAACGAATAGCCATATGCAAAACCTACAATACGAATCCCTGGAATCCATCTATGTTCTAAATTTTCATTGTATGTTTTCTTATAATACTTTAATTTAGAGTCTATACTGTATTTGTCGTTAATAATTACTTCATCGCTATGAAATCCATCCGTTTCAATCTGAACAGCTACGTACTCTGCTCCCTCAATAAAGGCTTTGTTATAACACTTTTCTAATTCTTCTAATGTCACTCCCATTATTAACCTCCTTTCCAAATGGGTGTTTTGTTCAATAAAAAAAGAGCATCTAGATCAGTAGATGCGAAGATATATATAAGGTAAGCTCTTGGAGTATTTAATAGATTATAAACTGGTTGCTTGTCCTACAATATATTATATGATTTTCATATAAAAATGGTTCATCAAAAAACAAGGTGAAAATTACTCATTGTCATTTTAGAAAATAGTTACATTTTACTTTTTTAAACTAGTCTATCAATCGCTCCCTTCCAACTCCTCATTTTCTTCACGTATTTGTCCAATTAATGAAATTACGGAACCGACGGCCTGTATCCAACTTCCTGCAATTTCTATCAGCTGTCTTCCTTTATTTTTTCATTCGGTTCGCTATTTATTTGAGTGTTTAAATTTTTTCCATTTATATTACTTTTCCTATAAAACAAAGTAGTTTTTGCAAATAGATGATTTCTTCACTAAAACACTTAATAAATTACTCTTTTATGTTTTAAGTTAATAAAAATATATTTCCATTTTGTTTTCTAGCCTTACTTACACTTCTTGTTAATAACCAAGTATTAATTATACGTCCCATAAGAACGTCTTGATTTTCTAAACATATACTTAGAAGAAAAATATTCCTGAACATTACACAAATACTTACAAATCCTTTAAATGCAGAAGAAAATACAAACTCTTAAAGCATACTTAACGATGATAAAATTTTAAAAAGGAGGTAATTATGAAAAATAATCAAAACTCAAACGATCCGTGCAAAAAATTCCAATTTCCCTGTTTTATTTCTATATCCCCTTGTGATCAAAGTAATTGTTGTACACCTGTTTTTTTCTCATTTTCTCAGCAACAAGAATTATTGTCCCTAATTAACCAATTAAATCAAGCTATCCTTTCTTTCTTTACCACGCCAAATCCGACAACTATACAAATACTCCAATCATCATTACAAGCGTTAAATGATTTAATCATTGCAGTACAACCAAATACTCCAAATAAAAATTTAGTTATACGAACTATCACTCAATTAATCAATTCTTTGCCCACTGCATCTCTTACTCAAATCTCTGCGTTATTCCAATTTCTATTCCAAAATTTATCTTCGCTCATTAGTTGTTCCAATATATCGGACCCATTGTTACAACAAACATTCAACTTAATTTTGCAAGGAATATTGAATAGTTCTCTATTAAATATTATCGGAATACCCGGTCCTACTGGAGCGACAGGACCTAGAGGATTTTCAGGACCTAAAGGAGCTACTGGTCCTCAAGGTGTGCAAGGAATTCAAGGGCCAGAAGGACCAGAAGGAGCTACTGGTCCTCAAGGTGTGCAAGGGCTTCAAGGACCGGAAGGACTTGCAGGAGCTACTGGACCTCAAGGCGTGGAAGGGCTTCAAGGGCCAGAAGGACCGGAAGGACCGACTGGACCCCAAGGTGTGCAAGGGCTTCAAGGACCACCTGGACCACCTGGACCCACTGGCTCTGGGACTGGAATGGGAGTTCCTGGACCCCCAGGACCGACTGGACCTCAGGGAGTACAAGGAATTCAAGGGCCGGAAGGACCAGAAGGAGCTACTGGACCTCAAGGTGTGCAAGGCATTCAAGGGCCGGAAGGACTCGAAGGGCCGACTGGACCTCAAGGTGTGCAAGGTATTCAAGGACCGGAAGGACCAGAAGGGCCGACTGGACCTCAAGGTGTGCAAGGTATTCAAGGACCGGAAGGACCACCAGGACCGACTGGAGATTGTGAGTGTCCAACAGGACCTACGGGACCGACTGGGCCAACCGGCCCCACTGGACCTGCATGTAATTTCCTTGTTTATGTTACAAACGCAGGAGCCATAGACGATCCCACAGATGATACAGTATCTGTAATTAATACCGGAACAAATACAGTTGTTGCTACAATTACTGTAGATAATGCTCCTCTTGAAGTAACCGTTTCACCAAATGGGACTCGCGCTTATGTTACTAATATTTTTTCTGATACCGTATCCGTTATTAATACTTCTACAAATTCTGTTATCGCTACCATTCCTGTTGGAAGCGACCCGATTGGTGTAGCTGTTTCTCCAAATAATACAACTGTTTATGTTGGAAATCACGGTAATAATACTGTTTCTGTTATAAATGCTGCTACTAACACAGTTGTTGCTACCATTCCTGTTGGTAACGCTCCGCAAGGAATCACCGTTTCTCCAAATGGAACCTTTGCATATGTCGCAAACGAATTAAGCAACACAATTTCTGTTATTAATACTGCTACTAATACAGTTAGCGCTACTATCCCTGTTGGCATTCGTCCTAGAATAATCGTCTTTACACTAGATGGCACTCGTGCCTATGTCACAAATCAAAACAGCAATACTGTTTCTGTTATTGACACCGCTACTAATTCCGTAATTAATACAATTAACGTAGGTACTGAACCGGTTGGTATAGATATTACACCAGATGGCACACGTATTTACGTTGTAAATAAAGTTAGTAATAATGTATCAGTAATAAGCGTGGCGACAAATACTGTAATTAATACAATTCCTGTTGCCTTATCCCCGGATCAAGTAACCATCATACCAGATGGCACTCTCGCCTACGTTACAAACCAAGGTAGCAATACTGTTTCTGTTATCAATACTGCTACAAATATGGTTATAGATACTGTTCCAGTAGGCGTTGCTCCAACTGGTATAGCAACTGGAACTATTTGTGAATAAAAAAAACAGAGAGACAAAAATATATGTCTCTCTGTTTTTTTGCGTTCCTTAAAAACTTCATATTCAAAGTCCCCCTTTGTATGAAATGAAGTAACTGCTTAACTTTACGAACGTGAAAAACAGTCACAAATTATCTATATCACGCTCTAATCATATTTTCTAATCTTCTAAAATTCTTTTATAAAATAAAAAAGCAGCTGTTAAGCTACTTTACATTCGTTTTATCCCCAAGAGAAATGATATATATATTCTCCCGTTACACTTTGATTAATCCCATTAATTCTAGCAAACCGCATTAAGTCCGCTCCTTGAAGAAAATACATCGCAAGCATTACTGGCACTTGTGACCACATAAACTGATAAAGCTCCTCGGCTCTCAAGTTTGTCGAAACAATTAAATCATTTACAGGTCCTTGATTCCATACAGAAGTTCTAACTGAAATAAACGGAAGATCCTTTCCATTTACCACTATTCTTGCCATACTTTGAGTTATGTCCATATCAATGCCCTCCATCATTACAAAAATCGGACCTGTGTATTTACTCCTATGGTTATAAATATTCTTGACTTTCATAAATGACTAAGGCAAACCTCTATTTTTCGCTTCTATTCAAATAAATTTATTTATTACAGTAAAAAACAAATGAAATTTTAGTATTACTCTCCCTCAACTTCCGTATTATTTAAATATTCCATACCCTTGTTCGCTTTAAAAATCTGGTATGCAAAATTACATATCTTATTATCTCAATATCACTTTATTAACTACAATTTGATAGAAATTCATTTGAATCACCTGATAAATCAACATTTGTAATTTAATTCCTTATTTAAAATTCCACCTTATTATTCTTAAACACTATATTCAAATAATTATATTGGAATTTATTGTTGTATACACATCTATCTTTTTCATGTATTATATACGAGAAGAGTAAGGTAAGAGTTACTCTTTGCCATTTTAGGAAAGGTCCTGTTGGAAACAACAGGACCTTTCTTCATATAATTGCATTTCCGTTTATTTCCATAATATTATTTATCAAAAACACTATGCCCACGTAACAAATATCTGTAAATCCATGAATATGCATGCGCTTTATGAAAAAAATAAAAAAGCACGTTATTCGTCATTTTAACGATAGCGCGCTTCACTCATCTTCTTTATTTGCTTTCTTTGATTTTTCATTCTCTTCTTTCTGGGCTTTCTCCACTGCTTTTAAAAACCCTTCCAATGCTTTTTTCGGATTATTATCATTTAGTGGGTGTAGATCCATTCCAGTTTCCTCCTCTTAGAAAGTATTCCATGAATACCAAGCTCAATAAGAAATACAAAAGCCACAGCACTCACACACCGTGGCTGAATATATAAAATAAATTGGGATTTTCGTCATTTTTGCGAACCAGCTTTACAATTACCATTGTGTATGAACATCGGTTTTTCTAGCATCTAGTTCACCTCCTTAAAAATGCAGGATTTCCCTTTCCAATATTGAATTAGTAACATTTGGAAAGGAGGTGTAACATGGCGGAAATTAAAGTGGGACTTACACAATTTTTAGACTTCACACTGAAAAGTAGTGCAGCTAAAACAAATTTTGTAAAGAATTTAAAATCTCAACCTGAATATCACCCGGTTTTTGATTACTGGAAACAATTACGAGAAACTGTTATTAAATTTCATAAAAACGAACTACCTTTTGATTGTTTTGAAACATTAGTACAAACTGTTGATCAGAAGAAAAAGCAAAACTACATTGATGTTATAAAGCAGTACAAAAAATTTATTAAAAACAAAGAAGTCTCTTGGTTTGATCCAGGTAAATCACATTGGTTATCAGATAATTTAATCGTCCGCTCATCACCTGAACTCGGTTTGCTCATTAATGATGAGCCGCATCTTATTAAACTATTTTTCAAAGGAAAAAAAGAGCGAATTGATAAATATAACATCAACTCAACACTGACATTATTAAATGAATCAACATTTTCAAATAAATATAACGATGTGAATTATACTGTCCTTAACATCCAAAAGAACAGAATGTATACGAATAACTCTATTAATAATGATCATTTAATAGCTCTTGAATCAGAAGCCCACCAGCTTTGTTATTTATGGAATAAGATATAAAGGGTATAGGTATCTCTTTCAATACCTTGTTCATGCGTAATTTGGGCACAATTTTCACAAATCCAATTCGTTTCTTTTAATTGAAGCTCACCTTCTTGTTTCTCACAAACAATGCAAGGTGGGCGTTTTTGTTTCTTCACCCATTTCAACATCCTAATTCCCCTGACTTCTTAACCGCTAAATAATTCCTAAGATGTTCTTATGATCCCTTTCGCGTTCCACATCATGTTTTTTCTTTCACTCTATACAGTGCAGCAATTTCCCCTCTTGTTAGTCACGCTTCTTTCACCCATATTACTTTTTGGGGTTGTGATTATTGCTGGAACTCATATAACGCCGCCCTAATCTCTTCTCTCACAACTTCACGAATACGTTCTTATAACGATTCCTCTAAATTCATACATGCATCCCCTACATCTTTTTTTGAATTTCCTGCTTGTTGTTTAATTCACTCATAAAATTTATGAGTAATGATTATCCACCGTTTACCTTCTCTAAGTACCAGAAAGAGATTGCTTGTTTTATCCGACATTACATTTCAGTCGCTTCATAAGCATCTCATAAAAATATGTGAGGAAAAAAAGAACGTTATAGCAATGGCTATCATGAATACAATTTGAATTACCCTACTTATAATAGTAACCTTACAATTCAGAAGTTTGACACAACCCTAGAAAAAGCTTATAAAGAAAAGTGAGGTTCCTAATATTCGTTTCTAGTTTCTAAAGTATACATCCGAAGATCATTAGCGAACGTTTAGGACTTAACAGAGTAGGTATCACATTGGACAATTACTTCCATGTTGTACCAGGACTTCAAGAAACTGCGGTGGATCAATTTGCAAACGAATTATTCTGAAAGAAAAGCTCTCGTTTGAAGTTTTCATTTCACAGCAAATACACCAACTAAACAATCAAAAATATTGATAGTGAAAAAGGAGAAACAAAACATGAAAGAAATCAAATCTGAACAGGAATTCAAAGACATCATCGCAAGTGAGGAGCCAGTAGTTGTAAAGTTCTTTACTACATGGTGCCCAGATTGCGTTCGTATGGATAACTTTATCGGAGATGTAATGGAAGAGTTCAATAAGTTTGAATGGTATTCTATTAATAAAGATGAGTTCCCAAGTATCGCTGAAGAGTATCAAGTAATGGGTATTCCAAGTTTACTTGTATATCAAAATGGTGAGAAACTAGGCCACTTACATAGTGCTAACGCAAAAACTGAAGAGCAAGTTACTGAGTTTTTAGAAGCATACTAAGATTAAAACCCTCTGAAAAATAATTTCTAGAGGGTTTTAATCTTTTTTCACAATTATCTTTTGTAGTTGTTTCGTCATTTCTTCAGAAGTGTAGTATACAGTTTCTTCATGACCAATGTACATAATTACACTCCTTTCCCCTTCATCTCCAAGGCATAAATGGATACCCTTCGTATCACTATTTTCATATGTAATTAATATATCGTATTGTGGTGTTTCGCCTCTTCTCTTTTGTTTTTTCATACCATTAAACATATTATTAATCCCATTGATTATTTGTTTGTCTTCTATGTTTAGAAAATAATTTTCATTTAATCCACCGTAGCCATTAAAAGTAGATATGGATACTTTAGAAATATTATGTTCCTTCACATTTTCGATATTTGATGAATTACACCCAGTCATTATAAGAACAATACATAGTAAGAAAAATATTAGTTTTTTCATCCTCTTACCCTCCCACCTTTTAATTGTAAATAAACTCCAATTATTTTTATCCCCTAACTTTGCACTTTACAACATATTTTTCCTTCACGAAACTTTGTTATCCCCTTCTTAAAAACCTAAAAAACGTCAACAATGTTTGTATAGACCCACACGAGTTTCGTTTGGTACTCTATTTATAGAAAGAAATCCCTTGTAGAAAGGTGAGTGATYAWAATGRATACTCTTTCTMATAAAGAAGCTGATAAAGGWGCTATTGTCAGCATTATGGCCTACATATTTTTATCCTCTATGAAAATTATCATCAGTTATATTACCCTCTCTAGCGCATTACGTGCTGACGGTTTAAATAACTTAACGGATATCGGTGCTTCTTTAGCGATATTAATTGGTCTAAAAATCTCTCGTAAACCTCGTGACCCAGATCATCCTTATGGGCATTCACGCGCAGAACAAATTGCATCACTTGTTGCTTCTTTTATTATGGCAACGGTCGGATTAGAAGTTATTATTAGTGCTATTCAATCTTTTTTAAATCCGAAACAAGTAGCGCCTAATGTACTTGCTGCATGGGTAGCCTTATTTTCTGCTGTCGTTATGTACTTTGTGTATTTGTATACGAAAAAGATTGCAGCGCGCACAAAAAGCAAATCATTAGAAGCCGCTGCAAAGGATAATTTATCAGATGCTCTCGTAAGTATCGGTACAGTAGTAGGTATTGTCGGTTCGCAGTTCCAAATGCCTATTTTAGATCCTATTGCCGCTTTAATTGTCGGCCTTATTATTTGTAAAACTGCATGGGAGATTTTCGTAGAAGCTTCTCATATGTTAACGGATGGAATCGATCCAGATAAGATGGAAGAGTACGCTGGTGCTATTGAACATATTGGTGGCGTGGAAAACATCGTAGATATTCGCGCTCGTATGTACGGGAATCAAACGTACGTTGATATTACAATCGAAGTAGATGCTCGTATGGATGTTGGTGAAAGTCATTGTATTACTGATAACATCGAGGCTATGCTCCGGAAAAAGTTTGGCATTTACCATGCACACATTCATGTTGAACCAATGGAAAAAGAACCTATTATGACATAGGTTCTTTTTTAATGAACGCTTTATGAAATATAACACATAAAACGAGCCAGCTACCGCCAGCTGCCCATCCTGCTAATATGTCAGATGGATAGTGAACGCCAAGATATATTCGGCTAACTGAAATAGATAATACAACAAAGCTCGCTATAAAAATAATCAACAATTTTTTATGCAATGTAATACGTTCTTCAGTAATTGTGACGTATGCAATAAATCCTAAAAAAGCAGTAGCATTCATCGTATGACCGCTCGGAAAACTATATCCAGTTGCAGTAACAAGCTGCGTTACATCAGGTCTTGCTCGTTCGTACCATAGTTTAAGCATACTGTTTAAATAACGAGATCCATAATAATTAATTGTTAGAAGTAATGCACTAAGCAACTTTTTTCTAACGAGAAAATACATTACAAGAATGATGAGTAACGGAAAATATATTCTTTTGGAACCGATAAAAGATACCCAAGTAAAGTAGGCTGTCAAGTAATCGTTTCGAAAGCTTTGAATAAAATGCGCGACTATATTGTCAAATTTCTCAATACAAGCGGTATGATACGAAAGTGATAATACGACAAAACAAATGAGTAGCGTAAAACTTAACAAGTATAAATGTCGATATCGTTTCACATACATAACCTCACTATACAAAAAAATGGAGCGGTTGTTTTAGTTTTCCTCTCCATTTCTTTTTTATGCATAGTTTATTTAAAAATATAATTGTTAATTTTTTCTTGCATTGTTTGAATATCTTCATTCGTTACTGTAAAGCGAATCACTTTCTCGTCAAGATCAAGCGCTTCTGCAAATAAACCTGCTAATCCGCGAGATTTTCTGTCTACTTCCATAATAATCTCTAGGCGATCGTAAGCGCTTGGTAAGATTAATAATTCTAGTTCATCTAATTTCCCATAATACTCTCCGGAAACAGGAACAAACTCAAATTCTTGTGCAAACGGAACTTGCTTACGTAATCGATACGGTAATTCTTCACATTCTATATGACGCGCTTTAAAACCTAATTGATTTACACTCTCTAACACACTATTTAATAGTGCATTGGGCAACACTTGAATGTAATCACGATCACTTGGATCTATACTGCGTTTAATATCAAGACCTGTATGCACCCAAACTGTTTTCATTCCAAGTGTAAGCGGGGTTTCAACTGGCATTATAAATGAAAATGGAATTTCTATTTTTTCATTCGGCTCAACAGAAAAAGGTTCTGTTAAACGAACTCGCTCTAAATCATATGTTGCTGTTACTTTTTTATCATCCACTTCTCGTACATACGACGTCGATAATGTTAAGTAAATGCTTTCAATTTGTTGGCTAACTGAACCACCAGTTATATGAACCTTCCCTAGTATCTCTTCTCCAACAATATACTCATCTTTTTCAAGAACTGTATCTACTTTTGCATTACCAATACCAACACTTGCTAAAAACTTTTGAAACACGGAACCTCCATCCTTTCTAAAGCAAAAGCTATATCTTTTTTTAAATCTTGTACATTCTCATAGTACGGCGTTTTTATTTGTAACATTCGCATAAGCATTTCACGGTTATAATTTTCCAAAGTTAATTCGTCATACCATGGTTTTTCATGTTTTTCATTAGATTCATAGCCTGCATATAATAAAAATAACGAGAAATGACCAAGCGCATAAAAATCGCTACGAAAGTGAACTTCTCGCATCAAAGCTTGTTCACCTTCATAAGCTGTAGCTCGTTCATCACCCTCACCCTTCAATTTAGCTAATCCAAAATCAATAATACTAATTTGGTTTTCTTTCATTAATATGTTTGGAATGCGTAAATCTCGGTGAATTATACCTTTATTATGAAACACCGATACAATTTCTAATATTTCATATAAAATTTTTAAAACTTCACGTTCTGTATATACATGCCCATCTAAGAAAATATAATCTTCGAAATTTTTACCAGGCATATATTCCATCACGAAAAAGCTTTTTTTCTCCCATACGAAATGATCATATAAACTAGGAATTGCATGATGATTTAATGTTTGTAAAATCATTTTCTCTTGTTCAAATGATTTTCTACCTGACTCATACCTTTGTTTACTCTGTCTTAATTGTTTTAAGACTTTATTTCTATTTATTTGTAAATCATTAACGACATATGTAACCCCATAACTGCCCATTCCAATTACTGATTCAATTTTATAACGTTCTGCAACGATTGTATTTTTTCGCAGTGGTCTATCAAATAAAGCTAGTATACGACGCCATTTCATCAGCTACTTGAAAAGAAGCTACGACTTTTACGTTTTCTTTTATAATGCTGATGCCCATAACCAGATGAACGTCGTTTATAATCGCTACTTGAATAAGAGCGACCTCTATGGCGATAATCACTACTAGAATACGAACGATTTTTTTTCCTACCTAATAAAGAATCAATAATTTTTTTGAACATCCCTTCACCTCTTGAGTAAAATTTCCTTTTAATTATACCAATAATTTCCGAATATATTTGTGACAAGTTTGTAAAGAGTAAAAAACGACGAGTTAAGCCCGCCGTTACTTTCACTCATCCTCTTCATCAAAAACTTCATCAATCATACATTTCTCTAATAAATACTCAAATGTAATATCTGCGAGATCTTCAATTTCTTCTCGTTTTGGGACGTACCCTCTTTCAATTAGTTGCTCATAAAAAAACTCCGCAATCTCTTCCGTATCAATTACGACCTCAATTTCCTTCATGAGCATCACTCCTTTATTTCTGTTTTATGAAAAAATCTCAAAATTATGTATATGAGATTAGAAAAATAGTTTTTCTTTTTTTATAGGTCATATCCTTTGGACGAGATGCATACGATGGTAGTACAAGCTATCAAAAAGGGGGATTTAATTATGGAATACCAATATGAGGTAGAACAAGAAGTAGGGCAAACAAAAGAAGAGTTCATGCATGAAGATCAATGGGCAGACTCTCTTATTAAATGGCTTTTTATTTTTTTAATAATTGTAGGCATACCTTATACTGCATATGTTGTTGTTCAATTCATTCTCTCTTTCTAGTTAACTATTTTTTCTCTGTCAATTTAACTAAATAATTATGAACAACATCCATAACAATTTTGTATTCTTCATCTTTAAATGTATCGAATAACAATTGATAATCGTTATAAATATCAAGTAATCCATCAATGATCTCTTGACGATTTGTCTTAACACTCACTTTTTTTGAGTTGTTAATTGACTTTAATTTTCCTAAATCTAATTTATTCATACCAGCTTTATCTTGTTTCATTTTCTTCAAAATTGCATTTGCCGTTTGAGCATTAGCAAGTAACGTTAAATCTGACTCATCCGCTTCTAACCATTCACCATCCGTAATTCGTGACAATTCGTATATAGTATCTTCCCATGCGTCATTTTTATATCTCCATACTTCTGTACGAAAACCAACAATTCGAAACACATCTTTATCGTATCCTGTTACTTGCACGAGATCACCAAATGTGAAATTATAATTTAATTCAATCCACTCAGTTTCACCTTTTTTCATATCTTGCTCTGAAACGTGCTGCAACGTTTGCTCTACGTAAAACCCATCGTGATTATTGACTTCGTAAACGTAAACTCCATCTAAAACCTTCATATTTGTGATTTTACCAACGGTTCCATATAGCGTAATCACGACTATGTCCCCTACGTTATATTTAGGTTGCTTTTTTCTCGCCATCTATATCTCTCCTTTTTTTGACGTCGTGATTTTGATAACAGTATATGCAACCTACATAAAAACGCTTATCACAGAAGCGTATATTCATAAATTTTTTCAATAAAAAATATCACCGTATAAAAAAATTATTTACAACGTAAAAAAAAGCTAGCAAATAGACTAGCTTCACGTCAAAAAATTCATATAGTTCTTATCTCTCTTGTATGTATAAATCCCAAGCTTCATCAAATATAGACATACTTTCTAGCAATCCACTTAACTCTAAGTATGAACTAATTTCATCATAATCTTCAGATTGCTTTGGAAAGCTTAAATCATCATACATTGCTTCTGCTAAATTCGATACTTCATTACTAAATAAAGCTGCACGATGCTTCATCATATAGTGGTAAAATGTCTTTTTCAAAAATATTCCCTGCCTTTCTAACTTGGATACATTATACAAGGCAAAAAAGAAAAAAACCAGCATAAAAGCTGGTTAAAAGTCGAAATAATTTCTTTTTAATAGACGTGGTCTTCCCATTAATTCTTCATATGTTAGTTGTTTTGGTAGATCTTTCGTATAAATTAGAAACAATTGATCTTCTATTTCTTTCACTGTTTGATCTGCTTGATAGTCCATACCACATGAGGAACAAGAAATGCATGGTGTCTCTTGGATTTCAATGGCTTTCGTACCATCTGGTAATTCCCAATATACAGTATTCAAGCTTTCTTTCGCTTCTGTACTGTCACACCACATACAATTCATACTGCATCACCCTCATTTTTTTTGTCGTTTTCTTCTAATTTAGCCATTTGCGATTGATACTTTTTATCTTTAAGTTGATCACGCTTATCACGTTTATCTTTTAGTGATGCATGAGTGTCATTATCTTCATAGTCTTTACGACGGCTCATACGCTGTAAGTCGTCTGGAACAAGGTTAAATTTCTTATCACTCATAAGACCTGCGATACCAACATCTGAACGTTTTTCTTCGTAGTTTGGATAGATTTCTTTAAAGTACCCTTCTGCTCTTCCTGGGATATAGCTCTCTGGCTCTGGATACGTTGTAATAACACCTTCAAAGTTACGAAGCACAACTTTATCTGCACTTTGCGAAATTAAATAGTTTGGTTGAAGCGCAATTTTCCCGCCGCCTCCTGGTGCATCTACAACGAATGTTGGAACCGCATAACCAGATGTATGACCGCGTAAACCTTCAATAATTTCAAGACCTTTAGATACTGGTGCACGGAAATGACCAATACCTTCAGATAGATCACATTGATAAATGTAGTATGGACGTACACGGATTTTTACTAAGTCATGCATAAGTTTTTTCATAATTGGAACGCTGTCGTTAATACCAGCTAAAATTACTGCTTGGTTTCCGACTGGAACACCAGCATTCGCTAGCATTTCACATGCTTTTTTCGATTCCTCTGTAATTTCAATAGAAGTATTGAAATGTGTATTTAACCATACTGGATGGTATTTTTTAATAATGTTACATAAGTTTTCTGTAATACGCTGCGGGAATACTACCGGTGCTCTCGTTCCGATACGAATAATCTCGACATGCGGAATCTCTCGTAAATTTTTTAATACATATTCTAAAATTTTATCGTTAATAAGAAGACCGTCTCCACCAGAAATTAATACATCTCGTACTTGTGGTGTATCACGAATGTAACCAATTGCATCATCTAATTGTTTCTTCGGCACACCCATTCCAATTTGTCCACTAAAACGACGGCGTGTACAGTAACGACAATACATAGAACATTGATTCGTTACTAAGAACAATACGCGGTCTGGGTAACGATGTGTTAGACCTGGAACTGGTGAATCTTCATCTTCATGAAGCGGATCTTCTAAATCATATTTTGTTTTATATAACTCTTCCGAGATCGGTACAGATTGCATCCGAATCGGACAGCGTGGGTCATCAGGATTCATTAGCCAAGCATAGTACGGTGTAATATTTAACGGGATCGTTTTTGTTGAAATTTTAACGCCTTCTTCTTCTTCAGGTATTAAATTAATCACTTTCTTTAAGTCATCCAAAGTTTTGATCGTATTCGTTAATTGCCAAACCCAGTCATTCCATTGCTCTTCAGTAACATCCTTCCACAACTCGATATCCTTCCAGTGACGATTTGGTTTGTATACATCATGTAACATTGCTATTCCCCCTTTTTATACGCTCATCCTTTATATAAGCAATAGTTATGCCAACTTTACATTATTGATAAGTAAATGTACGGTGAACGCTATTACATAAACGAAAAAATATTTGTAAGCACTGTATAAAATCCATACATACTATCATATTCATTACTTTTTATATATGTAAACGCTCTTTTATTGGTGCAAACACACAAAAACCGCCAATTATTCGGCGGTTTTGTCGTACTTACTCAATTTATATTGAAGCGTTTGGCGAGGGATACCTAACATTTTTGCAGCTTGTAATATATTCCCTTCCGTTTCAATTAACGCTTGATCTATTAATTCCTTTTCTGTTTGATGAAGTGCTTCTCTAAGTGGCAATATGCTCTTCTTCTTTGGCAAATTCTCTTTCCGAAATGTACGCGGTAAACAATTGGCTGTTAGTGTATCCCCTTCTGCAATAATGACAGCATGTTCAATCGTATGTTTTAGCTCACGAACATTGCCAGGCCATTGATAAGCTTGTAGTCTTTCTTTCGCTTCCTTATCCATTTGAAGTACACCTTTTTTATAACTTTTATTATATTCGTTCAAAAAATAAGACGCTAATAATAAGACATCCTCAGTTCTTTCACGTAGCGGCGGAATATACAATGAAAAGACATTTAATCGATAATATAAATCAGTACGAATTTTATTCTCTCTTAAACATATTTCTGGTGGCTGATTCATTGCAGTAATAACGCGAACATCTACTTTTCTCGTCTTATTATCACCAATTCGACGAATAACACCATCTTCTAATACACGTAGCATTTTCGCTTGTAAATCGAGAGGCATTGAATTCAGTTCGTCTAAAAACAATGTCCCACCATCTACAAGTTCAAATAATCCCGCTCGTTCAATTGCCCCAGTATAGCTACCTTTCGTCGTTCCGAACAATAAACTTTCTAATAGCGACTCTGGCAAAGCTGCGCAGTTTTGTGCAATAAATGGCTTGTTCTTCCGTTTAGAAGCTTCATGAATCGCTTGTACAAATAACTCTTTCCCTGTTCCTGTTTCCCCATATATTAAAACATTTGCATCAGTTGGCGCTACTTTTTGTGCTAATTCTTTCGTCTGTTTAAATCGAGCATCATCCGTCACAATCGTCTCAAATGCAACATGCTTTTTAATTACTTTTTTTCTAGATGACCGCTTTATTTTTGACTGCAAATCTACAATTGTATCCGTAAGTTTTTGAACTGTGGAATAATCCTTTGCAATTTCAACAGCCCCAGCAATATTTCCATCTATAAAAATAGGTAACGTCGTATTTACTGTACAAATGTCTTCCCCATTTAAATTTTGATAATGCTGAACTTGATGAACGATTGGTTTTTTTGTATCTAACACTTTCATTAACGTACTCGTTTCCCTAGATAAAGAAGGAAACGCTTCTAACAAATGTTTTCCTAACACTTTTTCAATTTTTGACCCATCGTGTTTTGCAGCTACAGTATTATAGAAAATTGTAATACCATTTTCATCTACTGCGTGTATAGCCTCATCAATACTGCCCAAAATCGCTTCAATGACTTCTTGTGTCGAAACTGCTAGCAATGTCATCCCCCCTTTTGCCGAAAATCCAGCAATCACATGCCGAATTTCCGGCATACCTATATGCGATTATAAGCATGACGATTCCGTTCTATTTTTTATACCGTACTATTTAGACAAATCTTTCACCCATATATTCATATCTTCCAGCTTATCGAAAATGTAGCAGTTGTTCGCCAGTCTTCCTGTATACGTATAACCTAACTGATGAAAGGCCGCATTCATTCCGAAAGAAAGCGATCGAGCAATTGTATAGGAGCAGAAAATCGATTTTTCTTGCAGTTCTTCTTCTAACTTAATTAGTAAACTTTTCATAAACCCATGCTTACGATATTCGGGTAAAGTAGCACAATTCGTTAATTCTGCATTTCCTTCTTTTATATTCATTTCTGCAGATGCTGTACTAATTATTTCCCCCGCGAATTCGTACACATAGTATATTGTATCGTCTTCCTTCATCGTTTGTTTTACATAACTCGCTTCGTTTAAAGGAGTCGGATAAACTTCAAATACTTTTCCAAAGACAGCCGCTAATTCTTCCGCATCCTCTTCTGTCGCTTTTCTTAATAAAAATTTCTCTGGTACTATTTTTTCCTTTACTTCTTTTGCTTTAACACCGCTTAAAATGGTATCTTCCTCAGCCCAATGAATACTATTTCGTCTTTCATCATTAATAAATTTCACGAAGAAGTATGCATCGTGACCTTGAAAATAATGCGGTATTGTTGCTTCCAATAAAAAACCGAAAGAGAGCCATGTAGAAACATGCTCTCCCTTTCCTTTAATAATACATTTAGTGAAAGAATGCTTCTCTGCTAATTCGTCAATTGTTTGGATAATCCTCTGAATATTTCCTGTGTAGTGGTCTACTCGAATACGTTTATTAAAATAGTCTAAAACGCCTTCTACTGTATAGCCATTCGTCTGTTCTCTAAAAGATTCATAGTATTTCATTTTTTCACCTCACACCAATCTAGTAATGTACATGCAATAATTTTTGCGGCAGCTATCATTTTATCAACTTCTATATATTCGTTTGGATAATGTGCTACTTTCGTCTCTCCTGGACCAAATACTATCGTTGGTACACCTGAGATTTGTGTAAATAAACCTCCATCAGTCCCCCACGGAGATGCTTCAATAATCGGTTCATTCCCTTCGATTTCAACAAAATTATGCTCTAGTGTTGTAATTAACTCATGATTTTCTTCTAGTTCACCAGGAACCCATCTCGCTCCAAACCATTCTACTTCTACAGGATTTTCAACAAACCAATTGTCCACATTATTTAATTCAGCGATCCAATTCTCGAACTCTTCTTTTGCTGCCTCTATAGTCTCATTCGGCGCAATACCATATCTTCCTTCTAAATTTAATGAATCAGGAACAGAACTTGGCCAACTCCCACCTTCAATTTTCCCAATATTAATTGGAATTGGAATGGGGATTCCTTTAAATAACGGGTCTGTAATTCGGTCATTTCTCTTCACTTCCAATTTTCTCAAATGATCTACAACAAACATACTTTTTTCAATTGCACTTACTCCTTCATAACGCGTTCCACCGTGTGCTGCTTTGCCTTTCACATGTAGACGAAACCACATGGACCCTTGTTGTTTCGGGAAAAACTTCATATTTGTTGGTTCTGGAATAATGACACCATCTGCTTTATATCCTCGTAATATAGTCGCTAATGTTCCTGCCCCGCCACTTTCTTCTTCAATTACACTTTGGAAATAAATATCTCCTTTTAATTCAATACCAGATTCAATAATAGCTTCCATCGCAAGCATCAGTGCGACATTGCCGCCTTTCATATCCGTTGTTCCACGACCATATATACGATTCCCTATTTGCTCACCACTATAAGGGTGATGGTCCCACTGATTCACATCTCCTTCTGGTACGACATCAATATGTCCATTTAATATCATAGATTTCCCGTCGCCACTTCCTTTTAAAGTTGCCACTATGTTCGGGCTATCTGAAAAACTTGTACGCGGTGATACAAAATAAGGATGATCTTTCATTTTAGAAAATGAAGGTTCCCAAATATCAAGATCTAAACCTAGCTCACGTAATTTTTCAATCACAATTGCCTGCGCACCACTTTCATCACCAGATACGCTTTTTTCTTGAATTAATCGTTTTAAAAATTTTACGCTTTCCTCTTCATGACTCTCGATATAATCACAAATTTTCTTTTTTAATTGCTCCATATATTACATCTCCCCTCATTCGATTACTAGTAAGTTAGAGCCAATTTTGAAATCAGCTTCTGTATGTTGTTTTATATCTTCCACTGTGTATGGACTCATTAATTCTTGTAAAACGAGTCCACCCTGCGTCACTTCCATAACTGCCATATCCGTAATAATTAAATCTACACATTTCTTTGAAGTTAATGGTAATGTACACTCCGAAACAATCTTTGCATTTCCGTATTTATCGACATGATTCATCACAACAACGACCCGCTTCGCTTTTTGTGCCAAATCCATCGCTCCCCCAATACCTGGAACGCGTTTTCCTGGTACAATCCAGTTTGCTAAATCACCATTCTCACTTACTTGTAATGAACCAAGAATCGTTATGTCTAATAAACCTTTTCGAATCATCCCAAACGCTGTGCAACTATCAAAATAACTCGCTCCTGTAATTAGAGAAGTCGGTAAACCTGCTGCGTTACATAAATTTTCGTCTTCATTCCCTTTTCTTGGCGTAGGTCCCATACCTACAATTCCATTTTCCGCATGAAACATAACGTTTATATCGTCAGGAAGATGATTCGGTACAAGCGATGGTATACCAATACCTAAATTTACAATCATACCATTTTGTATTTCTTTCGCCGCACGCCTAGCAATCTTATCTCTCACTTCTACGCCCATACCCATTTCCAATTCACTCCTTCCGACGGTACGATATAATTTACAAATACTCCTGGGACAACAATTTCTTCTGGATCTAAACTTCCAAGTGGAACGATTTCTTCTGCTTCTACAATCGTTATATCCCCTGCCATAGCTACGTGAGGATTCATATTACGAGCACTTTTATCAAACACAAGATTACCAAACGGATCCGCTTTTTTCGCATATACAATCGCAACCTCAGCAGTTAATGCTGTTTCAACTAAATATGTCTTGCCATTCATTTCAACTGTACGTTTTCCCTCTTCTACAATCGTATCAACACCTACATCAACTAATACACCTCCAAGTCCTACACCACCAGCACGAATACGCTCTGCTAATGTTCCTTGAGGAGAAAACTCGATTTGTAACCTTCCTTCGTTTAGCTGTCTTCCTGCATTTGGATTTGAACCAATATGTGAAGTAATTAATGATTTTACTCTTTCATTCGTAACAAGACGACCGATTCCTACATCAGGAAATCCCGTGTCATTTCCTATTAAATTTAAATTTGTAACTCCTTTTTCTAAAATCGCCTGTATTAAAGATGGAGGGGATCCAATCCCCCCAAATCCTCCAAACATTAATGTCATATCATCGTGGAACAAAGAAATTACTTCCTCTATCTCTTTTAATTTATCGAATGTATTCGTAATAGTTGTCATGCGATACTATGCCCTCCTTTTTGCATCATTTCTTCTACACTTTTTGCAAAAATTGAAAGTAATTCATCTAACTCGGAATATGTAGTTGTCATCGGCGGTGCTACAAGCAGTGCACTATCTTCTTTTCCTGCTTGCCCTGAAACAGCTTGGTATAAAAGAAGACCATTTTTAGCTGCAACCGAAATAAGTTCCGACGCTTTTGTAAACGGTTGCAATTCTACACCAATCAGCAACCCTTTTCCGCGCACATCAGCAATGATTGTCGATTGTTGCTGAACTTTCTGTAGTCCTTTTATTAAATACTCTCCCTTTTCTGCTGTTTTTTCAGGTAGATTATGTTTCTCCATATATTCAATAACAGCTAGAGCTGTTGCTGCAGATAATGGATTTGCACTTAACGTATGCCCACTCATTACAGAACGCGATCCACGTAAAATTGGCTCCATAACACGGTCACTTACAATCGTCGCTGCCATCGGTGTATATCCAGCTCCTAAACCTTTACCAAGAGTCATAATATCCGGTTCTACACCCCAATGCTCCATCGCAAACCATGCGCCAGTACGACCAAGCCCTGTCATTACTTCATCAGCAATAAATAAAATATCGTAATGACTACAAATATCTTTAATGACTTTATAATATTCTTTCGGCGGAACGACTGCGCCTCCAGCTGCTCCTATAATCGGTTCAGCGATAAAAGCTGCGATATGTTCTGCACCAATTCTTTCAATTGATCTTTCTAGTTCAGTCGCACAAGCAAGCTGACAAGTTGGATATACCTTTTGCACCGGACATCTAAAACAATATGGAGCTGGAATAGTTGGATAATCTTCTAAAATTGACACGAAACGTTGTCTGCGCAGTGGATGCCCAGACATTGATAAGGCTCCCATCGTAATACCGTGATAACTCATCCATCGTGACAAAATTTTATGCTTCCCTTGAATACCTCGCTCTTGAAAATGCTGGATTGCAATTTTCATAGCTGTTTCATTTGCTTCCGTACCACTATTTACAAAAAAGCTCCAGTTCAAATCTCCTACACTTAAATCGCTTAATTTCTTCGCTAATTTTTCAGCTGGTTCACTCGTAAACTGTGATCTATAAACGAAAGCAATCTCCTCTGCTTGCTTTTTTATAACATCTGCAATCTCCTTTACGCCATGCCCAATACCTGCCGTAATTGCCCCTGACGAGCCATCAAAATATTTATTTCCGTTTTGATCATACAAATACACACCTTTTCCATGTGAAATCATTGGATACGGCTGACCAACAAGTGGTTTAATTAAGTAATCGCGCATAGCGCTCCCCCATTTCTCCAATTTGTATATATATATGAAGAAAATTGACGTTTCTTTCATAAAAAAGAACCCTCTGCGAAAGCAGTGATTTTATCAAAAAACTATTATAAAATATACAAATGAGTACTAAATATTAATTTAGAAAACAGAAAATTCAGAACTTAAAACGAAGACCAACCCTTATCTATACGCTCCAATAACCCTCCTTTATATAAAATAAACGCTTCACTACATATTTTCTTAACATAATATCAGCTTCCCTCAATTGCCGACATTGTGTAAACTTCGACGAAACTCCCTTTAAACTCCTTCCTATTCTCCTACTTTATATTGCATATTTTCAAACAAATATCGACAATTAATCCTACTAAATACATAGCAATTATTTTTATAGAAACCTATATTTTACATACATTCTCCTCAGTTTTATACAATAAAAAAAGAACCGATTAACCACATTAATCAGTTCGGCACGACGCTCTTTTATCGGTTAATACTGCCACTTGCTAACGTAAATAGAAAAAATAATGTTACAAATTCAAAATTCATCCTACATCGTAAAGCACAAAATCGTCCATAACTCCATTCACAATTCCTTTTTGGATATCCCCATCCCAATATTTTATTCCTTTCCTTATGTTTAAACTACCTTTCCTTTATAATTTATGTAGGACAATTATCACTTTGTATGTGTATTTGCCCATTATTAAAAAAATCCCTAGTTTCCTAAGGATTTTTGGACATGTTTTCGATATGTTACTTCATACGCTCTTAAGGTTTTTTATTTCGAAATATACATTGTAATCGGTACATCATCATCTAACATAGATGATATATTGCTGTATACTCTAGAAAATTATAAGGCTCTTTCGCCTAAAAAACACTTATCCTTAAGCAATACTCTTTATTAATTTTCAACTTTTCTCCTTCAAAAAACAATTTTTTCGCATAACCTCTTTCTTGTTAAGCATATAGTTTTAATGATGACAAAGGAGGAATATTCATGTCTCAATCTGAAATCGAAAAATATGGACAAGAAGCTGCACGTTACGAACAGCTCGCTCGTTACTATCAATTTAAAAATCCGAAAAAATATGTAGAACTATATATGAAATATTACGATGCGCTTACGAAACTTGTACAGGCGTATGAAAAAAGAGATTCACAAGAAGCTGCTTTACCGTCACACATACGTTTTTTTCACTCTGCTTCCAATACACCTGCGGTTGACATTTTAGTAAACGGGCAAAAGGTTATTAAAAATATTTCATTTAAACAATTTAGTCCCTATTTAACATTAGTGCAAGGTAAATACCGTATAGATATTGTCCCTGTTGGAGATGAAACTCCCATCTTTTCAGCTTTAGTACCAATAATGGGGAATCACACTTATACTTTTGCCGCAATAAATAGTGACAATCATCTACAATTACAACCTATGCTTGATAATACACATTTACCAGCTGGTCAAGCAAAAATACGCTTTGCACATTTTTCTCCAGATACCCCTGTTGTAAATGTAGATTTAAAAGGTGGAGATCATTTATTTGAAAATGTACTCTTTAAACAAATAACAGATTTTTTGGAAGTTAGTCCTGGTACAGCAGATATTGAAGTTTCACTCGCCGATAATCCCAGCGTCTTACTAACTATACCGAATTTCAAAGTCGAACCGAACATCATATATACAATTTCACTTTTAGGTTATTCAACTAAAGATCCTAAATTAGAAGCCGTTATACTTACGAATTAAAACAGTCTACACCATTCATTTGGTGTAGACTGTTTATTTTTGAAATACAATTTGAAATTCTGTCCATTCGTTATCTGAACGGCACATGATGGACCCATTATGTTTTTCTACAATTTGTTTACATACAAATAATCCAATACCAGTTCCTAACTTTTTAGTAGTTACAAATGGTTCGAAAATCATTTCTACACTTTCAGCTGGAATCATTGGCCCATTATTTTTTATCACAATTCGAATCGATTGATCTTCTTCAAATACATCAATGATAATTTTCCGTTCTTCTTTCATTGATTCTAGAGCGTCAATTGAGTTCATTAATATATTTAAAAATACTTGTCTCACTTCACTCCGATAGCCAACAAGTGGAATTGGATACGGTAAATTCTTTTCAATCGAAACATTTGCATTGACCAAACTCGGATATAAGAACTGTATAATATCTTGAAACAAATCATTAAGCCAAAATTGTTCTGATTTATTCCACATTTCTTTTTTCGATACGAGTAAAAATTGCGAAATACGAAAATTTAATTGGTCTAATTCATGCGAAATAATATCTAAATAAGATAAACTTGGATGATCTGCCTTTAATAATTTAACAAATCCCATAATTGAAGTGAGTGGGTTACGGAATTCATGTACAAAACTTGCTGACATTTGCCCTAAAATCGTCAGCCTTTCTTTATGTGTTTCGTTAATATATTGCTGTTTTTCCTCTAAATTTTTTGATATAATTTCCGAGTATTTTAAAACAGTATAATAAATTAATTTATCAAAACAAGTATGTATTTGGGCCATAATCGGTTTCAATTCACGTGCGCTAACATCTAATTCACACATCGCTTCGAAAAGTTCATTTCTTCCCACATTTGCATTATAAACAAAGTCTCCAATATTCGCATCTGCCCCTGCACGTTCAATAGCAATTTTCTCGCATAATGGCTGAAGATAATCTATATCTTTTTCTTCCATAGTAAGTTCGATAATTAACTCTAATAAATCCTCTCCATTTTGAACTGCTTCTAGTTTAAATGGATCTTTATCGGAAATTATCATTTTGTTTTTCCAGTTCTCAACGAATTGGTGCCTGTTGTTTTTCAAGTGCGAACAAAATACTTCTTTAATATCCTTATCGATTGGAAAAACCCCCATTCCCTCCATTTCCATGCGACGAACACCCTTTATATTTTGAATATTAACACAAAAAATGCGATTCGTTAATAGATTATTGTCACATTTTGTTAATATGTGTTGATAAAATTTTTAATGTCCTTATTAATTGTTTAGATTGATACATTCCATTTTCCTTCCTTTCATTCAAAATTTTTTACATTCGATGCGACTTTTTTTTGCATCCTGCTTCATTCTTTCGTACAATAGAAAATGAAAGGTGTGAAAAATATGGTAAATAAAAATGTGGAAGATTATCTCCAAGAAGGCATTTACGGCCAAAAGCAGAACAAACCAGAAGAACGTAATATGTATTTAACTACGTTACGTGAGCGTGTAGAAATCGCTTTAACTATCGGTCAAGTAATGCAAAGTAATGTATATTCTGAAGTAGCTAGTAGCATGCGCTCTTCTCAATCATTACAAATATTCCTAAATGGTGGCATTGCTTACCCACATTTATCAAAATACATTAAATTAGCAAATGAAAAAAATGTTCCTTTTACAATTGTTCAAAATAAAGGTATAGAAACACCAATCGGTTTAGTATTATCTCATAGCACTGCTGTTGACAAAGAACAAATTTATGTAGAAGATGCTATTTTCAAACAAGAAATGAAGTAAAAGGTACACTTGGTTAAATTAAATCGTTCCGAGAAACGTAAAACAAACAATAAAAAAACGAGTATGGAATCGTAAACATTTCCAGCTCGTTTTTTATTAGGATATTTAAGCTCGCTCTACTTTACTTTTTAATACACACTAATTTCATTTCTGTCATTTCTTCTATTGCATATTTAATTCCTTCACGCCCCGTACCACTTTCCTTAACACCACCGTAAGGCATATGATCTACCCTAAACGTTGGAATATCATTAATCATGACACCACCAACCTCTAGCTCATCAATTGCACGCATTGCTTTAAACAAATTATTTGTAAACACACCTGCTTGTAGACCGTAACGTGAATGATTTACTTGCTCAATTGCCTCATCAAATTCTTTAAATGTATTTACTGTCATGAGTGGACCAAATACTTCTTGGCACTGAACAGATACATACTCTGGAACATTTGTTAATACAGTTGGTTCAAAAATCCTTGCATCACGTTTCTTACCACCGTATAAAACAGTAGCACCTTCCTTAATAGCTTCCTGCACCCACATTTCTATTCGCTCTACATCTTTTTTCGAAATTAAAGCCGATACGTCCGTTTCTTCCAGCAATGGATCACCAACAATAACTGTTTCCATCGCTATCTTTAGCTTTGAAAGAAATTCATCCATTCTCTTTTCATGTACAAAAACACGTTGTACCGAAATACAAACTTGTCCATTGTTTACATATGCTCCCCATTTTACACGTTCAATTACTTCATCTGTTAATTCTACATCTTCATCAATAATAACAGCAGCATTTGATCCCAGTTCCAACGTAACTCGCTTTAACCCAGCCTTTGCCTTAATTCCAATTCCAACTTTCGGACTTCCCGTAAAAGTAATGGAAGCAACATCATCATTTGTAACTATCGCCTCACCTACAGTTGAACCGGGACCAGAAATAATATTTAAAGCTCCTTTTGGCAATCCTGCCTCTTCAAATAATTCAACTAATGCGTAAGACGATAATGGCGTTTGATCAGCTGGTTTTAACACAACTGTATTTCCGGCAGCAATTGCAGGGCCGACTTTATGTGCCACTAAATTTAATGGGAAATTAAATGGTGTAATAGCTCCTATAACCCCTATCGGTTTTCGTATTGTGTATGCAATACGCCCATCTGCACCAGGTGCTGCATCAAGTGGCAGTGTCTCGCCGTATATACGCTTCGCTTCTTCCGCTGCAAATTTGTATGTCTGAACGGTACGATCTACTTCTCCCCTCGCAGCACGAATTGGTTTTGCAGCCTCTTTTGCAATAATCTCTGCAAATTCTTCTCTTCTTTCATCCATTTTTTGTGCAACCTTCTCTAAAATAGTCGCACGATCATATGCAGATAATGTATTCATTTTTTTCATTGCATTTTTTGCAGCAGTAACAGCCTCTTGTACATCTTCTTCCGTTCCTTGTGCAATTTCCGCTAACGTTTCTTCAGAATATGGTGCGTATAATGGTTTATAAGTGTTTACAGACTTCCAATCTCCATTTATATATAAATGCTTTTTCATAAATCTTCTCCTTCCAAATATATGTATACAACAATATTTCACCTAGTGAAAGGTCTGGCTTATGCCATTGTATCATAGCCCTTATTCTGCCAAAAATATTATGCTCAAAAAAACCCTGCCATATAGCAGAGTCTACGAACTAATTTGTTCTTGAAATGGAATTTGTTTTTCATCTTCTAAAATAACAATTGATTCTACAGTTTTTGTAACTTCTAATCTCTTTATATAGTGTCCATCTAATTCTTTTACACAAAACTTATAATTTTCAATTTCAATGAAATCCTCTTCAGCAATTTCTATATTCTTCGTTAAAATCCAACCACCGATTGTATCAACACCATTATCATCAATTGTTAAACCTAATAACGTATTCACTTCACTAACAAGTACTTTTCCCTCTAGTATTGTTTTCGTTTCACTAACTTGTTGAATTTCTGGCTGTTCATCCGTATCAAACTCATCTTGAATATCTCCCACTATTTCTTCTAAAATATCTTCAACTGTAACAAGTCCAGACGTACCACCATATTCATCTATCAATATAGCAATATGCGTTCTTTCTTTTTGCATTTTTAAAAATAAGTCGTGTATTGGGATAGAGTCGATAACTAAAATGATTGGCCTAATATATTGCTCTACTTTCTTATTACTTACTGCATTATGCTGCACAAAATCTGTGAAAATATCTTTAAAGTTTACAAAGCCTATTACGTGATCTTTGTCCCCATCTACAACTGGATATCTCGTATATTTTTCCCGAGACATTTTTTGCAAAGCTTCTTCAGCAGGCATTTCTTTACTTATAATATGCATCTCAGTTCGGGGGACCATTATTTCTTTCGCTATACGATCATCAAATTCAAAAATTTTATTTACATATTTATATTCAGATTGATTAATCTCTCCATTTTTGTAACTTTCTGAAACTAACAACCGTAATTCTTCTTCTGAATGAACCTCATCATGCCCTTTCGGTGGTTTCAGCCCTAACAACTTCGTAATAATTCGAGCTGATCCATTTAGGATCCAAATAAATGGAAACGCCATACGATAAAAGAAAATTAACGGTTTAGCAACAAACAAACTCACTTGTTCAGCTTTTTGAATCGCGAATGTTTTTGGGGCCAATTCCCCTATTACAACATGTAAAAATGTAATAAACAAAAACACTAAAATTACAGCAAAAATGTCTGCTAGTTGAGTAGAAATGTTCAAATTTACAAAAAGCGTGTCAAACATTTGCTTTAACGCCGGTTTACCAAACCACCCAATCCCCAGAGCTGTAACTGTTATTCCTAGCTGACAAGCAGATAAATATTCGTCTAAGTTTGTAATGACTGTTTTGACAGATGTTGCGCGATTATTTCCTTCTGCAATTAAATAGTCAATTCGTGAACTTCGCACTTTAACAATTGCAAATTCTGCTGCGACGAAAAATGCCGTTAAGGCAATTAAAACAATCACTATACTTATACTATATATGTCCAAATACTTCTCCTTACTTACATTGTAAGCAAGGAAGCCACCTCCTACTTAATTTTATTCAAGTGAAGTAAGCATTCTAATACTCTAACAAAATTCTACATTAGCAACCACCTTTTTATATATTATATGCATACATAAAAAAGATATTTATCATTATGATAATCTAATTCATTTCCCTTAGTCAAATAGTTCTAAATCTTAAGATAAAATATTTTATATAAACGATATATTCTTCACAGGTTCATTTCGTGAAAAAACACTTTCTTTGCCGATTCCACACTTCTTTTGTCACACTAGAAGGGAACTTCCTTCATAGATCGAAATCATTCAACAGGATATATATAGGAGGGATTATTTTGGAATATAAAACACCATTTATCGCAAAAAAATTAGGTGTTAGCCCAAAGGCTGTTGTCCGGATTGCACAACAATTAAATCTTACGATAGAAAAAAATAAATATGGTCACTTTATTTTCACACAAGAAGATTTAGATCAAATGTTAGAATTCCATCTTTCACAAATAGAGCAGTCTCAAAACTCTCACCCTACTCAAAAAACATCATCAAATGATGTTGAAGAATTAAAAACTCAAGTAAATACAATCGTTCAAAACAAATCATCACATGAATTTGAGCAATTAGCAGCTCAATTAAACACTATTACGAGAAGGCTAGATCGAATGGAAGAACAAATGCAAGATAAGGCAAATGATGTTGTTACGTACCAACTTTTACAACATCGCCGTGAAATGGAGGAAATGTTAGAGCGAATTCAAAAGCTAGAAGCTTCCCTCAAGAAAGAAGAACCAATATATATTACTCCCGATTCAAAACCAACATATGAACGAGAAAAGAAGCCGAAGCGCCGCAAAATGATTTTTAGTATATTTGGATTATAATTTTTAGACCCTTATTAAAATAATAAGGGTCTTTTTTCATGAAGAATGACTTCATATTAAAATAGTATTCTCTTTATTATATATATTCATTTCGCCTTATTTTGTTAACATAATATTCTTACTGTATTCTGCGATTAATGCCTGTGCATGAGCATTCCCTTGAATCACATCTCGAAATTCTTTTAAAGAATACAAATGCGTAGCCCCTTTTCGGGCATGAATTCGCACTGGTACACCTTGTAAAGTATCATGAAACTGAAATGGCTTATCTACCGGTTCAATTGGGAAACCGAGTGTTAATAAATACATATACATTCTTTTTGTCACTGCTGCAATATACCATTCTGCTTTCGTTTCTAATGCATGCATAAATAAAATAGCTGTTAGTCTTTTGAAGTGTCCTCTCCCACGAGACGTTTTCGCAATACTCAACTTGCCTATTTCATACACATTTTTTAAATCTTTCACTAAATCATTTTTAGAAAACGGATAGAAAAACTCAGAATTCGATTGCTCTGGTTCCGTATACTTAATACATTCTACTGTACCAATATGATGTTCATCTTCTATTAATAAAAATCGTGATGGATTTAAATTACGTTCTACGAACATTAAGTTTCTTTCTTCACAAAAATCTCCCCATAGTTGCTCGAACCAAAAATGTTCTTCTTTTGTTTGAACACGCTGGAACATATTTACCCGCCTTTCCCATCGCCGCTCTGTTTTTGATAACGCTTTCACTATCTATCATATAAGAACAAATCTTCGTATGCAACTAAAAATATTTATGACTTATTATATTCTGCAAAACGAATTAAATTCCATCTTAATCGTCTTTTATCCCTCATGTACCGTTCTTCTAACAATATATTTATATTACTTTCAAATTCAAATCGTATAAAGCTGTCTTCCATACAGCATATATTTCTTCTTAATCTAAAAAAATCCTTTATAAAAAAGGATTTTTTTACTTCTTCATGCTTTTTAACCACTTCTCAAAAATTTGTACCATTCCATGTTTTCCGGCTAATTTCTCTTCCCCTTGTTTCGTTTTATATGGATATAATTGCAAGAACACACCACATCCAGACTCAATTTTTTTACTATGCATATGACTTCCTGGATATACACAAATAACTTCATAAATGGCCCTTCGATAATAGACTCTCTTTCCATCCTGTTCTTCTACATATTTTATAGACCAGTACTTATACATTTGCTCAGTTGCCTTCGTATTTCCAACGTGCTGAAAAATGTTGTACATTGGGCTATACTTCACTTCAATAATAATAGAAGATTGATATACGTATTTTCCTTCTTCCTTTACATAACAGTCTAAGCGAATGTCTGGCTTCTTCGTATCTTCTCCATTATAAAAATTACTCCCTTTACTTAATGCAATAAGGGGATGAGTTTCAATTAAATCATTAAATGCGACATGTACTCTAATATCATCTCGGTGTAAAACTACTGTCGTTCCATCCTGTAATCCATCTACATAAAAATGTTCTTGAATTTGTTCACGAATGGAATTTCTAGCCTCAAAACCAATTTGCTCTAACATGGAAATAACGATAAAAAAAGCGTAATATTCATACACTAAAAATGTTGGTTTATAAACAAATAATAAAGATGGAGATTGTTCTGTATATTGTGGAAGTACATCTAAATGCTGTAGTAGTTGTTGATGTGGTATCGGTAAATCATGTGAGTACATGTTACCTGTTTCGGAAACTTCTCTCCAAAATAGAGAATGCATTAAAGTTTGAAAGTATTGTACACTTTCATGTACAAAGTGCGCTAATATTTTATATTCTTGTATCTTCATAGAGCTTTTTCGCAAATCCGCCTCTTTTAGTAAATGAATATTTTTATATTTTTGTTTCTCTCTATCGGTCACTGATCCATTACGCTCAATTGTTTGTATAATCGTTTTTACAGCTTGAAATTCTTCTGATTTCTTCCTTTTTGCTCTTTCTAATATTTCAATTGTTTGTCGCAAAAAACTTTCAGCTTCAAGTAAATAGAAATAAAATTGCATCGCTTTAAATTTAAGAAATGCATTTTCCTTACTATTTTTTTGTTCTATAAACTTACGATTATAATATTTTGCATACGGTTTTCTTTCCGCCACTATGGCTCCTTTTCTCGTTGCTTTCCGCTCYTTTTCTTCCCATTTATATTCATGTATAAATTTTGAACTCGATTCTATTTTCTTAAAAATTTGCTTTATCTTTTTCATTTTTTGCGGCAACTTTCTAAGTAACACTAAATAAGAAGAATCTTCAATATCACTAAGTGCAGAGAAAGTCTTTTTATAATAACCTCTATCTAAAATCAACTCATTCAAAATTGACTTTACATAGTTTTGAATCATTTCAAATTGATCATCAAAAAAATTTTTGGGAACGATTTGAAATGCGCCATAATACGTTCTATCTTCTATATTCACTTCAAAATGATATAATCCACAACGCCATGGATAAAAGAATTCCGTTTTTCCATGTTCATATATTAATACCTTTTGTTTTTTTTCATTTATTTCATATTTTGACTCTTTTATATTTTTCTGTCCCTCATATACTTTATTCCATATAAAAGTAATATTCATTGGACTTTCATAATGGTAATGCAATCTAATTGGTTTTAATTCTTGTACTTTATAAATACATTGAACTAATGCTGTAGTAGATGTACAAAGACGATTTAATAAAATATATTCCCCCTTTGCCTCAGTTCCAATGATTAACTTTAATACAAAAGGGAGTGTTTCTTTCGTATCAACGATTTCTGTTTCATATCGCCCTTCATTTTGCATAGCCATACAGCTCCAGTTCTCTACGCTTTTCTCTTATATATGCTAAAGAGTGTTCAAATGTAGATACTCTGTTTGCAAGTGGCGATTGCAAAAGAGGTAGTAATGTCGCCCCCCTTTTTACGTCTTCAGAAAGTAAAGACCCAACCATCATTTCAGTACCTCTTATTTTCGTCAATACACGTTGCTTGATTTGTAAATCAAATCCCTCTTCTCTACTGATCATATAGGAATGATTATTTTGGAACGGTATATTTTGCAAGTAAGTAGCGATTGCGTTTGCACATCGAAATGAAATTCCCTTTGACATATCATGTGATGACAATACAACATGTAACTTATCTAATAGTTCTAACTCTTCTTCAGAAAACACCTCAATCATCGCTTTATTCCTGACCCAGCTTATACGAAATTCTCCTGCAGTTACTTTCAGAGGTGGTTGTAATACAATTTTCTCTTGTTCCATACACATCTCACAAAACGGAATCTTTTGTAACGTTATTAAATTCGTCCGATCTAATAATCGATCTGAGAGTTCTTTCGTTGTTTCATCAAAATTTACTGTACCTACAAATATAATATTTTCACCAATTTCAATTGTTGATGGAATTGGATTTTCTTTTTCTTGTACACCTTCATACAAATTTAGAATACGGTTTTGCTTTTCAAGTTGAAGAACAGATAGAAATGGAGTAAACCAATGCTCAATATGTGACATATTCATTTCATCAAAAACGATTATATATAGTTGATTTTGATTTTCTTTTGCCTTCATTAACGCCCTAACTAATTTTGTTTCACTTTCAATAAAAGTACCATTTGGGTGAAGGTAACCAAGTAAATCATGTGGTTCTTGATACGATGGTGAAATCGGAATCCAAACCAATTCTTCCCCATACTGTAATCCAAGTGCTTCTGCATAAGCTTGCACAAATCGGGATTTCCCAGCGCCTGGTATACCACCTAGAATCGTCAACATATTTGTTTTCGCACTTATATGGAAATTATAAATGTCCGTTTCATCCAAATATAGCCCTTTATTACGTACAAAACTTTTTACATACTGTAAAAAGACGGATTCACGCTCATCCCATTCCCATTCATCCTTGTGCACTTTTATTTCCTCTACTTCTACATGCTTACCTTCTTCAGTCATTCGTTTTTTTAATTGCTCATACATGTGATTGCTTACAAAATACAATTGATCTTCTACCGCTATTTCCACATACTTCATCCAGTCATTTAAGTCTATATACTTACATTCCCGCTGCTGTTCAAAATATGCGATTGAACTAATTGATGATGACTTTAAAGATATATTTCCATATAACCTTCCATCGTGCCACAATAATTCGGGAGGCTCAAAGTCTTTCGGATATTTTGGCATTAGAAATGACAAATAGCCATTTCCAAGTTTTCTTTCTAAAGACTCTCCTTTTTTGTATTCGGAAACTTTAGGTACTGGAATCATTTTATAGCCATTGGCCATTTCTCGTGGTTCTTCTGCACAAATTAACTCCACGTATATATGTCCTCTTTCATAATAGAGACGAAACATAACCAATTGCTTTTCTAATTTTCTTTTCTTTAATTCCGAAAAGACTTTTTCATTCTTTTTATTGCTACATAAACCTTCAAATACGTAGGGTTCATTTTTTAATTGCTCTTGTAACGTGAATGGTATTGGCGATAGGCATTGTACAAAGAAGTTCTCTCCATTCTTCTCTCTCTCTGCTTTTGTAAACTTTCCGATAAACCTCATATAGTACATTCTTTTTATAAAACTTGGCTGAAGAGCTTTATGTAATCTCACCTTCGTCACCTTCTTTTTTTCATACTATTCTTAGTGTATGAAAGAAACGAAAAACTAGAAACAAAAAACCTGACGTTATCCGCCAGGTTCAAAATTAAAACGTATATTAATGAGATGGAAATGCTTTTTTCTCTTGTAAAATGGCATTATGAGCAATTTTCATTTTAGCAAGTACATATCGTAATCGATCTTCAGCGTTTTCATCTGTATTTTGCTGTAATTCCGCCAAATTCTCTACAGCACTCGCTAAATTTTCAATTACTCCTCGTAGTTCAGGATGATGATTAAAAAAGGATTCTTGCACTAATACTTTCCTTACTTCACTCGCTAAATCAACAATTCTGGTTAACTGTTCTTTTTCTTCCATTTTCATCCCTCCTGAATATCTTATGTATTAAATATTCTCTAGACAAAGAAAAAAGCCCTTTATTTAAAAGGACTTTTACATTTTTATATTTCCAGTTAATAACATATAAAGTGATGTGATAGCTGCGATAACAATTGCCCACATTACATATCTCTCAATACCTTTAAAACAACGATTTCCTTTTTCTTTTCTTGCATACATGTAAACAATAATCCCAATTCCATACACGATTGAAACAAGTAATAAATTTTTCAAACCTGCTGCATATAGAAGCCATACAGAATAAGTAGAAGCAATTAAAGCTAACGAGCCGTTTTTTACTTTTGCATCTTTTAGTTCGTTTGTAATAACTAATTTAAATTGGAATAACGCTGATAATAAATATGGTACTAAAATTGATGTTGAAGCAATAAAATACATAATTTGATATGTTGATTCTGAAAACAGAACGATTATAAATATAATTTGGGCAACGCCATTTGAGATCCATAATGCCATATGTGGCGTTTGTTTTTTATTTGTTTTCGTAAAGACTTTCGGAAACACGCCATCTTTTCCTGCTACGTGGGAAATTTCAGAAACAAGTAAAAACCAGCCTATTAATGTACCTACTAGTGAAGCAACTAACCCAATGTTAATCGCAACGGCGCCCCATGTCCCAACAACATGTTCTAATACATGTCCCATTGACGGGGTTTCTAACACGGAAAGCTCTCCTCTTGTCATCGCTCCCATAGACAAGACAGAAATTAAAATATAAATAGACATTACTAAAATAAGTCCAAGTACTGTCGCTTTACCAACATCTCGGCTATTTTTCGCTCTACCAGATAATACAACCGCTCCTTCAACCCCAATGAAAACCCAAAGAGTTACAAGCATTGTATTTTTCACCTGACCAAGTATAGAGGAAATTGATATAGTTCCTTCTCCCCAAAAATCATGTGTAAATGTATCCCAGCGAAACGCCGTTACCATTACAACAATAAATAATACGATTGGAACTAATTTCCCTATCGTTGCAATAACATTCATAATAGATGCTTCACGAATTCCAAATAAAATTAGAAAATGAAGTGTCCATAATAAAAGTGATGCACCAACGATAGACGCAACATTATTTCCACCTTTAAAAATGGGGAAGAAATAACCTAATGTACTAAACAGTAACATGATTGTTGCAACGTTTCCTAAAATTCCTGCTAGCCAATATCCCCAAGCACTGTTAAATCCGATATATTCTCCGAAACCAGCACGTGCATAACTATAAATTCCGCCCTCAAGCTCCGGTTTTTGTCTTGCTAACGTTTGATATACGAGCGCGAGTGGAATCATTCCCATCGCTGTAATACACCAACCAATTATTATAGAGCCGCTATTTGCTCCTACTGCTAAATCATGCGGTAAACTAAAAACACCGCCACCAACCATCGTTCCGACTACTAATGCAATTAATGGAAAAAAACCTAACT
The DNA here is from genome assembly GCF_056399205.1 of Bacillus sp. 01N45. Classification (NCBI taxonomy): domain Bacteria; kingdom Bacillati; phylum Bacillota; class Bacilli; order Caryophanales; family Bacillaceae; genus Bacillus; species Bacillus sp. 01N45. Next base: position 156,013 of record NZ_JBFTQW010000008.1, read on the forward strand.
TCTTTTCTATTTGTACCACCCCATCTGTCATTCTAGGTGTTATGTTCGTTCAACTATTAAAGTCACCTTTTTCTCTAATAGACGTTTCTCTTATATTTTTTCAGGAAAACATTACTTATTCTAAAAGAAAATGAAGAAAAATGGAATACTTTTTTGAAAAAATGTATAAGTATGCACAAAAAAACCGTTCATTTTGTAATGAACGGTCATTTCATACATATAAATTTGTATATTTCTTGTAAAATTAACGAAGTAAATTCTCTTTTTGTAAAAATTGTTTCGCAACTTCTTCACTACTTTTTCCATTCACATTTACTTCATAATTCATTTTTCGCATTTCTTCATCTGTAATCTTCCCAGATAATGTATTTAATACTTTTTCAAGTTCAGGATATTTCTGTAACGTCTCTTTTCTTAATAAAGGTGCACCTTGGTACGGTGGGAATAACCCTTTATCATCTTTTAGCACTTTCAGTCCATACTGCTCAAGTTCACTATCAGTTGAATATGCATCGATTACGTTAACATCCCCTGATTGAATTGCGCTATAACGTAGTTTCGGTTCCATCGTTTTCACATTTAAAAACTTATAGTTATATAATTTTTGCATTCCTTTATAACCGTCTTCACGATCAGCAAATTCTAATGTGAATCCTACTTTAGCATCCTGTGCCATTTTTCCTAAATCAGAAATTGTATTTATATTATTTTGATCTGCTATTTTTTTCGGCATAGCTAGTGCATATGTATTGTTATACTCCATCGGCTTCAACATAACCATATTATATTTCTTTTCCATTCCAATGCGAGCCTGCTCATATACTTCATCCCGATTTGTGCTTTTTGGCTCTTCTTTCACAAAAGTAGATAAAGCTGTTCCCGAAAACTCAGGGTATATATCTACTTCTCCTGATTTCAATGCTTCAAATACAAATGCTGTTTTTCCAAGACCTGGTTTTAATTCTACGTGTAAATCGGTATCCTGTTCAATAAGCTGCTTATACATTTGAATTAAAATTTCAGGTTCTGATCCAAGTTTTCCGGCAATAACAATATCTTTCTTTTGTGTGTTCCAAAGAAAGGGAGAAGCAATCATTATACAAGTAATACATATCGTCAATATAATACGCTTAGAAGAGCGTTTTGGACTCTCAAGCACTAGAAGTACTACATCAAAGAATAAAGCGAGTAACGCGGCTGGTACGGCCCCTAAAATGATAAGCGCATGATCATTTCGATCGATACCAAGTAATATGAGTTTTCCGAGCCCACCAGCACCTATAAGAGCTGCTAATGTAGCTGTTCCAACAATTAATACCATCGCCGTACGAATACCGGCCATAATAATTGGTAATGCAAGAGGAAGCTCTACCTTCCACAGTCTTCTCCAGCTATTCATCCCCATAGCTCTCGCTGCTTCGATTAAAGATTCATCTAACTCCCTTATTCCTGTATATGTGTTTCGTAAAATAGGTAATAGTGCATACACAACTAATGCAATAATGGCTGGGAGTTTTCCAATTCCTACTAACGGAATTAAAAGTCCGAGTAATGCAAGTGATGGCACTGTCTGCATAACCGCAGAAGTTCCTATTATAAATTCAGCCATTCGTTGTTTTCTCGTTAATAAAATGCCAAGTGGCACCGCAATAATTACTGCAAAAAATAGTGAAATAAGCGATATTTGTAAATGCTCACTTAATGCAGTTAGTAATTCTATTTTTCGCTCTTGGAACGTTTGTATAAAATCAGTCACTGTTTAGCCTCTTTCCTTCATTTGTTCAACAATGTAATTAACAATATGACGACTTGTTAAAGCTCCAACATATTGACCATTTTCTTCAACTGGAACGACTTCGTCAGCTCGTACACGAACTAATGCTTCTTGTAAAGAAGAATGCAATGATAATGCATCCCCTTCTACCCGTATACTTTCATCAAGTGGCAATACATCTTCTATACTTTTCCCCTCATACCAAGGTTGTCCACGATTTCCAATGAACTCTTCTACAAACTCATTTTTCGGATTATGTATAATACCTTCTGGTGTATCTAATTGAACTACTTTTCCTTCTTTCATAATACAAATACGATCTCCAAGTGATAATGCTTCTTGCATATCATGTGTTACGAATACAATTGTTTTTTGAATCTTCTTTTGCAATTGTACGATATCCTTTTGAAGCTGTTCCCTACTTAATGGATCTAACGCACTAAACGGTTCATCCATAAGAACGATTTTCGGGTTTGCGGCTAATGCTCTTACGACACCAACGCGCTGCTTTTGCCCTCCTGACAATTCATCAGGCATACGATCGCGATATACGTCTGGGTCTAGCCCGACCATCTGTAGCAACTCATCGACACGAGCTTTTATTTTTTCTTTGCTCCATTTTCTCATTTCAGGAACAACTGCAATATTTTCTGCAATTGTCATATGCGGAAACAAAGCGATTTGCTGCAATACGTATCCTATATTCCAACGCAATTCATTAATATTATATTGTTGAATATCTTTTCCATCGATTAAAATAGATCCTTCAGTCGTTTCAATTAAACGGTTAATCATTTTCATTGTCGTTGTTTTCCCGCAACCACTCGGACCAATGAGAACAAAAAATTCTCCCTTTTTAATTTCTAAATGCAATGAATCCACTGCTTTCATGCCATCTTCATACGCTTTTGACACATGATTAAATTGAATCACAAATACAACTCCTTTAATGTTGTTTCCTTTATTTTGATGGAATACGGCATTCATTTCAAATGATACGCTTTATAATTAAAAAAGAGCTCAAATTTGAGCTCTAACGGTCGAACAATATCGTTTTCATTATTGCAGCATATTCACGTACATACATTTTTTTCTTAGAGCGCATTGGTGTTTCAGCAGCTAGTGCCTCCATCTTCATGCCTAAACGCTTTGCAATTATTTTGGTCCTATACAAATGATACGTATTACTTACAACTACCGCATGTTTCACATCATATAAATCCATACTAAACTTTAAATTCTCATACGTATTTGTAGATTGATCTTCTATTAAAATACGACTCTCATCTATACCATGAACCATTAAATAGTTTCTCATACTATGAGCTTCCGGTATATCTTCATCTTCCCCTTGACCACCTGAAACAATTACTTTCGCTTCAGGATGGGAATGTAAATATTCCAACGCTACATCCAAACGGTTTTGAAGAGATAAAGACGGTCTATCTCCAAATAACTTTGCGCCTAAAATAAGAACGTACGGAGAGTGATTACTCAATTTTTCACGAGCAACTTTCTTCATTCGAAACGTCATATAAAGAATGTACAGTGGTGGAAATAATAAGATTATAAGCAAGATCCATTTGTTCATAAATAAGTTTGCACTCCGATACGATAAACTTAACTAAATCTATACAATTCAATCAAATTTACACGAGTTAGTGCTTCATCGTGTTCTCACAACCCCGAAGGGACGAGGGGTATAACACTCCACACGAGGCAGTATCGTTACCTCCTATTATCAAGCATTTATTTTACCCATCTTGATAAATTTATCGAAGCATTAAAATCTCTATCGTGGTGGCTATTGCACCCAACACAACGCCACTCACGTATTTTTAAACTCCACTGTCCTTCTGGTTGAACTGAATGGTCGTATTTTACTCCGCAACATGAGCAAATCTTGCTTGAGGCGAACCATTTATCAGCTTTTACATACTCAATACCATACTTCTCGCACTTGTATGATAAACATTGAAAGAAGAAGTGTAATTTTTGAAATGAAAATGCTTTCGATAGTTTTTTGTTTTTTAACAGGTTTGAGATAGGTAAGTCTTCCACAACGATCCTCATTGGTTTGTTTTTCACCAATTTAGCTGTTGCTTGATGGATATGGTTAATTCGGATATTCGTAATTTTCCTAGATAACCGCAGGTGCTCAGTTTTAGCTTTTTCATATCCGGCAGATTGAATTTTTACACCTTTTTTAAATCTCCTAGACATATCTCTTTGTGCTAACTTTTTCCTTTTCAAAAGTTTTTTAACCTTGGCATCTTTGTTTATATTTCGTTCTTTCGTACCATTAGAAGCTACAAACAGCTCTTTTAAACCAACATCCACACCAATCGACTCATTGGTTAGTTCTTGTGATTCAAAGTTTTCTTGGAACCCTACACTAATCCACCAGTGACGACCGTCAAATGTAACTCTTGGATTGGATGTTTTTTTGTTTCTTGGTAGTTGTTGGCTTGTTTTCACTTCTCCAATAGACTGAATATGAACTACTTTCTTTCCTATAATCAGTCTTTCATAATTGGCATAAAATCCTTGGATTAAATCTTTTTTTGGATTTATAAGAAGTGTGATAACCATTTTTGTACTTTTCGAACGAATTTTTCCTCGCCTTATCAAAATCTTTTGAAGCCTGTTTAGGAACTTGTGCGTTGATGTCATTTAACCACTCATATCTCTTTCGCTTCTTGATCTTTGTAAATCGTTTCTGTAAAGCTAACTGTGAAACAGATTTTCCAAATAGCTTATAATATCTATCACTCATTCTTTTACAATAGTTATAGGCGAATCTTGCAGCACCAGCATGGTTTCTAAGCACTTTTTCTTGTTCAGGCGTTGGAATCAGTCTAACTTTCTTCGCCAATATCATCAGAAGCCTACTCCTTTACTGTGCGATTATTCGAGCACTCACCTTTCAGATGATAAAAGATTGATTCTTCTGAATAGTAGCATGTTCCATCAGCATTCTCCTAAGACTACTAGGATACAAACCTGTTAATTCCGATACTTGACTAACTCGTAAAAACTCCATTATTATTCTCACCTCATTGAATTTACCATAATGCATAGATTCGGTAGATTCAATGAGACTTGATAGATTTAATTAAATTTATCTCGTTCAACTAAGGGCGCAATTCCTTAGCCAGTTCTCTTATGAACTTCTCATGCTTTCACATGAGCGCAGACTATATGTTTATCTACTTAGAGATAGAGGATTTTTCCACCACCATAGGCTTGTGGTGTACTCTCGTCAGTTATACGAGATAGTCGTTGAACGTTCATCTTATCCATTTTGACTTAGATGATTCGAGGCGGAAGACCCATTGTTCTAGTGTTTAGGATTTAACCTTGCACGATCTGATTGATTTTTTCTGCTTTCGCGACATTCACGCTCGCTATTTCTAGCCACGTTGTAGTTCAATCAGCTTTAGGGATTGCCCGCAGTTAACCCTCACTACTAGCCAATCACTTGACTAGCAGGGCTTACTGATATGTTTAATTAACTTTCGTTATAATTGGTTAAATAAATCGTAACAGTTAATTACCCTTTCTTTTTATTATATAGAAAAAGAAAGGAAGGCAGAAGTATTTTTTAAACGATCGATTTATTAGAAACACTCGCTTCGAATTTACGTTTTGAGATTACATATTTTATAGCAATTCCTAACGAAAGGATCAATATGAAACTTAGTAAATAAAACGGTACCATGACACCTACTTTAGATACACCAGCTGTAAACAGCATTAATAATACAATTCGTATTCCTGTACCAATTAATCGAAATAAGCTGTCTACACGTCCCATTACTTCATTTGGAATTTCCTCCATCATCAATACATTTCTTGCCACTCTTGTACCCGCATTTCCAATTGCATGAAAAATTGCAAGTCCATATAACAACATTACGGAAGGTTCAATAATCATTACGGTAATTGAAATTACATATATGAACATCGTCATGACGATTGAAACTTCTGTCTTTACATATTTCATCATAATTGGAATACTTATTCCCGCAAGAACCGCTCCGACACCGTACATCATACCTTCTATTGCGTATACAGAGGCACTGGCTTTTAATAGATCTGAGATATATACCGGGATTAAATAATTTGCCATCATGACACCGATAAACGGCATATAAGTCGCCAGTAAAAACCAAAAGAACTTCGGACGCTTTTGCATAAAGTGAATCCCTTCGAACAATTGCTTCTTAAATGTTACTTTTCTTTTTACTTCCTTTTTCTTTACATACGGTATACATAAGAAAAGGAAAAATGCTCCTGCAAAAGTTAACATATCTACTAACAAGATCCATTTTAAAGAAATGATTTCAATAAGGAAGCTAGCAGCCGCTCCTGAAATAACTTGAATTAACTGTCCTTGTATTTCCATTGTTCCACTTAAATTTTTATAATGTTCTGCTTGAAATATCTCTTGGTTAAACGCAAATATTGTAGGATAAAATAATAAATAGTAAAATGACCCTGCTATATATATTAGAATATAGTGAATAGAATGATAAGGTTGCCCAGTAAATCCCCATATAGCCATCATTCCAATAACGACTATCCCAATACCTTCATTACATAATAATAAAGATTTTCTTGAAAAACGATCAATACTCTGCCCGATAAACGGTGTTAATAAAAACATAATAAGAGTTGCGATGATGGATACATAACCAAACGTTGTCTCTCCTCCATTCTCTTTAATTAACAACCACGGAATCGTTATCATAACAATGCCGGAACCAATAGCTGATAGACTATTGGCCCCTAGAATGAAATACAAGCGTGAATCTTTATACAGAGATGGCATATCACTCAACTCCTAGTTGTTTTTTCACCTCTTTATATACGCTCATATATGCTTTTAATTCTTTAACTAGATCATGAATTAACGGTTTTGCATCTTCTCCCAGTTCACCGTCTTGTACATGAAGTCCATCAAGCACAACTTGTTTTGGGATTGCATTTGCGTACACCCCTCTAGCAACAATACGCATATTGTTTAATGCGTTAATGCCACCTTTACCGCCTCCAGCAACTGCAAGTAATGCGACAGGTTTATGAACAAATTCACTACTGCTTAAGTAATCTAACGAATTTTTCAACGCTCCACTCATTGCATTATGATATTCAGGTGTACATAGTACTACACCGTCTGCAGTTTTCACTAATGCCTTTAATTTTTTTACCGCTTCTAATTCACGTTGTGATTCTTCCCCGTTATATAAAGGCAGTTCCTCTACTGATAAATCGTATAACTCCCCTTCAAATTGATCAGCAATATATTTTGCCACCACACGAGTTCTACCGAATTTTCTTGGCGTACCGTTAATAACGACTAGTTTCATAATTATTTCTCTCCTTTGTTTTTCAGTTATACTTATATATTATCAGAAATTTCTATACAAAACACAATATAAAGAGGGAACTAGCTTGATAAAATAGTATGATAGACGAAAAAAAGAACTCATACGAAAGTAGGAGTTCTTCACAATTACTTTTCTTCCGCTTTATCGCTCAGTATGTCTATGCTTCTTTTTGCTTCAAAATGGTTATACGCTTTTTCTGCTAATTTAATACGTTCTTCTGGTAATTCTATATATTTCATAACGTTTTCTATTATTTTTTCATACGGAGTAAACACTATTCCTGGCCACTCTATCTCGTCCTCAGGATTACTATTTTCAGAGATAATAAATTTCTTATTTGCCACTGCATAAGAAACTCGAGGAGTTTCAAGAATACCCGATAAGTAAAAATGAATATTTAATATAATTTTAGACCTAGCAATCAACTCATTTCTAACAATTCCCCACGCATTATTTTTAAAAACAATATTTAAATTCGGGGCAACTACTTTTAATTGATTAAAAATAGCTTGTCGCCTTGGGTTAAGAGCACCTATAAACAGTATATCAATGTCTTCAGTTAACTCTTCATCAAATGCATCTTTTTTTATTTCTAGAGTTGGGGCATAGTTCATTTCCACATGTTTTATTTCTTTTCCTACTCCTTTTTGTTTTAACCATTCTATATTTTGTTTACTATAATCCCAAATTTCCTTATCTTTTAATAACATTAAATAAAGAGGATGCGCATAAGGACTTCCTTCATATAGCTGTTCTAAATTATAAACAATTGCATTTTTTGGTAGTAGATTCGGATTATGTGCGTACGTATGCGCTCCAAAAACAATTGTATTTTTCACATTTTCTAGTATTGTTTCTGAAATAATTGCTGTATTTCCCTCCTGCTCCAATCGCCATTTCAAAGCTCGCGCAACATCTATAAAACTACCATACGTCTTTGGGCATATAAAAAGACAATAATCATATTCTTTATTCAAATAAGCTTCCATTAGTCTTAAATTATTTTTATATAAATCCACATCCGGATATTTAATTAAAAGCTCACTTGCATGTTTTTTTGCTACTTTATACATTCCTGCATAATAAGCAGCAATGCACCTTCTTAATTCGATTTTTTGCCGATGCTCTTCTGCTACGTCCATGTCTATAAGGAGATTTGCGATACAATACGCTTTTAAATGATCACGATCATAATAATAATCTAGTAGTGGCATCAATTCTTCATACGTATTTCCATGCACGGATTCCCCTAGTTCTAGCGCCCATCGTATTAATTCCATGATTACTCCACTACTCCTTTAACCGACAATGTATTTAATAAAATTTCGCATTACTTTCTACCATATTTGCTATATGCAACGGTAGCTCTTCTTTTTTCGATTCCAAATATTTTTGTGATACTGCACCTAAATGTTTTTTATGCGGTATATAAAAAGCACTTATAGAAATCTCATAGTCAAATAAGTAATCATACACATGATAATCTACAAATAGCAGATCATTTTTCGGAAAAGGAATTTCCTTCCCTTGCAACGCATACATCAAAGCAATATTATTTTGAGATTTTAATCGATACATTCTTGCAAGTTGGTATAATGGCTCAGCCCGAGTTGGTCTATATTCCCACGCTTTTTGAAAATAAAGAATAGCTAATGCTGTATATTGCTCTTCTTGCGCCTTAGCATTTTCTTTTTCATCCACTTCTGTTACCTCATATTGTTTATTTGCTGAACGGTTTGCTAATTGTTCATAACAAAATCCTATTCGCAATAACGAATAGAACACCTCTTCAACCCATCCACCTGCTTCCACTCTTTTTTTGTACCATTTAATCGAATCTTCAAATTGACTTAAATGAAAATAAGTTTGGGCTAAGTAAAATAAATATCTTATATGCAAATCTGGCGTTGTTTCTGAATCACTCAATCCTTGTAACAACAACCGCTCATCTCTCTCAAATTTATCAGCTTTACTACCACCATCCCCAGGATCGTTAACGACAAGCGTCTCTAACCTAGCTACCCTCGTATTGTAATTCGCACCAACTTTGGAACGATCTATATCCCAATACTCATGAGTAACACCGACAGATTTCCATGGTAAAGAAGCTTTCAAAAGGCGTGTAAGCCAATACTTAATATGAATATCATATTGCATTGTAAGATAGTGGTCTTCCGTTAAACTAGTCTTATCAAACTCGGGATCAACTTCTAATATCATATCTGCATCTAATATTAATAAATAATCTGCTTCTGGATATGTTTTTTGTGCTAATGAAACTGCTAAACTTCTGTTATAGCCAAAATTTTGAAATGGTTCATGATGAACTGTTCCAGGGATTTCATTTTCTTCACACCAATTTTCAATAATTTCAGGTGTATTATCAGTTGATCCCGTATCACAAATAGAAACAAAATCTACAATTGATTTTGTAGCATTTAAACATCTTTCCATAATTCTAGACTCGTTTTTAACAATCATACAAAGACATAACTTTTTTTCTTCCCCTGCATTCTTCACTTGCTCATTTCCCATTTAACCACCTCATATTTTATTAACACGCTCTTTTCATATGTAACACCACTTCATAGCTACACTGATGACATAATCATCCTTTTACTATTTATGARAATTTCATTTTATTTATTCTTATTTTTATGTTGGGACATCTTTCATGCTTCACTATATATTTGATACAATCAGTACAAATAAACAATGATTGATTGATATTTTTAAATTAGAGATTTCTTACACTATAAAAAAAGAAACTTGCGCCTATGCACAAGTTTCTTTTTAAAAACAACCTTATTTTTTCACAACTTCATGTCCACCGAACTGATTACGAAGAGCTGAAACTACTTTTCCGTGGAATGTATCATCTTCTTGAGAACGGTAGCGCATAAATAATGACATTGCGATTACCGGTGCTGCCGCTTGAAGTTCAAGTGCCGTTTCCACAGTCCATTTCCCTTCTCCTGAAGAGTTCATCACACCTTTAATGCCATCAAGTTTAGGATCATCTGCAAATGCCTTTTCAGTTAAGTCCATTAACCAACCGCGGATAACTGATCCGTTTGCCCATACTTTAGCAACATCTTCATAATTGAAATCAAAATCACTTTTATCTAACACTTCAAAGCCTTCAGCGATTGCTTGCATCATTCCGTATTCAATACCGTTATGAACCATTTTTAAGAAATGACCACTTCCGACGCGGCCTGCATAAGAATACCCATTCTCTACTGCTAAATCTTTAAATAAAGGTTCTAATTGATCATAAATTTCTTTTTCTCCACCAACCATTAAGCAAGCACCGTATCTAGCTCCTTCTACACCGCCTGATGTACCGATATCTACGTAATGTAAACCAAAACTTTTCGCTTCTTCAGCACGGCGTAACGTATCTTTATAGAATGAATTCCCGCCTTCAATAACGATATCGCCTTCCTCTAATAATGGATATACATCTTTTAGTACCGATTCAACAACTTCTCCCGCAGGTACCATTACCCAAATTGTACGAGGAGCTTCTAGTTCAGCAATCATTTCTTTTAATGTATGACGAGCAGTAATCCCTATTGCCCCTGCCTTTTCAACAAGCTCTTTATTAACGTCATATACAACTACTTCATGCTTGTCTTCATATAAATGTTCTGCTAATGGGAATCCCATTTTTCCTAATCCAATTAAACCTAGTTTCATATTCATCAATCTCCCATTCTATACAAATATATTTAATAACGAAATTAGTCCAAGTGCTACAACAGATAATATCGTCTCCATTGCAGTCCATGTTAATAATGTTTCTTTCACAGTCATTCCAAAATACTCTTTAATCATCCAAAATCCAGAATCATTTACATGTGATAAAATTAATGACCCTGCACCTGTTGCAAGTGCTAGTAGTTCAACATTTACACCTGATGTACTTGCTGCAATCGGTGCTACAATTCCAGCTGCTGTCATCATAGAAACTGTAGCAGATCCAGTCGCAATTCGGATAAGTGCCGCAATTCCCCAACCTAATAATATCGGTGAAATATGAGATTCTTTCGCCATTTCTGCGATTGTCGTTCCAATTCCAGAATCTAATAATACTTTATTAAACGCACCGCCTGCACCGATAACTAACAGTATGTTCGCAATAGGCCCTAAACAATCATTTGTAAATTTTAATACTTTATCTTTTGAGAAACCTTTTGCATAACCAAGACTAAAGAAAGAATATATCGTTGCAATTAATAACGCGACTATTGGATCTCCAATGAAGTGCAATACTTGTGCAAGTTGACTTGTTTTGCTTAGCCCTACTTCCGCAATCGATGCACCTAGCATAAGAAATACTGGAAGTAAAATAGTAAACAATGTATTTCCGAAACTAGGAAGTTCCTTCTTCTTATCTCTTTCAATAAATTGCTCCGCTATATCTAATGGTACTTCTTTATGTATACGAGCACCGATCCATTTCCCGTAAAGCGGACCTGAAATGATTGCAGTTGGAAGTCCGACGATTAAAGCATATAAAATTGTCTTCCCTACATCTGCTTTAAAAATACCTACTGCTGCCATCGCCGCTGGATGCGGTGGCACGAGTCCGTGTACAACAGATAGTCCTGCTACTAGTGGAATACCGATTGTAATAAGTGATACCCCTGTTTCTAACGCAATTGTAAATACTAATGGAATTAGTAGTACAAATCCAACTTGGAAAAATACTGGAATCCCTACTAAAAATGCAACGAACATCATCGCCCAGTGAACACGTTTCTTCCCAAAACGATCTATTAATGTGGTAGCAATTCGTTCAGCACCGCCAGATTCGGCCATCATTTTTCCTAGCATGGTTCCTAATGCTAAAACTATCGCTAAAAACCCTAACGTATTACCAAGCCCTAGTTTAATAGAATCGATAATCCCTGGATCTTTTGGTGAAGTTCCAATCAATGGCATTCCCATTGCAAGTCCTACACCAATTGCTGTTAAAATTAACGCGACAAACGGATGCCATTTTACTACTGTAATAAGTAAAAGTAGTATGACAACTGCCGCTAGTACGATTCCAACTACCATTTCTCCCAATCCCCCTATTGTTTACGTTGGAAAGCAGCTATACAATCAAATTCTTCTTTCAAGCGATTGTAAAGTCGTTCATACATATAAAACATTTCTAAATATATAGCCGTATTTTCTTTATTCGGTACATGATGATGAACAATATCAATCCAATCCTTTACCTCTTCAAGAGAATCAATTTTTCCTACAGCATATAAAGCAACTGCCGCTGCCCCAAGCGCAGATGCTTCATGACTTTCAGGAACAAGCAATTCTTTTCCCATCATATCGGATAACATTTGTCTCCAAAATGCAGATTTCGCAAAACCTCCTGAAACGCGTATTTCAGTAAGTGGCCCTGTACAATCCCTGATTGCGAGTGCAACAGAATATACGCTCATACAAACACCTTCCATGACTGCACGTATAAAATGTTCTCGTTTATGCTGAAGGTTTATTCCAAAGAATGTACCACGAGCATTTGCATTCCAGTACGGTGCACGCTCTCCAGATAAAAACGGTAAAAATAGCAATCCACCCGCTCCAGCTGGTACACTTTCCGCATACTTAATTAATAAATCATACGGATCAATGCCAAGTTTTTTTGCTACTTCTTGCTCTGGGCTACCAAATTCATCACGTAACCATCTCAGTAATATTCCGCCGTTATTCGTTGGTCCGCCGATCACCCAGTGCTCGTCTGTTAATGCATAACAAAACGTTCTTCCTTTTTCATCTGTATTAACACTTGATGAAATTGTTCGAACCGCACCACTTGTACCAATTGTAATTGCAGCTGAGCCAGGCGATATTGCCCCAACGCCCACATTCGCAAGAACACCATCACTTGCACCAATAACAACTGGCGTATCTTCACGAATACCCATCTTTTGTGCTAATTCCGGTTTCATACCCGACAAAATATATGTAGTTGGCACTGGTGTTGATAATTGTTCTGGTGACATATGTAACAACGTTAAAACATCTTCATCCCAGTTTAATGTTTCTAAATTAAATAACCCAGTAGCTGATGCTATTGAATAATCCACTACGTAACGTGAAAACAATTGATACATAACATACTCTTTAATGGAAATAAATTTATATGCGCTCGCATATAATTCTGGCTCTTCCTCTTTCATCCACAATAATTTAGAAAGTGGCGACATCGGATGAATTGGTGTACCCGTTCGTCTATAAATTTCATGACCATTCATATGTTGTAATAATTTTTCTGACTGTTTCGTACTTCGATTATCTGCCCAAATGATAGAACGCGTTAATGGTGCACCGTTTTTATCTACTGCAATTAATGCGTGCATTGCTGTACTAATACCGATTGAAGAAATATCCTCTGGTAACACGTTACCCTTTCGGATGGCAACGCTTACAGTTTTATATACAGCAGCACATATTACATCAGGATCTTGCTCAGCCCATCCGACGTTCGGTTGAATAATTGGATAATCAACTGCATGTGATGCAACGACTTTTCCTTTTTCTGTAAATACAACCGTTTTTGTACTTGTGGTACCGATATCAATCCCGATTACTCTCCCCCTTGTTTCCATGCGGATCTTCCCTTCGTTTCTAGCAAAATACGATCTAGTAAACCGTTTACATGAATTAGTATATAAAATATTTTTTCATTAATCAAGTTTTAAAAAGAAAATTTTTTTCATAACAAAAAATATATCCCCATCATTCCATTTCACTTACATACTAAATTTAGATTTTCCCCGCGGTAAAGTTGCGTTATATTCGTTACGTTTCGCAACACACTCTCTTTTTCTTTCATTAACAACACATACATAGTCCTTCCTTACGTTCTACTCATTTGTATGAAAAAGGAGTTGTACAGCAACTACCTCCGCAATGGAAATTTTGTGCACTTTGCTCGTTTTTATTGTATTAAGTTCACTCGTCCTTTTATCTTAATAGTCTTAGAGTGCGGATCCTACTATCACTTTATTAACTTGTAAATATATGTTCCATACTATAAAATCTAATAGTATTTTTATTTTTCAGAAAAATAAAACAATATTTTAGACTTTATTGTATAATGTTGTAAAAAGATGTCGGAGGGATTTAATGTTACATAAAATATCTCAATTCACAATTAAGCTTTCATCAATTCTTTTATCACTGTTACTATTATTAAATTTACCTTATTTATTTATCACTCAACAAGGATTCACCTTTCAACCAATTTATTTTTTTAACCAGATCGTTACTATGTTAAAACAGGTTTTCTCACCTGAATCATTGTTGGTTATAGGATCAGACCCAAAGTTTGGTCATTTAAAAACAACACCATTATTTCCAACTGTTTTAGAACCTTACCTATATTCGTTTATTGTATTATTTGTGGCCTTTTTGCTTGCGCTCTTTATCTCATCTAGCATGGCATTTTTTTATTTTTTAGCAAAAGATTATATAAAAAAATGGATAAACCGAATTGTGTTCATATTAGAAGCTGTCCCTGATATGATGATGATGATTTGTTTGCAAATATTTTTCATTTGGGTACTTAAGAAATTTGGGGAAGCTCCTTTCACCATTATTTCTTTTAATGAAAATCGCGCTTATTTACTCCCTATTTTATCTTTAGCGGTCTTACCTACATTACAAATGTTTCGGATGATGGTGTTATACATACAAGAAGAACATGGAAAACATTACGTAGAGGTTGCATATGGAAAAGGTCTTTCATCAAGTTATATACTACGCATTCATTTATTCAAAAATATATCTATCCACTTCTTCTACCATTTAAAAACGATTTTTGTTTTCTTACTTTCTAACTTATTCATTTTAGAATTTGTTTTTAATATGCAAGGTATTATTCAATTTTTATTTAAGAAGGCGTTTATTTCACCTCCCGCTGCATTTATTATACTTGTCATGATTATTTTACCGTTTTATGCCATTTTTCAAATAATCTCTCTCATGATGAATAGATGGCAAAAACAATTGAAAGGAGTAGCTTTATGAAATCTATTTGGAAATCAAAACGCTTTTTAATCGGCTTTACTTATTTATTCATACTTGTTTCAGCTAGTTTTATTTATAGTTGGTTCTTTAAAGATAACATCCCAAAACCTCCTCAGTTACTTTACAATGACAATAACGAATTACTTGGAAAGGCCCCCTTTCCACCATCGTTAATACCGCCTTTTGGATCTGATCGTTTTGGAGAGTCTGTTTTCTTACAAATTATAGAAGGAGCAAAATTTACCATTTTATTAGCCGTGGCAATTAGCTTCTTTCGAATTTTATTCGGAACATGTATAGGAATCCTCTTAAGTTTATATGCTCCAAAATTCAAGAGATTTTACCAGTCATGCTCAGAAGTTTTTTATTACATTCCTACTTTATTTATCGCATTTATACTCATCACGCCCGTTAATATTGTAATCGTATCAAATGCTGATAGATTAGATCCAAATATTTCATTTGCTTTTTATCAAGTACTCGTACTTATTTTCGTCGCTCTGCCTACACTTTCTTTATATATATCCTCAGAGGTTGAGGAATTTATGAAACAAGATTACATTTTAAGTTCCCAATTGCTAGGGGCTAGCCGTTTTCATATTATCAAAAAACACTTACGAGTCTTATTACTTGATCGCTTATTTGTGTTATTCATGGAACATATCGTCCAAGCACTCATACTCGTTATCCATTTAGCGTTGCTTGATATTGTAATTGGCGGGATACAAATGCGTGAACTCTATGACGGAGTACTCAAACCTGTTTCTCTATCTAATGATTGGGCAGGCCTTATTGGATTAAATCGTTATGAAATGAATATTTCATGGTGGATTATTTTGTATACTCTCGTTTCATTCTTTATTACGATTCTATTTATAAAGCTTATGACAATCGGGATTCAAGATGCACTGAAAGCAAGAGATTCGCTAGTTGTAGCAATTCAAACCGTTCCAAATCATAAAAAATTTGTTAAAAGTAAAGATTCTTTTTCGTTTGTAGATAAAGTGAACCTTTAATCCTTTCTCGTTAGTCGACATTGATAGTAGTGGAATGCAAAGAAGATGATTCCTGTTGAATGCAGGGATCATCTTCTTTCTGCCGTCTAACTTTTTTACATGTCTTTAGCTAGACTCATGCTTTTTATATTTAAAATGAATTATTTGCAATCACAATTATGCTGTTTAAAATCGATTACCATACGTCCTTGAATTCTACCTTGTTCCATTTCTTCGAATACATTTTGTACTTTATCTAGAGAACAAGTTTGAACAACCGGCACTACTTTTCCTTCTGCACCGAACATGAATGCCTCTTCTAAGTCTTTACGAGTACCGACTAGAGAACCAACTACTTCAATTCCATCTAGTACAAGTCGCGGAATGTTTAAATCCATCGTTTCTACTGGTAAACCTACTGCAACGACTTTACCACAAGCACGTACTGCATCAACTGCTGAATTGAACGCTACTTTAGAAACGGCTGTTACTACAGCAGCATAAGCACCACCAAACTCATCTTGAACAATCTTATCAGCAGGACCTTGAGAAATTGGATTGATAGTCATATCCGCACCAACCTCTTTTGCTAATGCTAATTTATCGTCATTAATATCTACTGCAATTACCTTTGCACCAAATACGTTTTTAGCATATTGGATAGCTAGGTTACCTAATCCACCACACCCATAGATGACGATAGGTTGACCAGGTTTAATGTCTGATACTTTTATTGCTTTATATGTAGTTACGCCCGCACATGTGATTGATGATGCTTGAGCAGGATCTAATCCTTCTGGTACTTTCACAGCATAATCAGCTGTAACAATACATTGTTCTGCCATACCACCATCTACTGAATAACCAGCATTCTTAACTTCACGGCAAAATGTTTCTCTACCAGTTATGCAATATTCACAACGTCCACAAGATTGGAACATCCATGCAATACTTACACGGTCACCTATTTTTAGTGAAGTTACATCATCAGCAATTTTCGTAACAATACCTACACCCTCATGACCAAGAATACGGCCATCTGTGTTTCCAAAATCATGATTTGCAACGTGTAAATCAGTATGACAAACTCCACAATACTCTACATCTACTAGCGCTTCACCTGAGTGTAACGGACGTAATTCCTTTTCAATAACTTCAATGTTTGCTTTACTATTTTTATTAACTACTACTGCTTTCATATGTGATCTCCCCTTTAGTGTTTTAGAATTTTAATGAGTTCATCTCACAACTTCTACCTGCACTGTTTCGGCCAATTATTGCACCAAATTTAAATGTTCAATCATCATTACACGTTCATCATAACATGTAATTTTAAAAGCTTATTGTTAAATATTGAACAATATTTGAATTATTAACCAAATGTTTATTTGAAGGGAAAACCGAAATTGCATCTATGTATAGTTTATTAGAACTCTACGCGGGAGTAAAAAACTCAATTAATAAAGATTTTTTAAAACAGGAAATTATAATCATCAAATTTTCACAAAAGACTATTTGCCAATATAAAAAGCCCTTCAATTGAAGGACTTTTTATATTCGTTTCATCGAAATTGTTTCGCGTATACTTTGTAAATTTTGCAATGTCTCTTCTTGGCGTTGTAACGATAACCCAACGTATAAAGTATCTAACAAACTTAACTGTGCTAATCTTGATGAACTTGCTTCTGTACGGAATTCCGTCTCACGTGTTGAAGTATATAATGTAATATTAGCAAGTTGACTTAATGCTGATTTCTGATAGCTCGTAATTGCAATAATGCGAGCTCCTCTTGCTTTTGCTACTTCTAACGCTTCCAGTAACCCTTTATTGCTACCAGAATGAGAAATTGCAATTACCACTGCTTCTTTAGTAAGTAAACCCGCACCCATAATTTGAAAATGTGAATCTGTATGAGCAATACAAGAAATACCCGTTCTCATAAATTTATGATATGCATCCATCGCTATAATACCAGAACCACCATTTCCATAAAACTCAATACGACTTGCATCTTGCAATACCTTTACGGCTTGCTCTAGCGCTGTATCATTTAACAAATGCAATGTATCTTGCAGTCCTGTAATATGCGAATGAAAAACTTTTTTAGCAACAGTTACCATACTATCTTCTGCCGATACTTCTTCATGAATATTTTGCATAGGAGTATGTACAATTTCACGAGCTAATGTAATCTTTAAATCTTGAAACCCTTGAAAACCGAGGTGCTTACATAAGCGGAATATCGTAGCTTCAGAACTATTCGTAACTTCAGCTAATTCTGTAATAGATTTATGTACAACATCTTGTGGATGTTTCAATATATGTTCGGCAATACTTCGCAATTTCGGTGATAAACCATTTAACGAAGCCTGAATCTTTCCAATCCCACTTCTTGTACCTGGCATAGCATATCTTCCCCTTCCATCGTAGTTTTATTGTACCTAATTATAGAAAGAAGAAAAACCTTTATTTAGCACTACTATAAATTGAAACTTTAATCAGTGAGAGTATTGTACATCTCCCACTAATTATAAGCCCGCAAATAGCGGGATAAATTTTAAATACTCCTATGTATTCTGTCGTAACATGGGACATAATTATTCATACTTATTATTTCCCCCGTGCTTCACCGCATATAATGCAGCTTGCGTACGATCATCTACTTCCAATTTAGCTAAAACATTTGAAACATGTGTTTTCACAGTCTGTTCTGTAATATGAAGCTCTGCTGCAATTTCTTTATTACTTCGCCCTTTCGCAATTTCACGAAGTACTTCTTGCTCTCTTTTTGTTAACATGGAAAAAGGGTTCTCTTTTTCTTTCTTAACTGCTGATCGTCCGAATAGTGCTGGTGTTACTTTCGGATGAAAATTCGCATTTCCTTCATGTACTGCAATGATAGAAGCAACAAGTTGCTCTGGTTGTACTTCTTTTAATTGATAACCATCTGCTCCAGCTTCCAGTGCTGGTAAAACATAATCTTGCTCTGAAAAACTGCTTAATATAAGTATCTTTATTGTTTTATCATATTGCTTTATCCGTTTTGTTGCTTCTATACCATCCATCTTCGGCATTGATAGATCCATTAATACTACATCTGGTCTTTCCGTTTGAATGAATGTTAATGCCTCTTCACCATTTTCTGCTTCCCCAACTATTTCAAATTCTTCTCTCGTTTTTAAAAAGAACACAAGTCCTCTTCGAACGATATGATGATCCTCAACTAGTAGTAATTTAATCTTCAATCTTCTTCTCCCCTTTAAACCGGCAATTGAATTTCAATTTTTGTACCCTTTTTCAGCTCAGTTTTTATTTGAAATGATCCCCTCATTAACTGAATACGTTCCTTCATACTTTTTAAACCGAGCGCTGACTCTCTTACGTGATCTTGTATAAATCCTATTCCGTTATCCTCTATGTAAAAATACAACTGGTTATTTTCTATTTTTAAAAGAACATTTACCTTTTCACATGAAGCATGTTTTTTACAATTATGTATTGCTTCTTGACTAATACGCCATAAAACTTCTTCAATTTCATCTCCAATTGAAACCATACCATCAATTCGAACTTCCACGTGGGTCCCTAACAACTTTCCGTAATTTTTAATTGCTTCTGCTAAACCTTTCTCTAATCCTTCCGGTCTTAATTGCCAAATTAAAAGTGTCATTTCTTGTAATGCTTCCTGTGATAATTCTCCAATATAGCTCAACATCTCTTGCAAGTCTCTATCTTGCGTCATATTTAAAGTACCTTTTGCTGTTAGCATTATAGAAAATAACAATTGTTTTACTGAATCATGTAAATCACGTGCAAGTCGATTTCTTTCAGCTACCACTACGTATTTACGTTCTTTCTCTACTAACTGAATACGTTGTATTGTCGTTCCTATTTGAAATGCAATCGATTCTAATAATGCCAATTCTTCCTCTGAAAAGTGTGTTTTTTGAGGTGAGGCTACATTTAATAGACCAAACTTCTCCGATCCAGACCTAAGTGGAATCGTCGCATGATGCGTAACATCTTCTGTCTCTCCCCAATTACACTCAATCGCATCCTCTATTCGCTTACATTCAATAATATTTGTCGCTTTTTCCAATCTGCCATTCACAAAACGCTCTACACACCAGCAGTCCCCTTCACACATCGGCTTCTTCTCTTTCCATGTAAGAGCCGGTGGTAAGTTTTCATCTACAAGCATACGGTGCTTTCCACTTTCATCGATAAAGAATATCCACCCTGTTTGTAAATTCATAACTTGTAACAATGTATGTAACACTTTTTCTAACATGACTTGTAAGTCTGTTGCTTCATTTAATAATTCTGCAATTGCTTTTAATGCTTCTAAACGATGCATCTCTTTTTCTTCAAAGTTCATTTTCATCACCATCTATCATTATAACATTAAGAAATTTCTAAATTCTACAAATAAGAAAGAACTGAATTCCTTCAGTTCTTTCTTTAAATTAATCATTTTATTATTTTTCTATCCAATGTTGGAAGCTAGATTTTTGTTAACAAACTATTCTATTTTAGCTGTCCGATAAAGATTGTCCACCATGGTTATGCTGTAAACTTTCAGTAGTAACGACCATATTTGCTGCTGGCATTTGCACTTGATTCTTATGGAACATAGACATTAATTCAAACCTTACTTGTCTAGAAGTTTCAAAATAATCTTCTGGCTTTATTAAACCTGTAATACAAAATTCATATCCAACATATTTAAGGTTCGGGTTTAAATCTGTGACACCAACATATTTAAACGGCTCAACAGCTTCATCCTCTACTTTATAAAGACTCGAAGCCAATCTTTCATTACAATTAACACAAACTTCTTCTAACAATTCCTTAACTCTTGTAGGATCTTCCTGATAACTTACCGTAATCCGTTCAATTACGCGCATCCATCCTTTATTAAAATTTTGTATCGTCCTAATCTCTCCGTGTGGTATCGTAAGAAGTTTTCCTGACCATTCACGAATTTGCATAAAACGAATACTAATTTCCTCAATTGTTCCTGAATTTGTTCCGTTAAAAGTAACAAAATCGCCAACACGAAACTCTTTGTCCGCTAATCTCGCAAAGCCTAATATAACATCTTTTAACATCTGTTGTGCAGCAAAACCAATAACGACTCCCGCTATCCCTGCACCTGCAATGATACTTTTTATATCTACAAATTGGCTAATTAAATATATGATTAGACTGATGATAATGATATATCTAAAAATAGATCGAATCACACTTTGAATCGTTTGCTCTACCTCTTCATCAAAAAAGCTTGATTTCCTAAAAAACCAATCAATAATACGGTTGATTACAAAAGAGATAATGATTAAAACTAATGCAAATAGTAAAAATCTTAAAAGTAAAAACTCACGTACATAATTAAAAAATTCTTCAGTATACGTTAATAAACTCATCCATCCACACCCTTAACTAATGAAAATTTCATGAAAAACTAATTTATTGTCATACCTTTTGATTTCCTTAAAACTTGTTACACTTTCTTCTATAAATATACCCTTTTTCATTATCTAAAGGGAGATTACATTAGAATTTTTTTATAACCGACTTTATTTTATGACTGCGCTACATATCTCAAAAAAGGAAAATATTAACACAATACCGAATAGTTCATTTGTAAATATTTTGACTCGCGGAGGTTAACTAACAATGGGCTATATCGAAGAACTAAGAGAAGTTATTGGATCAAGACCACTCAATTTATCTGGCGTTGCTGTAGCTGTCTTCAATGAAAAAGAACAAATATTACTACAACAGAGACGAAGTGGTATTTGGGCTTCTTCCGTTGATTCGTTGAACTTGGCGAATCAACGGAAGAAGCCGGAAAACGGGAAGTGCTTGAAGAAACAGGGATTGAAATAGGCTCTTTACAGTTAATAAGCGTATTTTCCGGAAAAGAATTTTTTGTAAAATTACCGAACGGAGATGAATTTTACCCTATAACAATCGCATATCTTTGCAAAGATATTACAGGTGGTACGTTAAAAGCTGATGGATTAGAATCATTACATGTACAATTTTTTGACTTAAATGGGTTACCAGAAAAAATTAGTCCGTTCATAAAAAAACTAATCGAGCGAAACCTCGTCTCAATTTAAACGAAAAAAGAGACCTTTTTAAAGGCCTCTTTTTTTCACTTCACTTCTGCATGTAAGCATGACTTAAAATGTCCAAGTGCAAATTCATGTCCTTGCACATTAAAAGATGCAACTGCCTTTTCGTAAACTACAATTTTAAATCCTTTATTATAAGCGTCTACTGCTGTGTGAAGAACACAAATATCAGTACAAACACCTACAAGATGAACTTCTTCTATTCCTCTTTCTCTTAACTTCATCTCTAAGTTTGTTCCTGCAAATGCACTATATCGTGTTTTATCCATATAATATACATTCTCTGCATTTTTATATGTTTCGTACACATCTTGTAATTCACCAAACAAATCTCTTCCATTTGTACCAGCTATATTATGAGGCGGGAATAACTTTGATTCTGGATGATATACATCATTTTCATCGTGTTTATCGATCGCAAAGACAACATAATCTCCATTTTCAATATATTCTTTCGTTATATGGACAATTTCCTTCTCAATTTCTTGTCCTGGTTTCCCGCATGTTAAAGCACCTTTTTCAGCTACAAAATCATATGTATAATCAATATTAATAAGAGCTCGTTTCATAACCACTATCTCCCCTTCTCCTGTTTCACAGTAAACAATAGAAAATTTGTTATTACGACATCGTATGTACTATTCGACATTTCAAATGAAATACCTACATTTTTCATGTAAAACTTACCTTAACCATTGTTTATCATATAATAGATAAACAATGGTAAAACAAATAGCTCCTATTAACAAATCATGAATTTGCTAATTGAGCGTAATTTGAGTCACCTCTTGGATTATAAACCAAATGACTGACATCGTTAAAATAATCAAGACGATACGAATACATCGATTCACATCTTCAGCCTCTTTCTCTATCATAGTAGAAACAAGTGATTTCTTCCTACTTAATCGTATTAGAAAACGAAACAAGTTATTCACTGTTACATCCTCTAGTATAAACAAAAAAGCACACTACTTTTTGAGTAATGTACTTTTTATTCTTCTTATGACGCTGGTTTTGTTTCGAATGTTGCTTGATTTAAACTAATAACCTTTCCTTTTGGATCATTGTTTTCATACTGAACTGCAGTAATCGTATGACTACCTGTCTCAAGTGTCTTTTCTTTTAATTGTACTGTTGTCTGTGTTGTACTAGTGACTTGATGTTTATCTGCATATACTTGATCTACAAATATAAATGTTTCTTTATCATTTTGAAAATTAGAAAGCTCTAATTCAACATGTTGAATTAAAGTATCCTTTTTGATGAATACAGTTGGTATATTGCCGTTTTCAGAAGTACCATCTGGTGTAATAACTTTTACTTTTCCTTCACCAACTGGTACTGCGCCTTCAGGGAATACTACTATATTCTCATTACTTGCATTTACAACTCGTTCTTCCTGCTTTGATTGCGCATCCTCTTTTTCTTGTGGAGCACCGCAACCGGCTAATAACAATACAGACAATCCAGTGATTATGAATTTTTTCAAAATTCATCCCCCCTGTCATTTCATTATAATTTATTATACAAAAATAACTTTTAAATTTTAAGACTATTTTCAACACTTTCATGAACAAATAGAATCTTGCCCACGATTAATGTATCATACTTTCCTTAATAGAACATTAATTTTTTTTATGAAATAAATAGTAATTCCCTCTTATCTATCATTTTAGCCCAACAAATTAATTACATACCTGTCCAAAATAAAAAGACATTGTTCATTCAATGTCTTTTTATTTTAAGCTTTAAAAAACAAATGTTGTAATCTCATCTACTTCTTTTCTTGGAAGTTTCTTCGGCTTATCTTTCGGAAAACCGAGTGAAATAACCATATTTATTTGTTTTTCAGACTCAATTTGTAAATATTGTCGTAGTTCATCTTGAGCTAACAATACCGGTCCTGTCATTGGACAAGTACCCAGCCCTTTCGCATGTGCAGCCAACATTAAGTTTTGTGCCGCTAAACAGCTACTCTTAATTCCTTCTTCTTCCCAAACTGAATCTGGAACAAAAGCAATTGGATCAAATATCTTTTCGCGAAATTTTGATTCATATGGTGTTGCCAAACACACGATTAATACAGGTGCCTCTGAGAAAGCTGTTGCATATGGTCCAAATGAACGGGTAAGTAATTTCCCTGCTTTCTCTTCTCCGTTTTCTGCCGCTTTTGCCGCAAGTTTATGTAATGCATCCCAAGTCATTTGCTCAATTTCTTTAATTTTCTCTCGGTTCATAATGACCAAGAACTCCCAAGTTTGTGAGTTCGTATCACTCGGTGCATAACGAGCACAATCAATAATTTCTTTTATGTCACTAATGGATACTTCTTGTTCTGTGAACTTCCTAACACTTCGTCTACCGTGAATTACTTCTTTAAAATCTTCATAATTCATACATTAAATCCCCTTTTTACAACGTTTTCAAATCTTGTCCTATGTTTGAATTATATCATGAAAAAAAGCTGGAGGAATACCAGCTTTTTTCTTCAATATTAGTTCGTAACTTTAAATAAACGAATACTTTCTTCATATGCAACTTGGAGTTTCTTTGTAATTGGTCCTCTTTCGCCGGTTCTAAACTGTTCATCACCTATTTGAACGACTGGGAATATTTCAAGTGGTGTCGCTGTAAAGAAGCACTCATCAGCCTCATATACTTCTTGTAGTGAAAATTCTCGTTCTTCTACTTCAATATGTAACTCTTTCGCTAATGTAATAACGAAGTGACGTGTAATGCCGTGTAGAATGAAGTTGTCAGCCGGATGTGTAATCAATTTATTATTCTTCACCATAAAGAAATTTGAATGACACCCTTCAGTTACAATTCCATCTCGTACTAATATCGCTTCTTGATAGCCTTGTTCGTTTATTTTATTTTTAATCATAATATTAGGTAGCAGATTTAAAGATTTTATATGACAAAACTTCCACCGTATATCCTCTTCTACCGTAACTTTTATTCCCAGTTCCATAGCAGCAATTGGTCTTGGAAACGAAACAATATTTGCAAAATATGTTGGTTGCATATTTGACTCATATACATGATTACGTGCTTGAGCACCTCTTGATATTTGCAAATATACATTCCCATCTTCTTGAAATTGATTTTTTTCAATCATTTGATGCAACTCTTCCACTAACTCCTCCTTAGTAAGAGGTGGAATTAGTTTTATTTCTTCCATAGAATTAAAGAATCGTTCCAAATGTAGATCTAATAAATGCGGCTTCCCATCATATAGTCTGAATACCTCGTATATACCATCACCAAATTGAAAGCCTCTCTCCTCTAATGGAATCATCGGCTGTTCTTCCTTCGTATTTACAATTCTTCCGTTAAACAAAATCCAATCTTTATGAGTAGCTTTCATTCATTCCCACTCCTTTATTCCATAATTGGTTTAATTGTACAACTTATCCACACTCAAAAAAAGGAATTTTCTGTATTTTCACAAATAAAAAAGTACATCACCCATTTAAGGTGATGTACTCGACCATTCATTTACTTTAAAAAATATTTTTCAATATCATCTAACATAAGGTTTGCAGCTACAATACCACCTGCTGTATTCCAAATCACTTCATCTACTTCGAATACTTTATTATCTTTAGAAGCCTGTAACTGCTTAAAGAGCGGATCTTCTGTCCATTCTTTCGCTAACGTGTTTCCTTTATTATTCTTATCCGCATCTTTATCAGATGTGAAATAGAATAAGTAGTCCCCGTCCATATTTGGTATTTGTTCTTTTGTAATTCCTTTTATCGCAAATTCATCTTTATCTTGTAATGGTGGTCGTTTAAATCCAATATCATTTAATACAACGCCTGAGAATGAATTTTTTTGATAAATACGAACATCACCTGGGACGAAGCGAATAATTGAAACTTTAGAGTTAATTTTATCACCTAATTGTTCTTTTATTCCTGCAATACGCTTTTTATAATCATTAAGAGCATTTTGCCCTTCTTTTTCTTTATTTACAGCTTTTGTATAAAGCGTAAAGTTTTCTTTCCAATCACCGCGCAATGTTTCAGCATATACTGTTGGCGCGATTTCTTTTAACTGCTCGTATATTTTTTCGTGACGCATTTTATTTCCAATAATTAAATCCGGCTGAAGCTTCATTACTGCCTCTAAATTAATGTCACGCTCAGTTCCTACTACTTTCGTATCTTTTAACTCATTCGCTAAATGAGGATACCATTCATCCCCAGCTCGTGGTTTTGTCGTTCCAACTGGCGTTACTCCAACAGTTAAAAGTGCCTCAGCACCCTCATTCGTTAAAACAACAACTCTTTTTGGTGTACCATTTACTGTCGTTTCGCCCATTGCATGCTTTATACTATATGAATCTTTTGCCTTTACTGATGTATCTTTATCTTTCTTCTCTTCTTCTTTACCGCAACCTGCAATTATGACCATTAATAACATAATGCAAAGTATAAGAATATTTTTAGTGCGTGTCATAAATCCTCCTAGTTGAAAATGATTTTCATTAACATTTAAAGATTAATGTATATCTCATACATTGTCAATAGATATATCAGAAAACTTTTTCAATATATATAATTTCGACCTCATTTTTATTCAAAATATTTTTGTACTTATTTGCTATTCACTTTTTAACCGTAACATGTGAAACATAAACGGACATAAGAAAGTAATTGTAATTCCAGTCAATGCATAACGTACATAATACATATCAGGTATTACTTTTTTTAGTATGAGCTGTATCATTAACATGAAACTAAGGCCTAAAACTGTTTTTACTACTTGTATTTTAAAATTATTATTTTCATTCATTTTAATAAAGTGATTTTCTAACATGATACCAATCGTAGAACCTGTCAAAACTCCAAGTAATTTTAAATTATCTATTTGGTCAGTCATAAAATACATAATGAGTGAAACTGCCAATACAATTCGTTGTAACAATATAAATTTCCTATCACTTAATTCCCCTGTTACTTTCGTATATAAATAAACAACTATGACACTAATTAAAACGGCACCTATTATATCACTGAGCCAATGTACACGTAAATATAGACGAGAAGTAGCAACCAATATTATAAAAATAATTCCAATGATCCAAATGATTCTCTTTTTACATAACATCATAAAAGAGCCCCAAAATGTTGTCGCTAACTGGACGTGTGTACTTGGAAAAGAATAACCTGCAGCTGATTTTTCATATAAAGCCTGAATTCCTTCGTATGTATACGGTCGCGGGATTTTCATGAATTCTTTTACCACTATCCCTATATACCCAGAGAAACAAAGCATAACAATCATATGAAATGCTTTTCTTTTAGAAACGCACCAATATAAAATCGAAATAATGACTAAATACAACGTTTCATTTGCAATACTAGATATAAGTTTAAAAAGTATTGTAAGCACACTTCCCTCCACACTGGTCATCCATTCAAGAAATAAAATATCCAAATTAAACATAAAAAAAACGAAACCTCCCCAAAATTTAATCCTGCTATTTGTCAGCACTTAAGATAAACTAGTTGATTAACATTTCAAATTTATACACCTACTTACGTTACAGATTAAGAATATATAGTACCACATACTAATAATAGATAATATGTTAAATCATCTAATTATTTTTATAAATTTTAATGAAATTTTGAGCTTTATATACAAAAATATCTGTATCTTGTTATCCACTTATTTATATTCCATGTCAAATTGCACCTCGTTGTTTTTTGATATATGGAACTACTATTAAATAAATCAGCATACGTATAACTTTCAAAACCATTACAATTACAAATAAAAAAACCGCCTTATGTAAGGCGGTTTCTATCATTGTGCTTTAACCAATTTAAAATAAATATATACGATTGATAGTGAATATAACGTATGCAAAATAAAAGAAATAAAAGGGCTATTCCAGTGCTACTATACAGCAAACCGAACTTTAAAAAAATATTTAAAAGCGGTGGAAAGTTCGTTATGTTTTGTAATGTAATAAGCATACAAAATAAAAGGAAAAACACAGGGGCATATTGTAATTCATACGGCTTTCTTTTCTTATTCATTCTTTTTCGAATGAACATATGGATTAGCTCTGCTACTATAAAACACCCTCCAATTAATACAAGACCAGAAGTCATCGTCATATATCCACCTGCCTTATATTTATCTCGCACAACTACTCATCGTTATATTTTCTTCACATATATTCCATCTTCTTCATTAAAACCAAAGCTCTCTATGAAAGTTTTTGCTTGTTCTGTTAATTCCGTTTGTAATACCTTTATCTCTTTCACGTTTCTTTCTTTCATCATCGTTTCAAATGTAAAATACGTATTTGTCCCATAACCGTAACTTTGATAATCAAAGTGAATAATTAACTGCGATAAAATTGCACTCTCCTCTTGTACACTATAGTCTATTACACCAATATATGTATCATCAACTTTCACACAATACTGTACTTGATTCTCAGTTAAACTATGTGAGCGAAACATTTCTTTAACAACGCTTTCATTATCTACAGTTACTTTTTCAAACGTAATCATATGTTGTCCATCCTTTTACTATTATTGTATCAATAATACGTCCTATTTATGAAAAAAACCTTAAGACCATATGCGATCTTAAGGTTTTTCTAATTAAACTAAGCTATACGCACGTTTCGTTTCTT
The DNA here is from genome assembly GCF_056399205.1 of Bacillus sp. 01N45. Classification (NCBI taxonomy): domain Bacteria; kingdom Bacillati; phylum Bacillota; class Bacilli; order Caryophanales; family Bacillaceae; genus Bacillus; species Bacillus sp. 01N45. Next base: position 185,032 of record NZ_JBFTQW010000008.1, read on the forward strand.
CGTGGAACTTATTCGTATCGTATTTATGCTCAACATAAATTTGATGCCATACCATAAACGCAAGTACAGTCCAAATTTTACGGCTATAATCGCCTTTATCTGCACAATGTGCTTCCAGTAAGTTTAATACATACTGTTTGTCGATTAAATGCTCTGTTTTACTCTCGTTTATAATATTGATAGCCCAATCATGCATTTCGTCTTTTAACCAGTGACGAATTGGTACTGGGAATCCAAGTTTTTTACGATCTAATACGTGATCTGGAACGATTCCGCGTGCCGCTTCACGTAAAATAGCTTTCGTAGTTCCGTTAGCAATCTTAAATTCAGTTGGAATTTTAGATGCAACATCAAATACTTCTTTATCTAAGAACGGTACACGAAGTTCTAATGAGTTTGCCATTGTCATTTTATCAGCTTTTAATAAAATGTCACCGCGTAACCATGTGAACATGTCAATGTACTGCATTTTGCTTACATCATCATAATCTTTAATCTCGTTATACAATGGTTTCGTGATATCCATATAGTTAACACTTTCATTGTAATACTTCATTAATTCAACTTTCTCTTCTTCACGGAAGATTTTCGCGTTTCCATAGTAACGCTCTTCAATTGGCGTACACCCACGCTCTAGGAAGCTCTTTCCTTTAAATCCTTCTTTAAGAGCACCACTTAATGCTTTTAGAACGCTCTTACCTGGGCTAGGAATGTAAGAGAACATTTTTAGTGAGTTTGGCTCACGATAAATGTTATAACCACCAAATAGCTCGTCTGCACCTTCACCTGAAAGAACAACTGTTACATGCTTACGTGCTTCTTTTGCAACGAAGTACAATGGTACAGCTGCTGGATCTGCTAAAGGATCATCCATATGCCAAATGATTTTTGGGAACTCATCCATAAACTCTTTCGCTGAAATGAATACGTTATGGTTTTTAACGCCTAATTTCTCAGCAGTTTCTTTTGCAACATCAACTTCACTGAAACCACGTTGTTCAAAACCAATTGAGAATGTTAAAAGATTTGGATTCATTTCTCTTGCGATAGAAGCGATAATAGATGAATCGATACCACCAGATAAGAATGAACCTACTGGTACATCACTGCGCATATGCACTTTTACTGAATCATACAACACATCACGAATTGCTTGGATATGCTCCTCTTTCGTTGCGCTTGAAGCATTGAAATAAGGTTTCCAGTAGCGATGGATTTCCATCTCTTTACCGATTTCTTTTACGAAATAATGACCAGGCTCGATTTTATTAACATCAATTGTTAATGTTTCTGGCTCTGGACCATATTGGTACGTAAAGTAATGTTGTAGTGACGTTGGATTAACGCCTTTATCTTCCATCACATGCATAATACTTTTCTTCTCAGATGCGAAGAATGTAGTATCACCTTGTTGTGCGACGTATAAAGGTTTAATACCGAAGTGGTCACGTGCACCGAAAAGTTTCTTCTCTTCACGATCCCAAATCATAAATGCAAACATACCACGAAGATAGTCTACACATTTTTCTTTCATATGTGCATACAATGCAATGATAACTTCTGTATCAGATTGTGTTGCAAACGTTGCACCTTTTTCAAGTAACATTTCACGTAATTCTACATAGTTGTAAATTTCACCATTAAAAATAATTACATATCGATCATTTTCATAAGTTAGCGGCTGATGTCCTGCCTCTAAGTCAATGATGCTTAAACGGCGGAAGCCAAATTGTACATGTTCATCACGAAAATATCCTTCGTCATCTGGACCACGGTGGAAAATCATCGTGTTCATATTTTCAAATTGATGTTTTTCTGTTTCTGAAAACTCTCTAGGGTTTTCACATAAACATCCTACAAAACCACACATACTTCTTACCCTCTTTCAGTTTTCATTCTGTCTATATACTACTATATCAACCCTATTTATACTAGCATAATCAATTGAATATGGCGACCAAAAACTATAAAAAAATCACTCCATTTCACATTTTTAACAATTTTTTATGAAAACATGAAAACTAGGCAATCACCTTTCTCCGCTTTTGTCATATGATATTGCAAATTGATTTCTAGGAGGGAATACCATGAGTGAAGAAAAAAAAGACTCTTCTCGCCCACCGGTTCGCAATTATTTAAAGCAAATTGATGATTTCTTCGAGCAAACACCACTTCGCAATGTAATCGCTGATTTAAATCATTTTTTCCAAAAAGGAAATCGTTTATTAACATTCCCCGTAGATTTATATGAAGTTGGTGAAGAACTCGTTGTTACAGCTGAACTACCAGGTATACAAAAAGAACAAATTCAAATTGAAATACAAAGTGAATACTTAAAAGTCTCTGTAAAAGAAGAGATACTTGAAGAGGTCGAGGAAGAAACATCTCATAACTATTATCGCCGAGAACGTTCCATTTCAGAAGCATCAAGATTGATTAAATTACCGTACTCAATTAATAAAAAAGCAGCGAAAGCTTCGTATCAAAACGGCGTGTTAGAAATTCGGGCACCAAAACTTCCACAACAACATGACATTTTATCCATAGACTAATGTAAAAAAAGAAGGGTGCTGTGCACCCTTCTTTTTAATCCACTAATCTCTTCATATCACGTATAATGTCTTCGTACGGCGTATTACTAATACCACTATACTTTTTCATTACTTTTCCGTTTTGATCAATTAAATAAAATGATGTACCATGTATAACTTGACCATCCTCAGGTTTATCTACAAGTGATTGGAAATTATCTTTTGAAAACTTTGTAATATCTTCTAATGAATAACCCGTTAATAAATTCCAGTTACTAGTATCCTCTGTAAACTTTTGAATGAAAGCCTTCAAATTCTCCGGCTTATCAAGGTCTGGATCTACACTAAACGAAACAAACTGAACGTCTAATTTCTCTTCTTTGGCCATCTTTTGCAGTTTTGCCATATTGGCAGTCATTGGCGGACAAACTGTTTGGCAATTTGTGAACATAAAATCAGCAACCCAAACTTTCCCTTTTAAATCTTTTGTACCAAATGACTTTCCATCTTGATTTGTAAATTGGAAAGTTTCTAAATCCCAATTCAATGGTTTACGAAGCTTTGAACCCGATCCACTACATCCAGCAAGTACAAAGAGACAAAATACAACCATAAGACCAATTATTTTTTGATAACGCTTCATTTATAAACCTCTTTTCTCTATCCTAAATTTAAATAGGTTATGTTTATCATAACAAAAGTTAACACTACGAGAAAATTGTTTACTACATTTGTTCACGAAATCGTACGAATTTACGTATGTTACTTCTTTATTTCAAGCCAATTACTAGACAAAATTTATTTTTTTACTATTATTTCTCTAAATAGAAGTTGCAAAACTAATTTTATTGTTACTTTTGTAAACGCATCCCCCTATTTTTTAACAATTCCTTAAACATTCATCCATGTTATACACTGTATTCCTTAACAACATTTCGGTACAATACAATTACAACGATTTTAAATGAGGTGATGTTCATGACAAAACGTTATGAAAACATGGATAATGTGAGTACAAAAAAATCAATTCGTTCCTTTATACGTTGGCGAAAAGAACGAAAACAAAATAAAAAGGATTTTTCTTTTTTAGTAGAACAATCACCTGTTAAGCAAAGTAAATTCCTACAAACCAACTTTGAAAAGACGTCTGTAACTTGGATTGGTCATTCCACATTCCTTATCCAAACGAATGGGCTGAATATATTAACAGATCCAGTATGGGCTACTAAATTAAAATTAGTTCCAAGACTTACTGAACCTGGTCTTTCTATACAAGAACTACCTAAAATTGATATTGTCCTCATTTCACACGGTCATTATGACCATTTAGATTTTTCAACGCTTCGCCAGCTAAATGATGATGTTTTATACCTTGTACCTATTGGACTGAAAAAACTATTTACTCGCAAAAAATTTACTCGTGTAGAAGAGTATAATTGGTGGGAAAATACGATCATTAATGATGTTTCCTTTCACTTCGTACCGGCCCAGCACTGGACGAGAAGATCCTTATTTGATATGAATACATCTCACTGGGGGGGATGGATTATTAATAATGAACCAACGAAAGAAACCGTTTATTTTTGTGGTGACAGTGGCTATTTCCAAGGTTTCAAAGAAATTGGCAGACGCTTTTCAATTGATATTGCCCTTATGCCAATTGGCGCTTATGAACCAGAGTGGTTTATGAAAGTATCTCATGTTTCACCTGAAGAGGCAGTGCAAGCTTATTTAGATTTAAACGCTACACACTTTATACCGATGCATTACGGAGCTTTTGCCCTTGCCGATGAAACACCTCGCGAGGCAGTAACAAGGCTCCGAAATAATTGGAATTTACGTATGTTACCGTGGGAACAACTGCATGTACTCTTTTTAGGCCAAACTTTTACTTATAATAGCGCAACAAACGATAAGCAAGTAAATGAAAAAATTGAAACATTACACGTATAACGTAACTACTTATTTTCTATATCCAACATATACTATAGAAAATCATAAAGTAAAACTTTAATCAGTGGGTGTTTTCTATGAATAAATATTTACAGACTCGCTATATCATTAGCGGGAGTGCCTGTATAACCCTTCTTATTTCTTACTTTCTATTCACATAAAAAAGCTACTTGAAAATTCATTTCAAGTAGCTTTTTTATTACTCTGCTAAATACATAAATCCGATTGCACCCGGACCTGTATGAGTACTAATAATAGGCGTTGTAAAGAAAATTTCTGATTGAGCAAATCCACTCACTTTTTCAACAGCCGCTTTTACATTTTCAGCTAAAGGAATTGCTTTCGCATGCGGAATTGCAACAGCTTTTACAACTTTTCCAGCTGTATCTTCCTCAAATAACTTAGCTAACGTTTTTACAATTTGACCTTGGCTACGCACTTTCGTTACAGGGTTATAAACACCATCTTCAAGGCTAGCAATTGGCTTTATATTGAGTAGCGAACCGATAAACGCTTTTCCTTTACCGATACGCCCACCCTTCACTAAATTTTCTAATGTATCTACTACTACATATAAACGAGTATTCTTTCTCACTTCATCTACACGTTTTAAAATTTCTTCTAGTGAGCGTCCTTCATTTGCCATTTTTGCAGCTTCTATTACTTGATATGCTAAAGCATGTGTAATAAATTGAGAATCAACAACTGTTACTTTTGTGTCGGTCATTGATGCAGCACTATTGGCAGTTGCCACAGTACCACTCATTCCACTTGTCATATGAATGGAAAGTACTTCACTTCCATCTTCACCTAACTTGTCATACATTTCTACAAATGTACCCATTGCCGGTTGTGATGTTTTTGGTAATTCCTCTGATTTGATCATTTCTTCAATAAATTCATCAGGTTGTAAATCAACGCGATCTAAATATGTTTGTCCATTTACAGAGATTGATAATGGTAGCACATGAATGCCATACTTTTCGATTACATCCTGCGTTAAATCTGCAGTTGAATCTGTTACAATTTTAATTTTTTGCATATTATATTCTTCCCTTTCCAATACGCTCTCCTTGTTATTATACTAGCATTCCCTGTGCTTTCAACAATTTCGAACAAATTTCACCAAATTAATTATATTTTTATACCTAAAATGAAAAAGACAGAGTTTACTAACCCTGTCCATACTTTGTATCATGCATTTTTTTCAAGGGTATTTGTTTTATATACATTTAAATAATCATTCCACTTCAAACAATTTTGCAAATATTCACGGAAAGAATACGAAAATCTTGGGTGCTTTTGTTTTTGAATTTTTGCAATAAATAATTGAAGACGAGACTGAATTAGAAACGATAATGGATGCTGTGCCTGTAGGACAGGGATTTCGAATATTTTAATACAATCCCCTGTTGAATGAGTGAAATAAAAACTTTTCGTAATCACAATATCAATCCTCTTTTTCATTGGATTTTTGAACTTCCTCTACTTTACGCTGTAACACGTTGTTTAAAGTGGAGACTTCTATGAATACAAAAGTATCCTTAGTCAATCCCTGTAGTCCTTTTGGTTAGAAGATTTATACTCTATTCATCCTCCATCCTAAATATCCGATCAGACAGGAATCCCGCTATCCGTATATTGCTTAATAATTTTAGTATAAACTTAGCAAAGCGCAAAGTTTGTCTAAATTTTGGAGATTCTATAATTTTTTTCTTCTATATATTGTATACGTTTATGTCTAAAGTATAACAAATAAATAAAAAAAGTGCCCTTATAACGAGGCACTTTTCGACTGTATTTCTTCTCCTCTTTTCTTTTTCCGCTTACTGACAATCTTTGATAAAGCGATACTAATTTCATAAATACAAATAAGCGGTACCGCTACTAAACTATGTGATAAAAAATCCGGCGGTGATATACACGATGCAATGATAATTAATGCTACGTAAGCATACCTTCTTATTTTTATTAGCAATTCCGCCGTTAACAGTCCAATACTCGTTAAAAACATGACAACTACAGGTAATTCAAAAATTACAGCAAATGGAACTGTTAAATTAAGAACAAAATGAAAATACTTTTCTGTCGTAAACATCGTATTAAACATTTCATTACCTATCGTAGTTAAAAAATGAAATAAAAACGGCATTACAACGAAATATCCAAAACATAAACCTGCAATAAATAATATAGACAATACCGGTATATACATTACTGTCATTTTTTGTTCATTTGGATGTAAACCCGGTTTTACAAATAACCAAATTTGTATAGCAGCAAAAGGAATTGTACAAACGATAGCAAATACTGTAGCAATCGAGAAAAAAATCCATAATACATCACTTGGACCGAGAACAGTTAATTTCATTGGTAAATCTTTTACTAGCCAAAAATAAATATCCTTCGTAAAAGTAAATCCGATAATTAAAAATAGGACAAAGGATAGTACTGTATATATTACTCGTTTGCGAAGCTCAACAATATGTTCTACTACGCTCATTTCCCGATCTTCCATCTCGTTCACCACACTTTATTTATCCATTTCGAGGAAAATTCATTACATTTTTTCTTTCTTTTCCTTCTCTTGAAATGCATCATCAGTCAATTCTTTCGTTGATTTTTTGAATTCTTTTAACGTTTCCCCTAAAGCCTTTCCGATTTCCGGCAATTTTTTCGGCCCAAACAAAATGAGTACAGCTACTAAAATTAAAATTAATCCTGGAAAGCCAATATTTGAAAACATTTCTCCATCCCCTTTATTAGTAGATTCCTTGTCCTACTATTGCATAATTTTATTTTGTCAAAAAAGTTTGAAAACGTCAACAAATCCATTGCCTTTTGTCAAAAAAATTCAAAAATATAATCAATTATACAAATTTCATTTTCTATTGCCCTTGTGTATGATATGGTAAGGGAAGTGACATATTATTTTATGATAGTAGAAAGGATTTGCATTATGACTGAAAAAATGACACGAATGACACATTTTGTGAAAGAAGAAATTGCAAATGCAATTACACATGGTATCGGTGCCATTTTAAGCATCCCTGCCTTAATTATATTAATTATTCATGCCTCTAAGCATGGTACCGCATCTGCTGTAGTTGCATTTACGGTTTATGGTGTAAGCATGTTTTTACTGTACTTGTTTTCGACCTTGTTACATAGCATTCATCATCCAAAAGTAGAAAAATTATTTACTATACTAGATCACTCAGCCATTTATTTATTAATCGCTGGCACATATACTCCTTTTTTACTTATTACGCTTCGCGGACCATTAGGCTGGACGTTACTCGCTATTATATGGACACTAGCACTCGGAGGTATCATCTTCAAAATTTTCTTTGTACGTCGCTTTATTAAGGCATCAACATTATGTTATATCATAATGGGATGGCTCATAATCGTTGCTATTAAACCACTTTATGAAAATCTAACTGGACATGGTTTTTCACTACTTTTAGCAGGCGGAATTTTATATTCTGTAGGGGCTATATTCTTCCTTTGGGAAAAGTTACCTTTCAATCATGCCATTTGGCATCTTTTCGTTTTAGGTGGTAGTGCGATGATGTTCTTCTGCGTACTCTTTTATGTCTTACCTACAGCATAAAAAAAGGTTTCAGCTTATATTAAGCTGAAACCTTTTTTTATTACTTATGTAATTGTGATGCGATAACATCCTGTGTATGCTTCGTTAATTCTTTAATATCCATATTCGCATACTCTTCAGCTGTAATCGGCTTAGAAATTGTTACTGTTGCATGAGCTGGTTTCATACGGTTTCCATTCGCTTCAAACATTTTATATGTCCCATCTAATGTTACAGGTAAGATTGCTACACCAGATTTTACTGCAAGGTGAAAACTCCCAGCCTTAAACTCTCCAATTTCGCCACCCTTACTTCTCGTCCCTTCTGGGAAGATTACGATTGAATGCCCGTTCTTTAACAGCCCAATTCCATCTTTAATCGCTTGAAGAGATTGACGACGATCATTACGAACCATAAATACACAATTCATAAGTTCCATCCAAGTTGGTACAACTGGAAACCTCTTAATCTCTGCTTTTGAAACAAATCCAATTGGTTTATTTAAGTAACCTAGTAAAACAGGAATATCCATATTACTCTGATGATTACTTACAACTAGTACCGGCTTATCTTTTGGAACATTTTCCAGTCCCTTTACTTCAACTGTCCCACCAGCTACACGTACCATTTTCTTACCAAACCAATTTGTCGTTTTATACACAACATTATCTTTTTCTTGTGGCGACATCGTATTTACTTGTCTTTTCAGACGCCACATTCTCGGTGTAATCGCAATTACGATTAAAATTAAATAAAAGATTTTAAAAAACGTTTGAATCATACAGAACCCCCACCTATTATCATTCCGACCTTCATTATACTAGACAAACGAAGGAAAAAGAAGAAAAAATGTCCAAACAGCAAGTGCTTGGACATTTTCAAGTATTCTATATTAGAAACGTTTTGCTAATTCACGAGCATTAGCAATTGCTGCTTCTTTAATTTCTGGTGCTTTTTCAGGGTTTGCATTCATACCTTCAACTGCAATGTATTCAGTTTCATTTACACCAATGAATCCTAATACTGTTTTTAAGTGATTGCGGCCGAAGTCTACAGCTGCGTATGCTCCTTCAGAATAAACGCCACCTGTTGCTTGAATGTGAAGTGCTTTTTTGCCTTCTAATAAGCCAACTGGGCCATTTTCAGTATACTTGAATGTTTTACCTGCGATTGCTAAGTTATCTAGGTATGCTTTTACTACTGGTGGATAGCTAAAGTTCCACATTGGAGTTACGAATACATAACGATCCGCATGCATAAATGTTTCTAAGTTTGTGTTCATTGCTGCAACTTTTTGTTGTTGAACTTCAGTTAAAGTTTCAAAGCCTTCACCTGCTGCAAATTTACCCCAAGCAGCAAATACATCCGCATCGATTGCTGGTACTGTAGTGTTGAATAAATCAATTGTTACAACTTCGTCTTGTGGATGTTCGTTTTTATAAGTTTCGATGAAAGCTTCTCCTACTGCCATTCCGAAAGAACCTTCTGCTGAATTTGGATTTGCTGTAATAAATAGTACTTTTGTCATTGTATTCTCTCCCTTTTACACATCTTATCTTTAATTTGAGATTTATAATTCGAAAGTAAATAACTTACCTTATGTAAGTATAATACAAAAAGTTATGTTCAATGTCAATAAAAAATAGCTACTTTTTTTTCGTAAGTTAATAAACACTATCTTTTCAATATGTTTTTGGTGAAACAAAAAACTACCTCCACATTCCATGGAGATAGTCTTCATCATTTTCTATTTTTGAAACACATGTTTCACTTTTTCAGCTGGAATATTACTTCCGCCTCTACCTTTTACATCTTCAATCATCATTGTAATGACCATATCTGGTGAATTTAAATCAAATGCAGCGAACCAGCCTAGTTCTTTTCCTTCGGCCTCTTTTGATACTTTTAATTCCGCTGTACCTGTTTTTCCAGCAAGAGTCATTCCATCAATTTTAGCAATTTTCCCAGTACCATCTGGATCATTAATTACTTTCGTCATAGCAGTTTTTAATATATCCTGATTTCCTTTTGAAATGACATTCTCTTTCCAAACTTTCGGTTGCTTATCTGTTTTAATAATATATGGAGAAGGTATGTTTCCATCATTAACAATTGGTGCGTACGTTAACGCTAGATGGAGTGGCGTCATTAATACTTGCCCTTGTCCATAACCTGTGTCTGCCATTTGAATATCATTTTTAATACCACCATTTGCGATTTTAGAAGCTGGGAATCCATATTCAATTGGTAATTTCTCATCGAATCCGAACTTTTTCGCTTCACTCATAAATTTATCTTTTCCGATTTTCAAAGCCTCTTGTGCGAAATAAATATTATCCGAGTATTTCATTGCCTTATCAAAATCAATTGGATTTGCATCTTTTACACGTGTTACATAATAATTACCCCAAGAAGAATCTTTCGTCCATTTTAATCCTTCAATTTTTAACTCTTCTTTTGGATCAATTGTTTTCGTTTCAAGACCGATTGCAGCTGTAATCGGCTTAAATACAGATCCTGGAACTGATAATTGTGTAAATCGATTCGTCATCGGTTTTTTCGGATCATTATATACCGCATCAYGTTGCGCTTTTGACGCCCCTCTTGTAAGGGTATTTGGGTTATAAGCTGGTGTGCTCACTAGTGCAAGTGTTTCTCCAGTCTTTGGATTAATTGCTGCACTTGACCCTACCTCATTTTTCATTTCATTATAAATTTCGCTTTGAACTGCACTGTCAATCGTTAAAGTTACATTTTCTCCATCAACAGCATCTGTTTTTGCTAAATTTTTAATTTCTTTTCCTTGTGCATCTTCTATGAAGACACGGCCGCCTTTTTTACCGCGTAGCTTTTCTTCCAGTACTTGCTCTAAACCAGCTTTACCTACTGGATCATCTGCTTGATAGCCTTTTTTTTGTAGCGTTTTTAAATCTTCAGCATTCACTTTTCCAATATAGCCAGTAAGATGTGCTGCTTCTTCTCCTAATGGATATGAACGAATATTGACTGGTTTTGTTGCAACACCCGGTAAATCTATGTACGTATTTTGTGTTGCTCCTTCAGGCAATATTCCCATTGGTACAAGGTAATTTGGTTTTACCCATTTAGCTGCTAGTTTTTGATCAATTTCTTCTACAGACATATTTAGCAACTTCGCTACCGTTTCTTTCGTTTGCGGAGCAGCATCCCCTAACTGTTCAGGAATCAATCCGATTTCAGAAGCTTTACCATTTACCGCAAGATATTTACCATTGCGGTCATATATTTCTCCACGTTTTGGCTCTGTCGTTTGCATGCGCACTTTACTATCTTTTGTCATCCCTGGGAAGATAAAATCAGGAGTCCAATCTATTTTCCAAGATTCTTTATCTCCATCTTTTTCTTTCACCATTTTTGCTTCATGACCAAAAGTGATTTTACCGCCAACTGTATCCATACTTACTTTAAAAGGAACAGGACCTTCATCTTTTTTATCTTCTTTTACTTCCCCTGTTTCTACTTTTAAATCTTTCACTTCAATGCCAGCATAAATTTTTTCATATTTCTCAGTGAAATCTTTCTTTGAAATATCTTTTTTTGCCTTTTCTGATAATTGATCATACATTTCTGCAAATTTTTGTTTATTCCATGCTTTTGCATATGTATCAAACGCTTCTTGTGGTTTTTCTTCTTTACCACATCCAACTAACATGAATGTTAAGCAAAGAAAAAGAATCCCCCATATCTTTCTCAATCGATTCTCCTCCTCTTTCTACATCAATACTTTAGAAAATATTAGCATTTTTACATGCTACCATTCATTATAGCACTATCGAATCTCATCTATAAACCTATATTGATGGATACAAATAAAAAGATTGATGCGAATATTCACATCAACCTCTATTATTATTGTTGCTTTTCATATACATGATAATAGTACGTATACGGATTTTTTTCATCCGTTAACCCTTTTTCAACAAAAATTTCTTTCCAATTTGCCATATCGATTTCTGGGAAGAATGTATCTCCTTCAAATGCATGATGAATTTTTGTTATATATAACTTGTCTACGTATGGTAAAAAGAGATCATAAATTTGCGCTCCGCCAAAAATAAAAATCTCTTCTTCATTTTTGCATAGCTCAAACACTTCTTCTACAGAATGTGCTACTTCACAACCTTCAACATGATACCCTTCATTACGAGTTACAATGATATTACGTCTTCCAGGCAGTGGTCTACCAATCGCTTCATAGTTTTTTCTTCCCATAATAAGCGAATGACCCATCGTTGTTTTCTTTACATATTGTAATTCACTCGGTAAACGCCAAGGTAAATTATTATCTTTACCAATTACTCTATTCTCGTCCATTGCGACCATAAATGAAACTATCATCTTTTCATCTCCTCTACAATTACACTGCAACCGGTGCTTTAATTGCTGGGTGTGGATCATATCCTTCAATCGTTAAATCTTCCATTTCAAATTCAAACACAGATTTCACATCTGGATTTAATGCAAGTTTTGGGAACGGACGTGGTTCACGTGCCAATTGCTTTTCCACTTGCTCAAAATGATTCGTATAAATGTGTGCATCTCCAATTGTATGAACAAATTCTCCCACTTCAAGTCCGCATTCATGTGCAATTAAATGTGTTAGTAGTGAGTAACTTGCAATGTTAAATGGAATTCCAAGGAATATGTCACCACTTCTTTGATATAACTGACAAGAAAGTTTGCCATCCGCTACATAAAACTGGAATAGCGTATGACAAGGTGGTAATGCCATACTTGGTACATCTTCAGGATTCCAGGCAGAAACAATTAGGCGACGGGAGTCTGGCGTTTTTTTAATCATTTCAATTACATCTTTTAATTGATCAAGCGTCTCACCAGCTGTCGTTTTCCAGGCACGCCACTGCTTTCCGTATACATCTCCTAAATAACCATATTTATTCGAGAAATCATCATCTTCTAAAACGTTCTTTTTAAACAATTCCATTTGCTCATCGTACTGCACTTTAAATTCCTCATCTTGTTGTGAGCGAAGACCGAAATCAGTCATATCAGGACCAGTATACTCATCGCTTTCTACCCAGCTCTTAAATGCCCATTCATTCCAAATATTATTATTATGCTGCAATAAATAACGAATATTTGTATCACCTTTCATAAACCAAAGCAGTTCACTTGCTACAAGGCGAAACGGCACTCTCTTTGTCGTTAATAAAGGAAAACCTTTACTTAGATCAAAACGCATTTGATATCCAAATACAGATACAGTGCCTGTCCCTGTACGATCTTCTTTCTTCGTACCATGCTCCATTACATGGCGGCATAAATTTAAGTATTCATATTCAGCATGTTTCATATGTAGTAAAACCTTCTTTCAATCTTATATGAAATTTATCATAACATGAAAAACAGTGAATTAAATAATCCTAATGAATAAAAATATATTTCTATATAAACAGAATTCTACTTCAATATATTTTTACAAAATGTAAATTTATAATCACCTGATCCTAAATCCCTTCCAACGTCATGTTCTGCTTTCCATTTTGTTTCGTCTATCCGTAATGTAGCGCTTGTATTAGCTGGTACAGAAATATATAAAAAGGCTTGTTCCTTTTCTACACGCCACTCAATCTTAATTTCTCCATAAGCTGTCTCACGTTTTACTTTAACCCATTCTATATTCGAATCAAAATGTGGTTGTACATAAAAATGTTTATATGCAGTTTTTGTCTCATCCATTTCTAATCCAATAATATATCGGTATATCCATTCAACAATAGAGCCATATGCGTAATGATTATAAGAATTCATGCTATCATTCCAAAGTGTTCCATCCTCTTTCACGCCATCCCAATGTTCCCAAATCGTTGTGGCACCTTTTTTCACTTGGTATAACCATGATGGATAATCTTCATAAAATAGAAGCTTACAAGCAAGGTCATGCCGGTTAAACTTGCTTAATATTAAATTCAAATACGGTGTTCCTATAAAACCTGTTGTTAAATGATTTTTATTTTCTTTTAATAGCTCAATTAAGCGATTAAATACTTTCTCATTCACATCATCTTTCACTAGTTCAAAAAGAAGTACTAATATGTGAGCTGTTTGTGTATTTGAAATTAACCTACCATTTGGTGTAACGAATTCATTTTGAAATGCTTGAACAATATTCCCATGTAACTCTGCATATAATTTAGCATCTGTATTTTCACCTAAAATCTCAGCAATCCTTCGTAAAAGCGATGTAGAATAGGCATAATAAGCTGTCGCAATAAAATGCTTGTCTGTTCCGCCTTCATATACATCTGGTTTCGTATCTAATGCGAGCCAATCCCCTAAATGATAGCCTGTATCCCATAAATACTCGTTCTCACCTTGTGAACGTATGTAATCTATATACTTCTTCATACTGTCATATTGTTCTTTTAAAATCGATACATCTCCGTAATGTAAATAATGAACCCACGGGCATATAATTGCTGCATCGCCCCAACCACCAGAAGTATGTAAATCAAAATCCGCTCTTTTCCCAAAAGCATCTGGAATAACTAAAGGCACAGCTCCATTAACATTTTGATCTAATGATAAATCTTGGAGCCACTTTTTAAAGAATAATTGTACATTCATAATTTGCGTAGCTGTCCCAATGAACATTTGTGCATCTCCGGTCCATCCAAGTCGATCATCTCGCTGCGGACAATCTGTTGGCACATCAAAAAAGTTCCCTCTTTGAGACCATTCCACATTATGATGAAGTTGATTGATTAATGGATTAGACGTTTCAAATTCAGTCGCTTTTTCCATATCCGTATGTAATACAACCCCTTCAAAATCTGCTATTTGAGGTGGCTGGGTTAATCCACTTATTTTCACATACCTAAAGCCTTGATATGTAAAATGAGGTTCAAACGTTTCCTCTTCTTCTCCTTTTGCTATATACACTATTTTTTGTTTTGCCTTTCGGAGATTTCCGGTGTAAAAACTACCGTCTTTATTCAATATTTCAGCATGATGCAATTCTATCTTTTGGCCAATATAAACATGACGGACTGTAAATTGAACCCAACCTACCATATTTTGCCCCATATCAATGAGCCATTCGTGATTCGGTAGTTTTGAAATAGAAATCGGTTTAATAATTTTCATTTTACGAATTGCTTCGTTTTCTTGCGCAACAATTATTTGTTTGGAATGCTCAATTACTTCAACATCTTCTAGCCCTTGCCTACTTTCTTCTATCCTAGCGTCGTAAACCTCCCCTTCATAAATTTCTGAATACAAAATTGGGCTTGGAGTTACCTTCCATGTTTCGTCTGTTACAATTTTTTCTTTCGTTCCATCTTCATACGTTATATGTACTTGAGCAATTATCACACGTCTTCTACCGTAATAATTACGTACATGATGCATGGTAAGTGGTCCCTTATACCATCCATTACCTAGCAGAACCGAAATAGTATTGTGCTCACCCTTTAATAAATGCGTTATATCATACGTTTGATACAGTACTCTCTTATCATAACTTGTCCATCCAGGGGTAAAATAACAATCTCCAATGCGCTCTCCATTTATAGAAGCCTCGTATAATCCTAAACTTGTGATATATAAACGCGCTTTTTTAACTACTTTTTTAATAGTAAAATTTTTATTAAAGGACATAACTTGCGCTCGTTCTTTTTTCGCGGCAATCCAGTTCCCGCTCCAGTTATCTTGCCCTTGTAATCCAGTCTCCCAAAATGCTACTTCTGACCACGATGATTCTTCTCCGTAATTATCCCATACCTTTACCCGATAAAAATAACGCGTTTCCGCTCTGTATGAAAATGAATTGATTGGTATATGTAAACTTTGATCTGTTTCTACTTTTCGCGAATCAAACATTATAATTTCAAAATCTCTATCTTTCGCAACCTGCAATTGATAAGCAAGTTTTTTTACATTTCGGTTACTCGACTCAAGCAGCCAACTCATTTTAACAACTTTTGAATCTATACCTATCGGATTTTTTTTATTGTCGCAAAGCACTCTCTTTATTGTTAGCACACTTCTTCACCATCTTTTCTATATCTTAATTTAAATTAATTATAATAAAATTAAAATTCTAAATAAATAATAACTTTATTCATTCTTACAAAATTATTAACTTTCCAAATTTATAAAGGTTTTCATTTTCTATTACCGAAAGTATAGTGCGGTAGGATAAAATTTATATTTGGAGGTTAGAAGTATGTCTAAAATTGAAACTCCTGTTATGACTTCTTTACAAACAACGGTTGAAAAAATGATGAAGGATTTAAATGTTCCTGGCACTGCTATAGCTGTTATAAAAGATGGTGAAGTCATTATTTCAGAAGGATTTGGCTATCGTAATATAGAGACAAAAGAGGCTGTTACACCGAATACTCGGTTCGCAATCGGTTCCTCAACGAAAGCTTTTGGTACACTTTCATTAAGCTTGTTAGCACAACAAAATAAGTTTAATTGGGATACTCCTGTCCAGACTTATATACCTAACTTCTCTTTATCTGAACTACTTGCTAGCTCACAAGTTACCGGACGAGATTTAGCTTCTCATCGAACTGGTGTAAGCCGTCATGAGGCTCTTTGGTATAGCTCTTCCTTATCTCGAAAAGATCTCGTTGAAAAAATAAAATATTTACCACTTGATGCTCCGTTTCGTACAGCATTTCTTTATAACAACTTAATGTATGCGACAATTAGTTATATTGTAGAAAACATTACGAATCAAACATGGGAACAATATGTTGCAGAACATATTTTAGAGCCTTTAAATATGGATCAAACAAACTTCTCTGTTACAGACTCACAAAATACAGATGATTATGCATTACCTTACGTTGAAAATGACGGTAAACTAAAAGAAGTTCCATTCCATAACATCGATACAGTCGGCGCTGCTGGGTGTATTAATTCTACAATTGAAGATATGGCAAATTGGGTCCTTCTTCACTTAAACGAAGGGAAATTTGGAGATCATGAATTAATCTCCTCTGAATTATTACAACAAATGTATACACCACATAATTCCATTCCAGATCAACCAGTTTTATCACTTCCGGAATCTCCATTAAATAGTTACGGTCTTGGTTGGTTTATTAGCGCTTACCGTGGTAATAAGGTAATTCATCATGGCGGTAATATTGATGGGTTTTCAGCACTTGTTTCATTCATACCAACAGAAAACATAGGCCTTGTTATTTTAACGAATGCTGGAGGCACATTACTACCTACTTATCTCGCTAATCAAATTTATGACGAACTACTTGAAGTAGAATCCATTGATTGGCATGAACGTGCTGTAGAAGATACTGAAAAAATGAAGGAAATGATGAAAGAAGCAACTGAATCCATTCCTGAACAAATTGAAGGGACTACACCTTCTCACAGGTTAGAGGATTATACCGGTACTTTCGAGCATCCTGCATATGGAACATTACAAGTATACAAACGAGATGATTCGTTATATGTACAATTTATGGAGATGGATATTCAATTAGCTCATCATCATTACGACATCTTCTCTGCAAAAGTTGATTTATTCCAAATGAAAATGAGTTTATTATTCGCTTATGAAATGAATGTAAGTGGTGAATTCCCATCCCTTCAGTTACATGTACCAGCTATGTTAAGTACGCAGCCGCTTGTATTTAAGAAAATTAAATAAATATTTTAATAGAGGGAAGATAACACTTCCCTCTATTCCCCTTTTCTCTATGCAAAAAAAGGATAATACGTAAAGGATACAGAATTCTATTATTCAACTAATTAAATTACCAGGAGGAAAAGCTGTGTATACAGAAATTTTCAAAGAAATTGTTTCGATCACTCATCACGATTATTCAGGTTGTATAGATAAGAAAGGATGGGACGATCCTACTACATATTTACAGACAGTCGAGAAACTAGAGAAACAAGGAGAACTAACACCAATACAATTTACTGAAATTGTACGTGATTACTTACTAGACTTTAAAGATAATCATATGTTTTTCAAAATGAACTCTAACAATCAACCACTTAACAGTGCTGGCTTCCAAGTGAAAAGATACGAAGACCGCCTATATACTACATCCACTTCACAAGAAATAAGAGTGAAAAAAGGGCAGTCTATTCTAGCATTAGATAATATGAAAATCCCTGAGTTAATAATAAAATATAGGAAATATTTAAATGCGAATACATATGAACGTGAAAAATGGGATTATGTTTTATTACAATCATCAACTTGTACACTTATAAATGAAGATGGCGTAATCGAAACCATTACTTTACAAAAGTATAAACAAAATGAATACACGCCTATTTATTCATTTAAACAGCATAATAAAGACACACTCTTAATTACTTTGACTGATTTCGCAAATACTGAAGCGATTAATAAATTATTAGACTCACACAAAAATGAGCTTAATTCTTTTCCGAACTTAATTATTGATGTGCGTTTGAATCGTGGTGGAAGTGATGATGCATTTTTTAAATTACTTCCTTACTTATTCGAAGACAAAGAGATCTCCCTTTTAGATCCTTCAGATACAATGCAATTAAATCATACAGAACGAAACTTTCATTTACGTATGAAAGACATCAAAATGGAAGATTACGATTCTTTAGACGAACTTTCCAAATTATTCACTGATATATTTATTCAAGATTTAAAAAAGAATTATAAAAAAGGATTCGTTACATTTGATACTTCTGAGTTACCAAAAGAACTTCAATCATTAAAAATACACGGGAGAAAATCACCTAATAGAGTAGTTATATTAACAGATGTTACATGTGGAAGTTCTGGTGATTCTTTTGTAGAAGTTGCAAAAAAATCATTGAAAGTAAAAGTAATAGGTCGTCCTACTGCTGGTTTAAATGATTATTCTAATTTAGCGGTAATGGAATGGGCTGATACATTCGCACTTTACTACCCTACTTCACGGCTCTCTATTATAGATAAAGGCGAAGGAATGTCCGGAATTGGTATACAGCCGCATATACATATCCCGTGGACTCCGGAACATATACAAGAAGATGTTGATTTAAAATTAGCATTACAACTGCTTCAAAACGAAGAATGGTAAAAAATAAAGGTAGATGTGAATCACACCTACCTTTTCTATTTCATCTTAATCTTCTCTGGTTGAAACCAAATTGGCTTTAATGACTCAAAGTCTTTATGATCTTCTAAAACGATAGTAAGACGCTCTAACGTATCCTCTAACATATGTGGTGCTGCTCGTAAGGACCACACAATTGATGAGAAAACTGTCATGCCAACGTACACCGCATATAAGTTCCAGAACTCCTCTGGTATTCCCCCATTAAAGTAGCCTTCTATTTGTCCGATTGAATACGGAATACTAATGTCTCTTGCAAATAGTGCAATTTTTACGAAATCATGAAGTGGGTCACCCCAATCATAACCATTAAAATCAACAACACCTACATATTTCGCATCACGTACAATTATATTTTCTAAATGAAAATCATCGTGTTGAAATCGATTTGGGCGGTTCTTTAAATATATTCCATTTTCGTCTATAAACTTTATGATTTTATCATCATTTTTTATTTTTATTCCACATGTTTTATATGCCTCTACATATTTTCGATGTTTTTCCATTGCTCTTTCATACCATGGAAGGATATCCTTAGGAGCTTCATATGTATGCATTTTTGCTAAATCTTTTCCTGCTTCTATACCAATATCATATTGTTCTTTTGGTGTATATGTAGGCAATAGTTTCTTCGCATCTTCCCCTTCTAAATATGAAAAAATACCATAGCATAAGTCTTCCTCTGCCAATAAACCCATTTCAATTGGTTTTTGAGCTTGCACACTACGTTTTTGCATTTCATTTAAAATTTGAAACTCTATTTTCTTTCTTTCATACTCTTTTATATCGCCTGTCCGTAATAAATATTTTTCATTATTCGCTTTCGTAATGATATATTTCTTATCAGGTGAGAAACCTTTAGAAATTTCTTCAATATTAACTGCATCTTTTACTATCTGTATATTGTTTTGCCATGCTGTAATTGTTTTCATTTTTATTCCCCTTACATTTCTACATTTGGTGTATACGCTACTTCTACAATAAACCCATTCGGATCTTAAAAAGAAATGGACTCCTCTAAATCCGATACCCAAAATTCAATATGATGAATAGCTGATTGAAGTGTATTCATATTAAGAATATGCCCCTTGTACTATTTGCACAATTTCCATTGGTGTATTGACCATGTAATCTGGTGCATCTTTTTTCACTGTTTCAATAACATCATATCCCCAAGATACCCATATTACATTCACCCCAGCCTTTTTACACGCTGCTACGTCTCGCTGTTCGTCACCGACGTATAACATATCTTTCTCTGTTATTTTTTTCGATTTTAAAAATCTTTTTATCATTTTATCTTTACCGAACAAATTTTTAGAACAATATACCTCTTGTATATTTTCTATATCATTATTGTGTAAAAATGCCCGAATATGCTCTTCTGAGTTAGAAGATATAACGGCAATTCCGTATCCTTTTTTATGCAGTTCATCTAATACATCCTTCATCCCATGAAACAAAATAAGATCTTTTATAGCGGGTTGATACAATTTATAAAACTCCAGCGCTAATATCGGTAGTTTATACAATGGTACATCAAGTTGTTTACATCTCTCTGGCATCGTTAATTTACGTAAATACTCAATTTCTTCTTCCCTTACCGTTTTATATCCGTGCTTTTCAGCAATTTGATTATAAATTGGTACAAATATATTTTGTGAATCTACTAATGTGCCATCAAAGTCAAAAACAATATATTTTTGCATCCCCATACTCCCTTTGCTTCTTTTTCTAAACCTATCTTATTCAACACCGTAGTTGTCTAAACCTTCTATATACATAAAAAAGAACAAGATTTTCTCTTGTTCTTTTTAAGAAAGCCACTTTGGCGGTATATTCGTATTCCAATAAATATTCCCTAATTCATGGTGTCCTGAGTACCCATCATCAAAACGGTGATAGTGGAAATTAAAATAATAACCATCTTGCGGTGGATGATCTCTTCTTACATGAAATCGCAATAAGTCATTTCCTGATTTCGTGTCATACACATGAAAAATCTTTTCATTATTTCCGCCAGCTGGTCTTTGAGAAATCGCTAATGATTGCAATGACTCCTCTGGCACATCACTTGCAAGCTCAGCAATTGCCTCTTCAATTTTCGGTAATATTACATCTTTAAACTCATCTTCAATTACTGGACCAATTTTAGTGCCAAACTTTTGCATTGACTGCTTCTCTGCTTCTTGCATTGCGTACGTAATAAAAGTATCAGTGGTTAACCTGTCATTCGTTTCTTCATATGTATAGGACGTACTCTCCAAATTTTGTTGCCCAGCTGTGCTCGTAGGCTTGTCCGCAGCTTTGGCATTATCAAGCAATATGGAAGGAGGCGTCACTAAACCAAATGTAAATACGGTAATTAATGCGACTAAGGTTTTTCTAAACCAATTTGGCATGTATGTTCCCTCCCCTTTCACTCATTATATTTTATATAACGGTTGTTCCTTCTATTATACAAAATGATTGTAATTTTTGCACTTTACAATTTTGTTAACGTTCACATATTTTTCACTTGAATATGAAATTGTAAGATTTCATACAATATAAATACAACAACAATGAGGAGGCAATCCGATGACTTTAGATGTCATGTATTCCGCCGCAAGCATACTCGTTTTGGTATATTTTCTTTATCAATGTGTAACAGATTAAAAAAAGAGCCATTTTTCGGCTCTTTTTCTATGATAAAAATACAATCCAACCAATCCATACTATAAAAATAATCCCGGCAATTACAGCTAGTAATAAATCAAAATGAGAAAGTATAACTATTCCATACAAAAGCAGTACTGGAAGTAATAAATAGCGATCGGCCTTCCATCTTAACAATAATAATTTTCCTTCATCACAATATAGATGGAGAAACATTTTTTTCGTAAATTCATTCCAATAATCGCGCGCATAACGAGAAATTCCAACTAAAGCAAATGCAAGAATAATAGCTGCAATCCACCTCGGACTCATAATAATACTGACGGTGCTTATACATACAATTTGAATATAAAACATTCGTGCACTACTTGTACGGAAAAATTCTTTTAAAAAGGATTCAACAATACGAGATTCCTTTTTCTTCCCTAAAAACTTTTTAGAACGCGGAAACATCCACGGTTTTTTATTCGAACTACTCGGTTTAGCTGTATGACCACCAACTTGCATAATCCCACTCGTCCAGCRCATACTTTCTTCTTTCTCTTTCTCAACTTCTTTAAAAAAGCAATTTTTATAATTCAATTTTTCTTTTATCAACCCGATAATTAGAAAAACTGCTAGACCGATACTTAGTATAGAATAAACTGGATTTGTATAAATAAGAAACAGACTCAATCCAAAAAAGGTTAAACTTATAGAAAAAATTACATTTTTTATAATCCATAGTAGCCATCGTTTCCCCACACGTACATGAATAAATCTCGTTAATAACGACAACAGAAATCGAAATACAGTAAAAAATAGCCAAAATAATACGACTTGTATTTTCGTCACTCCGATACTTTTCATCAACACTGGTAACATAGTAACTACTACTATTACATTCGTTATAGCTATTCGAATAAACGTATATGTCATACCATACTGGATTAACTTTTGCATGTGAGCGGGATACGAAATTAAAAATAAACTATCTGCTTGTTCAAAAAATGAACGAACTCCTCTTGAATATGTAATCACATAAAATGCGAATAGACCTAATCCGAAATAAACTGTCTCTCCCATCGATAATTCTTCTATCCATAGTGAACGATAATAAATCCCCATAAATATAAGTGCTGGAATAATAATATATAGCGCAACTGTCCAATCAGTTATAGAACGTATGGACTTCCATTTACGCCTCAGTTCATGACGCAATCTTTTATAAAATTGTTGTTTAATCATGCTGTTCACGCCTTACGATTACATCAAAGCAGTCTAATAATGAACTCCCTGGCATTTCTGCTAACGCCTGGATAGATTCTAGATTTCCATCTGCGACTAATGTACCTTGTGAAATGAGTAAAAATCTCTCACAAATTCTTTCAGCTGTGTCTAATACGTGCGTACAAAGTAATATACCTGCGCCACCTTCTTTTTCTTTATATAAATAACTTAAAAACTCTTTCGTAGCTACTGGATCTAAACCGATAAAAGGTTCATCAATGATATAAAAATCTGGTTCAGTTAAAAATGCCAAAATGAGCATCGATTTTTGTTTCATACCTTTTGAAAACTTTGATAAATACTCATGTTTATGTTTATCCATTCGAAACATATGTAATAACTCTTCTGCTTTTCTTTCCCAGCTTCCTACTTCGTTCTCGCGAGCAGCCATTAATAGTTCGATATGTTCCCAAAGCGTCAAATAATCATAATATGTCGGGTGTTCCGGTACGTATGCATAAGGATTTTTCTTTTCACCAAATGATATTTCACCATTCATATTTACAAGTAAACCGAGCATCGTTTTAATCGTCGTACTCTTCCCGGCACCATTCGCACCAATAAGTGCAACTAATTCACCTTTTTCAATTGAAAAGGCAATATCATGAATTGTCTTTTCCCCTATATCATATCCGGCAGAGCGAATATTCACTTCTAACATACATTCCCCTTCTTTCCATTTCCAATACAATCAAGGAAAAGAATAACATATAACCATCTATATATCATTATAAAATATTTATTTTCATAGCAGGAATACATACTTTTTGACAGAATATTTAATGTTTGATTACATTTAATTGGAGTGGATAATATGTCTTTTCAGATTCGTGAAGCTACGATAGACGATATAGATGCACTTTGTTCTTTAACAACAGAATTAAAAGGTTCCTCTATTTCGTATGAAGATATGAACAACCGATTGCAATTCGTACAAATGAGTCCCTTTGATTTTTTATATGTTTATGAGGAAGAAGAAACCATATGTGGATTACTTGGGTTTCGTATTCGTGAAAATTTAGAAGATGTAACTCGTTATGGGGAAATTTCAATTATTAGCGTTGATTCTACAATACGACGAAAAGGCATTGGGCAAGTATTAATGGATTATGCTGAGCAATTAGCAAAGACACATAATTGTATAGGCACATGGCTAGTCAGTGGAACAAAAAGATTAGAAGCACATCCTTTTTACAAAAAATTAGGATATGAAGTGAATGGATATCGATTTGTGAAACATTTTTAAACTACTTATAAATGGAAAGGACTATAGCTATGACAAACATTGAAGCTATTTTTATTGATCGTGACGGTACAATTGGTGGTGACACTACAATACATTATCCAGGCTCTTTTACATTATTTCCTTTCACAAAAGCAGCTCTGCAAAAACTAAAAGCTCAAAATATAAAAATTTTCTCTTTCACAAATCAACCAGGTATCGCAGATGGGATAGCAACTGTAGCTGATTTTGCACAAGAATTAGAAGACTTCGGTTTTGATGATATATACGTATGTCCTCATAAACACGGTGATGGTTGTGAATGCCGTAAACCAGGTACAGGTATGCTGCTGCAAGCAGCTGAAAAACATGGGCTTGATTTAAAAAAATGCGCTGTAATTGGTGATCGTTGGACTGATATCGTTGCAGGCGCAACAGTACATGCGACAACGATATTAGTTCGAACAGGCGCTGGATATGATGCTTTACATACGTACCGAGACAAATGGGCACATATTGAACCAAACTACATTGCAGAAAACTTTGAAGATGCTACAAATTGGATTTTAAATCAACAATAATACAAATTAAAAGAGACGTTTTCACAATGAAAACGTCTCTTTTAATCTTATATTTTTTTAAAACGTTAATTCATAATGGAAATAACGATTATCTCTCAAATAACCATTTTCAGCATATAATCGCTGTGCTGATAAATTATCAATCTCCGTTTGTAATTTTACACCTTTTGCACCATTTTCTAATGCAAATTCTTTAGCAGCTTCTAATAATTTTTTACCTGTTCCTGCTCCGCGCTTAGTTGCTTGTACAAATAAATCATTTAAAATCCATAATTCTTTCATCGAAATGGAAGAAAATGATGGATATAATTGTGTGAAGCCAATATATTCGCCGTCTTCAACTGCCACAAAAATAACGGATTCTTTTCTCTCGATTCGACTTCGCAAAAATACTTTTGCTCCTTCTAAATCGGAATCTTGTCTATAAAACATACGATAGTTATTAAAAACTGATGCTAGTCCATCTAAATCTGCAATTGTTGCCTCATATATTCTCATTTTACTCCATTCCCCTTCCAATACTGTCTCATTATATCCGTTGCCCATTTAGGCTGTACAATTTCTTCTTCCGGCATAAACTCTTTCATTATCGGCTTTATATCCAATATAGGTGTGCCATCAATAGCATCTAACCCCTCAACAATAATTGATTTACCCTCTCTTTTGATCACCTTTACAATTGTTGCTCCTATGCGATTCGGACGATTTTTCCCGCGCTGTGCAAAAATGCCTACTTTAGGATAATCATTATTATTTCTAGGATGTCTAGCAAAATATTGAATTTGTTCATCAGTTACTTTATGAAAATAAAAAACAACTTCAATATGAGAAAAATCTTCAATCCCTTGTATACTTTCCTCAGTATATATTTCAGTTAAAGTAATATAGGATCTTACTTCTCCCCACTCATCATCTTTTATTTCCTTTCTTTCATTATGTACAAATGCGATTGGTTGAACTGAAAACATACGCATTCCCCCTTAAATGTAACCACTTACATTATAAAGTATTTTCAGAATGTTTTCCACAAACGTGAACTAGGTTACATAATATAATTATGATCTATTTCGTAAAGCCAAATTAACTGCTTCAACTGCATGTATATAAGTTGTGTCGAATATCGGAACTGATACGTCTTCCTGCTTTATTAATAATCCTATTTCTGTACAACCTAATATAATTCCTTGGGCCCCTTCTTGTACTAGCTCTTCTATAACTCTTTTATAATACTCTCTAGATTGAGATGTTATCTTTCCTAAACATAATTCTGTATATATTACTTCGTTTATCTTTTCTCTATCCTTTTCTGATGGAACCATTACTTTTATACGATTCTCTTCTATGCGTAATTTATAAAAGTCTTGCTCCATTGTATATTTAGTTCCAAGCAAACCAACCCTTTGAATATCTTTCCTTTTAATTTCTTTCGCAGTTGCATCAGCGATATGTAAGACTGGAATATGAATATTCTCCTTTATTTTCTCAACTACTTTATGCATTGTATTTGTGCAAATAATTATAAAATCTGCTCCTCCCCTCTGTAACGAATATGCCGCATTTCCTAATATTTCTCCTGCTCGATTCCAATCTCCGTTAGACTGGAATCGTTCAATCTCTTCAAAGTCCACACTATTAATCATACATTTTGCTGAATGTAATCCTCCCAATCTCTCTTTTATTTCTTCATTTATGATTCGATAATATTCAGAAGTTGATTCCCAACTCATACCACCAATTAAACCTATTGTCTTCATTACACAACACCCACCTTATACTGTTTTTTAAAACTAATCACAACATTTTATTATGTATATTATACACAATAAAACAAGACTTTACGTTTATAATATAAAGTCTTGTTTTAACTATTTCCAAGGAAATTTTATAAGAATATTCTGAATTATTTTTTTGATGTTTTTATAAAATCTTCATATTGATAATGAAAACATTCTCGATACAACTGTTTAATTTCATCATATGATGGCACACGTGGATTATTTGCTGGACTTCCACTTTCAATTGCATCTGATGCCATTTTAGAAATAGCTGTTTCAAATTCAACTTCACCAATTCCGTATTCTTTTAAATTTGGAATACGAAGATCAAAACAAAGTTTTTTTATTTCCCTCAGCGTGTAGTCGGCTACTTCTTCATCACAATAGGAATACAAATCTTTATTTAAACAACGTCCAATATCCGCTAGTCTTTTTACTGCACTAATTTTTGTATATTGTAAAACTGTAGGTAATAGTATTGCATTCGATATACCATGTGGTACATGAAATAACGCTCCTACCGGCCTTGACATTCCATGAACTAACGTAACAGATGCATTGGAAAATGCGATTCCAGCTTGTAAGGAAGCAATCATCATCGCTTCTCTTGCCTCCATATTCTCTCCATCCTCATATGCAATACGTAAATATTTCATAATACTTTCAATAGCGGAAAGTGCAAGTACATCGGTAAGTGATTGTGAAACTTTAGAAATATATGCTTCGACTGCATGACATAATGCATCTATCCCTGTTGCTGCTGTAATATGAGGTGGTACCGAACGTGTTAATATTGGGTCAATAATCGCTACTTGCGGTGTGAAATTTGGATGCTTCATCATCATTTTTACATCTGTTCGTTTATTCGTAATTACTGCTACACTTGTTACTTCCGATCCAGTACCAGAAGTTGTCGGGATTGCAATTAGTGGTAGCGGATCGTTGTCTATTTCCATATCTTTTTGGACATAATCTTCCACTTCTCCACCATTTGTATATAACACCGCAACTGCTTTCGCTGCATCAATACAACTTCCACCACCAATACCAATAATAAAATCACACTTTCCTTCTTTACAAAGTGTTAACGCTTCTAACACGTGTATATTTGTAGGCTCAGCATTTACTTTATTATATGTACTAACAGTAATACCTTTCGTATTTAATTGTTGTATACACCTCTCAACATATCCTAAATTCTCCATAATTGTATCCGTAACTATAAACGCTCTTTTCCCCAACTTCTTAGATTGTTCCCCCAGCTTTTCAAGCGAATTTCTTCCATATAATACGGACTTCGGCATACGAAACTCAGCAACTTCTTGCAAGTACTCCACCCCTTCTTACCCTAATTAATGTTTTAGTTTATAAAATATCGACTTAATAAATTCCTGTTGCAGTATAGAATGCAATTACTAAAAATACGGCAACCGTTTTCAAAACTGTAATGGCAAAAATATCTTTATATGACTGTTTATGTGTTAAACCTGTTACTGTAAGAATAGTAATAATAGCTCCGTTATGTGGTAATGTATCCATTCCTCCCGATGCCATTGACACGATACGGTGCATTACTTCTAATGGAATATCAAATTGATTGGCCGCTGCAATAAACTTATCTCCCATCGCACTTAAAACAATTCCCATTCCTCCTGATGCAGAGCCTGTAATTCCAGCTAAAATATTCGTCGTTACAGCTCCATTCACTAGAGGATTTGTGAATGTGGCAGAAATGCCGTCTCTCATAATCGCGAAACCTGGAAGTGCTGCGATGACACCACCGAATCCAAACTCAGCACCTGTATTCATCGTTGCAAGTAACGCTCCACCAATACTTGTATTCAATCCAGCTTGAAATCCTGTTACTACTCGTTTCCAATATAATAATAACGTTGTTACAATACCTATAATAAGTGCTAATTCTACTGACCAGATTCCAACTACTGCACTTAATTCTACTTTTCCAAATGCTTTCATACCAATTTCAGAAAAATCAAAACCATCTGGATACCACTTCGGTATCATAATAGTAAAAACTTTATTCATTACACCTACTAAAATAAGTGGTATAAAAGCAATCACTTGCTGAACTCTTGTAATTTCAATGCTTTTAAGCACCGGCATATCTTTTTGTTCTACTTGCAAAGAAGCTGCCATTTCAGTATCCCCATCGTTAAAACCAAAATACCCTTCTCCTGCCGCCTTCGCCTTCTTACGTCTACTCTCTAAATATAGTAATCCTAACGTCAGTACAAAAATTGCCCCTACAATACCCAGTATCGGTGCAGCATAAATGTCCGTTTTAAAAAATGTTGTAGGTATTACGTTTTGAATTTGTGGTGATCCAGGTAGCGCATCCATCGTAAACGTGACCGCTCCAAGTACAATCGTTCCAGGGATTAAACGCTTCGGAATATTCGCTTGTCGAAACAGCTTAGCTGCGAACGGATATACAGCAAACACTACTACGTACACACTAACGCCACTATACGTTAAAATAGCACCCATTAATACAATCGCTAAAATCGTACGTTTTTCACCAACTAACTCTATAATTGTCTTTGCAATCGAGTCTGCAATTCCTGACATTTCTACTACTTTCCCAAATATTGCCCCAAGTAAAAATACAGGGAAATATAGTTTAATAAACCCTACCATTTTCTCCATAAAGATATTCGAAAAGAAAGGTAATACAAAACTAGGCTCTGTCAAAAATACGGCAAATAATGCAAATATCGGTGCAAATAAAATAACAGAAAACCCTCTATATGCTACAAACATAAGTAAACTAAGTGCTAATAATATAATAACTAGCTCCAATCATACCCCTCCTTTAAACTGAAAATTCAAAATTTTATTGATAAACTTCTACTAATCTTTTATTTCTGACATCCCTCCTCTTATTCATACAAATTTTTCATGCTAAAAATGTCTAATTATAAGTATTCGATTACATATGAAAAATCCCTTTAAACATAAAGTGAAACTTTAATCAGTGGGGGTTTTGTTCATCCCCCACTGATTATTAGTTGAACCAATCGGACGTTTACGGACAGTTGATCCCCACCTAACTTCTTTGCTCCAACTGAATTTTGAGGTGGGAGTTTTACTGTCCGTTAACGCGGGATAAACGAATTCATCGTCATACGTTATAAAGGGATTGCTAGTCTCTATATTTACTGCTTTATCAAACTATTGTCTACACAAAAATGATGTAGTTCTTTTACATCATTTACTATATGAGTTGCACCAACTTCAGTCAATTCTGTTTTACTACCATAACCGTATAAAACGCCGATTGAAGCAATTTCATTATTATTCGCACCGATTATATCGTGCTTTCTATCTCCAATCATAACAATTTCTTCTTTATTTAGGCCTTCATTTGTTTGTAAAATATGAGCAATGATTTCTTCTTTTTTTATTCTCGTACCATCTAAATTACTTCCAATTATACCTTCGAAATAATTCGTTAGTTGGAAATGATCTAGTACTTGTTTTGCAAATACAGTAGGTTTTGAAGTTGCTATAAATAAACGATTTCTGGTATCTTTTAATTGTTTTAAAAGATTTGGAATACCATCGTATACCTTATTTTCTAACAATCCACGCTGCTTTAAATATTCTCTGAAATAAAAAACAGCGCGTTCTACTTCTCCTTCATTCATATTGTATCTCTCTATGAATGATTGCTGGATGGGTGGACCAATAAATGAATCTAACTCGCTTACATGTAATTCTTCAATTCCAACCTTTTTTAATGCATATAATACTGAATTTATAATTCCTTCTTTCGGATCCGTCAATGTTCCATCTAGGTCAAATAGAAATGTTATGTACAAATTTAATCCCCCGCTCCTATTTACTTTACATATTATATAGAAGGCTTTTTCATGCCTACCTTTTACTATACTACCATTATTTATCTTTTCGGAAATTTCTTCTTCTATGTCACATACGTTCAGTTACAAAATGTAATAGATATGATAAAGTAAAAAAGTTACAATTAACTAAATAGAAACTGGTGAACTAAATGTCAATTACCTTAATATTTATTCTGGCTTTCACAATTATTATCCACGCAGTCGAAACAAGTTCTTATAGTATTCGATTAGCCGGTGTTCGTTTAAAAAAGATTGTCGTTGCCTTATCCGTCGTAGGGATGGTACTGCTTATTTCAAGAACATCTAACTTACTACAAGCCTTTTTAATTGGCGGGATTGTCGATGAAGCAAAACTAGATTCTTCTATTGATTTAGAGCATATTATACGGCTCGTTCTATTATCTGCCTCTGTCGGTACACTGCTTGCGATTATTCTGTATCCAACTTTGACAAAACTATTTGGATATGTCATTCGAAACTTTGAAACAGACGGTTCTTTCATTCGAATGATGAAAACAAATAACATTCAAAAATTAAAGTATACAAAAAAATATGTACGATTTCCAAAATTAGAAATGATTCATAGACTACGTATTGGTGGTATTCCAAAACGTATTATGCTTATTAACATGTTTGCTACTGCAATTTATACAGCTGGTGTTCTTTCAGCCCTTTACGCTTCTTTTTTAAATCCAGATTATGCAACAAATGCAAGTACAGCTTCTGGACTTGTGAATGGTTTCGCTACTATTTTATTAACAGTGTTACTTGATCCACGTATTGCACTTTTAACAGAACGTGCTTTACAATCAGAAAATGGCGTTGAATCTATGAGTAAAATGTATGGTTGGCTAATGATATCTAGACTTCTCGGTACATTATTAGCACAGCTACTATTTGTACCAGGTGCTTACTGGATTTTATGGATTATTGAACTGATGCATTAATTTACTAGAAAGGTAGATTTATCAATGAATATAAAAACAGAGCAAGATATAATTCGCTTAATAGAAAACGACGAATGGATGATGGATATATTACAAATGGCAAAATCACTAGAGCTACCAGATTGGTGGATTTGCGCCGGATTTGTTCGCTCTAAAATTTGGGATACTTTACATGACTACGAAATACGAACGGCTACACCAGATATTGATGTCATTTATTTTGATCAATTACATACAGATGAGGTATATGAGCAATCACTAGAGAAAGCACTGGTAAATATGGATGCTTCTATACCTTGGTCGGTAAAAAATCAAGCTCGTATGCATGTAGTGAATAATATGCCACCGTATTCTTCTTCTGTTGATGCTATTTCTAAATTTCCTGAAACAGCAACTGCTTTAGGAGTTACACTTGATGAATTAAACAACGTCATATTAACGGCCCCATGCGGTATTGAAGATGTACTTTCCTTACAAGTGAGGCCAACAGCTCATTTTCTTGAAACAAAAGAGCGATTACATATGTACAACACTAGAGTTAATAAAAAGAAATGGCAAAACATATGGCCTAACATTGCAATCACTTATCCTAAAATCTAAAAAAGGAGCTTCTCATTATACGAAGCTCCCTTTCTATTTTATTTCAAAAACTGAATGACTATTTCCGCAAATCGATCTGCTTCTTCATAATGCGGTGTATGACCACTCTCTTCGAATACAATACAATTCCCATTTTGAGCATCTTTATTAAATATTTCAATTTGTTTTTCACACGTTACTGCATCATGTTTTCCTACAATTAATAACATTGGATTTTGTATATCTTTTATTTTTTGTAATAATGAAGTATGAACTGCTCCTTCTATTTTTAATCTATCAAAATGAATTTTGGAGCGATTTGAAAATACTTCCCACTCTTCATTACTATACAAACTCTCGTCTGTCACATCTTCCTTATAATTGTAAATCTCCATTCTATTTTCTTCTAATTCATTGCTTATTCTTATATAAGCTTCTAGCAACTCTTCTGAAGTAGCATTGCTAGATGAATAAGCGATAGACTCTTCTGCTACTTCTTCTTTTCCATACTTTTTTAATAAATGCCCTGTCTTTTGTAACAAAGCTCTACTTGTTAATGCAAAATCGAAAGTTGGCGCTTCAAATATGATTTTCTCTATTGAACTTGGATATATCGACGCATATAACAATGCTAAATATCCACCGAAAGAATGTCCAATGACAGACCATTTCTCAATTTGTAATACTTTTTTTAGTTCCTCACAGTCTTCAATCAAATCATTTAATCCAAAAGCTTCGTCCTCAGTAATTTCTTCTGAGCGACAAACACCTCTTTGATCTATCATTATTACATATAAAGAATCTTTTAAACGTTCCGCTTGATGAAATGAAAAATCATAGCAACTTTCTCCTGGTCCACCATGCAAGTATAGGACTGGTTTATTTTTAGGATTTCCATGCGTTTCAACGTATAGTTTTTCCCCTCTAATATTCATATATTTTCCTACTTCTATCAAATTCGCTCTTATGACCATCACCTTCTTTTTTACTGAATATTATAACATTTAATTTTAAATAATCCCTATTACATTTAAAAAGACGATGATTATTGCAAGTGGTGCTATAAATCGAAGTAAAAACGCCCAACAAATAAATACTTTCTTTCCATAATTTCCACCTACAAAAAACTCTGCTTCTAGTACCTTCTTTTCCATTTTGAATGAAACGAAAATACTAATAAATAGTGCACCAAGTGGCATTAGTATATTACTAGATAAGAAGTCTACTGCATCAAAAATATTCTTTCCGAAAATCGTAATATCACTCCATACTCCAAATGATAACGCGGATGGTATACCTACTAAGAAAATGCAGAAACCGATTATCCATGATAATTTCGTTCTTTTTTCTTGTTCACCATTTGCTAATGCTGAAACAACTGTCTCTAATAGAGAAAATGCCGATGTTAATGTCGCAAATGTAAATAGTGCAAGAAATACTGTTAAGAAAATTCCACCGAATGGAATTTGACTAAATACTGATGGTAATACGATAAATAGTAATCCAGGCCCTTCTGTTGGCTCCATTCCTAATGAAAATACGGCCGGAAAAATAGCAAGACCTGCAAATAATGAAACAAATAGATTCAATCCAACAATTGTTATTGCTGATTTTGGTAAGCTTTCTTTTTTATTTAAATAGGAACTATATGTGACCATAATAGAAATCCCGATACTAATTGCAAAGAAAGATTGACCCATTGCGAACAAAATACTTTCTGAAGTAATCTTTGAGAAGTCTGGTTGTAAGAAAAACTTCACACCTTTCATTGCGTTATCTAGTGTTAGTGAGCGAACAATAAGAGCGACAAATAAAACGAACAACGCTGGCAACATATATTTACTTGCTTTTTCAATTCCATTTTGTACACCTTTTGATACAACCCAAATCGTAATGAACATAAAAGCGAAATGTCCCATAATTGCCCAAGTCGGATTTCCAATTGTTTCAGTAAATAATGCTCCGTAATTTTGTCCTGGAATAATAAGTTGTCCTGTTAGTCCTCTGAACAAATAAATGAATACCCATCCACCTACAACACTATAAAACGAAAGTAATATAAAACACGTTCCGACGCCAAGACGTCCAATCCAGTGCCACCCTGTATTTGGTGCAATACTTTTAAATGCTCCAACTGCTTGTTTCTGTGTACTGCGACCAATCATAAATTCAGCTATAAGTAGCGGTAGCCCAATTAATACAGTGAATAATATAAAGATTAAAAAGAATGCTCCTCCCCCGCTTTTCCCAGCGATATAAGGAAACTTCCATATTGCGCCAAGTCCAATTGCCGATCCAGCTGCAGCCATTATAAAACCTAATTTCGAAGTCCATTGCTCCGTCTGTTTCATCTTATTTTCCTCCTAATTAAATCTTTTTATATAAATAATAGAATTTTATAAACCAGTCCAAATAAACCCTCCATTTCTATTTCCATAAAATAAAAAAATGGCCCAACGTCTCTATATAAAGAGACGCTAAGCCATTTACTTAACGCGGTACCACTCTTATTGATTCCATTATGAATCCACCTTAGTAGTAATCGTTTGATTACAAACCTAATATCGAAGGTTAACCGTTAAGATTTACTAAGAATGTGATTCCGTTCCACCTTACTGCTCCTAGGCGAGTTCAGGATGTCATTTGACTATGTCACACCAACCCATAGCTCTCTGTACAAATATACGACCTTACTACTCCTATTCAACACAATTAAATATTTAGAATATATTTTCTTTTGAAATTAATATGAAGTATATCGGTTATATTTGTAACTGTCAAGGGTTATATTAAAATTTGTTGAGAAACCTTTTTATTATCCTTCGTCATCATCACCACTATCAGCAGTACCTTCTTCTGGATCATCGTTATCTTGTTGTTGCGATGACTCCTTTTGTTGAATAGCGTTATTTACCGCTGTAGTAGACGACTCCACCTGTTATTGGATGTACTCTTACATCAACCGTTAAAACGTACTTTACGATGACTTCAAAACATAATACAACCCTTTAGTTTTTCCTCTACTATCGTCATACACTGTACAAATCCATTACAGTCTATAAAATTTAACACTTAATACACTTATAAAATTATACGTGTACCAACTTATTTCTACGCTAAAACACAAAAAGCACTTGTTGCCTTTAATTGACAATCAAGTGCTTTAAGTTCATATGTTTTTAAGTAGCATAAATTTGTAAGTTTTATAGTAACAGTATGACACCTTTTATATGTCATAACAACTACTACGTTAAAACTTACGAGTTTGTACGATTTGGTTAGTTTTATGTCCATTCAATGTCTTTATATTCGTCGCACAGTAAAATGTCATCTCGCCTAAGCTCGTACTTCTTTTCCTATTCTATCATTGCACATAATACACTATGATGGTACAACCATCATGAAGTATATACTTTTTAACAGCCTACTATTTTTCTGTACACTACATAACATGTTTTAAATTAATTACAGCAATACTTTGTCACTCCTGTATGCAAATGCTATTATACAAATAGATGCTAAAACTTTCATGAGTTATTAATTCAGTTTAAATATATCTATTACTATAAATTTTTTAAAGTTTATTATTTTTCACTTCCTCAAACCACTCATCAGCAATATGGCTAGCTGTTTTAACTTCATCATTCGTATATACTAAATCATACTTATATTGAGCTTTAAACTTGCCACTATGAACATCATATATCAATTTCATCTCAGTTGGCATGTCACGCTCATATTCTTTGCATAATTCTTCAATTTTCTCAATATCTTCACATATAATGCGTAATACCATAGACTGTCTTTTAGTAGAAACATCATATCTTTCGTCTTCATCTTCCAATGCATCATTTACTTTATGACGTTCTACATACTTATTGTTAATGCAATAAAAGAAACTTCCCGAAATAATTCCTTCCTCACGCGAAGCATAAACGTACACTTTATCCGCCCTATCTTCAACATATTCCATACATATAGATATCATATCTGCTTGCAATTCACTAAATTTATCTTCAAATTCTTTCATACTACTTTTTCACTCCTTAAATCAATTTTTAATAACTCTGAAGTCTGCCTTACCATCAATCGAGTAATTAACTATAAATTCCTTTGGACGCATATCATTGCCATGATAAATTATTTCAACATCAACTGTTACTTCTTTAGGGGGTTTTTCTTTCAAAGCTGTAGCCCATTCATTTTCAATTTTCTTATACTGCTTCATATTAACATCAGATAATTGCGAAACTAAATTGTCAATTTTAGGTGATCCTCCAAATCTATCACCAGCCAAATGTCCTGCATGATCTTGCCCTTTTACTTTTCCTAGTGTATTTTTGCTATGTGATAATCTCTTCTCTCTCTCAGTTAATTGTAACTTATCTGTTTCAAATTTTTCAATTCTTCCAAGATTATCTGTTTCATAAAAGTAATCATACTCTCCCGTTTTATATCTAATATTAGGCTTTAATCTATTTTTTCTTCCATTTGTAAAATGTTTCCCTTTGTCCACAAATGTTTTAACTTCACTTACAGTACTGCCGCCTTTACCCGTACCCTTAACAACCTTACTCTCCATATACTGATAAGCCTCTTTCAGAGAATACTGTCCTCCTCCTGAGACCTTTCCTACTCCAGCCATGGCGAAGCCTTTTCCCTCGCCTGGGATCCATTTGTATTCCAGTAATGTTTTTACTGCGTGCTGGATCTTTTCATTCCCTTGCAAGAAGGTTGTTTTTACGGTTGTGGCACCTTTGTTCCATAGACTTCCGATTTTATCGGCAAATCCTTTTGCTGTGGAGGCTACAAAGTTTACACCCTCTTTTACTTTGTGGCTGGCTGTTTTTATACCATCGACGGCTGCTTTTCCAGCTTTTCCGGCTACCATTGTTACGCCTTCACCTAGTCTTTTTCCTGCTTTTACAATTGTCTTCCCAAAGCTAGAAGCGACATACTTTATTCCTTTTCCAGCAAGACTTGCCACTTTTCCAACAGGAACAAAGTTTAGGAGTGTCCATCCTGCGGCGATGAGTCTTTCTTTTGATGATAATTCTTTTCCTGTAATAGGGTCTTTACCGGTAACTGCACGAATTGCATCATTTACTCCAATGAATTCAGCTGCTCCTTCTACTGTCTTTTCCCACCATGATTTTTCATTTTTCTTTTCTGTTTTATGGGTTTCTTTCAATTTTTCATTTTGTTTCTTTTGATATTCTTCATCTGCTTGACGAAACTTTTGAGCGATACGCCGTAATTCTTTTTCTGTAACTTGTAAGTTACGTATGTACGATTCCATGAGACTCATTGATCTCATATATTCCCCATAAAAATGCTGACTCGTTGCCCCTTGCCATTGCATTTGAATACTAAACATAGATTGATTGAGATTTTGTTGTATATTCTGGCTGTGTGTTTGCATCTCTGATATGTTTTTGGCAATTTGTTCGAGTTGTTCAGGTTTGACCTTAGTTTCCAAACCTTCTCCCACCTTCCTCTATTTTATACCAAAAAGAAATAGAACTGCATCAATTTTTACTTATTCTCTTTAGAAAAAACATCAAAAATACTGTTATCACAAATCGCTTCAATTTCTTCCTTTACAAATAATTTTTGAAATTTTGTTCCTGGGTTTAATATTACATTTGCCTCTAAATCTATCGTCTTTAATAATTCAACTGCATTCATAGAGACATACGGACATTCTTCTGGAATAACCATTTCTAAATGTTTCAAATCAGAATACAGTGGTAACATTAATCCTTCTACCATTTCAAAATAATGAATTTGCAATTGTGTATTTTCAGTTGAAATCAAATTTCCTTCTTCATCTACAGTTGTATCGCCCTCTACCGAAGCAACAACGTACAAATTTGATTTCTGTAATAACTCATAAAAACGAACTCTTTTTTCTTCGTTCTGTAAAGCTTCCACTAACGCCTCATCTAATGGACAAATTTCTAGCAAACTCATTGAACTTCACTCCTTATGCGAAATAATTTCGCCATCTTACGCAAAGTAAGATGGCGAATGTTAAATCTAATTATTTTTGAACGTTTATAGCTTTAATTTCGTCTAATTGTTTCATTGCTTTTTGGCGCAATTCTCCATCAATTGTAGCTGAATATATTGGTCGAGTTAAAAACTCGAAACATTTATATGCATTATTACTATCATTTTTCTTTAAATACTCTTCACCTGTGTCTAACATTTCTTCAGAAACAGCCTTCATAAATTTATTTACAGGCTCCTGCTGATACCCTAGCATCATTGATTGATGTGTTAATTCAATTACTGATGCTAAATCTTCAATAGTGTTTACATGATTAGCCCTTTTATTTGCAGCATCAAATGCACTTAAATATTCAATGGCAGCTTTGGCTTTATCTTTCATTCCAGTCAGTTCAATGCCTGGCGTCTTATAAAGAATTTGATAAATTTCTAATGCTGATAAATAATTACTTTTTTCCGCTTGCTCCGCTTCATATAATACTTCATTTACAACTTTAGTGAATCCTTTTACATCATTTACCCCGCGATTTGAAGCTTGTCCGAAGTAATGTAAAGCATCAAAAAGTTTTCCTGGCTCATTCGCTTTTGCACTCGCTATTTGTATTAGCTGAATCCCTTCCATCTTTCTTGATGCACTATCAATCATACTCATTCCGTTAATTTGGCCAATAGTCTTATCGATATCCTTTAATTGTGCCAGTAATGTGTATGATGGTAGCACTGTTTTTTCTACCTTATTTTGCCACCCTGTTGTTCCATTCATTTCATTCCATTCATTTTCTGTCTTTACCCATAATTTATTCGCATAATTAACCATTTCTTCTCTTGAACGTTCTAATGGGTGTTTTGTGCGAATTGCATTCGCAATATTCAATACAGCTGTATAATACTCTCCCATATTCGCAGCCTCTATTGCTTTTCTTTCAAACATAAGTGGCATTAATAATTTCTTAGCTTCATCTTGAACGGATTTTTCAACCCCTGCTGTATTTGCTAATAAATTTGCTTTATTTAGAGCAACTTCCACTGAAGTAGTAGGAGCTTTTATTTGTCCTTGAAGTCCCTCTACAGCCACACTAAATTGCTGATCTAGTTTTTCTTTTTGTTGATTGTTTGCATCAGTAATCGATTCATTTACTAATTTTAATGTCTTTTCATATTGTGGATTTTCAGAATTTAAATATGTTTCGATTTGCTCAATTGCTTGATCAATTCTTTTTTCTTTTTCTGATTTTTCTGGTTTCATTTGATCAACTGTATCTTTGCTATCTTTATTTTTATGCTCTATCTTTTCCTTGTTTTCTATATTGCTTTTTTCACTTTCAATTGATTGATCTTTTTTATCTTTCTCACTAGCTATTTCTGACGCTTCAATCTCAACCTTATTATCTTCTTTAACCGCTTTTTCTCCATTACTGCTAGTTACAAGTTCTTCCTCTGTACCTACGTTTTCCTTAGTACCATTATTAGATGTCACTACCGGTTTATCGATGTTAATATTCTTTAATTCTTCTTCTAAAAGTTTGTAAAAAATCTTCTCTACATGTTGATTTGCAGCTTCTACTATTTTTGGATCCACACTTTCGAGCACTGATGTGACTAAATAATATTTACTTAAAGCTTGTTCTAAATAGACTAGATTCTCCGGATTATACGGATCTTCCAACCAAAGCCCTTCCTCATATACAGCTTTATCAAATATTAACTTTCCAACAAATTGAACATACTCTTTCTGTTTTTCATTTAAATACTTTTGTAACTCTTGTTGTGTTGTAACTTTTTCCTTAAGTGTATTCATTTGATTACGCAAATAAAATAATTCACTTTGATTCGAATAATTCTTTTTATTAGCTAAAATTTCTCCCAAATTGTCCAATGTTAGTCTATGATTAGCCAGCGTTTTTGCATTTGACTCCTTATTTAATTGAGATATAAGTGTCAAATCTTTCAGTTCCTCGGAATATTCAGCTAACATATCTAATTTATTAGAGTCTTGCTTTTTCCCGTAATACTCATTAAAGAATACAGATGAATATTTCTCTCCATTTCCAGCATACCACTCTACTAAAATATCTCCAGTTATTGGGGATACAATAATTTGATCATGTGATACAGGTGGTTTTGGCTTCTCTGGTTCTTTATCATCACCTGGTTTTGGTTTCTCCGGTTCTTTATCATCACCTGGTTTTGGTTTCTCTGGTTCTTTATCATCACCTGGTTTTGGTTTCTCTGGTTCTTTATCATCACCTGGTTTTGGTTTCTCTGGTTCTTTATCATCACCTGGCTTTGGCTTCTCTGGTTCTTTATCATCACCTGGTTTTGGTTGTTTCTCTGGTTCTTTATCATCACCTGGTTTTGGTTGTTTCTCTGGTTCTTTTTCACCACTTGGCATTTTCCCATCACCTGGTGTCTCTCCACCACCTGCTGTTTTTCCATCACCCGGTGTTTTCCCTTGATCCACTAAATTATCTAGCGATTTTTTACTTGGCTCTGCCACAGGTCCAACCATATTAGTTGGTAAATCTAGTTTCTGTGGAGTTGGTGCATCCGATAATTTGATTTGTGGATCTTTCTTTTCCACCGATACTTCATCTGGTTTATATGTTACTGGCGTAATTGGTGATTTATTATTCCCAATTAAGTCTGCTAAATTAATAGTTGGTTTTTCGCCGGGTTTTTCATCTTTTTTTGCAGGATCAGCAACTAAATTTGGGAACATAGACTGTAAATCGCCCCCTGTAATACGATCATCTTTTTTCTCTTCTGTATTACTTGCTAGTTTTACTTGTTCTTTTCCTGCTGTCTTAAAGCCTTTGTCATACACAAGATATCCTGATGTTCCTAGTAATGCTACCGACATTACGGATATAGCGACTTTTTTCCCTAAGTTATTATTGTTTTCCTCCATGTCCTTTTCCCCTTTTCCTATCTTTATTGAATCCAACCGTTTGCTTTCATTTCTGTTAGTTTTTCTTGCGCAGCTCTTACTTCGGATTCATTTTCATTTGCTTGCACTGTTTTTCTTAAGAAACGACTTGCTTCCTCGTATTTTTTCTGTTTAATTTTAAACATCCCGAATGCAAAATTCACATGTGGATTTTCATCGTTTTGTGCGTATGCTTCTGTGAAAAGCTTCTCTGCTTCATTCCCTTGTCCCACTTTATCGTATAAAATCCCTATATTTACAAGCGTATTTATGTCGCGTGTTCCACTGCTGACAACTCTATTGTAAGCTTCTAACGCTTGCTGATATGCAGCAGTACTCTTTGCACCATCTCGCGTTTCATAAAATTGACCCGCTTCGTAATACACAATTCCTAGTTGATTTAACAACTCAATATTTTTCATATCTTTTTGAATCGCTACTTGTAAAATGTGAGATGCTTGTTGATAATTCATTTCTTTCTTCGCACTATCAATTAGATTTGTTTTATTCCAAAGCACATATAAATTTGAAAGTTCAATTGTATATATGGCATTCTTTGAATCTTGCATAATAGCTTCTTTAAAGAAAGATTCTGCTTTATCTAACTGTACCGTTGCGGTTGATAATTGACCTTTTAAATACGAAACAATTGCTTTATCTTCATTTGTTTTCGTACTCATTTTGACAATAACATCTTCCGCTTTTTCAAATTCTTTCATTTTCATATGACTTACAGCTAAATCTCGCATTGCATCTTTTTTGTATGGTTCAATTCCTTTTGCATTATTCGCTAGCGCTTGTTCAAAATTTTGCACTGCTTCTTGATATTTTCCAATGCGGAAATTCGCTGAAGCTAATAGATAAGCAGCTTCATTATTTTCTTTATCGATTTCTCTATCTTTTATTAGTTTTGTAATATAATCGATTGCAATTTTATTTTTCCCTTCAGCAACGTAAATCGTTGCTAATTGGAGATATGCCTCGTCTTTCCCCTTCACAGCAATTGCCTGTCCAACAGCTTCTTCTGCTTTTGTATATTTTTTATCATCATAAGCTTGTCTTGCTTGTTCCATAAACTTTTGATATTTAGCGTTTGTTGTGTAGAAATAAAACAACGTCGAACCACCTATTACAATAACTGCAGTTGAACCAATAATCAAAATCC
Source organism: Bacillus sp. 01N45 (assembly GCF_056399205.1). NCBI lineage: Bacteria > Bacillati > Bacillota > Bacilli > Caryophanales > Bacillaceae > Bacillus > Bacillus sp. 01N45. Next base: position 227,258 of record NZ_JBFTQW010000008.1, read on the forward strand.
GCTTTTTATTCTTTTTCCACCATGTAGAAAAAGGTGATGGTTCACTTTGTTCATGCGCTACTGTAAGTGGTTGATTCGATGCTTTTGCATTTAAAATCTCATCATCTATATCATATTCCACTTGTTTTTTTGTTTGTTTTCGGCTCTGTAGAATGCTAGTTGGCACTGTAATTGTAGCTGCTACTTCTTGCTGCGACTGTGTTCCTTGCTCTTCTTCTATCTCTTTAATAATGCTTTCAATTTCCTGTTTTAACGCCTGATCAATGTTTGGAAATTGTACGATTCGTGAATAGACGAAACAAGCAAATGCTGCATTGTTTTCTCGTTCCAATTCAGTAGCTAATTCCAAATAATGTTGTAGGACCATTTTATTATTTATTTCAGGCTCTTGACTCTCCATAGTTTGAATGATATATGCGAGTTCTTTTTGCAGAGCTGTTGATGGATTGAGTGAATTGAAAATTATTTTATATTCATATAATGCCGCTTGTTTAAATCCTCTCTCTTCTAATAATCTTGCAATTTCCAAACATTTTGATACAAAAAGAGAGTGTTCTTCTGCTGACTGCCTTTCCGCATCAATTTTTATTCTTTCTCTCGCGCTATTAAATACCTCGTACCACTGTGCAAAGCTTGGGCATTCTGCGAAAGAATTACTACTCCATGCCTGCTTAAATAATTTTGCAATTTCCCCGTTCCATTGATTATGTAATACTTGCTGAAGTAACGTATACCTTCCACATTCTGTCTGCATTTCTTCCGTTTTAAAGTAGCTTGCATCCGTCCATTTTTTATTTCGAACTTCTTCACTACACCAACTTAATATTTCTCCCAATAAAATAGCGCCTGCAAATCGATCGGCTTCTTTTTGCCATACTCCACTTTTTAAATACATTGGTGCGTAACCCGCTGAACCTGCTGGCAATAACGAAGGTCTTTTCGTTTTTGGGCCATACATTTGCTCAACATCAACAAGTTCGATATAGTGTTGACCTTCAATTGCATTTTCACTTAAGAAAGGTACGAGTACGTTGCTAGACGATAAATCATTATGAGCAACTTCATTTCCCTCCATCATTTTAAGTGTTGTAAGAAATGCTTCTGCAATAAAGAAACATTGTTCTTTTGATAACACTCGTTGTTCTTGTAAAATATCAGCCCAAGTTGGACCTTCAATCCAAGGCATTACAATACTATTAGCAAGATCTTCTGATTTTTCGATAGCAGATATATGTTCTTCTGTAGTAACGATATAGCGTGAACATACTTTCAGACCCGCTAAAGAAGAAAGTGGTTTCAGAAATGCTAGTTGATGTTTTTCCTCACGATAGCGTTCCTTAAAAACCTTTAATGCAATTCGGTCCACACCATTTTCTTGTTGTAATTGATATACTGTTCCTTGTCTTCCTTCTTGACCATAGGGCATTTCAATACCAATTACAGCTGGGTGTTTCTCAAAACGATACACATCTTTATTAAGGTTAATTTTTTCTCCTACTTCTGGTCGGAATCCCATTTTATCCCCTTACTCTCGTATAGCAATTTTTCAAAAAAAGACCAGGAACAATAGCTCCCGGTCTTTTGCGATTGTTCTATTCTTAGTATGCGTTATCTGTGTTACGGAATTTATCAGCAATACGTTTTAAATCTGTAGAAATCCCCTCTAAAATTGGAATATATTGTTGCATTGCTTGTTTAGATTGAATAAATTCTCCACGGAATTTCGCTTGTGTTGCCCCAGCCCATTGACCTTCTAAACTATTAATGTCGCCCTCAAGTCTATTAATTTGGCTTTGAGCTTCTCCTGCTGCGTTTTTAAAATTTCCTGAGATTCTTTCAAGTTCTTCTGGTGTGATTTTAATTTCTGCCATCGTAATAATTTCCCCTTTCAAATCATAAATGATACAACAATTAGATTATAAACTATATTCATACAATTTTAAAAGAGTTAAATTACAAAAATATTCTATTTTCTAGTAATTTAACCCTATTTTAATATTATTTCACTTTTAATTCTGACCATTTCACACTAATTTTATCTGTCATCGTGCGAAGTAAATGTAATGGTGTATATGCACATTTTATTTTGATTGGCTTTCTACGTATGCAATATCCATTCCCACTTAATAATTCTTGATCCATTTCAGTATGTGGCAGTTTCATATTAAAGAAATACACATCGTTATTTTGTGTCGTTCCCAATAAATAACCAATACTTCTCTTTCTAATTTCTGCAAACCATTTTTCATGAGAATAGCTATTTAGGCTAGACGTAGTAGCGGCTGTCATAAAGTGAATCCCTTTATTTTTACAGTTTTGGACTATTAGTTCCATTTTATTTTTCGCCTCATAATCAGTAGATAATATAGTTAACATTTGATCGATATCATCAATCGCAATGATTATTCGCTTATATGAAATCTCCACTGTTGCATTTGGATCTATCGAAGGCATTATTGGTTCTCTATTATTTATTAGCTCTAACAATTCATCTAACATTTCTTTTAATTGCATACCATCTGTAACTTTCTTCTTCACATGAGGTAAATCTCCAAGAGCTAATAAGCCTGTAGGTCTTTCACCAAGGTCTACTAAGTATAGCTCAACCTTTTCAGGAGAGTATTGGTATGTAGTAGTGAATAGAAGTGTTTGTAATAGCGATGTTTTTCCACCTTCTATTCTTCCCCCAATAAATATATGACTCATTTCATCTAAAGAAAAACTTTGCAAACGAATATCCTCTGTTTCTATACCTGCTGAAATATGAGCTCTTTCTAATTTTTCAATCATATGTTCTACAAATATTTCTTTAGGTACCATTGGAATAGCTTTTGCTTTTTCACCATTCCTTTCTTCATTCATTTTTTGAATAATTGTTTTTAATTGTTGAGAGTACTCAATTTCACTTTCCCCAATAAACGGCAATGCTGCTTGGAATAATTCCGGCGGTTGCCCTTTCATTAATCCACGGCCAACAGGAACTTCAATTAATGGGAATTTAGGTCTGCCAACTAAGTTATGATATTCTGTTCCATCTTGCAATTCAAATGTAAGTGCCATCGGTATATTATTACGAACACGATCGAACATATCTATTGTTTGATTCAGAGAAAAATAGAAATATACTCCGTATGTGCTTGATTCACGCAATAATAATTCTAATACTTCATTTTCTTTCTCGAATTCATTTTTGAATCTTATATAACCATCTACCATCACTACTATTGCTGGTATTTTCTTTTCTACCATTCGGTTATACATAGAGAATGATTTTGCACCGATATTAGAAAAGCTCTCTTTTCTAATCGTGATTTCCTTCTTTAAAAATCCGAATAGACGTTTCATTTTCTCATTTTCGCCTTCTTGTATAATCCCGCCAATGTGAGGTAAATCTCTAAAATCTAAGAACATTCGACCAAAATCAATAACATAGAAATTCACTTCTGCTGGTGTATGAGATACGGCTAGAGACAAAATAATTGTTTGCAACATCGTCGTTTTTCCTGTACCAGGCATACCATAAATATTTAAATGCCCTTCTTGTAAATCTAACTTCAGAGGAAATTGAGCTTGATTTGCAACATCATCAATTAATCCTACTGTTACTTGTAAATATTCTTTTGATTTATTCCACTCAGCAATTGTCCAATCTTCCATAGCATAAAATTCTTTTAACAATAATTTTTCCGGTAATGGATCCAGCCAAGGTCCTGGTAATGCTTTAATATTTTCTTTTTCTGATACGCTCTGTACATATTGAATAAAAGCTTGTAGTTGTTTTGGACTATTTGTCATTGGTTTTGGACGCTTTTTCACTTTTATTCTTTCACCCGAAAGCTTAACTTCTGTAAAATCAACAATATCAAGAACTTTCTCTTCATCTGGATTATAAGGTGCACCGCTCCATGCTGATTGGAATAATTCCAATACTTCATTGCTACCAACTTGGAGATACCCTCGTCCTGGTACATTGATTTTTGATGCATCTGGAATCTTTAACATTTCACGACTATCCGCATCATCTTGTACACGTAAACAAATTCGAAAACGCGAGTTACTCCAAATCTTATCATTTACAACCCCTGAAGGTTTTTGAGTTGCTAATAATAAGTGAACTCCTAACGTCCTTCCTATTGCAGCGACACTAATTAGCTCGTCCATAAATTCTGGTTGTTCCTTTTTCATTTGAGCAAACTCATCAATAACAATAAACAAATGTGGTAAAGGTTCTTTTTCACGCCAGCTTGTTTCATAATATTCATCTAGATGCTGAACATTTCCAGCCTGAATGAATAATTTTTGTCTACGCTCTAATTCTGCCTTTAATGAAATTCTGGCACGCTCAATTAAGTTTGGATCTTCTAAGTTCGTAATAGATGCAATAATATGCGGTAATCCCGCAAATGTGTTTGACATTCCACCACCTTTATAGTCTATAAGCATAAACGCCATCTCATGAGGATGATAGGTTGCCGCTAACGCGGCTATTATAGACTGAATTACTTCACTTTTTCCTGATCCAGTTGTACCAGCCATTAGACCGTGCGGACCATGCCCTTTTTTCTCTATTTTATCGTGAATATTTAGAAAAACAGGTTTACTTCCTTCTCTTACACCAATTGGAACCGGTAATGAAGTCGGATATCGATTTTCTTTCCATCTCTCTAGCACTTGTAATTCTTCCATGTTTTTAGCTTGAAACAAGTCTAAAAATGTTAATACTTTCGGAATGTTGGCTGCTGTAGAACTTTTCATTCGAATTGGAGCAATGCTTCGCGCTCCTAGTTCACATCGTTCGAATGAAAGTCGATCTACTTTAAAACTAGCACGCGTTGTCCCACTATTTTCAGCTGAACTTGAAAACGTTTCTACTAACTCACCATTTTCTCCATTTAAACTTATTACAAGATCACATTCCATCGGTAACCGTTCCTTTTGTTCCGCAAAAATAAATGTAGAAGCTCCTACACTTTCACCTTCTCTAAGTAACATTGGAGTTAAAGGATCATCTTCTAAAAATTCTCTCGCGGATAAGAAAAAGATATACATCGGAATCAAAGGAACTTTTGCATCCGCTTGCGTAGAAGAATTATAGATTCTACGCATGTTAAGTGGGGTAAATAGTACTTCAGCTAGTTTCTGTGCATCTTGTTGATTTTCAGATAAAAAGCGCATACTTCTCTGTTCATCCCATACGTGAGGAAGCCACCTCATCCAATCCCACTGCTTTTTCTCTTTCTCATGATAAAATGCTGCTATTTTCACTTCATTTGGTGCATGATGCGTCATAATTTGCGTCGTTACAATTCGAATAAAGTTTAGTCTATCTTCTTTATTTCCAACTACACCAATTACATCGTTTTTTTTCAAAGAAATAGAAATGTGTCCATTTGGTATCGTATTGAAATCCCTTTTCACATTTTGCGCTTCTGTAACTAATGGATTTTCTTCATAACCTTTCTGTTCAGGCACCTTCAATTCTACAAGAAATGGTCTTTCTCCTGTACCAATACGAATATCTAAAAAGTCTGGACTTTCAGGTGTTCTCTCCCATAAATTACTTTCCCGATTTTCAATTCTTTGTACACTTTTTAATGGGCTTGGATTTTGTGTAATTAAATATTTTGCTTGTTCAACCTTTAACGTATCTAATTCCACTCGATGCTTTTGAATTTGCTCTAAATATCTTGTTTGTAATTGTTCAACCATTTGACGATGTTCTTTCTTTTTACGGAAATGCCCCATCGTTGTAATTATATATGATCCCAACATCGGAATACTTGAAACCATCATTAATGGCATATAACTTGAATTCATCTTCATAAATTTCATCATTACAAAATATAATACCAATGTTAAAACTGTCATCATTGCAGGCAGTAACATTGTTTCAATTGAAAACTTCGGCTCCTCCGGTATATTCGGTGGATCATGAATAATAACATCCCCTGTCGGTATATCTACTTTCACACGCGGAGAGCGTTGAAAATACGGTGATTTTTGCACAAAACATTTCTCCTTCCCCATCCCAAAACTATTACTCAATGATTTTCCATACATAATCTTCTTCACTAGAAGACATATCTTGTTTAACAGGTTCATTATAAACTTCTTCTGCTGGCATCATTTCAAAAGAAGGGATAATTGCTCCTTTTTTATGTAGCATTACATATTGTCCATCCCACACATCATTATCGCGCAACGTTTCATCATTTCGAATAGAATGCCACTCTTCTTTATCTTTTGCCACTCTAATTTCATAGATCCCGCTTAATGCTTCATCTATTTTTTCATGATGTAAAATCGCTTCAATAATTTGCACCACTTTTACGTCATTTGGAATTGCAATATCAATTTCTTCATTTGACTGTTTTATGTATGTCACAATAATCTCTTCCACGTTTATTCACCTTTTTTCCATCATGTTTGTTACCAAGAAACATCTAAAAATGAAATATCATCGCTTGTCGGAGAGTTCTGCGCCCTCTCAATTTCTTTTAGCACTTCCTCAAAGTTATACTGCTTAAGCGAAAGAAGTCCGTCTGAATGAATAACTAGCCGATTAACTTCTTGTCTAGACAATGTCTTTGAAAAAACCGCCAATTCCCCACCAATAACGCCTCTCTGTGTAGACCATCTCTTCTCTATATTTCTCTCAAACTTCATTACATTCGAACAATTCTCCTTATCTTGAAACAATTGTACAAATGAATCACCATGTGTAACTATCGTTATTTGTACTTTATCTTGATTTGGAATGCGTTCTATTTTCCCGCCAATAAACATTGCTTCACTACCTTTTTTTCGCTTTTCTTCCAAAACATCGCGTAGTAACCACGGTGTTTCTTCTGGCAAGCGAAATGCACTTACTTCCTCTGAAGCTTCTTCTATCCAATTATTTAACTGTTCATTTAATAATGTGGTAATGTTCATTCCATTTTCTTGACATGTTTCAAATAAGTTTACTAACTTCATACCAAGAAATTTCGCAGCAATTTCACCATGAAAAGATAGCCCTACACCATCACATAAGGCAAATACGAAACTAGTTCCATTATCTAGAAATACTAGAAAGTCTTGTCCACTCTCGTTTAAATCCTGCGTTTCTTTTGCTCTTACATAACTATATCTATAAGTAAAATGTTTCGTTTCCTTTTCTTGCAATACCGTTTCTTCCTTTTGCGATAGGGTATATTTCACCTTACTCCCCCTCCTATCGAACCGGCGTTGCAGCAGACATTTGAAATCCAAGTGATACTAAGTCCGCATTTGTCCCAGGAAACATCATCACAGCACCATCTGCAATATGAAACCCATGTTCCGTCATCATCTCACGATAGCTTTGAGGTATAGGCGATGAAAGTCTTTGCAACTTTGCACCATATTCATCTGTAATCTCTGTATTTGGCATAATCCCTTCCCACTTCTTTATATTAGAAATTTGTTCTTGCATAATTTCATCTGAAATAAAAATATTTTCAATTAGTACGTTTCCATCAGGTACAGACATATTCATAATTCTTCGTACAATTAATTCTGGATCTTCACCAGTTGATGCCCCATCTGTCATATGACAAACAACAGGAGCTGGTCCATCTTGTAAATTTGGTAATTCCTTTTGCAATAACTTCTCCACTACAGAGAAAGCTTTTGCTGTATCAGTTAAACGATGCGTTTGAATTTTTTCTAATGGACGCAGTCTTGCTACCTCGTCTATTGTTTTCACACCACCCAATAAATCAAAAACATGATCGCTATAGGCTAAAATAGATAACTTATACCTTGGAAGCAAGCGACTACCTTTTGTTGAACGAAATACCATTTGGCGAATCGCTAAAGAAAGAGCATCCGTTACAATATCAATTCTTCTTTTTTCTTCTCCGCCTGCATCCATCATTTGGTTCATTGATGCGCTTACATCAAGAAGATAAATTATATAAGCTGGTGTTTGTTGTGTTGCTTGAGTTTGATATAACATGTTTCATACCCTTCCATACATTATTATATGAACTTTTTTTATATTCATATTTCATTATAACTTATGAATTTTCTTTTTCTCAATTCATTATAAAATGTTCTTAATATAATTTACATATTTTCACACAAAAAATTATTCCTTTTAACATGTGTTGAAAGGAATAACCCCCTTCTACACTATAGAAGGGGGTTATTCTTACGGTATAAGACGCGTACAATCTCTCGGAAAAGCACTCGCCTCTCGTACATTTGTTAATTCCAATAGTTTGTATACAACTCTCTCTAATCCAATTCCAAAGCCACCGTGCGAGGGACAACCATATCGGAATGTATTTAAATAAGATTGAAACGTATCTGGATGTAATCCTTTTTCTTTAAAAGAAGTGAGTAACATTTCGTATTCATGAATTCGCTGCGCCCCTGAAGTTATTTCTAGTCCTTTATATAGTAAGTCGAACGAATCAGTAATAGATGGATTCTCTTTATTTGGCATCGTATACATCGGCCTAGCTTCTTTCGGATAATGTGTAATGAAAACAAACTCACTCTTATATGTTTCCTTCACATATTTCCCTAATAGCTTCTCACCTTCTGTATCTAAATCCCCAATTGGCGATTCTTTCTGGTACTTACTTTTCAAAATTTCTTGCGCTTGTAACAATGTAATTTTCGGTATTTCTGTAATAACAGGTACTTCTATTTGTAATAGTTTTAGTTCTTTTTCACAGTTTTTTGCTACTTGTTGAAACATATATCGTAAAACATCCGTTTCTAGTTGCATCACTTCATAAAAATCATGAATAAATCCAAGTTCTACGTCTAACGATATATATTCATTCAAATGACGGGAAGAATTATGATGCTCCGCTCTGTAAACAGGTGCAACTTCAAAAACACGTTCTAATCCTCCAGCTACCATCATTTGTTTATAAAACTGTGGTGATTGTGCTAAATAAGCTTCTTTTTGAAAGTATGGAAGCTTAAAAACATTTGCTCCTCCTTCTGCCCCTTGTGAAACAATTTTCGGAGTAAATACACGTGTGAAATCGTTCTCTATAAGAAATTCACTAAAGCTCTGAACGAGCGTAGATTTTACTTTAAATATCGCGGCGGTTCGCTCATGTCTTAATGATAATACTCTCTCATTTAGAAGTTGATCTAAGCCAACTTGCAATTTCTTTTTATTTATTTCAAACGGAAGTGGTTCTGCGCGATTTAATATTTTCACGTCGTGAGCGAGCACTTCAACTCCTAATTCTGTTTTCGAAGTCTCTACTATTTGACCTACTACTTGAACGACACTTTCCACATCTACCTTATATCCAGCTAACTCATTTTCTAGTACACATTGCATAACTCCTGATCGATCCCTTATTAATAAAAAACTAATATTACCTAGATGACGAATTTTTTTTACCCATCCTTGAAGTAATACAACCTTGCCGCCTTGCTCCGTACATTCTTTTGTGAGTGAACGCTTCATTACATTTCCCTCCAGTAATTTTATATTTATTTACGTTATTGTTGTTGTCATCGTCATCATCCACGGTCACTCACCTCCTTTCAAAGAATACAAAAATCCGCCCCTATAAATAGGGACGGATTTTTCCGCGGTACCACCCAAATTGTCATAATGACCATCTTAGCCCTGATAACGGTAGGTACCGTTTGCTTTTACTAATTATCACGTTCAAAGCAACACTCACAGGTGTCTTTCCATCATGCGGTATCGCAATCTTCTCAGCAACCGATTGCTCTCTGTAGACCTTTGCATCATGTACTTTTCCTGATCCTCACTTTTTATATTTACAGAGTATTCTATCTCTTTGTTTTATAAAACGCAAGCCTTTTTAAATATATTTTGATCTTTCATATCCAATTTTGTACAATCTCCTCTAAAGCCATTCCACGTGAGCCTTTCAATAATATGATATCCTTTTTCGTTATAACTTTTAATACTTCCTCTGCTATCTTGGCTTTACTATTAAATGACTGTACTTTTCCTATATCATATTTCTTTCTCGCTTCTTCCGCTACAATTTCAGCTAACTCTCCATAAGTGAATACATATTGAATGCTCTCTTGATTTAACATTTTACCAATTTCTCTATGATATGTTTCAGCATTCTTCCCTAACTCCAACATATCCCCAATTACTATCATTTTTTTCTTATAGGCATTTAATGTCTGTAACGTTTCAATTGCGGCCTTCATTGAAGAGGGACTGGCATTCCATGCATCGTTAATAATTGTAAAACCTGTTTTAGCAGTTAAAAATTGAAAGCGCATATGAGTAATATTTACTTGTCGCAATGCTTTCTGTATTTTTTCTGTGGGGACATTATAAAATTGACCTACGGCGATTCCGACAATCGCATTTAAAATATTATGTTTTCCATGCAAGGGAACATCGTACTGTATTTTTGAATCATTTAATTTAAAATGAACACCATATTCATCTAATTGCACGTTTGTTGGAAACAAATCATTTGTATACTTTTCACCAAATGCCTTACAAGTTATACTCGATAAATTCTTATTTTTCAAAAGCAATGGCTCATCACCATTATACAAACATAATCCTTCATCTTTTAATCCATCAATAATTTCTAATTTAGCCTTCGCAATTTCTTCTTTTGATCCAAGCGTCTCTAAGTGAGAATGACCAATCATTGTAATGATCACTACATCTGGCTGTGCTATTATTGATAAGTTTCGAATTTGTCCTTTTTCACTCATCCCCATTTCAAGAATTAAAAACTCTGTATCTCGTTTCATTTCTAAAATAGTTAATGGTAAACCGATTTGACTATTAAAGTTTCCCTTTGTTTTATGCACACGATGAGTTGTACTTACAATCGTGCTTATTATATCTTTTACCGTTGTCTTGCCATTACTACCTGTAATTCCAATTACTTTTACATTTAGCTCTTTCCGATAAAATTGTGCCAATTGTTGCAAAGCAAACAAAGTGTCATCTACAAATATAATTGGCATCCCTTTTGGCGGAGTGCTGTAAGACTTTTTCCATAAGGAAGCGACAGCTCCATTATCGAATGCCTCTTTCACATAATCATGTCCATCTTTCACCCTAATGATTGGAACAAATACATTTCCTTCTTTAATGCTTTTGGAATCTATGCAGACACCATGTATCTCTATGTGATGAAACGATTCTTGTAACCCTTCACCGCCTACTACCTCTTCAAGTTTTTTCAAATTCATTTGAATCAAAGTATCACCCTTTCCATTTTATTACATAATTTCCGTTTTATTTACGCATATTGATAAAGTGAAACTTTAATCAGTGGGGATTTTGTTCCTCCCCACTGATTATCAGCCCTCACCAATCGGGCTTTTACGGTAAGCCCGCCCCCCACCTAACTTCTTTGCTTTCCCTGAATTTTGAGGTGGAGGGTCTTACTGCCCGGCAAATAGCGGGATAAAAATTTTATAGCGAGGTGTTTATATGAAAAAAGCGATTAGTTTCTTTCTTCTTTTGTTATGCCTAATTGCAGTGAATGAAACATACGCCTATTCACCAAATTCTTTACCAATCTCCCAAAACTCTGATCAATGGAAAGTGAATATTGATGAACCGAAGAACATAGGTAACAATATGCTTCAAGCTAAAGAAGATGAATTTAAAACATATCAATTTTCAGTAAAAAATGTTGGTAACAGTGAAGTATATAACGTACAAGTCTAAGTATTCCGCAACGAGCCAAAAACGAAAACGAAATATGAACTTTTCTCACGAAAGGAAAGTCGCTTAGCAAGTGGAAAAACTGGATTTGAACATGCTAATTTTCCAGTTGCTACAAAAGCAGATGAAGTTGATGTAATCATTACTTGGCAAGAACACCCTTTCCGCTCCATGAGAAACGGTCAAAAAGTTGAGTCTAGAAAATTTAAAGAGCATTTTGTTTTTAAAGACGAAAAAAACAACTAGAATGCGGATGAATTTACATTAGCATTCATATAGCTTACTTTACTAGTACCAGTTCTTAAGCAAATTAAAAAGTCGTGGCTTATAAACGCCACGACTTTTTATATTAATTCGTACTAATTCCTCTTGCTGCCCAAATACGATCGATATCAGCAGCATGTTGTCCGCCATATAAAAGAGCATCCGCTTGCTTAATCGCTTTTGCTCCATCACTGAATTTAGAGTTTGGTGTTAATGACCAGTGTGATTGTAAAATAATTTTCGTTGCTACATCACGTCCAAAAGCTTGTGCCATCTCATATTGACCTTGTGCCCAAATTTCCCCATCATCATGTACCTCATTTGTAACATCTTTCGGATACACTTTATTCGTATCTAATCGGCGCAAGCACGTCGGATCTGAACTAGAATAAGCTGTCGCATCCCATTCTCCAACACATGCTTTTCCGTAGCCTGTTGTCGATACTGCATCTTCATACGTAGCACCTAAGAAGTCACCAAATCCTTCTCCCATCGCTCCGCCTTCTGCAGAACTACCAAAGCCAGGCACTTGGTTATCTTGAATTGAATGCCCGTATTCATGTGCGATAATACCAGCATCTTCTGCATCATCTACTCCGCCAGTACCAAAAGTTAAAGCTTTCGTTGTCGGAGAATAAAATGAGTTATCAGCCGTCGTTCCATTCACATTCACTTTAATAGAGCGATTATTAATATTTTTAAATCCTAACCCTTGAATGTAACGCTGTAATGTATCGATATGATAATACGACATAACATCTTCAAAGCTATCATTTGCACGTGTATAGTTAAATTGTAAATTTGTAGATTTTGTTTTTGCTTTTGAAGAAATCGTTACATACTCTCCAATTAAAAATCCTGTCCCATCTAAACCTTTTAACGTAACAGTCTTCAATTGATTCGTTAACGCTGTTGAATCTGCATCGTTATTATCTTTTAAGCCTACTTTACTACCGCTAGATACGACTGGGTTAGGTAAAAATACTTTTCCTGTCCCTTCAGCTTTTCGGTTTATATCAACCTTTTTAATTAACTTCCCATTTTCCGCATCAATAAATGTTTCCCATGCACCAAATGGATTATTAGAATGGACTACCACTTTATATACTGGACGAGCAATTCCCTCTTCAACAATATATCCAAATTCTTTCTCTGTAGGAGCCCATAAGTTTTGCTCACTTGCTTCTCCAACATACGCCATTGATTTTTGTATTGCATCTTTTTCACTAATTTTTGTCGTTACTTCCTTCACACCTTTGACGGATTGATAATCAGAAACAGCAAGTACGCCCTTTCCCTCTCCGTTAAGAGTAACTGTAATTTGTTTTGAAAATACAGGTGCACCATTAACAACTTGCTGGAACCTAACATATGAAGCTACTGACGTTTCTGTTGTAGAAATATATTGCAAGTCTGAAAGGTCTGTTTTTAATCCATACTGCGCAGCATTTTCTTTTAAATATTCAGTTGCTTTTTTCTGCGGCGAATAAGCTTCTAGCTTTACTTGCTGCTGTTTTTCCAATGCCGAAACCGTAGAAATCGTCCCCATTACTAACGGCACAGTCATTGCCATTGCCACCATTTTTTTATTAAACATAGAACCACTCCCCCTAATAAAGTAGCTCAACCTTATCCCATTACCACTAGGCAATCATTCCCCACAAAATGGGGGGATAAAAATTGAATCTACGAGTAATTCTCTATAAACAATTCTATTACCTTTCCATTTAGGTTGAGTGAAATTTTCTCAATATTTATGTATAAAATGAGAAAAATACTGTAGAAATATATTTCTACAGTATTTTATTTAGTGCGCTATGAAGAAAGACATTTACTAGAGGACCTATCGAACGGATTATGAGGAAGTTAGCCGGATAAATTTCCATCATACAAAAAGGAAGTTGGAATGATTCCAACTTCCTTTTTTCTTTAATGAGCCGCGCTTAATTTAATTCGAACTTTCGCTTCACCTAAAGATAGTTCATCGTCTTCATTCGTTAAGTGATCAAATGTAAATTGCTTAACGAGTAAATTTTCTTCCAATAAATCTTTATGGTTCGTTAATGTTCGTTGTAGCTCTTCCTCTGTATCAAGAATAACATCTACTCGTAAATTAACCGGTAAATTTAACTGCTTACGATATTCTTGAACCGCTCGAATAAATTCACGCGCCACTCCTTCTTGTAACAACTCTTCTGTTACATTCGTATCTAACATAACTGTATATTGTCCGTTAGTCGTATTAGAGAACCCTGATTTCGCAACTTTCTCTACTACTACATCTTCAGCCGTTACAACTACTTCTTCTCCTGGTGCAGTTTCGTAAACTGCTCTTTCTGTAGATACAAAGTGTTGTACTTCTTCTTTTGATAATTGTTTTAACCATCCATTTATTGCATTCACATTTTTACCAAACTTCGGCCCAGCTGTTTTAAAGTTCAACTTTAATTGATAGGACGTGTATTTCGTTTCATCGAGTTCAACATGAAACGCTTTGACATTTAGCTCATCCATGACGATATCACGATAAGATTCCCAATCCATATCATTTTCATTATGCGCTAGTAATACAAGTTCCGCTAACGGCTGTTTTACTTTTAAAGAATGTTGATTACGGTTACTTCTTCCTAGTTCAACAACTTGTAAAACAGCATCCATTTCCGCTTCTAGTCTCGGCTGAAGTAGTGATTCATTTACAACTGGATAATCCTCTAAATGAACGCTACTTCCAGTTAAATTTAAATGAATATCTTCAGCGACAAACGGTGTAAATGGTGCAATTAATTTACTAATTGTCACAAGCACTTCATGAAGTGTCTCATACGCAGCTGCTTTTTCAGCATTCATACCAGATTCCCAGAAACGATTACGTGATCGTCTTACATACCAGTTACTTACTTCATCTACAAGCGCCGCGATTTCACGAGCTGCATTCGTAAATTGATAATCATCAAGTGCTGTTCTCACTTTTTTCGTTGTGCTATGCAATCTTGATAATACCCATTCATCCAATTTCGTCCGCTTTGCGTCATACGTTTCTTTCGGATTATACTCATCTAAATTTGCATATAAAACGTAGAAGCTATACACATTGACTAATGTATCTACAAATTTAGACTTTGCTTCCAGTACTGTTCTTTCCGAGAAACGTTTCGCATTCCACGGAGCACTGTCAACGAGTAGCGCCCATCTTAATGCATCTGCACCAAACTGATTTACTAAATCAACTGGATCTAGTGCATTCCCTTTACTTTTAGACATTTTCTGTCCTTCTTCGTCTAATACATGCCCTAGTGATAACACTCGTTTATAAGGCACTTTTCCTGTATATAGTGCTGATACTGCTAATAAACTATAAAACCATCCACGCGTTTGATCAATGCCTTCTGCAATAACATCCGCTGGAAACTGTTCTTCAAATAACTCTTTATTTTCAAATGGATAATGATATTGCGCAAATGGCATGGAACCACTATCAAACCAAACATCAATTACTTCTGGTGTACGATTCATTGTACTTCCGCATTTTTCACAGCAAACTTGCACTTCATCTACATATGGCTTATGCAATTCCAAATCTTCCGGTGTTTCTTTTGTACTATGCTTTCTTAAATCAGCAATGCTTTTCGGTGCGAATTGATGATCGCAACTTTCACATTCCCATACGTTTAATGGTGTTCCCCAATATCTATTTCGGCTAATATTCCAGTCCACCATATTTTCTAAAAACTTACCAAAGCGTCCATGTTTCATATGATCTGGATACCAAGTAACAGAATCGTTATTTTGCAAAAATGTATCTTTAATTGCAGTTGTTCGGATTAACCAACTCTCTCCTGCATAATAAAGAAGTGGTGAATCACAACGCCAGCAATGTGGGTAGCTATGTTCATACTTTTCTTTATGATATAGTAAGCCTTCCTTCGCTAAATGACGAACAATATCCACGTCACAATCTTTTACAAATTTCCCTTTCAAAAATGGTACTGCTTCTGTATACTCACCTTTCTCATCTACAACATGCAAGAATGACAATCCTTCACTTTGAACGACTCTATAATCGTCCTCCCCATATGCTGGAGCGATATGAACGAGTCCTGTACCACTATCTGCCGTGACAAAATCTGCTGCGATAACGTGATAGCCATTTGTAACTTCTTTCATTGGAAATGGCGGCATATAAGATGTGTTTACTAATTCTTCACCTTTATGAACAGATAATACTTCATAGTCTTCTTTTAATACATCTTGTACACGTTCTTTCGCAACAATGTATACATGACCTTCTTGTTTCGCTTTCACGTATTCCATATTTGGATGTACAGCGAGCGCAACATTTGCTGGAAGTGTCCAAGGTGTTGTTGTCCACCCTAGGAAATATTCATTTTCACTATCTTTCACTTGAAACTTAACTGTTGCACTTAAGTCTTTTACTGTTTTATACCCTTGTGCAACCTCATGTGAACTTAGTGAAGTTTGACAACTTGGGCAGTATGGTGAGACTCTATGCCCTTTGTACAATAATCCTTTTTCATGAATCGTCCCTAAAATATGCCATACACTTTCGATATATGGATTCTCTAGCGTAACGTATGGATCATCCATATCTACCCAATAACCGATGCTTTCAGTGAATTCACGCCACTGCTTCTCATATGTGAATACACTCTCTTTACACTTCTGAATAAATGGCTCAATTCCATACTCTTCAATTTCATGTTTACCAGAAATACCGAGTTGCTTCTCAACACCTAATTCTACAGGTAAACCGTGTGTATCCCATCCCGCTTTTCGTAGCACTTTATAACCAGCCATCGTTTTATATCTCGCTACTACATCTTTAATTGTCCGTCCAAGTGCATGTCCGACGTGTGGTAAACCGTTCGCCGTTGGTGGTCCTTCATAAAATACGAAAGACTGTGCGCCTTCTCGATTCTGAATTGATTGCTCGAAAATACTTTGCTCGTTCCACTGCTTACGAATACGTGTTTCTCTCCCTACAGCTGACTCTTTTACATCTACTTTCTTCATCTACAATCACTCCTTTTGAATATTTTAAAGCACACAAAAAACCCGTCCCCATGAAGTAGGGACGGGTTTAACCGCGTTACCACCCTAATTCTATTAGCTCTTCGCTAATAGCACTTAGCAACGTACTATCATACGTGTTCTTTGTAACGGTAGACATCCGTCCGGGCTTACTTATTTCAGCCTCGGCTCCTCGGAGATGATTTTCAAATAACGTCTGCACACCGGCTTTCAGCTATACACCGGCTCTCTGGGGAACAATTCATTATTTTACTCGTTCTCGTCTTCAGATTTGTATACTTTATTAAAAGCTATTTTATGCCATTGGGCAATAAATTGTCAACTAATTCTAAATATATATTTAATTATACCCTTTTTTCACAATTCCTATACAATTATTTCTTAAATTCTTGTATTCCAGCTAAATCTTCATCTTCTTCAATAAGCTCAGCAAAGAATCCTGATTCATCCTCACGAAGAACAATT
Organism: Bacillus sp. 01N45; assembly: GCF_056399205.1. Lineage (NCBI taxonomy): Bacteria > Bacillati > Bacillota > Bacilli > Caryophanales > Bacillaceae > Bacillus > Bacillus sp. 01N45. The sequence continues at coordinate 244,719 of NZ_JBFTQW010000008.1, forward strand.
TCAAGCTCTTGCTTCGCCTCTTCAATTCTATTTAACTGTGCTAAATAACAAGCGCGATCGTATCTTGCTAACAAATCACTCGCATCTATTGTTAATACATCATTTGTTATTTTTTCTGCCTTTAGTGTTTGTCCGGCACCATGATACGAAGATGCTAAAGAAAGAAGAATTGCTGCTTCATTTGGATGATGTATAGAAGCATTTTCTAATACATGAATTGCCTCTTCAAACCTTTCTTGACTTTGATACATTTCTCCTAAAGCAAGAAACGCTCTACTTACAAACGGTGTTTGCTCCGTTAATTGTAAGGTAATCTTTTCTGCTTTTCTTTCTTCTCCTATTTTAAAGAATACTTGTGCTTGTAAAAGAAGCGTATCATAATCATCTGGTAACTCTCGAACCATTTGCTTCGTTAATTCTGAAGCATCCCGTAACATATCTTCTTCCTCACACGCCATGAAAAGATTTACAAGTTGCTTCGCTATATCGTAATCCCATTTATTTTCTAACGATGTTTGCAATACATCTATCGCCTCTTTATACATCGCCACATTCTCGTAAAATAGTGAAAATCGCTGCGCTGCCATACTATTTTTTTGATTTAACTTTAACGAAATTTCATACAAATCAATGATTGTAGTAATAATCGAAATTTCTTTCGCACGGTTTTTCATACGATAAAAAGCTCTCGTAATTATGGATTTTTTCGGCTGTTCATTTTGTTGACGTTCAATCCATCTTTCCGTCACCGCAGATGCAGCATACATAAATGCCATACTTCTTTCTGCCTTCTTCACCTTTAATGTATGAAGAAACTCTCGTATGTTAGACAATTTCTTATGTTGTTCTATCGCTTTTACATACACATCAAATATTCGTTCATTATTTGCATCTTTTTGTATAACTTTCATTGCAATTTCAATTGCTTTTGCATTTCTTTTTTTCACTAACACTTTGGCATAATGATATAGAACTTCTATATGCTCACTATCTAATTGAAGTGCCTCTTCAATCTGTGCTTGTTCTTTATCTATTTCATCCATCGCTCCATACACATATGCAATCGCATCTAATCGCCATATTTCAGGTGCTTCGTCCGCTAATTGTTCTAGTTCTGTCAGTAACTCTTCCTGAAAACTCATTTCTACTGAAAGCTGTGCCAAATATTCCATATTAATATGCATCGGCTCTTCTTTCATAGCCTGAACCATATGACTTTGTTCTTTAGAACGATTTTCTTCTTTTTCATATATTTCTGCAAGCTGTAAATGCACACCTACGAAATTCTCATCAAGCTCTAAACATGTTTCATACGCTTGTTTTGCTTCCGTCAATTGCCCTAATGCCATAAGTATTTCACCAATTCGGTAATACGGTAATGCCGTTTCCTTTTGTTCTATCGCCTTATTATACCTTTTCATCGCTTGGCCGTACTGCCCAATAGATTCATATAAAATACCTGTATAACAACCGTATTCGCTTATTTCTTTTCTTTCTTTGTGTAACGTTCTTAAGAACGCTATACCTCTTTGTACAAATACCGTTCCTTTAATTCGATTCACATATTCATCTAACGCACTTGCCACATTATATTCACTCTGCTTTATACCACTCTCTAACTTAGACAAAGCTAATTTAAACCCTTCTTCATTTCCACCAAGTTCAATCTCAGCATCCCATAGAACCATTCCCGCATTCATAAGAAAATCTTGGCTCTTTTCAATTTGTTTTTCAATACCGAGAATATATTGTTTCGCTTCCTTGTATTGTTCTTTCGCCATATAAACTTGCGTAAGTCCAAAGTGAGAATAAACATCATCATGATTTTCTTCTAAAGCACGATTATACAATGTTTCTGCTTCTTCCAGACTATCATTTTGAAAATGATAGTCACCGAGTTTTACGTATAGAGGTGCCTTATCGTCACAATTCTCAATACCTTTTAATAAAATTTCTTTCGTACTTTCCTCATCCTTCAAATCAGACTCGTATATTTCCGAAAGTTTCGTATAGATGTAGGGTGCATTACTATCCAAATAAATCGCTACTTTAAGCCCTTTTATCGCTAAATGTAATTTCCCTAAATGATGCGCACATCTCGCGCGCTCATACCATACATGTGCCTCATATTTATTCTCTCTTAATAGGTCATTAAAAATTTCATACGCTTCTTCATATCTTTCCAAATCTATTAATATTAATCCGTGATTCGTTAAAGTGAATCTTTCTGGACTACGTTCTAAAGCAACTTGAGAAAACTGCAACGCCTTTTCCGATTGATCGATATACATGTATGATAGAGCGAGAAAACTCCAAGCAATCGGCTGATCTGCGTCTAATTGTAATGATGAACGAAAACTTGAAATCGCTTCTATATAACTTTCCTGTTCAAAAGCATATCTTCCGTTTATTAAATGATATAAAGCACGATTATTTTTCTTCTCAACACTTGTCAGCATTTGCCCGGCTTTTTCTAATTCTTGAAGGCGAATAAAGCACTGCGCACCATGCAATTTAACAAAATCTGAGTTCGGAAACTTCTCCATTAACTTTTCAATACAACATATAATAAACTCATTATCTACTTCAACATCTAAATGCTTAACTGTATATAACCACGTATTCGGATTATCACTCGTCTCTTTTAAAAATTGTACTAAGTTATGAATCCCCTCTTTATCATGTTCATCTAGATGATCCGTAAGAGAAAAAATAGATTTAAAATAATGATTTTCTTCTTCATTTAAAAATGCTAATTGCTCCTTCTTTTCTTTCGGAACAAACGTAATCGCTAAACAACCTGTGTAACGATATTTTTCTTGTAACTTACTATATTCCACAATAACTGGTTCTATAAAGTTCGGATCTTGAACATAAAAAGCTTGTAACGTATCATCATATCCAGATAGCACTTGTACATGTGAAGCATGCTCAATATCTATACTTAATAAAACAGGAATCCCTTCATCCAGTAGTCTCTTATAATTTTCCTCATTCCCTTTAAAATAACGATATTCATAACCTAATTCTTCTAAATAAGAAACAGTATCTGAAAACTTTGAGCCTGTCATATCAAAAATAAACTCTGCTATTTCATCTTGTGTACGTTTTTCTCCCCATAACTGCAACATCATTTCTAAACTTGTCGGAACACAATAATTATCCTTTTGTACAATAGGAACTATCGGTAAATGCACCTTTTTTCCATCTGGATTTTTTTCTAAATTATGATATAAAGACTCTTTTAAACTTTTTTCTTCTTTTAATAACTGTTGTAAATCTACAAGTTTATTCATTTTGTAAAGCGCTTCTGCACGTAAATGTACAAAGTAAGCTTTATACACATGATAAGGAAGCTGATTATTTATGTTATCTATTACCGCTAACATTTCTTCATACTTCCTTAAATCTAATAAATATTTTACCTTTTCAAAATGAAAATATGGTACTTGCGGGAACTTTACAATCGCATCATCAATTAGCTGTAATGCACGTTTTTGTTCTCCTTGATTCGCATATAATTGTGATAATAAATAGGTAGATAGCTCTTCACAATCTTTATGCTGCATGCCGGCTATAAATTGTTCTTCTGCTTTCTCCCATTCACCTGTATGCATATAGACGTAGCCCCATTTATCAAATACGGCACGTGAACTGTACTCCTCTGCCTTTTGCATATAGATTAGGGCTTCTTCATTTCGTTTCATTTCCAACAAACATCGTACTAACGTAAAATATGTTTTCGCTAAAAGATCAGCTTCTATTTCTTCTTTAATTACCTCTTCTAATGAGTCTTTTAACAACTGTTCTACTTCAAGTATTTTCCGCTCATCAATTAACTCATCACAATATAAAGAGAGCGTTCTCATATTTGGGAATTTTTTGTAGGCGTAGCGAATGAGGAATGAACTGTATTGGTGCATAAGCCCTTCATCAGTAAGACGTATTAATATGTCAAACTCCTTATGTGAAGGAACACTAGCAAGCCAACTCTTCAAATAAGATAAAGTATTCTTTTCTTTTATATATGAAATTTCATTATTTATTTCCTGTAATCCATCTATAAATCTCTTGTCTTTCAAACAAGCATCTAACTGCTTAAAATCTAGCATGTATTCACCTCGAATATTTATTTGTACTGCTACTTGCTTAGATTTTACACATCATATTGTAGGTATTCAACTAAAATCTCTTATAATGGATGGTATTAATTAATATTATTCAAATTTATAACAAAATATAGTAAAAGTGATTGTTTTTCTCCATATTTTGTTTAATTAAATGGAATAACGTAACATGAGGATTTTATCTTTTGGAAGCTGAAATCCGTACATGAAATTATATCGGCGATAATTTAAATATATCGACGATTTTCAAAATATATCAGCGATTATACGGTGGATATCGACTTACCGACAAAAAATGACAATCCTCAATAAATCGCTATCTTTCAACATACTATTTCACCAAATGTAATTTTCATATTCGGAGCATATACTAAAGAAGAATGTAGATGAAATGCCTTAAAAAATCGGAGTTCAGCTTCATATTGAGCTAGCGCATCATCATATGTTAATCCTCTAGCCATTAAACGTTCTATAAAATGCTGTTTATCACCCGGATCCCCTGCAATCCCCTCTTCTTTTAATGAATGATACAACCTTTGTTTATCATTATAGTGCATATTAGAATCTAAAAAGTTCACTTTATTACTTACTCTACATTCAATATTTTTTACGCCTAGTTCACTTAAACACATCGGTATTTTCATACCAATATTTCCATCTTTTCCGCTTCTCTGCATGTCATTTTCAAATAACTTCTGCAAAGCACCTAGCCTAATAATTTCTGATTGATTCTCTCCATCTAAAGAGTATGAAGACATATTTGATATCCAATGTGGTTCAAAACAGATTATTTTTCCGCCCTTTTTAATTGAATGTATCATTTTTTTTAGCATCATTTTTGGCGAACTCATATGTAATAAGAAAGCATGACAAATTGCTATATCGTATGTATCTTTCAATTCAATTTCTGTAGCATCTCCCTCAAGAAATTCTGTCTCATACGGAAGTAAACGAAACAACTCTCTCGCTTCAGATAATAATGTTTCTCCACTATCAATGCCTGTATACTTTGATCCTTCTGGAAGTAAAGGCATTAATACTAAGCCTAAATAACCATATCCACAACCATAATCAACAATATGTACTGGCTTAGTAATCTTCCAAACCATATTTACTAAAAAGCTTACATAATCGTCGTTGTAATATAAATCTCTTGTGTTTTTTAAATATGCTAGTTTACTGTTCCAATCGTATGTTTCCAAGTTTAACGCCTCCTTTTTATATATGACATTACAATTCTCCATTTAATAAGGACATTCCTACACTTGAAACAATTCTAGAAAAATTTAGATTTAATAAAATAAAACTTCTGCTTTCACATTTTCTATAAAAATAAATAGGCATACATATCTACTATGATACGTATACCTATTTGTTTCACATCTCCTCAGGTGCCTCCACCCCAAGTAAACGTAATCCCTCTTTTAATACAACCGTCACAGCATACACTAATGCGAGTCTGCTGTCTTTCTCTTCGCTCTCTTCTAATATACGAACATTACCGTAATATTTATTAAACGATTGTGCTACATCCAATACATATTTTGAAATGATTGATGGCTCATTTTTGTTGAAAGCTGCTTCAATTATTTGAGGGAATTTATTCAGTAATTTTACAACGCTCCAGCTATGATCATCTTTTAATGCAAACGTACACGTTTCAAATTCTACACTTTCTTTTCTTAAAATAGAGCACGCACGTGCATGTGTGTACTGTACATACGGTCCTGTTTCACCTTCAAATTTCAGCATGTTTTCTAATGAGAATTCGATATTATGCATACGCTCGTTTTTTAAATCGTGAAAGATAACTGCGCCTACACCGACTTGCTTCGCTACTTCTTCTTTCTGTTTTAAGTTTGGATTTTTCTCTTCAATATTTTGTTTTGCAAGGTCAATTGCTTCTTCAAGTACTTCTTCAAGTAAAATAACTCTTCCTTTACGTGTCGACATTTTCTTACCATCTTTTAAAATGAACCCAAACGGTACATGTTCCATGCCGTCAACCCAATTGTAACCAAGCTTTTTTAATACAGTGAAAAATTGATTAAAATGTAAACTTTGTTCTGGGCCAACTACATATAACGCTTTATCAAATGCATATGTGTTTTGACGGTATAACGCTGCTGTTAAGTCACGTGTTGCGTAAATCGTTGCACCATCGGATTTTCTAATTAAGCAAGGCGGCATTCCCTCTTCTTCTAAATTAACGACTAACGCACCTTCTGACTCTTCAAGCAAATCATGTTCTTCTAAAATCCCAATAAAATCTTCCATTAAGTTATTATAAAAGGCTTCTCCTTGAAAATTAGTAAACTCAACACCGAGAAGTTCATAAATACGAGAAAATTCTTTTAAGGATTCGTGACGGAACCAATTCCAAAGCTCAACAGCTTCTTCATCACCTTCTTCTAATTTCTTAAACCAAGCGCGTCCATCTTCTTCTAATTCTTCATCGTCTTTTACCTCTTCATGAAATTGAACATATAACTTAAATAGTTCACGTATTGGATCCTCTTTAACTACTGCTTCATTTCCCCATTTTTTATAAGCGGTAATTAACTTTCCAAACTGTGTACCCCAGTCTCCAATATAATTAATTCCTACAACTTCATAACCACATTTTTCAGCAATATGTTTCAGTGAATTTCCAATCATTGTAGAACGTAAATGCCCCATTGAAAAAGGTTTCGCGATATTAGGAGATGAATAATCGATAACTACCGTTTTTTCACAACCAAAGTGATTTTGACCGTACTCTTCTTTCTCCGCTAATACCGTTTTTAATACATCATCACTTACCGTCTCACGATTAAAAAAGACATTTACATAAGGACCAACAGCCTCTACTTTCGTAAAAAATGGATCACTTAATTTTCCTGCAACTTCCTTTGCGATAATAGCTGGTGATTTTTTATATTGCTTCGCAAGTGAAAAACATGGAAATGCCGCATCTCCGAATTCATCTTGTTTCGGCGTTTCGATTAAATCTAAAATTTGATTTTGCGTTAATTCATTCGTAAAAATATCGGATAAACTTTCCGCAAACTGCGTTTTATAATCCATACTATATAACCTCCTTATTTTTTTAAACACAAAAAACTCGTCTCTAAAAAGAGACGAGTTTAAACCCGTGGTACCACCCTTGTTGTTCATTACGAACCACTTTCCCGTTTATAACGAGGACAGGGGGCCTCGGCTTACTCTACTATTCGTTCAAGAAGCATCTCCGAAGTGCGCTTCATCTTTTCCTTCCGCACTAGGCTCACACCATCCCTAGCTCGCTTTCCTTCTAAAAAAGACTACTCTCTTCATCACCGACAGTATATTTAATTAATTATTGCTTATTATACATCTTTTCAAACAATTAGCAAGGGTCAATTACACCAAAGTGAAACTTAGCACTTCTTCTTTTGTATACATGAAAATTATGTTTTTCAAATCTAGAACTACGGAAATGATCTTTCAGAACGACACGCTTTCTCGCCACACGCTTCGCTTCTGCAATTGTTTCGTTAGTAATATCATGATACAAAGCGAAGTGTTTTAATCCTTTTATTCCATCTGATTCTATAACAGTTTCTTCAAACATCGGATCAAGGTACACAACATCATAACTATTGTCTTCACATTGTGTTAAAAATGCGTAATGCTCCGTTTGCTTCACATCGATTCGTTGCATTGCCTCATCAATTTCAGAAACAGTTGAAGACCATGTTTTTAAACCATTTTCCATAATATAAGCCATATACTCATTGCCTTCAAGTCCCGTTACTTTTCCGCTTTCACCAACAATATAACTAGCTACAATACTATCTGATGCCATACCGAGCGTACAATCTAATACTGTCATTCCGCTCTCTAATTGCGCGGCTTGTACAAACGGATCCTGTTCTCCGCGCATTAACCTTTTCACACGAAACATCGCTGAGTTTGGATGAAAGAAAAATGACTCTTCCGTTCCTCTCGGATAAATAGCTAATCGGTTTTTCCCTACAACAAGTACATCTTGTTCATACTGCTCATGCAGTTTATGTACTGGTACGTCATTACGTTTAACGAAAGAACGATTTAATTCTGCTGCTACCTTGTTTGCATAATCCGTCATTTCTTTGTTTGTTCTTCCTGCTGTTGTTACGATCATTGTTTCACCTCTATATAAAGAAAAGAGGGAGATTTACTCTCCCCCTTCTTTAGCAATTCTTTTCGAAAGCTTGTTCTAAGTTCGTAATAATTTCGTCCATAGTTGCACCTTCAATTTCATGACGGTGAATGAAGTGAACAACTTCTTTTCCTTTTAATAATGCCATAGATGGTGAAGATGGAGGAATTTCTCCGAAGTATTCACGCATTTTTGCAGTAGCATCTTTATCTTGACCTGCGAATACAGTTACAAGATGATCTGGTTGTTTTTCAGCACGAACAACTGCTTGACCTGCTGATGGACGTGCTAAACCAGCTGCACAACCACAAACTGAGTTTACAACTACTAAAGTTGTACCTGCCGTGTTTTCCATAAATTCTGTTACAGCTTCTTCTGTAGTTAACTCTTCAAACCCAGAACGCACTAATTCTTGACGCATTGGGATTACCATTTGGCGCATGTATTCTTCATAAGCATTTGACATCGTGTAATCTCTCCTTCAACTTTCATTCCAAATTCATCATATCACGCTCTATTACTAGGTGCAAAAGAAAGATAACGATGATTTCATTTTTTTGTAGGGATTTCACAAACCCCTTCACAGCAATGTCCAACTGGGACAAGTTTTCTATTGTTAGCGATATAATCGTATACTTTACTTCCAAATCCGAGTACGATAGATAGTTTTATAAAAGGAACGGCAAACCAATAAGATGGAACGGCCTTTGCTAATACATGTATGCTATGAATTCCGGCATACCACTTATTATTTTTTAAAATATACAATCTTTGTTCCATCTTACTTTGTAGTTCTTGAGAAAGTTCATACTTCTCAACTACATCTTCATCTCGAAATGAAACAAATTGCATCTTACCCTTTTTATCTAGTTTTTTCGTACGTTCTGCAACCGCCGTACACATCGGACACCAACTATCATAGAAAACAATCATACATTACTCCCCTTTACGAGACTCCGTCATTTGTTTCCATACAGAACCTTTTGCTTCTTCTCCACCTTCAATACGCTCTAATGCTAGACGCGCTTGCATCGCTACTTCAAACTCCGGATCATCTTGCGCTGCTTTTAATGCAGGAATCGCACTTTCATCTCCAAGTTCAAATAAGAACATAGCTGCACGCCAGCGTACTAATTTACTTGAATCTTTCAGAGATTTAATCATAACGAACATCGCTGCTGGATCACCTACGTCTGATAAGCAATCGCCCGCTGTACGGCGAACACTTACTGAACGATCTAATAACGCTTTGTATAATAACGGCAATACCCCATCACCTTTTACCATACCTAAATACGCTGTTGCTAAACGGCGGATTGAAACTTTTTCATCATCTAACGCCATCTTCAACACTGGCATATCCTCTTCAGTAGGATCCATTTGCTCTAATGCTGCAAAACGATTTTTCCAGTCAGCATCTTTCATCATCTCTACTGTTACTTTATATGGCTCACGCTTTTGAATCGTTACTTCAACAGCACCTGCCTGGTTTAATAATTCTTTAACTGTTTCATTTACACGTTCTTCTGAATAAGCAGCAACAATCTCTTCTACTACTTCTTTCCCGATTTCTTCAAAATTACCGTAACGTGTACCTTGTTCTACCCATTTGCGCTCTTTCACAACGTTTGGTGCAGACATTTGAACTTTCATAATTGATTCTTTAAAACGATCTGGTAAACCAACACGTTCTTCCGATGTTCCATCTGTTAACTTTACTTGCATTGGAATTGTAAAGAACATTTGAACAAACACTTTCACTTCCCCAAAATGAGCAAGTTGTTGTTCTTCACTTTCTTCTACTACCTGTTCGCCGAAAACAGCACGAACTTGTTGTAATAAAACTTTCCAGTCAAACTTCGCATTTCGCTCCACTGCTAAAAAGTCGGCTACATGATATACACCTTTAATGCCTTCAATTTTCAAAATTTCTTGCACTTGCATTGGTGCTTGTTCTTTATTTTCATTTGTATAATTATTTCGCGCTCCTGATGGTAATACTTCATTCAAAATAACTTTCATTGTATTTGGACTTGGCGTCGGTTCAATTGCTTTAATCTTCACGTAAAAAACTCTCCTTTATTGCGTGTTCTTAGCTGTATTGTAACATGTTATCACTCTATACTCCTACTCGGATGCTTAATTTTGCTAATTCCTTTTCTACATTTCTTAGAAGTTTCATTCATTCTATTTTCACCTAATCGTTCGAAAACTAAAGTTAAAAGTATAATTGACAATACCAGAAAAAGGGATTAACCTTAACTCATAAAATGACTACGGTCATTTTATGGTCAAAGTCACTCTAAGTTGGAGGGATATCAAATGAATAATGTCATAATTATTGGTGGCGGTATTGCTGGACTTTGCGCAGCAATTTCCTTACAAAAAATAGGATTAGATGTAAAAGTATATGACCAAAATACTGAACCTACTGTTGCTGGTGCAGGTATTATCATCGCCCCAAATGCGATGCAAGCACTTGAACCATTCGGAATTTCTGAGAGAATAAAAAAAATTGGCAACGAAAGTGACGGCTTTAACCTTGTATCCGAAAAAGGAACTATTTTTAATAAATTGACCATTCCAGCATGTTATCCAAAAATGTACTCCATTCATAGAAAAAATTTACATCAATTACTACTTTCTGAACTAAAAGAAGATACTGTCGAATGGGGAAAAGAATGCGCAAAAATAGAACAAAATGAAGAAAACGCCTTAAAAATATTATTCCAAGATGGTAGTGAAGCACTTGGTAATATACTCATTGCTGCTGATGGTATTCATTCTGTCGTTCGAAAACAAGTAACACAAAGCGATAATTATCGTTATGCAGGATATACGTGTTGGCGCGGCGTAACTCCTACTAATAACCTTTCTTTAACAAACGATTTTATTGAAACTTGGGGAACTAACGGTAGATTTGGTATCGTCCCTCTTCCCAATAACGAAGTATACTGGTATGCGCTCATAAACGCTAAAGCTAGAGATCCAAAATACAAAGCTTACACAACAGCAGATTTATATAATCATTTCAAAACTTACCACAATCCCATCCCATCTATTTTAAATAATGCATCGGACGTTACTATGATTCATCGTGACATTGTAGACATTACACCAATGAAACAGTTTTTTGAAAAGCGCATCGTATTTATTGGGGATGCAGCTCATGCACTTACTCCTAATTTAGGTCAAGGAGCTTGTCAGGCAATTGAAGATGCGATTATTTTGGCTGAATGTATTAAGAATAATGCCCATTATCGTCAAGCATTCATAGAATACGAACAAAAAAGACGAGATAGAATTGAAAAAATCTCAAATACTGCTTGGAAAGTTGGAAAAATGGCGCAAATAAAAAGTACACCTTTAACTATAGTGAGAAACGAAGTAATGAAACGTATTCCGAAATGGATTTCTGAAAGACAAGCACATGAACTATACAACTTTCATTTATAACAAAAATGAGAAACAGCATTCTCTACCCTTCTTTCAATTACATTAAACTTAATCATGAAGTAAGATTTTATTTAAGATTATCTATTAAACAGATATAATTGTTTGTGTTAGGAGTAGATAAAATGCTTAGAGAAACGAGAAAAAAAGAATTAAAAGAACTTATATTCCTAAAAGCAGTACAACTCTTCCAAGAACGTGGGTACGAAAATGTAACGGTTCAAGATATTACTACTGCATGCGGGATTGCAAAAGGAACTTTCTTCAACTACTTTCCGAAAAAAGAAAACATATTATTATTTTTAGGTGATTCTCAAATTGAGCTATGGAATGAAAGTTTAAAAGCATATGAAAATGTGGAACATCCAAAAGAAAGAATCCAACTTGTTCTAGGAGACTTACTAGACCGTTTTACTGGACATGGTGATTTAATGCAGCATGCCGTCTTTGAGATTATTAAGTCTAACTACTTAGTAGAAAATGAAGTAAAAAGCATACAACAACTACAAGAAGGTTTATCTTCAATTATTGCAGAAGCAAAAGCGACAGGAAAATTAAACAGTAAATGGGATATACATATTATCACCTCTACAATTATGAGTACTTATTTTTATACATTAATGTCCCATTCACTATTACATGCTAATGAAATAAACGTGAAAAATATACTCAATCAACAATTAGATGTTGTTTGGGAGGGTATCAATCAAAAGTGATAGAGGGCTATACTACTAAGCCCTCTTATTGTGATGCCCCCTCCCGCCTTTTCTCCAAAAATGTAATGCTCTCAATCAGAACTTCCGTTATATATATTCTCTTTCCTTGATCATCTTCGTAATTCCTCGTATGAATACGTCCGGTAATTCCAACAAGTGACCCCTTCTTACAATATTCAGTTACATTCTCAGCCGATTTTCTCCAAACGACACAATTAATAAAATCTACTTGTTGCTCACCTAAACTATTTCGAAAACCTCTATTCACCGCAACACATACTCGTGCATAAGCGACACCTTGCTTTGTGTAGTATAATTCTGGCTCCTTTGTCAATCTACCGATTAATACAACTCGATTCATCATATGTTATACCACCTCACATATTTTTCTTCATTGTAAAGAAAAATGTATGAAGGGTAAAAAGCGTAAAATAATATATTTTAAAGTAAAAAATATTATTTTATATGCTGTAAAAGAAAAAAAGAAACCTTACATATATTAAACATGTAAGGTTTCAAAATTTATACTTCACTACAGGAAATGTAATATCCACCGCGAGCCATCTTTATCTCAACACGATACATTACATTTTCTAAGTAAAAAGTAATCGGTTTAACTTTACTCTCAAAATTCAATTGTTCCTGACATTCAACCGCATACCTTTCAATAGCGGAAATAATAACTTCTGATGATGGATACGTTAAAGCATCTTCTAGTTCTATGAAAAAACTTTTAGAAAATAGTTTTTTCATAATCCCTTTCTTCTCTTTCATCATATTCCATCCCCCTCCAATTTGAATTACCAACAACCATATTATACCATTACCGAAATTACCCTGCATTAACAGGCAGTATAAGCCTCACTGATTAAAATTTCACTCTATCTTTGAAAATAAAAAAATCCTGCATTTTTTATGCAGGATTTTTTATTAGTCATTTTTCGTAAAGTAAGAAACGAAACGAAGAATTTCTAAATATAACCAAACTAATGTAAGCATTAGTCCCATCGCAGTGTACCACTCCATATATTTCGGAGCTTGACTACGTACACCATTTTCGATTAAATCGAAATCTAGTAATAAGTTTAATGCAGCAACTACGATAACAACTGCACTAATAATAATACCAATCGTACCGCCTTGGTGAATGTACGGAACAGTTACACCAAACATGTTTAGTAGAAATACGACTAAATACATAACCATAATTCCAAGTGTTGCTGCCATCACGCCTGTACGGAATTTATCCGTTACCTTTACTACACGCGTTGCATATAACACTAACATTGCAAATAGAATTGAGATTGTTAGTAATACAGCATTTAAAACGATAGAATCGCCAAATTTCATTGTATAAACTGCTGAAATACTACCTAATACAACCCCTTCTACCGCCGCATAGATTGGTGCACCAAAAGGTGAAATACGCGGAAAGAACATAGACGCAAATGCGATGATTGCCGCAACGATTAAAGCACCAATTAATACCGGCATCTTCATCGTCCCCTGCATCATCTGTATGTATGAATAGACAGACGTTGCAAGTAGCAAGATAAGCATAATAAACGTTTTGCCTACTGTTCCGCCAATCGTCATCGCAGAAGCGCTTGCTCCCTCTTTACGGAATGCCTCTTTTTTCAACATTGGATTAGATGTTCTCATTTTTTCCCTCCTAAAATAGGTTCTACCAATAGTGTAAAGTTTTTCTCTTTACTTTTCAATATATGCAGCTTGTTTTTATTTTAATCCTTCAACGATGTCTGATAGTTCACTCCATCTTTCCATCGTTTTTTCTAGCTCTTCTTCTGTTTTCTGCTGTGCTTCAGATAATTCTTGTGCCTTTGTGAAGTCAGATCCAACTTTCGCAAGTTCTTCTCCAATTGACTCAATTTTCCCTTCTAGTTCGGCAATTGTATCTTCAATTGTTTCCCATTCACGCTGCTCTTTGTATGAAAGTTTACGTTTACGTTGTTGTTTCGGAGCTTCTTCTACTACTTTTTTCTCTTTTTGAACTTCCGCCTTCTCAATAAGTTCTTTCGTCTTTTCCATTTCTAAAAAGTCCGTATAACTACCTAGGAATTCACGCACTTCGCCTCCGCCACTAAAGATGAACAATTCATCTACTACTTTATCTAAGAAGTAACGGTCATGCGATACAGTTAAAACGACACCTGGGAAATCTTCTAAATAATCTTCCAGTACTGTTAATGTTTGTGTATCTAGATCATTCGTAGGTTCATCAAGTAATAGTACGTTTGGTTCTCCCATTAAAATACGTAATAAATATAAACGTCTTCTTTCACCACCAGATAGTTTACCAAGCGGTGTACCATGTGAGTGCGTCGGGAATAAGAAACGTTCTAGCATTTGAGATGCACCAATTACTTTTCCGTCTGTCGTATGAATAACTTCTGCAATCTCTTTAATGTATTCAATCATACGCTGATTTAAATTCATCTCTTCATTTTCTTGCGTATAATAAGCAACTTTTACAGTTTGTCCTACTTCAACTTCACCACTATCAGGAGCTAACTTGCCTGCAAGCATATTTAATAGAGAAGATTTTCCGCTTCCATTCGCTCCAATGATTCCGATACGATCTCCTGGTTTCACAATATGATTAAAGTTGTGTAATACCGTTTTATCACCGAATTTTTTCGTTACATCTTTTAACTCAAGTACTTTTTTGCCAAGGCGACTCCCGCTAAGCGCAATATCAACTGACTGTTTTGCAGCTGGTCCTTCTTGACCTTTTAACTCATCAAATCGTTGAATACGTGCTTTTTGCTTTGTCGAACGAGCTTTTGCACCGCGGCGGATCCATGCTAGTTCGCGGCGATATAAGTTTTGACGTTTTGATTCTTGCGCAATTTCTTGTTCTTCACGAAGTGCTTTCGCTTCTAAAAATGTACTATAGTTTCCTTCGTAACTATATAGTTTACCATTGTCTAATTCAAAAATGCGGTTTGTCACACGATCTAAGAAATAACGATCATGGGTTACAAGTAATACCGCACCAGTATATCTTGCTAAATATTCTTCCAACCATTCAACTGTCTCATGGTCAAGATGGTTCGTAGGCTCATCCAAAATTAATAAATCAGGTGTTTCAATAAAACATTGCGCCATTGCAATACGCTTTTTTTGTCCACCAGATAGGTTTCCAACAGTTGCTGTAAAATCAGTAATTCCTAATTTCGTTAATAACGATTTTGCATTCGCATTTGCTTCCCATGCACTCATCGCATCCATACGTTGCTGCACTGCAAATAATTGTTCCTGTACTTTTTCATTACTTGGATCTTTTTCGATATTTAATAACGATTGTTCATAATCACGAAGAAGACGAATTAAAGGTGTATCACCATGGAACACTTGTTCTAATACTGTTAGTTTTTCATCAAACTCTGGTTGCTGTGATAAATAACTAATTGTATAACCACGTGAATGCGTCATATCACCTGTATCAGGAGTTTCTAACCCTGCAATAATTTTTAATAATGTCGATTTACCAGTACCGTTTACACCAATGATTCCGACACGTTGTCCTTCTGTAATACTACATGATAATCCATCAAATAACGGTTTTTCTCCGTATGATTTCGATAAGTTTTCCACAGTTAACATTTTCATATTTGTGCATTCCACTCTTTCATAAATTGTTCAATAAACTGTTCCATATAACGATGACGAACTTCAGCCTCTTGTTTTGCTGCGTTCGTGTTCATTAAGTCTTTTAGTTTTAAAAGTTTTTCATAGAAATGATTTAAAGATGGATCGTTATTTTTTCTATATTCATCTTTCGTCATCACTTCACGCGGAGGAATAGTTGGATCATACATTAATCTCCCTTTCGCTCCACCATACGCAAATGTGCGAGCTATTCCAATTGCTCCAAGAGCGTCTAAGCGATCCGCATCTTGAACAAGCTTCCCTTCAAGTGAATCCACTTTACCGCCATGACCACCTTTATAAGACATATTGGCGATGATATGAAGAACATGTTTACTTTCCTCTTCTTCAACATGTAACTCTTCTAACCAATCAGAAACTTTTTTCATTCCTGCTTCTTCACTTTCATTTAACTTCTCATCTGCCACATCGTGAAGTAATGCTGCCATTTCAATTATAAAACGATTTCCCCCTTCTTGCTCGGATAAAGAAATCGCCAGTTTATGTACGCGTTCAATATGATACCAATCATGCCCACTCGCATCTTTTTCTAAAATATGTTTTACAAAAGTAATTGTTTTTTGAATCTTTTCTTGTTTTGTCATTTTATCTTCACCCAGTTACTTATTGTAACACGCCCGCATTTTTTCATCACATATTTTCTTGTCCGCCCATACACTGAGTGGTAAGCATCATCATGGAGGAGGAATAAATATGTTCTATAATAATCAACCGCCTTATCCACAACAACCATTTTACCCTCAGCAACAGGACCAAAGATACACAGAACAATATGAAGAACAAGAGCAACAATATGAACAAAACCCATACGAAACACCGCAAAACCAAGAAGCTAATTATCAACAAAGCTCATACGACACACGTCCTAATTATGAATATCCTCAAAACCCATATGCAGCACCGCAAAATCAAGAACAACAATATCAGCAAAATCCATATGCAACAACGCAAAATCAAGAAACTGAATATCAACAAAATCCATACGACTCACGTCCAAATTATGAATACCCTCAAAATCCATATGTAGCACCACAAAATCAAGAGCAACAATTTCAACCAAATCCATACGAAACTCAGCCGCAACAACCACAATACCAACAACAAATGTACCAACCAAACTACAACGCGCGTGTCTCACCGCCTAAACCACCAACAATTGATCCAACACAACCACAAATTTTACCACCAGGACCAACACTCGATATTACACAACCGCAAATCTTACCGCCTGGACCAATTACAGAACCAACACAACAACAAATTCAACAAGTTGTCGGTACACAGTTTTTACCTTTAAAGAAACCTGTACTAGATTTCGTAAAACCTTGGGTAGATTACGGTTTAAATGAAGCAAAACATACATCACACAAACACGCTTTAACAGAAGTTGCTGCGATTATGTTTTTAGTTGGGAAAGGGTTCAACCCGACGATTGCACATTATATTGTGGAATCTTGGGAGAAGAATGAGCAGTTTTAGGATTGTTTATTTGATATAATATAAAAAACACAAAAGTGCCAAAACCCTTATACCACAAGGGTTTTGGCACTTTTGTATATCTAGAACAAATTTTATTAAAATAATTATTTTTATAGATTTTCATACTTTTTTATATAGTACGTGAACAAAATGTGCGCAAAATGTGCGCAAATATATGAATCACATTTTGCTGTTGGTGCACCGGTTATTTAAACCAATTCTCAATTATGAAATTCATATGAGAAACCAACACTTTTTCCTATTGGCACTCGGACAGTTTCTTGATAGCAAGCCACGTCCAGACATTATTGTTAACGGGCTTGATATACTGGAACATTATCCCTTATGTTATTTCAAATATAATTTGGTCATAATTAAAATAAAAAGAGGACGTATATACGCCTTCTTTTTTTATGGAAAACACTAAAAATCTAGAGTTCTTTATATACATTTAAGAAAACTGAATATTCCGTATATATTATATCAAGTTCTTAAAATTTTATATATCTAAAGGCGTGTTAAAATAAATGGAAATAATAAACATTGTAACTCTAAGGGGAGGTTGTTGTATGGAGGTTCAGGCACAAACAAATGAACAAATCATGCAAATGCTGAATGAATGGTACATTGAAATTCGCGCTAGACATGTAAGAAATGCACATCTATTAAAAACTGAAATTGATAAAAAAATAAAAATTATGGAAGAAAATCAAAACTTACTTTTATACTACTCTCTATTAGATTTTCGTCATCAATATTTAGTTGATAGTTTAAGTATTGGAAAAGATAGTTTCAACAAAATCGAATCTTTTAATATTCCAACAGATGATTTTCTTATATACTACTATTACTTTTTTAAGGCGATGCATTCGACGATAGTCGGAAATTACAACTTAGCTAAAATTTACTATGATAAGGCTGAAATAAAACTAAGAGAAATACCAGATCAGTTAGAGCATGCAGAGTTTTATTTCAAACTCGCTACATTTAACTGTCACCATCAGCAGTATATACCTGCATTTCAACAAGTGTCCAAAGCAGAAGAAATCTTCTCTAAATATAACGGATACGAAATAAATATAGGATATTGCAATAACGTATCTGGTCTTATCTGTACACATTTAAATGAATTTGAAACAGCTGAAGAATTTTTTATGTCTGCAATGAATATTTTCCAAAAACAAAAAGAAGAACAGGCTATCTTATATGTGCGTCACAATTTAGGGTTTATGTACGCAAACCAAAAACTATCAGACTTAGCTATTCGTCACCTTTCAGAAGTCATTAAAGAATTACCGAATGATTATAAGGCTATATTGATTGCAGCATGTGAACATGAAAAAATTGGGGAAAAAGAAAAAGCATTAGAGTTGTTTGAGAAAGGCTTGAAAATTAGTACAGATTTAAAAAATGAAGAATATGAACATCACTTTAAAATTTCACAAGCAATAGCAAAAGATGTATGTGCGGAAGAATTAGAAAAAATTGTATTAGCAGGTAATGTATATTTTGAACGAGAAAATATATATGAGTATGTAAAGGAATATAATGAAAAATTAGCACTAAAATTCTATCGTGAAAATGATCATGTAAAGTCAAGTGAGTATTTTTATTTATGTTCTACAATAAACAAAAAAATTATTTAGGGGGCACTAAAATGAAAAAAACAATTCTTTATTCATTAGGAATATTAACTGCTTTTACCTTAATCTTAGGAAATGCAAACACCCCAAAAGAAACACAAGTATCCTCTGAAGAAGTTGTACAATACTCGCACGGTCACACAGGTGGTTAATTTAATTAGTTTAAAATAAATACAAAAAAGGGCCTACTCATGATAGAGTAGGCCCTCCTTTACTTCACATACACATAGGCTTCATTTGCAGTTATATAGTATGTTGTGCCTTTACTGTTGTGCACTTTGTATTGTGGTGAATCATTAACAGATACTTTAGCATCAATAGTAAATCCAAGCCCCTCATCTACTGTTCCTGCTACATCTTTATCAGACCAAGAAGCAGCGTCGTAGAAACGAAGGTTGTCCACTTTAGAAACAACGCGTTTTCCAATTACAGAACTTGCAGCAGAAGTTTGTTCTCCTTGATATTTAATGTAGGATGGGTTGTTATAAACCCATTGATTACCACCGAGATTTAACCAATCACCTTTTTTTCCCCATACTTGATAGGATTCATCTTTACTTAATTGACGGATAACACCGTAATTTGTTGATGGCCCACTTCTAAGGTTTACATTATATCCATCGATATAAGCTACTCCTGTTCCTCCTACAACGTTTTGAATAGGTTCTTGTGGTTTTGGTTTAACTGTAACTGTTGCGCCATCATACGCCTTTTGTACGTCCGTTCTGAATTGTGATTCCGATACACCGTGACTGCGAAGATAATCAAGCGGATCTTCGTGGTCGGTTCCACCTAATTTGTAAGTAATGTCTTTATGTGTCCATAAACCTTTGCTTGGATGAATCCCTCTATCTTTTAAAATCTTAGCTAATAGTTTTACATAACGTTCGTAAGAAGATATAAATTTAGCTGGATTACTAGTTTCGGAAAGTTCTACGTGAACAAATCTTTTATTTGCAGCTGGTCCAGCACCATAAGCGATATATTTTGTATCGGCAATTTGGATTGTCTCATCCCAATCTACTGCATAATGAACAAAAGCAGAACGCCATGTACGAGACTCATACTTTTGAATATTAATTGCTGGCGCTTCTGGTGTTGCTGTACTATGTGCCACAACGCCCTCATACACGCCTACGCCGTTACGATACGCTTGTTTCGGTAAGTCTTGGATAATTAGTACTCTATCGGCAAAAGAAGCCGTAGCAAATGAAAATAAGAGCAATAGAGTCATAAATAAGGAACTAAATAGTTTAATTGGTTTTTTCATTGTGTATTTTCCCCTTTTTAGCCAAACAAAAAGAGCACCGTCTTTTGACAATGCTCTCCTTATGTAAGGCGTATATTTTTATTTTGTATTATGTTTTTCTTTTCTTGCATTAGACCTTATGATTTTTGCTTGAATTTCAGATGCTACACTTTCTAATAACCACGCTGGAATCCATTTTTCCCAGCCAATTCGTGCACAGTTTGCAGCAAAACTATTAAAAATGTGATAACTCAACCCACCAACTACCATAAAGAAAAAGAAATCGGGTAGTTTAAGAGCGATATCAAATAAATGTGCAAGAGCCGGCAATGATAAAAGCACCACGGTTCTCGTGATGCCCTCAATTCCATATTGTGATGAGTATGTGCCATCTAGTTTTGAAGCTTTACTACCAGTAATCCAGTCCAACATAATAATCCAGCAGTAGATTCCAATCCAAATTACATTCGCCTTACCATATAGCAAATTAATTAATGTTCCTAGTCCTCCGCTTATAATGCCACCCACTTTAAATTGAGTACTTGTAATTACATCAGATATATTCAATGCCTTGATAAGTTCTTGAATTCGTTCCAAGTTCTCACCTCCTTTCAAATTTTGGCCAAAATAAAAAGCCTGCTGCTGCACGCTTGGATTTTCTTGTTTACGTATTTAATTTTTTCCATGAATGTTCTAATGGTTCTTGTCGTGGTCGTCTCATGTCATGGTTTTGTGGATTGTTAGGTATTTCTAGCTTAGGTAAAAATGCTCCCTTCCGTGTTTGTACGTTCCTATTGGCTACAGTTAGATAATTACGTAATATCATTCCTTTAAAAGTAGCCATAATCAAGAAACCCTTATTACAATATCTGATGGTAGTGAATAGGTGTTCATAGTATTACTAACACAAGCTAAATATCTATATTTTTGTATCCCTTCATCGGTTGGAATTTCAATGAAGTCTCCTTGTGATAAATTCGTTGTTCCGCTTAAATAAAATATTCCATCTAATCGTCCTCGGACACCTTCCTCCTTAGTCTCTACAAAAATAGGAGACAAAATATATGATTTATCAATTGTCGGGTTCTTCAAAGGCGTAAAATAACTTGTGGTGGATCTATATGGTTTAGTTGAAGAAGGAAATGATTCAGGGCCCGCAAACATCCAACCTTGATTTTGCTGCGTCGAAGAATTAGAAGTTACTCCGGAGAAAGCTGTTGATGCTGCATATATCGCCCTTGTAAATGGTTCATGTGATTCTTTTAAATACAGGTCATCCGGAACGCCTATATATGAAACAACGTTGTAACCAGATAGATATTCTGGTGCAATTGTAGCAACAATAACACGTTCTTTATCCGCAAAAATGTATAATTCGAAAATCGCATCCTTATCATAGGTTGGTCCTTTTCCCTTTGTAAAGCCGGTGTTATATCTTCTACCAGAAAACCAGCCTAAAGGATTGGAATCAGTTATATTTATCCGTCTACTTGTGTTTTCCTCGTATCCTTCAGAAAAACGAAAGAATGGATCTGCGTAGTCTGATTTTCTAATATCATAACTAGAGTTTGTTGACGGGGAAGATTCTGAATTTCTTCCATCAAACGGGATAAGTTCTAAGAATATATTTTTCTTATTATCATTACCATCTGAATACATAACAAAAAAGTTATTTTCAGAAGAGTCTCCTTTATTTTTTTGCACCCATCCCACTCGAAGCATCTCATCAATAACTGTTTGGAAGATGTCTTTTCGTGCAACTTCAAAGCGATTAAAAATTTTATTAGTCATATAGTTCTCTCCTTTAAGATAAACTTACTGCTTTTATATTTAAAGAAAATAAAGCAGCCGAATCTCCTTTGTTTTCAACAAAAACATGAGCGGCTGCAGTATTATCTTTATCTTCAATCGGTATTGCTAATATATCGTATATTTTCTTCTCTTGGAGACTCTTGTATATTTGATCTCCATCTTCTTTTTTATCAAAAATTGTAACGACCGTTTCGGAATCTTTATCATTTATGACTTTAATTGTTCGGATATCATATTTGTTGAATCCAATATTAATCGGTATATATTCTACCTGCCCTTTTTCTATGAAAATTTGTTCTTTTCTTTCCACGAATGTTGGATTTGAATTTGCTGTTTCCCCTTTGAATCTATTAATTTTCATTTTAGTTCCCATATCATCACAACCTAATCATGTGCTAGTTTAATGTTGAAATAAATTGGTTCAAGGCCCATGTAATTATAGTCTTTAACAACTTTAACCCAGAGTTCTTTAGAGTTTTGAGGGTCTAACGTACCGATAGAAATTTCTTTTGAAAAATTAATACCATCTAGTGAAACATCTGCCCAGGAAACTCCGACCTTATCCATGTATTGTTGGACAGATATTTTTAAATTGGCCACAGCGGATATATTTTCATTTTGCACAGACATTCGAATAACCTTTTGGCCCTCTACCATATTCCCTAAATGGGTTGGATCTGTATCGTTTAATTCTTTGTCATGCATTAAAATTTTTAAAGGAGAACCCATATTATATATGTCGCCACCATAAAAGATTGTTTTCTTTGTAGCGATTAGCATGTTTTTCTCGTCAAATATTTCTACCTGTCCCTTAAATTCTAGTGATGGTAAAACAATATCTATACCCGTATTATTTCGGTCTACTGCACTTTTAAAAACAATGTTTCCACTATCATCTTTTAATACAACTAATCCGCCAGGAAAGAGTTGTCGTAATTTTAATTTATTACCTGCAGTAACAATAATACGATCGACATTTAATGGAGTGTATTGGTTTTCTATGCCTTTTTTTACAACTATCCCAATCTTATTAGCTTCTAATTTTTCGCTATCAGCATAATCAAAATTGGAATCTGTTTTGCTGTAAAAATCCCACTGATTACCTTGTGATACAGCTAACCATTCTATATGATCCTTTGAACTAGTTTTTGAATAAGATTCAAGGAATTCAATTTTGTTATCAGCATTCTGGTATATGAGTAGTCCACCATTATCATTTTCTACAGTTGGCTGATAATCTGCAGTTACTTGTATTGCAATGTCACCTGCAGGTTTATCGACTAATAGTAAAACATCTTTGCTGGCATCATGGTTTATTCGTAAAAAACTCTTTTCAGCAGAAATATCAAATGCACTTGCCGGAGACATGATCCACCGAGGATGCATGGAATCAAAATCATCCGTGAATATTTTTCCGCTTTGTTTTTTGTATAAAGAAACTAAATGTTTTTCCTTATAATTAACAGGAAGTAATGTTCCAGTTTCATCAATATCTAAAGCGTCAAACCTGTAGTCGAAAGTAGCTGCTGTTGCCGATGAATTTACTACTGTGACTTTAACAATATGGTTTTTATTTTCGAGATTTATTTTCTCGTATTTTAAAACTTGAAATGTATTTGATACTGTATTTGCATCAAAGTATTCTATTGGTAAATCATCTATGGATACACTGATTCTGTTGGAGTAGTAACGGGTATCTGAACAAGCTACAATCAAACGAAATTTAGTACCTCTAAATTGGAATTTAAAGCTTGAGTTTTTTCCTTTTAATGCGCCAATAGATGAACCGTCATACTCTGTATTTGCTGGATACTTACTCCAATTCTCATCGTATTCTATCAGTGGATTAGTATCGTCATATCTTTTCCAATTTGGTTCTGGTTGTTTTAAAATATCTCCAACTTTCGCCATTTGCTCACCTTCTATCTCGTTTTCTTCCAATTTGAATTCGTCCACCAAGATTGACGACTATGCCGCAACCATAGCTTTGGATCTTCTTTTATAACTTTTTTATTTTCATCGCTTTCAATGATTTCAGCGTTATATATATTATCAACTATGAAATGTTCAAATTTTATACAAGTGGCATCAAATAGCATGTCCACTTTAAAACTATCATTCTCTATGATTGAACTTTCGATAATTACTTGTCTGTTAAGCTGCTCAGATTCGCTCACAACAGTTTCTATAGTGCTCTCTCTATCAAACGTATCACCTGTTATTTCATCAGCTTCAAATTGACGAGAAGTATCAAATAAATCCTGTTCATGAATTAAAGCTTTTTTTGCAGGTGTATCAGCTGCATCATACTCATAAACAATTTGTGAATCTAGCTCTAAAAGTGGTCTTTCAAATTCTGTTGCTCCGGACACATCCGTCATGATTTCTTGTATAGGGCGCACCATATCAACAGTATCAACAACTTTTGATGGGATATTTATTTCTGGTCGGTTCATTATTTCGGACAAAGCCGTTTCTGTTATGAATTCTCTTTTAATACGTGAAAACATGTCGAAGTCAGGTAAATAGACTGGAATCCCCAAACCTTCGAACAAATCCATTTCTTCTCTCGTTGCATCTATCTGTAGGATGTTTCTATCTGCTAATGAAAAAGTCTCTTCAAAAACAATAGTTTTTGTATCAAAGCGATTGCTTAATTCGTTTTCTGTAATGACAGTGACGATATCTTTCGTAATTTTATTAACTGGATCCGTTTCTATGTAATCTGTAGAAACTGTTGCAATTACTTTATCTATAGCTACAGTGTTAGTAATCACGCTGCAAACGTCTTTGATATTTCTATCTCCATTATCAATTTCAATAATATTACCTGTATTAAATTCACGATTAAC
Organism: Bacillus sp. 01N45; assembly: GCF_056399205.1. Classification (NCBI taxonomy): domain Bacteria; kingdom Bacillati; phylum Bacillota; class Bacilli; order Caryophanales; family Bacillaceae; genus Bacillus; species Bacillus sp. 01N45. Next base: position 269,905 of record NZ_JBFTQW010000008.1, read on the forward strand.
ATTTAAACCATCTGATATATCAGCCATGTTTACACCGTACTCACGACCTTTTGGGGTTGTTAATTCCATATGCGCAATGTTATTTGCGATAAATTCATTAGTAACCCTATCGGCTTCTGATTCATTCATTTTTTCGGCTTCATGATATTTGTTTTTTCTATCAGCATATCCATGAAAAGCTGCTCCTGCTTTTATCTCGTTAGTAACCCTATCAGATTGATTTAAATCTATTTCAATTAAATCCATTTCTATTTTTTTTCGTAATAGAGTTTCTGAATCTACAAGTGAACTACCTATTTCCGATATAGAACGATCTATCAATTCTAATGAAACACCTTCCCCATTAATCTGTAAGGCATCTCTATCCCCTGTAGATAATTCAGCATAGTTTGCTGATAACTCTCTCTGGATGCGAGCGAACAAATCGTAATCGGGTAAATAAACTGGTATACCTTGACCGTTAAATATGTCATATTCTTCATATGAACCAATCATTTCTCTAATGTATCTATATGCTAATTCCGCGTCACTGACATTAATCGCTTCTAGTTCTTTTATTGTGATATTGCTTGTATCGACGGATATTGTTGTAGCGCATATTTCCTTTTCTTGTCGTGCTGCTACGATACTTTCATAAAAATTTTCCCCATACAGAACGCGTGCTACGTTAACCCATTCTGGTAATTCATCTACATCTACAGCAAATTCGCGCACTTTTTTATGAAGAACTTCTTCTTTTATTACTGGGTTCATTTCGTGCTCGTTTGTAGCACGGTGCAGCACCTCTTCGTTAGCAATAAGAATTTCATGTGTATTAAAAGGCCGATTAACATGTTCATCCACGATATGATCCATTTTAAAAATTCGCTCGTGTTGCAATGCTTCCTCATCAATGTTTATACCAATGAGAAGACATCTGAATTGCTTGGAATCTTGTAAATCAGAAACTTCCATATCAAATTCTATCAAACGTTTTGAAATGGAACTGTCTAGAGAAGACGTACTCGCTTCAATTTCTCTAACTTGTCGACTAGCTTTTTCCACAATAGCAGAGAAAACGCCTTTAATTTTAGTTGTTCTTCTTGTAGCGAATATCCCTGCATCATCTTCTGTAATAGCCTTAACCCTTGAACTTGCCGGCATACTCACTGGAAACTCGTGTTCATTTTTCCCAAAAGGATTTGTTACTGAAAGTGCTACACAATAGCTCTTTTCAAATTTGGATTCCGAAGAAATAGAAACAGTATAGTTTTTTTCTTTTATAAATAAAGAAGGGGTAGCAAGCGAATAAACCTTTTCTTTCATTCTTTGCTTTCCCCCTTTCGTTTTTAAATGTCCTCTTTATAAATCGCTAACCCAATAGGATTAAACGGAGAATTTTTACTTGTGAATGGTGATACCGCAGTTGTGGGCAATGTATAACGATATAATTGCGCCATTTTATAACTAGCAGTAATTTCCCCAAGCGGAAATTCTTTAAATATCACTGTTTTGTCATCTGGATTATAGACATAATCTGTTTTCGGTATTTCTTTACAATTCATAAAAATGTTTAACGTATCACCTTGTGGTTTATGTTCTAAATGAAATATAGTCGTGGCACCATCACCGTTACCAAGCACTTCATTTACTACTGTTTTTTCAATTTCTAATTCATCCGCTTGTTGAATGTTCTTAGGATGTACCGCATAAACATCATCTAATTTTCCTACATAGCCATCGTTTGGATGAACAATATAAAATTGAGATAAATGATATTTATTACTGTACATTGAAGGATTAAAGCGACCTTGACCACTATCAATCTCAGAATTATGAGTAATGAATGCTAGATAATGCTGTTGATACATAGCCCCTGTTAAAGATTGGGCCAACATGGGCGATAAATTACCACCCGAAGTATTTTGGCCATAGTCCATGTTAGTTTCGCCAATTTTCTTTGTGGAATTATTAAATTGTTCTCCTTCACGGCAACCGCCCATGATAAGTAAATTTTTTTGTGGTTTATTATCAAAGGTGTGCATTTTTCCAATATAAAGCGGAACAAATAAAGCTCGGACAGGACTTGGCGTCGGATCTATTCGCATAAACATAACGATACGATCTTTATTTGCGTTTCCATACATATAAACAACTGAATCTCTCTTCCAATCTTTTGTGAATCGTTGTTCTGGCGTGAAACTTAACGATGTATAAGGTGACGCATTAATAAAATTGATAGATTTAAAAATTTCCGTCATAACACTTATTGTGTTTTGAACATCAAATCTGGTTTTTGCTGTAAGAACATCTTCTAATACACCATCTTTATTTGGTTCAAGTAATCTTATTCCGGAAACTTTAATGTTGTCAGAACTTGCAGGTGCGGATTTGAAAATAATACTACCGCCAGTGAATGAGTACTCATTTCCGGTTACAACAGTGTCATTTTTATAAACTGTAAAACGGCTTTCATCAAAATCAGCAAATGGTAATGTGAATGTTGTTTTCGTTCCATTTCCATTCCCTAAATTTGCTGCTTCATCTGTAGACTTAATTTCTTTTTCAATGAAATATCGCGTATACGTGAAGAAAATCATATCATTAGATGGTTCATATGCATCGTTGGCAAGACGATATTCTGCAGTTACCTTTCCACCCTTTGCAATTGGACTATTAAACTTAATATTCCCTGTTTTACTATCGACTGTATAAGAACTCTTATCTTGCAGAACACTATTTACATAAACTAATAGTGATGTTGAGATAATTGGGAAAGCAGGAATATTAAATTCTGTTTTTGTCCCATCCCCGACCCCTAAATTTCCTAATCTGGATTCAACGGAAACGTAACGTGCATCTGCAAAATCCGAATCCGCAGTATCGTATGCTACCGCAAAACCGAATCTGCGTCGTTCTAAATCACTACCTAACGATTCAAACAATCTCACATCAATATATTTACTAGAATCGCTTCGAATACGGAATAGTAAATCTCGTTTCCATCCATTTGCGATATACATTTTTTCTAATTCATTCGGTAACGTTTGTAAATTAACTACTTGATCGAACCACATTTAGTTTCTCCCCTTATCACATTGATTTTTCGTATATACCTAAACCAGCTGGACGATATGCAGTTGCTGGCATTTTCGTAATTGGTGAAATTGCATCCACTGTAAAGGAACGATAAATATCATGAGAGTCTGGACAAGTATCTATTCGGACTTTTAATTTGTCGCCATCTAATAATCCTAATGGTGATAGGAGAACGATATAAGGCATGTAGCCACGGACACCTTCATCTGGATGAACGATATAAGCACGTGAAGTATGTACTCTACCACTATATAAAGATGGGTTGAATTGATATTTATATTCATCATTGTCATGACTTTGCCATGCTGAAGGATATTGTCCACCGTTTTTTCCTTTACGATCTGGTGGCATCATATTACTTGGGACATTCCACGCAATATAGTGAGCTTGATATCTTGCTCCGAATCGGGAACGTTTTATAATTACATTATCAATACCGTTACCAGGACTTTTCGGATATGTTTTTGTTCTTGGCATATATTTTGATACATCTCTAAAAGGTTTCGGGTTTTCAAAATCAAAAGTATGAGAGGAAGATTCGTCACCTTCATCATAGGCACTACCAGCCCATAGAGCATCCGCAATTGTATCATCCGCTGCATAACTTTCTAACCTGCCCATATATACCGGTACTACAGGAACGACGTTATTTTCAAATGCTGGTGTTCTGTCTGCTTGAATTAATAATACCGCTCTATCTTTATCAACTTGACCTGTAATGCGAACTAGTGAATCTGGCCACCAATTTGTATCTACATTTACATTTTGTAATCTTGGATTTCTAAAAGTACACTTTACCCAAGGTGACATCATGAGTTGCGGAGAATCCGAATATTCATAAGTGTAAACGTCATAAAGTGTACCAGTATTCGGATTCCTATTTTGAGTTACTATTTCTTTAACCTCAGCTAATTCAACATCCATTATGGATCGAGATTCATATCCATCTTGAGCGCCCATAGCGATTAAACTGTTATCTTGATAATTTGGGAGTTGTTCGATCATATATAGATACATACAAGAGCGATCTTTATATCTTGGGTTATTTTCTAGATAAGATTGAAGTTCTGTTTTGCCTTTATCTGTAGATAAATCTATATCCAATTTTGTTTTATTCTCCCAAGCCCAGGTCTGAACAATTCCGTACATGCCTCCATCCGAATTTTGTAAAACAACATGTTTTGCACACCAATATTTATACAATTTAGTAATGTTATCTTTGCTTCCTTGCTCTTTTTCTTTATGAATGTATTTATAAAAGGTTTTAACTTTTTTCCAACCATTTTCAGTCATTAAATTTATGAGCTCATTTTGAAATTCTGCTTCTGTAACGATTTTTTCAATATATGCCATTTATTTCACTCTCCTAATCCTTTAAAAGTTGGTAATTAAGCCATATAGCTTTTTTCTCTGCAGAAACATTGTGGTATTCGAATCTTATCTCTGAATTAGCAGGTATAGGCTTTACAACAGAGAAGTTAAATCCCTCCGGCACATCTTTTACATAAACGTCTTTAAAGATTTGTTGGCCATTAATAAATAAATTCCAATAGTCTTTGTCACTGTAATGTGAAGCAGCAACAGAAAAAGCAATCATTTCTGTCTCGAATGGTAATGAAAACTTATCTACATGCATTCCATCATAAATACCAACTCTTCGCCCTTGTATAAATGGTTCTGTTTTTGTTGGGAAGTAAGGTGCGTCAAATCTTCCACCAGCCATATAATTAACTGAAAAACTCATGAGTACGTCCCCTTATCTTAAAAAGTGAAATTCAAACCATACCGTTTTATCAAGAATCCCTTGGTTATGGAATCGGAATGTTATTGTGCTTCCTGTTGCGACTGCTTTATAAACCATAAAGTGCATACCTTCGGGAATACGCTTCGTATAGATATCCTGGCAAACAGTTTGTCCGTTCACGATTAAATCCCATTTATCATCTAATTCATACATGGAGGAACTAACACTAATAGCATAAATCTCCATATCTGCAGGTAATATATATTTCATTTCATCCGTTTTATATGATGTGGAATCCATAATGAATCCAGGTATGAATGGTTCGGTTTTTGTTGGATGAAAAGGTGGATCTAATCGGCCACCAGCTAAATAGGTTGTTTCAAACAAGATCATTCACCCTTTTCCATGTATTAAAAAATTCCCGTGCATCATTAAGACACATCGGGAATTGGTAAATCAGATAGCATACCGTTACCTTTATTAAGAAGACGCGGCTGCACACGTTCTAATTGTTTCTTTGCATTATATATTAATTGTATTTCCATCATCTTTCCTGTTATCTTGTGGGATAAAAGAACCTTATCTAACATACCGTGGTCGTTAAAAACTAAATCGTAATAAAGATATTTGTCTCCATCAACAGCAGATAAACGAGCGCCGTCACGAATGAGGGTATAGCCCTCTGTCATACCTTCTTTAAATACGTTATTTGGGTCATCGCCAGGCATTGGTTTTCCACCGCTGTAAAATTCTCTATCAATTAATCCTTTCATCAAATACATAATCGGATCATATAAGTTCTTTTGCATTATCATCATATCACCCCTAATTTACCCTAGTGACAGCCCAAGTTTTTGCGGGACGTTGAATATAATATCCATCTGGACCTATGTTTTTCCGATCAAATGTTAAATCTGGTAGAGAACCATAATCAAATAGAATATTATTCTGTGTATCTAACACTTGTAGTCGTCCTGTAAGCCACCTTAAAGGATTTCGTACAGCTTCAAATACAATTACATTTACCCCGTATTCGAGTGGAATATCAACATATGTAGGATTGTTTCGGATAAGGTAATTTTCTTCTATTAACCTATCATTGGCGTAAATATTTAATACGTCACCATCTTCATAATCATAATCCCAAAGTTTTAATCGTAAGGTATCTACGTTTACTGTGATTCCGCTTATGTCTGTATAAGGTGTAGGTTCGTATCCATAGTTAACTGTTAAATCTAAAGTTTGATAGAAACCATCATCTGCTGAAATCATAGTATTAATCCCTTTTACGAAATAATTCCATTGTTGGCCAGAATCTCGGTTGTAAACAGAAATTACATCAAACAATTGAATCCTTGGATCACCAACTACTGCAACCGTTAATGTTCTAAACTTTTGTATTGCCTTTAAATGATAAGCTGCAGCGACTGCTCTTCTCGCAAAGAATGTTGTAGCCCAAGGAACTTCTATCATTTCCTCACGCAAATCACCTTGCGATACATTTTTTAATAAAAAAGAATTAAGAAATCCATTTGCGTAATCTCCACATTTAACAACAATGCTATTACTGATATCCTGATCTGTTAGCTGCATATCTAATGAAATGAGGTTCTCACCTTCATTAAAGTTAAATTTTGCAGGCTCGTTAATGGCATAGTCCGGCATTTTCATAAACGTACAACTTCCATCCGGTTCATGTTTAATATAGTGGAATGTTGTATCTATAATATCGCGAACAATTTCATCCCATTTTTGAAACCTCTTACCAGTAGCACCCTCAACGAGCCAGCTTTGATTGGTACCAGGTATGTTTACGGGACTACCATGTAAGACAACCCCTGCTTTTTGAAAGAAGAATTTTACAACATTATAAACATTGCCAGTTGGTGCAACAATTTCATCCGATCCAGGTGTTGGTATTACTGATTTATGTAGAAGTTTCTTATAAGATGTTGTACAAGTGACTGAAATAGTACCACTTTCGGCATTTACCTTCACATCAGATACAAAACCATGTATATAAGGTAAAACCTCTTCACCGTAGCCGATAGATACCTTAAATTCAGTCTGTGGATACAGTTGATTTGTATTTGTTACCTCACTGTTATAAAACCATTCTTGAATAGAAGAAAACTTACCATACCAATTATCAGGAGCCATTTGACCGTATTCATTTGCAAAGGTAATAGTAAATGTACTTGCGAATTGGTCT